>JBAZVD010000001.1:0-600000 GCA_041661065.1 Candidatus Peribacteraceae bacterium
CCTACCCCCTCCCCCCCCATGGACACCGCAATCCCCGTTGCCGCAGAACAGAAGATGGCTGCGCTGGAAAAATGGATGGCGCCGCTCTTCGCCAAGTTCCCGCACTTGCCCGAGAGCGCCCGGCAGACGATCGCCAATATTGCGCCCTGGATCGCCCTCATTTTCGGCGCCCTCGGCCTCCTCGCGCTCCTCTCCGCCGGGGCGATGGCCACCCTCTTCTCCTTCGCTTCCGTCGTTCTGCTGGCCAATGGCATCACGCCGCTCGTCCTCCTCATCACGGTCATCGCGGGCATCATCGCCTGCGCCCTGGAGCTGCTCGCGTTCAAACCGCTCGGCGCGCGGCGGAAGAAGGGATGGAACTATCTCTTCTACGGCACCGTGCTCACCACGGCGGCCACTCTCCTCAATATGGCTGTCGGTTACGGTTCACTGGGCAGCCTGGTGGGCTCCCTCATCGGCTTCTGGCTGCTGTTCGAAGTGCGGGGCTTGTACCACTCCTGATAGGCGGAAAGAGGTGTAGCACTCAGTACGCCGAAATGCCGTCGGTATCGCAGTGCTCGGGATCTTCGATGCACTTGTCCAGCGCCGTGGTCCGCTCGGCGCGCTTGGTGGCGAACTTCACCGTGGCGTCGAAGGTCTCCTTGCTGATCGTGGATATGGTGCTGCCGAACACGGGGACGTAGGAAGTGGCGTACTCCAGTCCCTTGCCCAAGTAGACGGCGCCGTGGAGGACCTTCGCCCTCTTCACGTCAATTCTCCCCTCGGCGACCAGCTTGTTGATCGCCTCGATCTTCCGGTACACCTCTGCGGCCTCGTCGTAGACCTTCTGCAGCTTCTCGATCTGTTCGGAGACCGCTTCGTACTGCTCCGATGCCGCGTCGTACTTCCCCTTGAGCCACTCCAGGTGCTCTATCCCCCGCTTGAGCTCCTTGCCCCCCTTCTCTTCCAGGTACTTCATGCCCCTCTTGGCCATCTCTTCCTTGTACTCCTCGATGTCGTCCCCGTAGAGGTCGTCCATGGTGTCGCTTGCGAAGTCGCCCGCCCCGTCTTTGATCTGGTCCATGAGGGTGTTGGCGTACTCGTCGAGGCGCTTGGAGGTTTCCTGCTGGTCCCGTATTTCCTCCATCTTCGCCAGTTGCTGGTTGATGTCCATGCCGGGGTTCTGCCCGCGGTAGGCGATGAATATCTTGGAGATCTCCGACTTCACGTCTTCATCCTCCACGTCCGCCATGATCTCCTCCCGCGCGGCCTTCATGAATTGCGACTGGGCGGCCGGGGAAGCGAACTCGAAGAGGTCCTTCTGCTTGGCGAGGAGGGCCGCCAGCTTCTCCTTTGCGCCTGCGTCCTCCGGGTCGGCGCCGGCGGCGCTCTTGGCCGCTTCCACCTCGTCCGTGATTTCCTTCAGCTTGTCCGCGGAAATGCCTCCCGCCACCTGTTCCTTGCACTGCCGGAAGGCGCTGCCCGAGAGCTTTTTGCACCCCGCCGGGTCCTCGTTCTTCACCGCTGCGCCCATGATGCACTCCTCCCGCGTGTAGGACAGGGGGCCGCCGCGGATCTGGTCGCAGGCGCCGTAATCCCCCGTGTTCTCCGCGATCATCAGGTAGCACTTGTCGCGGGGCGGGTTGCTGCCCTTGAACCCCTCCCCCTCGATCTTCTCGCACTCCTCCACCCGTCCCTGCTGCACGGCGGCGGACTGGTAACAGTGGTCGCCATCGGGGACGAAATCGCACACTACGGCCATCAGCTCGCCGATGCAGCCCGTGAGGGCCAGGGGGAGAAGGAGCAGGAGGAAACGGGAACAAGCCTTACGCATGGGATGGTGGGGAAGGGCGGCGGATGAAGGTCCAGGCGAGCCACGCCAGGGCGAGGGCGCCGACGATGAGGGAAGAGAGGAGCAACGGCATGGCCAGCGTGCCGATGATGCCGCGTGCGATGTCCGTGTACGGCTTCTCCCGGTACGCGAGCTGGTACCCGAGCGCCAGGAACGGGAGCATCACCAGGAGCACCACCACCGGATTGAGGAAGCGGAACCGCCGCAACCCCGCGAGGCGCTTGATGCCCGCCAGTAGGTACATGGCAGCCATGCACAGGAGCGCGAAGACGGGGCCAGCCGCCGGGCCGTACGTGGCGAAGATGCCCTTGATCGTCTCATTCCCTATCACGAGCGTCGAAGGCTTTTGCATAAAGAAGACCGCGGTGAACGCCGCGAGGAAGAGGAGGGACCACAGCAGCGGGCCCGCGGGCGAATGCAGGATGCCGCGCTTGGGTTGGGTGTTCTCCGTCATGGGGGCAGGGGGAAGAGGGATCCCTCCGGGGGGTCAACGGAAAGCCTACACCGTGCAAAAGCCGGGGGGAATCTCTGTTAAGTGGATGCCGCTTATCGTACGTCAAAACCATCATCTTCCCTTTGCACAGCCTTGATCACCCCGAAGCGTTTAACTGGGAAATTCTCGCTTTCCTTGATCGTCAAACTGGTAAAATAGACGTCCAGGCATGAATCCCTCCATTCACATCGTTCCGGCCTCTCTGAAGGACATCCTGCTGCTTGTTGAACAAGTTGAGGAATTCGCCGAAGCGGGTGAGCGGACAGAAGAGGAATACCGAAACAAGATCGGAAACGCCAAGTTTCTATGTCTCATTGGATACCTCAATAAGAAACCTGCAGGCTTCTTCATAGGCTATGACCGCTATCAAGATGGCTCTTTCTACTGTTGGAGGGTGGGAGTGCTTCCCGCTTTTCGTCGCAAAGGTCTTCTGAGGTCATTGATGCATTACGCCGAGAAATGGTCCGTGGATCAGGGTTTTCAGAAAATAAAACTCATCACGCGCAATTCTCGAAGGCCGATGCTGTCATATTTAATAACAGAAAATTATCATTTCACTGAAATCATTTTGAAAGAGACCATCGACGATAATCGGATCAGAGCTGAGAAACAAATCATTGCCGAGTCGCATAACCGAACGTTGGAAGCTACTCTTGTGGCTCAAACAGTTAAACGAGCGACAGCAATGACAGCAATAGATAGGAAGGAGAAGTATTCAGTTGCTCACTGACAAGAACATTGTAGATAAGATGTGACGCCTTTCTTCTCGTTACTTCGCTCACTAGAATGAGGCTGTGAATAGCTCTGTTGATAACATAAGGACTTCTCGGCACATTCTCCTTCTCGCCGATACCGATTCCTCCCAGTCGGAGCTCCTCCGGCAGTTCGTGAACAAACGTGCTGACATAGATATCCGCCTTGCCCATGGAACGCAGCAGGGGAAATCCTGCCATTCGTTCGTGATGAAATTCGCCAACATCGTAGTGTATTCCGTCGGAGGGAACAGTGTGCCGAAGAGGTCGACCCAACCGGGTCTGGAACCGCAATTCTGGGTCTCACGGATGCCGACTTTTTGGCTTAGGCAAGCGGGTCTAAAAGCACGCGCACGTAGTGGCAGCCCCACGGGGAATCGAACCCCGGTTACAGGAATGAGAATCCTGTGTCCTAACCGCTAGACGATGGGGCCCCGTACCAGACGTTCACTGCGTTCGCGTCGGTGCGGGGCAAGCCCCGTTCCAACGCGGGAGAGTGAACGAAGGGAAAGAACACTGTCACGTAACCGAGACAGGGCAAAGGAAGTATACGGAGGGGCAAGGGCTCTGCAAAGGGAAGATCCGGAGAAGAAAGACGCAAACCGGCGGAACCACGGAGCGTTCGCCTTGCCCGATCCTGTATCATTACCCCCATGCAGAAGATCAAGATCGAGCAGCACACGTTCACGGGCGGCCTGTGGTTCGCCCTTTGGCTCTTCACCATCGGCTTCCTCAAGCTGGGCTTTTGGAAGGGCGTCCTCGCGCTCCTCCTGTGGCCGTACTTCCTGGGGGTGGCGCTGAGCGGGCTCCTGGGATAGGGCGGAAGGGGCAATAAAAAACCGGCAGCGGATTGCTCCGCTACCGGTCTGTTCCTGAGAATCCTCAGGACGCTTGTTCTGTCTTGTGGCGTTTCTTCCACACCAATCCCTTGAGGTTGGGGACGTTGTATGTGTCCATCATCAAGTTTGCAAACACGATGACATAGACGATTCGAAACATCCACGTGTCCATCAAGGACTGGAGAAAAGCCGTCGGATCCGTGTTCGCGATGATCCCGATGGGGATAGACGCGAACATCAAGACCAAGGCCAGCACAATGCAGATCATCCCTGAGAGGAAGAGCGCAATGAGCCCGTTCACTGCCACGGAAACCAACAAATCGAACAATTTTCCAAACATGATTGGAATCCTTTCTGTCCCGTAGGACACAAAAAAACAAAGAACAAGGCGCCAGTGTAATTCTTTTCACTCCCGGGGCAAGGGCATTTTCATCCGTCACGCTCCACATCTTTTCCTCCATCCGTCAGTCTGCCTGCAGTGCGGACCGCGGCATCCTTCCCCTTCCCCTCTCAGGGGGCGCCCTTCCGTCTCCTCTTCCTCCACCGCTCCTCCATCGCGTGGATCTTGTCATGGTCCAGACCGAAGTAGTGGCCGATCTCGTGCCACCCGGCTGCGCGGCATGGGAGTAGAGGGGCATGGTGGGGGTTGCCGGTGTATCAGAAACGGCGATACCGCTTCGCCGCGGTGGCATCTTGTTCATAGATGGCGTCATTTTCTGTCATTCCGTCTGTCCTTCCTCCAACGTTTTTCCATTTCATGAATTTTTTCATGTCCGAGACCGAAGTAGTGGCCGATCTCGTGCCACAGGGTTTCGCGGATAAGGGAGGGGACATCCTCCGGCGATCCGGCCACAAGCTCGATGGATTCCCGGAAGAGGGTGATCTTGTCCGGCAGCTTGCCGCTGAACTCCCTCCCCCACGCCGTGCGCGGCACGCCTTCATAGAGGCCCAGGAGCACTTGTCCGCGCCGGATGGGCACGGCGCCCGGGCGGCGCATCGGCCGCTCCTCCACCACGACCACCACATCCTTCACTTCTTCGCGGATGTGCGCGGGGAGGGCTTCCATCGCTTCGCCGATGACGGTGTTGTAGAGGTCCTGTTCCATGCAGAAGAACGCACAGTATACGGTTCCCTGCGCGGAACGGCCACCGTTTGGGCATCGAAAGCGTCACACGCCCCGCGCCATCCCTTTCCGCGGCAGCGAGATGAAGAGTGTGTGTTCGGGGTCCTTGTGCTTGGTCCAGAATCGCCCCTGCGCGGCACTGAGGATTTCCCAAGAAACCGTGAGGTCCAAATCCCCCACATGGGGGGGCAGGTTGGGGAAGGCGTGCCGGGCTTCCGCGTCCGCGTCCTTCTTCAGCAGCATCGGCTGCCCCGTGTAGGTGATGCCGATGGTGATGTCGTCCTTCTCCAGCGGCTCGGCGTGCAGCACCACGGTGGTGTTCAGGTCACCCAGGCGCACGGCGGCGCCCAGGAGCGCGGCCAAGAGGTGGCGGATGAGCGGCTCATCCAGCCAAATGTCCACGTCCGTGGAAATCTGGCCGAAGCCGATGCGCTGGAGCTTGGCGGACGCCACCGCGTTCATGTCCCCCGCCGACCTCTTGAGGAGGGCGGTGAGATCCGCGGCCGTGGGGTTGTAGTGCACCAAGCCCCCGGACATCCGCATCACCTTGAGCAGCTCGTCCAGCAGGTTGATCAAGCGGCGGATGGCCGCGTCCATGTTCACGATGCTCTCCTTCTGTGCGCCGGAAATTGCCCCGAATTCCCCGGAGAGAAAGAGTTCGGTGAGCCACCGCAGCCCCGTGACGGGCGTGCGGATGGTATCCGTGGCCATGCGCACGAAGACGGATTTTTCCCGGTCGTTCTTGAGGTGCACGGCGATGATGTGGAAGTACACGGCCTGCACGGTGAACGTGGCCGTGAGGAGCACGATGAGGATGATGATGAAGACCGTGAGGGGGAGGAGGGGGTTTTCGCCCGGTGTCAGCTCCACCAACGCGCGCGAGGCGCCCGTGAGCAGGATGGAAGCCGCCATGGCCAGGAGGATGCCAGCGAGGAGGGGGCCGAGCACCGACTTGCGGAGGATGTGCTTCCAGGGGTGGCCGGCGGAGAGCGGGTCATTGTTCTTCATGGTCTTGGGGGGCGGCGGGGGCGTCCATGAATTCGTCCAGGCCCGGCAACGCGGTGACGTCGAATGGGGCGGTGGTGGGGGCGGCGATGCTCCAGATGCCCGCGATGAGGATGCTGCAGCCGCAGAGGAGCGGGACGAGGGGCGGGAGGTCGGTCAGGATGGCGAGCAGGAGCATGCTCACGCCGAAGAATGCGAAGAAAAGGGGGGAGAAGTCGCGGTGGCGGAAGAAGCTCTCCACCAGGCTGTACCCCAGCAGGAGCGTGAGCAGGAGGACGGCGGGGATGAGGAAGGGCGTGCGCAGGAGGGAAGCGATGCCGATGCTCGAAAGCAGCCGCAGCGACGTTTCCGCGGGAAGCCAGAGGATGAAGGCGAGGAGCGCGAGCAGGAGCGTCCCCGCAGCCGTGGTGAATGTTTCCCGGCGGGAGGCGTGCGGCTTCATCGGCAGACAGTGTGCCTCCGGGGAGAGCGGCGAGTAAATGGAAAATGCGGAGTGACCGTTTTGCATTTTGCATTCCTTCCCCGCTACACTCGTCACCTCATGAACCCCCGCGTCCTCTCTTTCGCCAGCATCTTCCTCGTGGCGCTGTGCTGCGCCGTTCCCCTTGCCTCCGCGGCGCAACCCGAGGTGGATATCACGCGCCTCAAGAACTACTACACGGAATACGTCAAGAATGAGCGCAACCGGAAGGTCTACGAGCCTTCCATCGCCACGGAACGCACCCGCATCCGTTCCCTCCTGGAGAAGGATCTTAACACCCTCATCCAGCCCACGGAAACGCCGGAGGGCGAGGAGGTGGAGGAAGGGAAGGCTTTGGAACGGCAGCGGCAGATCGTGGAAGACCTCACGAGCCGCCTCAACGAGAGCACGGTGGACCTCAACCTCCTCAACGACGAGGAGCGGTTCTATAAGGAGGGAGGGACCGGCGGCTCGGGCGTGTTCATGATCACCAAAAGTTATCCGGAACTGCTGGCCCGCAGGGTGGTGCTGGAGGAGGGCATCGACCTGTTCACTCCCGCCCTTTCGGCACAGCAGACGCGCCTCGGGAAGCTGCTCCTGGAGCAGCGCAACGCCAATATGACGCTCTTCTTGGGCATCCTGTGGTACCTGGGCGCGGTGCTGGCGGTGATCTGGGTGGAGCACTTCCTGCGCACCTTCGTCATCCTGCGCATCCCGCAACGCAAGATCCGCTACGCCTTGGCCAAGATCTTCACCACCGTGGTGTACCTGAGCCTGTTCTTCTGGATCTTCCAGCGCATCTACGCCGAGTTTCCGGGCTTCACCACCGTCTTCGCGGTCATCGGCGCGGCGCTCATCTTCATGCTCCAGGACCTCATCAAGTCCTTCCTGGGATGGCTCACGTACAAGGGGGCGCTCAAGCTGGGCGACCGCGTGACCATGGGCGAGGTGACGGGCGACGTGTTGGACATCGGCGTCATCCACACCACGCTCCTCGCATCCCGCGCGCCGAACCTGGGAGACGTCTCCCGGGCCGGGAAGGTCGTCCGCCTGCCCAATTCCCTCCTTCTCACGGGCAACTTGGTGAACTACCACAGCACCTCCGACTTCGAGAATGTGGAGATCCCCCTCTACCTTGCCGATGCCAAGCAGGGCCGGCAGGCCACGGACATCCTGGAGGAGATGCTGGAAGAGGAGACGAGCAAGTACACCCAGGACGCCATGCGCCAGATGGACCGGCGCATGCGCGGTTTCTACTTCTCCCAGGTCTCCCCCGCGCAGCGCGTGCACATGGAAATGACGGACAAGCGCGAACTGAAGCTTCTCCTCTGCTTCCCGGCGCCCATCGGGCAGCGGCGGACGGTCACCACACGCATTCTCCGCGAGGCGCTCGAGCGCCTGGAAAAGGAAGGAGTGCAACTGGCGAAGCCGGCGTGAGGCCGAAGCTGCGGGTCGATCCTTCGGCTTCGCTCAGGACAGGCGACCCGTGCGCATTCTAAGATGATGCGTCCGGGCAGCGCTCCTCCGGCCTTTTCGTCCATCGCCGGCTCGCGCTATGCTCTGTCCATGCTTCTCTCCATCCTGTTCATCGTCCTCGGCCTCCTTCTCCTCATCAAGGGGGCGGATTGGCTGGTGGAGGGCGCGGCGTCCATCGCCACGGCTTTGCGCGTCTCGCAGCTCACGATAGGGCTCACCATCGTGGCGTTCGGCACGTCCCTGCCCGAGCTCACGGTGAACCTGTTCAGCAGCTTCAGCGGCGCCAACGACATCGCCATTGGGAACGTGGTGGGGAGCAATATCTGCAACATCCTCCTCATTCTGGGCATTTCCTCCATCCTCGCGCCCCTTGCCGTGCAGACCTCCACGGTGTGGAAGGAAATTCCGCTCTCGCTCCTGGCTGCGGGCATCCTGTTCGCACAGGCGAACGACATCCTCATCGACGGCGCGGATGCCTCCATCCTCTCGCGCACGGACGGGCTCACCTTCCTTGCGTTCTTCGTCATCTTCCTGTGGTACATCGCGGGCATGCGCAGGCTGGATCCCGCTGATGACAAGGATGAAGGGGAGCACCACAGCGGCTTCTGGACGTCCTGCGGCTTCATCGCCCTGGGCTTGGTCCTTCTCATCGGCGGGGGAAGGCTCACCGTCATGGGAGCGACGGCGATCGCGGAGCTCCTGGGCGTATCGCAGGCGCTCATCGGGCTCACCATCGTGGCGGTGGGGACGTCGCTCCCGGAACTCGCCACGTCCACTGTCGCGGCCGTGAAGGGCAAGGCGGACCTGGCCGTGGGGAATGTGGTGGGGAGCAACATCTTCAATATCTTCTGGATTCTGGGTGTGAGCTCGCTCATCAATCCGCTGCGGTTCGAGCCGGCCATGAACGTCGATTTGCTCATGGTGGTCATCGCCACCCTCATGCTCTTCCTGTTCACCCATACGGGGTGGCTGCACAGGCGTCTCCTCTTCTGGCGGCAGCGCAAAGGCCACGTGATCACACGGTCGGAAGGCTGGACGATGTTGGCATCGTATGCGCTCTACGTGGGGTATTTGGTGTGGAGGGGGTGATGACGAGGAATGGCTGCCAGTTGCGGGTCGATCCTTCGGCTTCGCTCAGGACAGGCGACCCGCGCTCTCCAAAAAAACGCCTCCTCGTTCCGGGGGAAGAGGCGTTGGGGGTACAGAGAGATGAGGGTTAGGCGGGGAAAGCGGCCAGGGCTTCTTCTCTGTTCGCATGGATGGGTACCGTTCTGTCGATGTGCGTAGCCGTACAAGTGATACGAGTTTTGTCATTCATCCCGAAGACTCGGAACTCGATTGCCGCTTGTTGGCATTGTTGTGACATCCATTCAAAAGCTCTGATGAGCTCTGCGCTATTCACTCGAACGTGACTGACATCCAGAAGCACTTTTCCCCGTAATTGAGGAAGGAGTTGGAGAAATCCTTCCTGGAGTAACCTCCTGTCTTCCTCGAAGAGGATCTCCTGTTTCACAATGGAAATCACATCGACGCCCTGGTGGTCTTCGAGGAAAAAATTTTCCGTTTGTCCACGAGTACACATGACGAGCCCCCTTTGCAAAAGATCGAGTGATCGAATAAATCTGTACCTAAGTAGATCGTACAATTCTCTTACGTCTTGTCCACTTCCGGGGAAGGAAGGGGAAGATAAGCTCTTCCCGTTGCGGAAAAGTCACAGCAGGGTTCCGTGTCTCCGGGATCACTTCTCCCCTTTCTTCAGCCATTTGACGCCCGCGTACACGAAGGGTGTTTCGATCACGGACATGGCGCACTTGAGGAGCCAGTACGGTACGAGGAGGCCCACGATGAACGAGAAGTTCTCGCCGAATCCCTTATCGAAGGCGTAGAACGCGGCGAACATGAAGATCACCGTATCCAGGAACTGCGCCACGAAGTTGCTCGCGTTGTTGCGCAGCCACAGCGACCCGCTCCCCAACGCCTGGCGGATCTTGACGAAGATGAAGAGGTCCGTGAATTCGGCGATGGCGAAGGCGAGGAGGCTCGCGAACGACATGCGGGCGGAGAAGCGGAAGACGGTGTCGTACGCCTCTTCCGTGGGTGCGAAGCGGGCGGAGGGCGGAAGGACGGTGGCAAGGAGGGAGAACAAGAAGAGGAGGGCCACCACCACAAGCCCGGCGCGGATCACACTGCGGGTGCGTTCACGTCCGTACACTTCCGTGATGACGTCGTTGATGGTGAAGACGAGGGGAATGGTGAAGATGGCCACGCTGGCGTTCACCTTCAGCCAGTCGAGTTGGAGCAGCGGAAACGTCTTGGCTCCCATGAGTTCCGACACCGCGATGCAGAACATGTAGAGGGCGATGAGCAGATCCATCTTCCGGATATTCTTCATGGGAAAAGGGGGGAGAGAAAACGCAGCGCACGGCGCCCGCACGCCGAACCAGCGTAGCTTTCCTATCCGTTAGGGCAAGACAAACCAAAACAGGCGCAACGGAAGCGTTTTTTTCATACGATGGAAGGGGTCAGGCCTTCGGACCGGCCATTTTGGCCACCCATCCGATGACGATGTACACCGCGGCGAGGCCCACCAGGCCGTAGACGACGCGCGAGACCACCGACATGGCGCCGAACAGGGCGGCTACGACGTCATACTCCATGACGGAGATGAGGCCCCAATTAAGGCCGCCGACCACGAGGAGCACCAAAGCCAACATCCCGAGTGTTCTTTTGTTCATAAGGGTGGGGGAAGAGGGAACCCAAGACGGGTTAACCTTACATTCTCCCCCGCCTGTGCCCCTTTGCAATACCGTCCGGCCGGAGTTGGGATGGAATAACACTTTCGTCACACGGCGGATCGTCTGTTTCTCATGTGAATGGCGCTCACATATGACGATAAATATGTTAAAAATACTGTATGAGATTAACATATGTAGTTGTGAGTGTTTACTGCTGACAACTTTCCCCTTTCTTTTGTCAGGGCGACAAAAGAAAGGGGGAAAGAAAAGCGCTCCGCCGCCGAACTCCCCACCGCCCGGCCCTGTGCCTCCTCGTCAGCCCCTCCAAGGTTTCGGGGCTGCCTCGTCGGCTGCCGTATCGAAACAGGGCCTTCCCCGTCACCCCCCGCGGCGGCGGTACCTCTCCAGTTTTTTCTTGAAGATAGCTCCGCGGCCAGCCAGCGGGGCGCGGCTCCGGCCGTTGTTTGTTTCTGTTTTGTTTGCGGCGGCGGTACCTCTCCAGTTATTTCTTGAAGATAGCTCCGCGGCCAGCCTGCGGGGCGCGGCTCCGGCTAATGTAGGTGTATGTTTTTTTCTGTAGCAATGAGGCATTCACGAGAGCGCCTTGAGGAACTCCGTGGAGTAGAAGACCTTCTGCCTCCCCTCTTTCTTCTCCTGCAGCATGCCCATCTTCGCAAGGGTCAGGAGGTACTTGGAGGCCGTTTGGCGCGCGGAGAGGCCCAGGGATTCCTGCACGAAGTCGATGGTGAGGAGAGGGCGAGAGAACATGCAGAGGATCAAATCGTGGGCGTTGGGGAACTTCTTCTTGAGCGCCTGTTCCGTCTTCTGCATCAGCGCTTCTATGTTGCTCACGGTATTGGCCGTCTCCGCCGCCTGTTCCTCCACGCCCTTGAGCATGAAGAGCACGAACGGCCCGAAGTCCTGCGTCTTGGTGGTCTGGCGGAAGAGGCGGTAGTACTCGTTCTTGTGCCGCTCGATGTAGCCGCTGAGGAAGAGCACGGGCGCCCGCACGCGGCGCTTGAGGATCAAATACAGGATCATCAGAATGCGTCCCACGCGGCCGTTGCCATCCAAAAACGGGTGGATGGATTCGAACTGGTAGTGGACCACGGCCATCTTGATGAGCGGGTCCACGTCCTCCCAATCCTCATTGATGTACTTCTCCAGGTTCGCGAGCAACAAGGTGGCCGTCTTCCCCTCCGGGGGCGTGTAGAACACCTCCTTGGTGTTCTCGTTCCACAGATGCACGCCCTTCTCGCGCAACCCTTCCTTCTTGGGTTCGATGAGCTTCTGGATCTCCAGGATGTGGTGTGCGCTCAGGCGGCCTTTGGCCACGTACTCCAGTCCCTTGAGCATCGCCTCGCGGTAGTGGAGCACTTCCTTGGCCGGCCCCTTCTGCTGCTTCTCCGGCAGCACCTCCGCCTCGAACACCTCGCGCACGGTGGTGTTGATGTTCTCGATCCCCGCACTCGCCACCGATTCGCGGACGAGCAGGGGGTGCATCAACAGGAAGAGGTTGGGGAGCTTGGTGGCGAGCGCATCCAGCTTGGAGAGCGCGATGTTGCTCAGGTTCACCTGCTTGAGGAGGGCGACCTGGTCGAAATCGTACTTGGGGGGGAGGTGGGGGAGGGCGTTGAACGGCTTGCGGGGATCGAACGTCGATGCACCCGAAACGGTGCGGGAACGGTGGAGGAGCGGAATTTTCATGGAAGAAGGGGGGTTCTGCCACATGTTACCTTCTGTAACATGAGACTTATAATATGTTAATATTAACAGTTTGAATTAACATATGAAAGAGGACATGTGCATCCCGTTCACATATCCCCTTGCGCAGTTTCAAGAGTCATTATGCCGCGTTCAATGCTTTCCGGACGTACTCCATCGTTATTCGCTTCGCGTTTATCATCATAGGGAGTTGGTTGTTCTCGAGGATTGAAGTGTGACAGCCCCCCTTTCTTTTGTCAGGGCGACAAAAGAAAGGGGCAAAGAAAAGCGCTCCGCCGCCGAAGCTCCCCCGCCCGGCCCTGTGCCTCCTCGTCAGCCCCTCCAAGGTTTCGGGGCTGACTCGTCGGCAGGCCATGTCGAAGCAGGGCCTTCCCCTTCACCCCCCGCGGCGGCGGATGCCTTCCGGCTGTCTCTCTATGGGGGGGGTCTGTTGCGTGTCTCTGGAGCATAGATCCCCCCATGTTTGTAGATTGTTTGTTTCTGTTCAAGTGAGGGAGAAAGAGGGTGTTGATGATTGTTCGATCACCTAAGCATCTGTATGCTCATTGCCCATGACGGAGCAGACGACGCAGAATGCCATCATCGAGGCGAAGGAGCTGACGAAGAAGTTCGGCACGCTGACGGCGGTGGACAATGTGTCGTTCTCGGTCAAAGCCGGGGAAATCTTTGCGTTCCTCGGCCCCAACGGGGCGGGGAAGACCACCACCATCAAGATGCTCACCACCTTGCTCCATCCCACGAGCGGCGAGATACAGCTGAACGGCTTCGATCCCCGTTATCAGCAGGATGCGGTGCGCAAGTCCTTCGGCATCGTGTTCCAAGATCCCAGCCTCGATGACGAACTGACGGCGTGGGAGAATCTGGAGCTCCACGGCGTCCTCTACGGCGTGCCGAAGGGGTTGCGGCGGGAGAGGATGGGTCAGCTCCTGAGGATCGTGGAGTTGGAAGACCGGCGCAACGACCAGGTGAAACACTTCTCGGGCGGGATGCGGCGGCGGCTGGAAATAGCGCGGGGCCTCCTTCATCATCCCAAAATCCTCTTCCTGGACGAGCCGACCATCGGGCTGGACCCCCAGACCCGGAACCACCTGTGGTCCTATGTCATGGGGCTCAACCGCACCGAGGGCATAACGGTTTTCCTCACCACCCATTATATGGAGGAGGCGGAGAAGGTGGCGGGGCGCATCGCGGTGATCGACCACGGGAAGATCGTGGCGCTGGGGACTTCCGCCGAGCTCAAGACGCAGACCGGGCAGCCCACGCTGGAGGATGCGTTCCTCGCCCTCACCGGCAGCGCGATCCGCGAGGAAGAAGCGGGGGCCTTGGACCAGTTGCGCATGCACCGGCGCATCATGGGCAGAAAGTAACCATCCCATCCTCATGAGAACCATGTACATCCTCTGGCTCAGGCAAATAAAGCGGTACAGCCGCTCGCGCTCCCGTATTGTCGGATCACTGGGACAGCCGCTCCTCTTCCTGGTGGCGCTCGGCTTCGGCTTCGGGCCCGTTTTCGAAAAAGCGGGGGGCGGCAATTACGTCCAATTCCTCGCGCCGGGGATCATCGCCATGAGCATCCTCTTCACGGCCATGTTCTCCGGGGTGGAGATCATCTGGGACCGGCAGTTCGGGTTCCTTAAGGAGACGCTCGTCGCTCCCGTGCCGCGCCTGCACATCATGATCGGCCGCACGCTGGGCAGCGCCACCGTGGCGTTCCTGCAGGGGATCGTGGTGTTCCTCATCGCCATGGTCGTGGGGTTCCGGCCCGATCAATGGGCCTTGCTGCCCGTTACCCTGCTTACGATGTTTCTCCTCGCGTTGCTCTTCACGGCGTTCGGGACGGCTCTTGCCTCGCTTATGGAGGATTTCCACGGCTTCCAGTTGATCATGAACTTCCTCGTGATGCCGCTCTTCTTCCTTTCCGGAGCGCTCTTTCCCCTGGAGGACCTGCCCCCCCTCCTCGATGTCCTCACCAGGATCGATCCCCTCACGTATGGCATCGATGCGCTGCGCGGGTCCCTCATCGGCATGGGGCACTACCCGTTGGTGTTGGATATGGGAATCCTGACGCTTCTCGTCGTCGCCCTCATGATCACAGGGAGTTGGTTGTTCTCGAGGATTGAAGTGTGATCCTCTCTTTCTTTGTCGCGACAAAGAAAGGGGGCAAGAAAACGCCCGCGCCCCGAAGGGAACGGCACGGATCTGTTTACGTAGCGATGCCTGAGCCGCACCGGCTGGAAGAGAAAAAGGGGTATCCGCTAACCTGTTCTTTTCTTCTCGTTCCGCGGCCAGCCTGCGGGGCGCGGCTCCGGCCACTGTTTGTGTTTGTTGTTTGTCACTCCACCCACAGCAACAATGATTTCAGATAGTCAGTCTCCGGGTGGAAAATGTTGATCGGATGGTCGAAGGCGTGGCGGTGCTTCTGCAGGATCTTCACGGTGCGGTCGGCCTGGCGCGCGGCGTGGAATACCGCCGTCTGGAAGAGCGTTATATCCATCTGGTAGCTGCAGGAGCAGGTGAGGAGCAGGCCGCCCGGGGGGAGCGCCTGCATGGCCATGCGGTTGATGTCGGTGTAGGCGGCCTTGGCCGGCTCGATATCGCTGCTGCGCTTGGCGAAGGCGGGAGGGTCCAGCACGATGAAATCGTACGGCTTGGGGAGGGGCTTGCGGCGCAGGAAGTCAAAAGCATTCTCCCGGTACGTCACAAACCGGTCCTCCGCGAAGCCGTTGAGGGCGGCGTTCTCCTTCGCCCGTTCCAGCGCGTCCCCGTCGTAATCTACGGCGTCAGCGGAGACGGCGCCGCCGGCGAGGGCGGACAGGGCGAAGCCCCCCACGTAGCTGAAGCAATCTAGCACGGTCCGTCCCGGCGCCAATTGCCTGACCAACGACCGCATCTCGCGCTGGTCCAGGAAGAGCCCCGTCTTCTGGCTCCCCGCCAGGTCGATGATGGAACGCACGCCGCGCTCCGCGACTTCCAGGCGCGTGCCGCCCGTCCCGCGCAGCCATCCCTCCTTCCCCTCCATCCCTTCCTTCTTGCGCGCGGGCCCCGTGGACTTTTCGTAGATGCCCCGCGGCGAGACCAGCTCCCCCAGCACGTTCACCACCCACTCGCGCAGGCGGTCCATCCCCAGCGTGGTCAACTGGACCACCAGGATGTCGCCGTACGCGTCCACGATGAGGCCGGGGATGCCGTCCCCTTCCGCGTTCACCAGGCGGAACGCGGTCACGTCGCCGCCGTCGAAGAACGTGCGGCGCATCTCCACGGCGCGCTTGATGGTCCTCTTCATCGCCTGCAGCGGGTCACCTTGCTCGAACGCCACGGCGCGGCCGCAAATGAAGGAGCGGGGGTTGTAGGTGGCGTAGCACAGGAACTCGCCCGCGGCGCTCCGCACTTCCACGATGGAGCCGTTGGGGGCGTCGGGGAACGTTTCCACGGCGTTCTTGAAGATGGCATGGTGCCGGTTCTTCAGGTGGATCTCCCGTTCAGGCTTGAGGGTGAGGATGGGGTGGTCAGCCATGGACGATGGATGATACACGTAAGGCCGGTGCCGTAGAAGCGTCACAGAACCGTATGCCACTCCTCAAGCGCCTTGCCCCCTCCTTTCTTCTGCTCTCCCTCCTGCGTCCCATGGAGAAGACCATGCACCGCGCGCAGCGCATCATGACGCTCGCCGTGGCCACCCTGGCGGTGACGCTCATCGCCTTCGTCATCATCGCCATCGCGGCGGCCCTGTGGATCGTCGCGTTTTTCCGGGATTGGCCGGCGTCCTAGTGCCGTCCGTCCGCTTCAGTTCGCCGGTATCGTAAAGGGCAGCGCGCCGCAGTTATCCACTTCGCTCGATTCCGCGAGGGCTTCGGTGGCATCCGCGCATACGCGCATGTAGTAGGTGCCCGGCGCGAATGCCTGGCCGTTCGGCTGCTTGAGGGAGAACCAGTCGGTGACGTGGTACGTCCCATGGACGAGGCCGGGGATATCCCGCATGGTCCCGTACTCCGTCCACGGCCCCGTGCCGGCGGTGCCGAACATCACCTTTGCCTTCGTCGTCCGAGTCTCATCACCCAAGCCGCGGTTACGCACGGCAACGGCAACATCCGCCGTGCCGCCGCCGCGTCCCTCCACGGTCATGGAGTAGACGTGGTAGTTGGGGAGGTTGGTGCCGGTAGGGACGGAGGCTGACGAAGAGACGGAGGAGGAGGAAGAGGCGAGAGAAGAGGAAGAGGAGAAAGAGGACGACGACGAAGAGGCGGCGGCGGGAGCCACCACGGTGAACGTCGCTTCCGCACAGTTATTGGCGGAGTTCGTGTCACCGATGAGGTCCTGCGGCCCGTCGTAGGCCACGTTCACACAGATGCGCACGCGGTGCGTGCCGGCGATGGGGGTCCAGGGGACCTTGGGAGGCAGCACGGCGCTGCTCCAGGTGATGGTGCGCGTTTGACCGCGGACGAGCGGATCCACGCCCGCATACATCACGCCGGTATAGTCATACGTGCCGTTCGCGCCGGTGTCGATGTCGTAGCGCGCATGCGACCATTTCGCGTACGCATCACCCTGGTTCTTCGCCGTGAAGGTGAAGGAATAGGTGCTCCCCTGCACAATGGGTGCGGGGTAGGCGTACAGGTTGCTCGCCGCATAATCCGGCGTTGACGAGGAGGCGCCGGCAGAACTCCCTGCACTGGAGCTGTACGACGGGCTGTACGAAGAGGAGGCCGAACTATAACCCCAGGACGAAGAACTATAGGAAGGACTCCAGGAACTGGATTGCCACGTGTTCGGATAGCTCGAAGAGTATCCCCAAGAACTCGACTGCCAGGTGTTCTGGTAACTGGAGGAATAGCCCCAAGAACTGGATTGCCACGTATTCGCCGTACTTGAGGAATATCCCCGGGACGAAGAACTGTAGTAAGGGCTCCAGGAACTCGATTGCCACGTGTTCGGATAGCTCGAAGAGTATCCCCAGGAACTCGACTGCCAGGTGTTGGGATAACTGGAGGAATACCCCCAAGAACTCGAACTTGCCGTGCTCCACGGGGCGGAAGACCGACTGCTGCTGCTCCGGGAGGAGGAAGTTCCCCACGTTTCCGCGGAGGAAGCGCTGCCGCAGGAAGTGGGGAGTGCCGTTACCATGTTCCCTTGCTCCAGGAACGTGAGGACGCGATACACCACCATGGCGGCTTCCGCGCGGTTGAGGGTGATGGAAGGCCCGAAGTTCCCGGAGGGGTATCCCGTCATGATCCCCGTGCGCTGCATGGCGGCGATGGCCGCAAAGTGCGGGTGCGAGGGGGGGACATCCGGATACGTCTGGCCGGCCGCGTTGAGGTCCGCTTCCGCAAGGCCCAAGCTCCCGAGGAGCATGTCCCCCGCGATGCGGTGGACGAAGCCCGCCTGTTCGGCGCGGGTCGCAGGCCGGTCCGGCGCGAAGCTCGCCGCAGCGTCCATCCTCCCCTCCTGCAGCAGGCCGCAGAGCGGGGTGAAGGCGAAGTGGGTGGCGGAGACGTCGTTGTATTCCTGTACGCATCCCTGCGGTTCGCCGATCAAGGAGGTGGTGCGGAGGAGGCGATAGAGCATCGTCACCGCCTGCGCGCGGGTCACCTGGTCCGATGGTCCGAAGCGGCCGTCATCGTACCCGCGGACGATGCCGAGGGCCGTGAGACGGTTGATGGCAGCCGAGGCCCATTCCGGCACCGCATCCGTGAAGGAGGGGGAGGGGCAGGAAGGCGAGCCGGTCTGGGGTGCGGCATCCGTGCCGGCGCTTGAGGAAGAGTCATCTTCCGTCCCTTCGGCGGTGGCTTGGGAGGACCAGGAAAAGGAAGAGGAGGAAGAGGAATAGTTGTACGGGGCGTAGCTGGAGAAGGAAGACGCGGAGGAATAGTTGGAGGGAGAGGAGGAACGGGAGGAAGCGGTTGTGGAAGGCGGACGGTTGATGGTGAGGGGGAGGGGGGTGCCGCAGTTATTGCCGCTCTCGGATTCACGCAGTTCCCCGGCGGTGTCCACGCATGCCCGCACCATGTGGACGCCCACGGGGAAGGGGCCTTCCTGGGTCACCCTGTCCGTCCACCGCTGTTCCCGCCGCTCACCGGCCGCAAGCGTAGGGATGGAGATCGCCGAAGGGAACAGGTCCACCCACTCCCCTTGCTGGTACATCTTGTACTGCAAGTACGCGCCGCCATTCCCCACGGCATCGCTCCCGCGGTTCTCCACGGTGACGTTGAAGTCGATGTGCCCCGTGGTGTAGCCCGTGACGCGCGAATACGGGATGACGTAATCGGGGAGGGCGGAACTGGATGATCCGTCCACCGTCCGGTAGTCGTTCCGCTCATTCCAGTAGGAGGAGGAACTGTAGGAGGAAGACCGGGCGGCGCTTGAGCTGCTCACGATCTGGTACGTGGGGGTCCGCTCGTTCCAATAGGAGGAGGAACTTGCCGTTCGCACGGAGGAAGAGTTGGAGCGGGCCGAAGAGGAAGTGTTGCCGGTGGTGCTCTCGCCGGGCGAGGTGACTGTGAAGACCAGATCGGTGCAATTGTTCACCGTGTCATTCTCCTGTAGTTGGAAGTCTGGATCGTCGGTGGGGATGGCGGCGCAGATTTTCACATTGTGCGTTCCTACGGTCGGCGTCCAGTCGAGGGGCGGGGGGACGCCCGTGTTCGCCCACTGTGCGCTGGTCTGATAGTTCGCCGAAAGGCTGGGCACGATGGTCTGCCCTCCCGTACGATCCCACGTACCGTTGTTACCGATGTCCAGCTGCAGCGATGCGTACGTGCGGGTCGTCGCACGGGTGGTGGAAATGTTCAGGATGCGGCCGACGAAGACGATGCTCCGATCAGTGCGTGCGGGGGAGGGGGAAATCTCGATGCGTTCCACGATGTAATCGGGAAACGGGCTTGTCACCGCGGCGCCGAGACGTGTGCCTGCCGTGGCGACGGCAATGGCGCCCATGGCCAGGAAGGCGAGGGAGAGGAGCGCAGGCATGCGGGCCGCGCGGCGGGTTTTTCTGGAGCCCATAGGACAAGGGGGTATGGATGTTGGTTTCTAAAGATAATTATAACACAAATTAATATAATGTCATATACCCATATTCGGCTTCCCGTAGCGGAACCTTATTCCTGCTCCTTCACAAAGAGGAGGAGCAGAAACGCAAGTGTTGTGAGGATGATGGCGAAGAGGAAGGGGGCTTGCAGGCCATAGCGGTCCCACAGCACACCCGCGATGAGGGAGGAGGGAAGGCTCATCATACCAATCATGAGCTGAAAGCCCCCCAGCGTGCTCGCCACGTATTCCTTGGGGGCGAGTTCCGCCGCGAACGTCTTCTGCACGGGGTCCAATGCCCCCTTGTGGAGGCCGTAGAACGCGAAGGCGCTGATGAGGATGAGCGGATGCCGGAAGACCAGGAAGATCACGCCCACGGCGATCCACGAGAGGATGGAAGCATAGAGAAGGGGCTTGCGGCCGAACCGGTCGGCGAGTCTCCCCGCCGGTACGGAGACAATGGTGGCGACCAGCGTGAAGAGGAGGTAGAGGAGCGGCACTTCTCCCGTGGCGAAGCCGAGGGTGTTGGCCGCCAGGAGCAGGAAGGAATAGCTGAAGGCGCCGAGCTCCAGGAGCGCGCTGGCGAGGGTGTAGAGGCGGAGGTTGGGAGAGACGTCCCCGAACCGGATGCCGCGGAACAGCGTGCCGGAGTGCATGCCTTTCTCCTTAATACTGAAGAACACCAGGAGCGCGGCTGCCACGGAGGGGATGGCCGCGAGGAGGAAGATGGTCCTGAGCGGCAGGAAGCGGATGAGGATGAGTGAGAGGGTGATACCCACCAGCGCCCCCATGTTGTCCATCGCCCGCATGAAGCCGAAGTGCGAACCGCGGTTCTCGTGCGTGGAGAGGTCGGAGACGATGGCGTCGCGGGGGGAACTGCGGATCTTCCCCGAGCGGTCCAGGATGCGGAACGGGATGATGAGGAGCCAGGTGGGCGCCAGCGCGTACCCGATGCGCGCCACGGTCCCGAAGCCGTAGCCCATCCATACGAACACCTTCCGCTTGCGGATGCGGTCCGAGAGGTACCCGGACACCGCCCCGGACACGGAGACCACCGTGTCCCCCAATCCGTCGATGAGCCCCACGGCCGTCTTGTTCGCCCCCAGCACCTGCGTGAGGAAAAGGGGCCACACGGAGTAGATCATGTCCGCGCCCGTATCGTGCAGGAACGACGCCCACCCGAAGGTGCGGACGGTGCGGCGGGTTTCCTGGGAGGTGACCTGCGTCATGGCGCAGAGTGTACCACGGCTTCGTAGCGCCCTTCTCCCCTCGCGGAACGATCGAACTGCCGTAGTCATGGGAAGACACAACAAAAAGCCCGACCGAACGGCCGGGCTTCTCTGATCTGAGACCTGTCGGATGATCTATTCTTCCACCCTCTGCACTTCTTCGCGGTCGTCAGAATAAATCGTCCCTGCTTGCAGGTTCGCTTTCACAGGGAAAACCCCTCCCACCCACCCTTCATGGTGGAAATTGATCGTCACCAACTTATACTTGGTGGTATTGCCGGGCTCTGCGCTAATGCTTGCGTTCCCCAAAGCATCCTCGGGGTTCTCGCTGCCAGAGTTGAATACACGTACCATGCCCTGGGCAGTCTGCGTTGAAGGATTCGCGATTGCTACCCAAATCTTTGCCGTGTAATCATCACCATGATCGATAACCTTGGAAATGCTTTGTAGAATGTTAACAAAGAAATCATTTGCAGGCAGGGCCTGGCTAGTTCCATCTGGAAATGCCTCTAAATCAAATGCCGCCGGCACATCCGTACCTTCATATAACATCGAATGAACATAGAAAGTCCGATTATCTTGGGCGAGGGGAACACTGTACGTAAAAGTGTGTTCGATTGTCTGGCCGGGCGCCACGTCCGGCCCCTCCCTATCGGTCACGAATTCTTCAACTTCAACCGAACCTGAAGCCGTCAGCATGGAAAAATGCGTCTTCCAATGATACGTCTTGTTCGTCGTACCGTTACTCGCCGCGATGGATACCGAGTAAGTGATGGTATCTCCTACCGTCTGTTTGGTCAGCGAGCTTCTATTTATGTTGACGTCAGTGAGGAGGGCAGGAGGCGGCGGAGGGACTTCGCCGGGAGGATCTCCGGGCCCCGCCTGGGCTACGCTTGTACTTGCCATCAACCCGGCCAACAACAACAGGCTAAGGAATCTTTTCATACACAATGATGGGTAAGAAGTAAAAGTTTCCCGATTCTACGGAGCGACTTCCGGCGGTCAAGGCTCTTGAGAAGAATTTTCTGTTGCCTTCCTCCCGCAAAAACCAGGAGGCGTTATGAAGAATGAAAAGCCCAACACACTTCTCCCATAACATCCGGGTTCAGACATGCATCCCCTTCCAGCACCAGCGGAGCGATGCGGTGGGAATGGGTTCGCTTTCCATGGGACGGGGCAGCGTCACCATGCGCCGGTGCAAACGCCGCGGTGTAAGGGAGAGTTCCAGGGCTCCGTAGCCGCTCCACCACAGGGGGGCGGTGGAGGGGCACACGGTGGTGTGGCGGAGGAAGGGGAGGAGGCCGGGGGTGCGCGTCATCCACTGCGCGCCCGGCATGCGCCCGAAGGTCCGGAGCAGGTTGCCGCTGCCCGGCCGGTGGAGGTCGCCGCCGACCACCGCGTGGAGCCGGCGCCGGTGCGGGGCGAGGACGTGGAGGAGGTTGCGTACGGAGAGGGGGTTGTGGATGAAGAGGGTCCACCGCTTGTCCCGGTGCTGCGCCAGCGTGTCCGCAATGAATTCCTCCTGGGCCCGCTTGAGGAGGAGCAACCCCGCCGCGTTCCCGCGGTAGTCCGCCACAGGCGAAGCGACGCCGAGGAGGAGGGTGTCCGCAATCATCCGCGACCAGAAGGGGGGTCCGAAGACCCGTTCCCATGCTTCGAGCGCGGGTGAGAAATCACGGGTGTCCCCGAACTGGTGCGTACCCACATCGTGGTTTCCCACGCAGTAGTGCACCGGCACGCCCAAGCCGCCCAAGTCCGCCTCGCAGCGCGCCGCCTCGCGCAACACGTCCGGGTGCGCCATGCCCGCTCCCCCGCCGCCGGTCACGTCGCCCAAGTGTACGATGCATTCCGCGCCGCTCCCGTGGAGCCATTCCAGCCCCGCTTGGTACGCACGGCGGATCTCCGCTGCGATGCGCGCATACAGCAGTTCCTGCTCCGGGGGAGGGAGCAGCTTCATCCAGCCGGGGAACAGCGCATCGCTGTCGCTCGTAGGCGCGAAGAGGTGCGTATCGGCAATGCATGCCGCCGCGCACGTTGCGCCGGAGAGCCGGGAGCTCCGGAGGCGCACTGGCCGGGAACCCTAGCAGCGGAACCGGCGGCTGTCATGGCACTCTTGCACGATAGTGCTTCTGTGCGATGGTACGTTCTTCTTCTGCCGGCTCCCGCTCTTACGGTTTCATCTTGCCGTCCCGTCCCATGCCTGCGTCGTTGCCCCCTTCCTGTTCCGGCATGTCCTGGCCCCTGCGGCGCTCCTCCTCTTCCATGCCTTGCCCCTCCCTGCGGTCTTCACGCTCCGTTCCCTGCTGTTGCGATCCTTTGCGTTCCATAGTGAATGTGGGGGAAAGAAATAGAGGTACATTCTCTGACGGCCTTTCCCCGGCCGGCTTACGATCTTGATGGCTAAAATTCCGTGGAATAGAAGCCAAAATTCGGAAAAGAGACCTCTCCGCACCTCTTCACTGCCCTTCGGGAGAGCACGCCTCCCGCCGTAAGGCGCAGCGGTGCGCATCCGTCAGGGTAGGCACGCTTCCGCGCACACCCTGGAAATCGAACGCACAGCATCAGATCGGCACTTCCGTTGGAGGGTGGCTACCGCCGTGGTGATCACCCTGGCCATTGCGGGGGCGGTCCTCTTCACCTGGTACACGGCGGACGCGCTCCTCGTGGGGTTCGCCGGGATCCTGCTCGCCATCGGGTTCAGCAGCGTGCGGGAGGCCTTGGAACGCCGGATGGGCTTGCGGCGCAGGAGCGCACTGGCGGCAACCTTCGCCTTCGTCCTCCTGCTCCTCGGTCTCATCGGATGGGTGCTGGTCCCCAGCATCGCGGGGCAGTTGCAGCAGGTGTGGGAGAACATCCCTTCCTCCGTCACCGCCCTGCAGGCGCAGCCGTGGTTCCTGCGCTTGGAGCGTTTGTTCCCCGGCCTCATGCGGTCCCTGCCTTCCGTTCTTCCCCTGGACCGCATCGCGGGATTCCTCTCCGCCACCTACAACGCCTTCTTCCAAATCGTGCTGGCCGTGTTTGTGGGCATCGCGCTCACGCTGGAGCCGAGCACGTACGTGCAGGGCTTCCTCACCCTTTTTCCCCGCGAGCGGCGAGGGCGCGTGGCGGAGGTGCTGGCTGCCCTCTACGTCACTCTCCGCCGATGGCTCCTGGGGCAGCTGCTCTCCATGATCGCCGTGGGTGTGCTCACGGCCGTCGGCCTCACGATGGTGGGCATGCCGTTCGCCCTTTCTCTGGGGGCTCTGGCTGGTCTGCTGGAATTCATCCCCACCCTCGGCCCTTTCCTGGCGGCGGTCCCCGCCGTGCTGCTCGCGTTCCTCCACGGACCGTGGCAAGCCTTGCTCGTGGCGGGCGTGTACCTCATTGTCCAATCGGTGGAGAGCTACCTGCTCGTTCCCTTTATCCACCGTTACACCGTCTCCGTGCCGCCCGTGGTGGCGGTGATTGCGCTGGTGCTGTTGGGAGTGCTGCTGGGTCCCCTGGGCGTCCTCCTCGCCATGCCCCTCACCGCGAGCATCGTGGTGCTGGTGCGGATGTTGTACATCGAAGACGTGCTGGGGGAGCGGAACGGGTGATGATAAAGAGAAATAGAGTCGCAAGCACCAATCGTCTGAACGAATGCCGTTTGGTACTTGGTGCTTGGAGCTTGGTACTTTTCCATGTGTCGTTCTGCTTTCCCTCCCGCTCTCCAGCACGCTATTCTTCTTCCTCCACATGCGTCGTCCTCCGGTAGCGATCATCGGCCTGGGAGCGGTGGTTGCCCTTGCCGGCATGGTCGCCATCGGCTTCTTTACCCCAACGCGGGGATCCCGGACACTCACGCTCGCGTATCCTTCCCTCATCTCCTCCGCCCTCATCTACGTGGCGGAAGACCGGGGCTTCTTCACGCAGGAAGGAATGGAGGTCGTCCTACAGCCCCATAGTGTGGGGAGGGATGCCGTCCGTTCCCTGGTGGAAGGGAAGGCGGATGCGGCCGTGGCGTACGAAACCCCGTTGCTCCGGCAAGCATGCGACGGCAAAGACCTTGTGGCGCTCGCCCAACTCCATACCTCGGAGCGCAACACCGGCCTCATTTTGCGGGGGACGGGTGCGGACATCGTCTCCCTGAAGGGGAAGGCCGTGGGCGTCCCCCGTGGAACGAATGCGGAGTTTGTCCTGCAGCAACTCCTGCGCTTCCACGGCCTCACGTTCCGCGACATCATCGTGAAGGATATTCCGTTGCCCGCGTCCCTCGAGGCATGGGAGAAGGGGGAAGTGCAAGCGCTCGCCCTCTGGAACCCGATCCTCTCCGATGCCGCGCAAGCGGCGCGGGAACAAACGCAGACGGTCTTCTCCGACGTGTATACGGAATCCTCCGTCCTCATGGTCCGTTCCGAAGACAGTGCCCGCCGGCGGGGTGCGCTGGAACGCCTGTTGCATGCGTTCAAGAGGGCCGAGCGGTTCATGGGGGAGCACCCGGAAGAAGGGCGGGCCATCGTGCAGCGGAACCTGAAGATCCCGCCCGAGCAGTTGGCGATATTCTGGCCGCACTTTGACTTCCATGTGACGTTGAGCAACGTGCTCATGTCCATACTGGAGAACGAAGCGGCATGGTTCCGCGACCAGGGGGAATGCCCGTTCCCCGTGCAGACGGAGATGCTCATCGATCCGCAACTCCTGCGTTCCATGGATCCGCTCGCCGTCACCCTCGAATCAAAACTATGACGTTAGCAAAGAAGATCCTCGTGCCGTTCGGCATCCTCATCGCCATCTGGGGAACGCTCTCGCTGTACTTGCTCTTCCAGTTTGCCGACCGCCAGCGAGAACTCTCCCGGTATACGGACACCTTCCTGGAAATCCATGATGTCAACCATGAGCTGGCGAACCGCGGACGCCATCTGGAAACCGACTTGCTCTCCTATGCGCTCACGGGGGACGCGCATATGCTCCCCTCCATCCGGTCGGCGGAGGCGGCGGAACGTGTATTGTTGGAGCAGCTCTCCACCCTCACGCTTGCAGGGCGGGGAAAGGAACTCACCGAGGAGTACATCCGCAGCCGGGACAAGGTCCGGGATATGCGCGTGCAAGCGGTGGAGGCCATCCGGCTTGGGGACAAAGCGGCGGCGGGGTTCACGCTGGACAAATGGATGATCCTCACCCGGGCCAGCCAAGCAAAATCGGAGGATGTGAACAAGTACCACAGCATCCTGCTCGGGCAGCACGTGGAGAACGGGCAACGGCTCATGCAGCGGGCCATGGAAGTGTCCACGTTCTTCGCCGCCCTCTGCATCCTCCTGCTTCTGATCTTCTCCTTCTACCTCCGCTCCTCCCTTATCCGCCCTCTCGCGGAGCTCACGCGGCAGGTACGGAAGGTGACGGAAGGCGACCTGCACATCTTCCCCGCGGGTTCCCTGGGTACCGACGAGATCGGGCAGCTCACGTCCTCCTTCACGGAAATGACTGCCAAGTTGCGCCATACGTACCGTTCCTTGGAGGAGAAGGCGGAGCGCAGCGCAGGGGAGCTGGCGGTGAGCCAGGAGCAGTTCACGCGCGCCTTCCGCGATTCCTCGCTGGGGATGTGCCTCCTGACGCCGGAGGGCGCCCTGTTGGAGGTGAACGCGGCCCTCGCCCGCATGATGGGGTATGCGGAGCGGGATGCGGCGCAGGTCCGTCCCTTGGACATCATCCATGCGGAGGATCAGCCCTTCATCCAAGAGCAGAAGCGCGCCATGATCAGCGGGTTGCATGACGCCATCCAGGTGGAGGTACGACTCCTGCACAAGCGGGGCTACGCCTTCTGGGCCCTTGCCAATGCCTCCCTCGTGCGGGACACGCAAGGGGTGCCGCTCTACTTCATCGTCCAGGTGCAGGACATCCACCGTCGGAAGGTGGAGGAGATGGCGCAGTCCGAGTTCGTGGCACTCGCCTCCCACCAACTGCGCACGCCCCTCACCAGCGTCCGTTGGACCTTGGGGCGTGCCCTGCGCACGTTGCGGGGGAAGGTGGATGACGGGGACATGCGTCTGCTGGAGGAAGCCCGCCGCGCCACCGTGAACCTGGCCGGCATCATTGACGCCATGCTCACCATCTCCCAAATAGAGGCGGGCAAGGTGACCGTGCGCATGGAGGATGTGTGCGTGCGGGACCTCATCCAGGCGCTGCGGGAGGAATTCAGCGGCCCCTGCAAGGAGAAGCGCCTGGGCGTCCGGGTGGACATCCCCCCCACGCTCACGCTGTGCACGGACCGGCGCTTACTGCGCGAGTGCGTGTCGAACCTCTTCTCCAACGCCATCAAGTACACGCCCCCGGGGGGGAGCATCAGCTTCGAGGCCGGGGAGAAGGGCTCGGACGTCCGCATCACGGTGAGCGATACGGGGTTGGGCATCCCCATGCACCAGCAGGAGCGGGTATTCAGCAAGTTCTTCCGCGGCGACAACGTGGTGATGCACGAGCCCAACGGCACCGGGCTCGGCCTGTACCTGGTGGCCACCGTCGTCCGTCTGTTGCGGGGGAAGGCGACCTTCCGGTCCCGGGAGGGAGAGGGCACAGTTTTTAGCATCCTTTTGCCAAAAGAATGGAGAGATCATTGACGGATACACCCGGGGTTGGAATGATGGCTCCGCATCCGTTTCCTTTCATGCCGCAACCCTACATCCTTCTCGCGGAGGACGACCTGACCATCGGGGAGATGATGAGGCTGACGCTGGAGGAGAGCGGGTACGCCGTCCGGAGCGTGCGGGACGGCGCGGAGACGCTTGCTGCGGTGGAGGAGCGTGCGCCGGTTCTGCTTTTCCTGGATCTTCTCATGCCCAAGAAAGACGGGTACGCCGTGCTGGAATCCCTCCGGGAGAGCGGCCATGCCTTCCCCGTTGTCGTTCTCTCCAACCTCAGCGATGACCGCAGCAGGCAACGGTGCACAGCGCTGGGGGCTGCGTCCTACTTCGTGAAGAGCAACATGGATGAGGAGGCGCTGCTGGATTTGGTGAAGGAGTACGCGCGGAGAGCGTGACGTTTCCCGTTGTTCGAAAAACGAGAAACGGTCTTCTGGTATGATCTCCCCCATGGTGAAACACATCGTCTCCTGGACTCTCACTCTCCTCTTCCTCACTGTCGCCGGTCTCTTTGTGTACCGGCAGTTGCCGTGCCGGAAACCCATCGTCTACAGCGTGGGGCGGGTGGATGCGCGTTTTGGCATGGGACAGGAGAAGTTCGCGCTGGCAGTGGAGATGGCGGAAGCGCTGTGGGAAGGCGCCACGGGACGCGGTCTCTTCCACAGGGTCGGCACGGGGGGCATGGTCATCCGCGCCGTGTATGACAACCGGCAGGCGGCACGGGAGCGGCTGGAGGAGATCGGCCTCCGGCTGGACCAGGGGAAGGACGCGTACACCACCCTCCATGCGCAGTATGAGGAGAAGCGCGCGGCGTACCTGCGCCTCCAGACGGCGTACGATGCCCAGGAAGCAACCTACCAGCGCGAGCGGACGGATTACGATTCGGACCTGCAGTCGGTGCAGGCGCGGGGGCCGAGCGAGGAGGACTACAACCGCCTGGAAGGTAAGCGCCAGAGCGTCAACCGCCTCGCGGACCGCATCAATGCCCAACAGGGCGCGCTGCGAGACGCCGTGGACGAAGTGAACGCGCTCGTGGGGATGCTGCGCCGCGTCGCCGAGCAGGAAAACATGTCCATCGAGGAGTACCAGGACGTGGGGGAGAGTATCGGGGAGGAGTACGAAGCGGGGGCGTACGAGCGCGTTTGGGGCACGCAGAGCATCACCGTGTACGCGTTCAGCAAACAGGACGAGCTCATCCGCCTCTTGGCGCATGAGATGGGGCATGCCCTGGGCATCGGCCACCTCAGTGAGCCGGATTCCGTGATGTACCGCCTCAACCAAACAGGCCCCATTGCCCTTTCCCCCGCGGACATCGTGGCAGTGGAGAAGCAGTGTGCAGTGGCGCCACGCCTGTGGGAGAGCGTGAAGGCGCTGTTTTCAAGGAAATAGAGCGCGGGACTTCGGCCGGCAGGCAAAATGCCGGCACTCCAACAGCTTTCTGTTCGCCCAGGACGCGCTCCGTTCCGTCAGGCAGATACAGCCCGGAGGTTGCCGAGGACGTCCGTGAGGGGGACGAGGGTGACCGTACCCGTGCGGCGGTCCTTGAGTTCCGCGCCCTGCGCCTTGAGTGTCTTGGGGGAAACCACAATGCGGCAGGGCAAGCCCATGAGGTCCGCATCGGCCATGCGCGAGCCCGCGGAAAGGTCCACGCGGTCATCGAAGAGGGTGGAGATGCCCTCCCGCTCCAGTGTTTCCCGCAGCGTCACGGCGGCGCCGTAGGCTTCCTCTTCCGTCGTCTTCACGATGGGGATGATGTGGGCGCGGGCGGGCGCGACGGCGACGGGCCACACCAACCCCTGTTCGTCCGCAAACGCTTCGGCGATGATCCCCATCAGGCGGGAAATGCCGATGCCGTAACAACCCATCACCACCTCCTTCATCGTGCCGTCTTTCGCGTTGTATGTGAGGCCGAAAGGCAGCGAGAACTTGGTGCCCAACATGAAGATATTGGCCGCTTCCGAGGCCTTCGCTTCGCGGAACTCCTTGCCTCCCGTCACGGGGCAAACGGTCTTCCCCGGTTCGTAGATTTCCTTGTTCACCGCGATGCGTTTCCCTTGGCGTTCCGCTTCGACGCTCACGAAAATGCCGTCTTCCCCGTTCTCCAGGAGCACCTGGTACTCATGGGAGTACTTGGAGAAGGTGCCGCCGGCGGCGTAGGTAAGGTAGGTCTTCTCCCCCAGCCCGATCCGTTCGAACACCCGGTCGTACGCGCCCTGCACCGTGGCGTAGTACTTCTCCAAATCACCCTGGTCCGCGTGGAAGGAGTAGAGGTCCTTCATGAGGAACTCGCGCCCGCGCAGGAGGCCGGATTTGGCCCGCAGCTCGTTGCGGAACTTGGTCTGGATCTGGTAGGCCGCGAAGGGGAGGTCGCGGTAGGAGTGTACGAATTGCTTCACTATGGGCGTAATGATCTCCTCATGCGTGGGGTTGAGCCCGTACTCCTGCTCCCCGGCGGCGGGGACGCGGAACAGCACGTCGAACACTTTCCGGTCCCACCGTCCCGTCTTCTCCCAGTACTCCCGGGGGGAGAGCGCGGAGAGGAGGACTTCCTGCCCGCCGATGCCCTCCATCTCCTCCCGGACGACCGTCTCGATGTTCCGCAGGACGCGGAGGCCGAGGGGGAGGAACGAGTACACACCGGCCATGGTCTTGGCCACGAAACCCGCGCGCACAAGCAGTTCCGCATTGCGGCTGTCGGCGTCGGCGACGGAAGTCTTGGAAGTCTTGGCGAAGAGCCGGGAGAGGAGCATGCGGCCAGCCTATCATCCGGAGCGGGTGGCGGCCATAGGCGGTTGTATCCCCCTCCCCTCCGCCTGCTACCATACGCCCATGATGAACCACCCGGACATCAAGAACCGCCTGGCGCAGCACCGGGCGCAGGAGATCCACGGCAGCGCCCTGGGCCCCTTCATCCACGACATCGTCTTCGGGGCGCACGACGGCATCGTCACAACCTTTGCGGTGGTGGCGGGCACGGTGGGAGCGGAGCTTCCCGTCTCGGTGATCGTCATCCTGGGCGTCGCCAACTTGCTGGCCGACGGGGTTTCCATGGGTGCGGGAGCGTACCTCTCCATCAAGGCGGAGAAGGACCAGTACGAGCGCATCCTCAAGGAGGAGCTGCAGGAAATCGAGCATGTCCCCGAGATGGAGCGCGAGGAGATCCGCGAGGTCTTCGAAGCCAAGGGGTTCACGGGGGCGGATTTGGACCGCGCCGTGCAGATCATCACGGGGGACAAGAACATGTGGGCCAAGACCATGATGCACGAGGAGCACGGGTTGACGGGGGAGACCACGTCCCGGCCGTTCCTCCACGCCCTTGCCACGTTCCTCGGATTCGGCTTCTTCGGCGCGGTGCCGCTGCTCCCGTACCTGTTCGGGGTGGGCGGAGAGCACCAATTCCTTGTCGCGGTCCTCTCCACGGCCGTCGCTCTCCTCTTCGTGGGTGTGACGCGGAGCATCGTCACGCGGGAGCGCGTGGTGCGGGGTGTGGTGGAAGTGTTGGCGGTAGGGACGGTTGCGACAAGTGTGGCATATATCACCGGTACTTTGCTGAGAGGAGTATTAGAGTAGGGAGTAGGTGGTAGGGGGTAGGTTGTAGGGGATTAGGTAAAGATGTAAAGTATAGTTGATGTTGAATGCAATACGGTCCCATAAGGACCTTGTCGTTTGGCAAAAGGCGATGAGTCTCGTCGAAATCGTCTATCAGTACACGGAACGTTTCCCACGGTCCGAAATGTACAATCTTGTGCAACAAATGAGAAAATGCGCAGTGTCCGTTCCCTCGAACATCGCAGAAGGGAAAAGGCGCGGAACCAAAGCTGACTATCGGCATTTTCTCCTGATCGCTTTTGGATCAGGGGCTGAACTTGAAACACAATTGGAGATATCCCGACGCTTGAAGTATGGAGACTCAGCACTTGCCGAAAAAATAGAAATCCTTCTTTCCGAAATTATGCGCATGCTCAATGCCATGATACAAAAGCTACACACACCTTCCATACGTCCCTGAACAGAAGGCTACAACCTACCACCTACAACCTACCCCCTCGTTCATCCGGCAATCCACACCCCCATGGCCGTTACCAGTGCCCCGAACAGTATGCCGCCGACGACCTCCTTGAGGGTGTGCCCCAGCCGCTCCGTCAAATGCTGCCAGTGCTGCAGGCGGTTCAGGATTTTCGCCTGTTCCCCGATGGCGTGGCGCGAGCTGAAGGCGTCGTACCAGGTGATGGAAGCGAACACGAACGCGATGGCGAACTCCACGGATTCCACGCCCAGCTTCTTCCCCACGATGATGAGGAGGGACGTGACGAACGCGGAATGCGAGCTGGGCATGCCGCCCGGGTGGAAGAGGCGCAAGTGCCCGGATCCCGTCTTCACCTGTTCCACGAGCATCTTCGTGATCTCCGCGAGGATGAGGACCACGAGGGGGATGAGGAACAGGTAGGTATGGAGCAGATTCTGCATGGGAGGAAGTATAGCGGAGGTCAGTGTTCCTCAGGCAGCGGGTTGCTGCGTAGGAGGCGGGGCGGCTGCGGCGGGTGCCGCTGCGGGCGGGGCTTGCGTAGGTTGTGCGACGGCGCGCGCTTCCTGTTCCTGCGCCGCTTCCGCAGTCCGCGCCGCCGCATCGCCGTTGAATGTGCCGGATGCTTCGATCACTTGCGCGAGTGTGTACTCCTTTCCGCTCTCCGGCTTGAGCGTTTGCCGCACCACTTCATCCGCGTATCCCAGGAACCCGCCCTCCGTCCCCTCCGGATATCGCGAGCGGAGGAGGGGGTGTTGCCGCAGGAGGGCCGCGTGGTTCGCCCGGAGCTTCTCCAGCATTGCCAAATCCTTCGCGGGATCGCCTTCCTCCTTCAGCTTGCCGGGGTTCATCCGCGCGCGTATTCCCGCGAGCTCCTTCTGGTCCTTCTCCGTCATGCCGGCAGGCAGGGCAAGCAGCCTGTCCGCCCATTCCTTCTGTCCCATGAATGTGAGCAGTGTTGCCAGGCTCTTCTTGCTGTTCTGGGGGATGCCGCGGATGAAGCCGGAGATCTTCTCCCATATCTTGCCGAACCACGCAATGACCGTTGTCAGTCCGTTCGTCGCAATATCCGCCGTCTTTTCCCATCCCTTTGCGGCGCTCTGTCCCGCCGTATCGAGGATCTGTTCCGCCTTCGCTTTCATGCTGTCTGCTTCCGCCGGGGATTCCCGCTTTTCACCCTCTTGAGCTTGTTCCGGTGGTGCCTCTTGGTTTTCGGGTAGTGAGGGGGGTTGCAGAGGTTGGGTCTTGGGGCGGTCTCTCTCGACTTCGGCTGCAATTTTGCTCTCACCAGTGCGCGTGTTCTCTATCACGACATTCCTCTGCTGTTCGCGTTGCACTTGAACAGCCTCACGGCTGCCGGCGGTGACATCTGCATTGCTCTCGGTGTCCGTGCGGTGCTCCTGCGGGGAATGCTCCAGCGGGCTTGGGTTTTCCATCGGTGCTTCGGCCATAGCGAGGTTGGGGATGGGTTTTTGTGAAGGGGGCGGATCGTGCCCCTTTCTAGGTATTATAGCGTATTTTCGCTACTATCGCAATTTCATCCCGGGGGGGAATACGGGGCGACTCCGTCGTCAGGGGCGGGTTATTTGTGCTATGGTCAGACCCACTTTTCCCCCTTCCTCACCTCCCCTATGAACGTCCAGCACTTTGAGAAAGGCCTGCATTACAGCGATCGTGATTTGATAGTCCTCGCCAAGAAACTCGGCAGGCTGGCCACGTACTGTGAACGCCTCAAGGATGAGTCTTCCGCCATCCGCGTGGAAGCGGAGCGGCGGCCGACGAAGAAGGACAAGGACCAGGTGAAGGTGATGATCACCGTGTCCCTGCCGGGGAAGAAGTTCCGGGCGGAATCGCGCCGGAAGAGCCCCATTGATGCGGTGGACCGTTGCATTGAAAAACTGGAAGCGCCGCTCAAGAAGTACAAGGAACTGCATACGGGGCGGGGGAAGGCGGCCAAATTCGCCACCAGGCGCACGCCGCGGAAGCGGCGCGCCTCCGCTCCCGCCATCGCCGCGTGAAGCCGTGGAGCGTCCGCCTCGCGGCTTCGATCCTCTTTCTCGGGTTCCTTCCCCTGGGGGGTGAGGCGGCGGGGGGACTTCTGGCACAGGTATCCCTCGGCCCTCCCCGCACCCAGGCGGTGATCAGCGCACCGGAAGACGTCCCCGCGCGCCGCCCCATCCTCCTCGACGCTTCCCAGAGCCGCATCGTGGGGCTCAACCCGCAGTACGTCTGGTTCGTGCGGGGCATGGACGAGCCCATCAGCAGGACGGTGGACGCCATCTATACTCCCGACCGCCCCGGCACCTACCTGTTCCGGCTCGTGGTGCAGACCACGGTGGACGGCAATTTGCAGCAGGACCAGACGGTCCATGAAGTGAAAGTGTACCAGCGCAAAGTGGTGCTCATCACCGACCAGAGCGTGGACCCGGCGCGCGTGGAGGCGCAGATCGCCGCCGTGAGCGGATCCCTGCTGCCCGGTTCCGGTCTTGCAGCCGGCCTGTACGTGAAGACGTTGAGCGCTCCCTTCCCCGCCTCTTCGGCGGACCGCTTCATGCAGTACCTGGGGGAACACATCGGCACGCTGCAGGGGGCGGATGCCATCATCCTGTGGACCAAGGATCCCGCCGGTTCTCTCCCCGCCCTCCAGCAGGCGCTGCGCCGCGCCAACCGGTCGCTCCTGGTCCGGGGGCGGAGCATCGTGCTGGTGACGGGAGGTTCCCTCAAAACGCTTGCGGAAACGGCCCGCGCCCCTTTTGTCGTCCTGCAGCCGGACCGGGTGGTCCTCCTCCACCCCGATGCGCTGGGCGCGCTCCTCCAATCGCCCGATGTCCCCTCCTTCCTCGAGGGGGCCGGCCAGCGCGACATAGACGTGGAGGTGGTGGACGCTTCCACGCACCCCGTGCCGCCGTGGCGCCCCCTCTCGCTCCTCGTCCACACCATGCTGGTGCGCGGCATCGCAGGCCAGACCGTGCTCCTGCTCCTCATGCTGCCGGTCATTGCCACCATCCTCTCGTTCCTCAAGCAGGTCATCGGGGTGGTCACGTATGGCCTGTTCGTCCCCTCCATCATCGCCCTCAGTTTCCTGGCGCTGGGATGGTGGGTGGGGGTGTTGTTCCTGCTCTTCATCGTGCTGGCGGGTTCCGTGAGCCGTTTCCTGGTCCGGCGCCTCCATATCCTCTTCATCCCAAAAATGGCCATCATCATCACGCTGGTGAGCATGCTCGTCCTCGTCCTCCTGGCTATCAACGTAGCCTTCGGCATCGTGGCCTCGCGCGATACCGTCTTCGTGCTCCTCATCATGTCCACGCTCTCCGAGAGCTTCCTCTCCGCCAAGGCGGAGCAGGGATGGGCGTCGGCGTCCACGGGCATCGCACAGACCGGCGGGGCGGCGCTCCTGTGCGTGTTCATCGTCCAGTGGTCCTGGTTTCAAACCCTCATTCTGGCGTATCCGGAACTTCTCCTCCTCACCATCCTGGCGAACTTCCTCGTGGGGAGGTACACGGGATTGCGGCTTTCGGAGTACGTGCGTTTCCGGGCCGTCCTGCAGCAGAGGGCGGAGGAATGAGGTATCCTCTCCTCCTCCATGTTCCCCATCGTCAAGCACGGCATCCTGGGCCTCAACGCGCGGAACCTGCTCTACCTCAAGCCCTTCAACCCCCAGCGGGCGGTGGCGCTGGCGGACAGCAAGCTGAAGACCAAGGCGTTCCTCTCCGCGCGCGGCATTCCCGTGGCCAAAGTGTACGGGCGCATTGAGAACCGCTGGCAACTGCGCGCGTTCGATTTCGCCTCCCTCCCCGATGAGTGCGTCCTCAAGCCCAATTTCGGGTATGGCGGGGAAGGCATCCTCATCCTCAAGGGGCGGCGCAAGGGGCGGTTCCTGGAGGAGGGTAGGGTGGAGGTTTCCGAGGAGCGGTTGCGGGAGCACATTGAGAACATTCTGGAAGGGCAGTTCTCCGTCAACGGGCGCGCGGATACCGCGTTCTTTGAGCGCATCCTGGCCCCCCACCAAGCCTTCGCCCCCTTCCGTCCCGCCGGCTTGCCCGATATCCGCATCGTGGTGTTCAACCTGGTGCCGGTGATGGCCATGCTCCGCGTACCCACCACGGAGAGCGGGGGTAAGGCGAACGTGCACCAGGGGGGCATCGGCATCGGCATCGATATCGCCAAGGGCGTCACCACGCACGCCGTGCAGGGCAACCGCCACCTGGCGCAGCTCCCCCACGGCGGCTCTCCCGCCGGCATCGCCATTCCCTTCTGGGAAGAGATGCTTCTCCTCGCTTCCCGCATCCAGACCATCACCAACATCGGGTACCTGGCCGTGGACTTCACGCTGGATCGGGAGCAGGGGGTTACGCTTCTGGAGGTGAACGCGCGCGCGGGGCTCATGCTGCAGGTGGCCAACCTCTCGCCCCTGCGACGGCGCTTGGAGCGCGTCAAAGGCCTCAAGATCAGCGCGCCGGAGAAGGGGGTGCGCGTGGCGCAGGACCTCTTCGGCCACAAGGTGCACCCAAAGGCGAGGGAACCCGTGCTGGACCGTCCCCGGCTGGGGGTGCAGGAAACCCTCACCATCCACGGGCAGGGCGTACGGATCGAGATTCCGGCGATCATCGCCCCCGCTGTCACCGAGCACTCCGTGTTCCGCCAGGACCTCATCGAAGAGCTTCGGAAAGCGGGTGGGGCGACGGAGGAGGAGAAGGGGGAGGACCGCACCTACCGTGTGAAGTTCACGCTGGGGGGACGCAAGATCTCCACGCTGGTCCACGTGGGGAGCGTGCCGGGCAGTGAGGCGCGCGCGGTGATCGGGCGGCGGGACCTGCAGGGGTACTACATCGACCCCACCAAGAAGCATCCGCTCGTCCCCGCCCACACGCGCGTGACGGTGAACCTGCGTCCCGTGGACCGTACGCTGTCGGAGATCGACGAGCAGCTCCTCCTCCTCAAGTACCTCAAGCCCATCAACCTGCCCGAGGAGCGGGAGCGCCTGGAGAACGATGATTCCCACAGCCCTCTCTTCCTGTATCCGGACCTCCCCGTGGACCTGGATGCCGTGGAAGAGCGCCTCCTCAAGGTCACGTGCGACGAGACGCCGCTGGGGGAGCTTCTGGCCAAGAAGCGGCGGGAACTCCTGCTGCGGGTGGCGCTCATCCGCACGCGGGGCGACACCCCCCGCTTCACCGCGGCGTCCCAGGCGCTCTTCGGGGCGCCGCACGCGGATATCCTGGGGGCGGCGCAGCACTTCCTCCGCACGCGAATCGCCAGCGACCTTCCCCCGCCCAAGAGCCAGATGCTCACGGCGGAACGCGCGGCGGAGGTCTTCGAGTGGGAACTGAAGAAGTACGGTCTGCATGAGTGGCAGGTACTGGTGCGGGCGGCGCTTGTGGCGGATTGCACGGTGGGCTGGCGGCGGCTGTACCTGCGGGAGGGGGCGCTCTTCTCCGAGGAGCACGTGCGATCACTGGTGGCGCACGAGATCGAGACGCACATCCTCACGTCCGAGAACGGCTCCCAGCAGCCATACACCCTGTTCCGGAGGGGCTTCGCGAACTACCTGGACACACAGGAGGGGCTGGCCGTGTTCAACCAGAACCGCATCCTCTCCCCCCATCACGAGAAGCGCAACGGCCCCGCGCGCAGTGTGCTGGCCGTCGCCTACGCCAAGGAGCACTCGTTCGTGGACACGCGGCGCCACCTCCAGGAGGAGCTGGGGTACCGCCCCGCCAAGGCGCTCACCAAGGCTATCGAGCTCAAGCGCGGCCTGCACGACACCGCGGAGCCGGGGTGTTTTACCAAGAGCCTCGTCTACTTCCGGGGATGGCACGCCGTGGAGCGTTTTGCGCAGGAAGGCGGGGACTTGAAGCGCCTCTACATCGGCAAGATCGCGCTGGAAGACCTGGAGCTGGCGGAGAAGGTGGAGGGAGTGGTTCCGCCGGGGCTGGTGCCGGATTTCCTGCGCCAATGATGTTCGCCGCGCCGTGACCTTTCGACAAACACTCACTGATACGAAGACGTGCCAGCGGCGCGTCTCTACTTCTTTTTTCCCTTCTCGGCGGCGGCGGGGGCGGCTTCCGCCGTTGCGGCAGGCGCTCCTTCCACAGGGGCGGCTCCTTCCACAGGGGCGGCTCCTTCCACAGGCACGGCTTCCGCGGCGGGCGGCGCAATTTCCTCTTCCTTGCGCGGCTCCTGCACCGTGGCCAGCACCGTAGCCGGATCCTCCATCACCTTCACGCCTTTGGGCAGCTTGAGGTCCTTCACGGAAACCGAGGAGTGGAGTTCCACCAAGCCGGAGATGTCCACCGTGAGGTTGTGGGGGAGGTCCGAGGGCAAGCAGCGCACCGTCACGTGCTCGTATGCGGTGACGAAGATGCCGCCCTGCTCCTTGATTGCCGGCGCCTCACCTTCGAAGTGCACGGGCACCTGCGTCTCGATCTCTTGCTTCATGTCCACCACGTAGAAATCCGCATGTTCCTCCCGGCCGGAGACCGGCTCGAATGTGATGGCCTTGAAGAGCACGGGGACCTTCTTCTCCCCCATATCCAATTCCACGAGCGTGCTCTCCCCCGCCTTCGCGAACACCCGGTGCAGTTCCCTCTCCTCGCAGCTGATGGAGACGGCCGCGATTTTGTTGCCGTAGAGCACGCACGGCACGCGGCCGTCGCGCCGCATTTTGCGGGGCTTGGCGGAAGCGTCTCGAACCTGCGCTTTGAGGGGGATCATGTCCATGAGCTGGGAAAGGGTACGGGATGAAGCTGTTGGGGTCAATACCTTTGGGGTAGTGTCAAGTGTGGTCGTTTCGGTTGTTTTTTCCAGTCCAAAGATAGAGGTGGTAGGGAGTAGGTTGTAGTACATCCGCACACGAACAATTGAGCAGTTGCTTCATTCTGGTACCCCCTACTCCCTACTACCTACTACCTACTACCTACCACCTAGAAACCCCACTTCCAGAAGTACTTCACGGCGCTGGCGATGTGCATCCTGCCGATCTTCTTGAACGGCATGAGGAAGGCGCTCATGTCGCTCAGGCGGCGCTTGCGATCCATCCCCTGCACCCGGGGTTCGTACACCACGCGCTTGCCCGCCTTCCACGTGCGGCGGCAGAGGTCGATATCTTCGAAGAACATGAAGTAGCGCCGGTCGAAGCCGCCGAGCTCCCGGAAGAACGCCGCCGGGATTAGGAAGCACCCGCCGGCGATCCATTCCACGTCGCGGGGAGCGTCCTGAGGGAGGTCCAGCTGCAGGTAGCGGGCCACGCGCTTGGGGAACAGGCGGCCGAGGAGCGTACGCTTGGCGAGCAGGTCCAGGATGCCGGGGAAGCGGCGCGGCGAGAGCCGCACGGTGCCGTCCTCATGCATCAACTTGGGCGCCAGGATGCCGATGGAAGGATCCCGCTCCATCTCCCCCACCAGCCGCTCCACGCCGTCCGGCACCAGGACCTTATCGGGGTTGTTGAAGAGCAGATAGGTCCCCCGGGCTTGGCGGCAGCCCGCTTCGTACCCCTGGCCGAACCCCAGGTTCCGCGGCGTCTCGATGATCCGCACCCGCGGTTCCCCCCGGAACGTATTCCGCAGCACGCCCACCGAGTCATCCCCCGAATGGTTATCCACGACCAGGATCTCCATCTTCCCCACGATCGTCTGCTTGAGCAGCTCGCGCACGCAGCGCACCGTCACCTGGGGGGTGCGGTAGTTGAGGATGAGGACGGAGACGAGTGGATGCAGAGGATGCAGAAGATGCAGAGGAATCAGAGGACAGCATAACAGAATTGCATAGTAGCTCATTTTGTATTTTTTCTGTTCTTCAGTTTGACCAATGGATAGCCACCTTTTCCGGCGAAAAGGTGGCGCCAAAAGCCGGCGCGCCGAACTCCCCTCCGCCCGGCCCTGTGCCTCCTCGTCAGCCCCTCCAAGGTTTCGGGGCTGACTCGTCGGCAGGCCATGTCGAAGCAGGGCCTTCCCCTTCACCCCCCACGGCGCGCCACCCCCCCCTTTTTTTATTCTTTCAATAAAGAGGCACCCCTTACAGAGCGCCTCTTGATCATTCGTATCAAATCACATAAACAACGCTGCCAGCGCCAACGTCAATGTGGAGAACAGCTTGATGAGCACGTGGAGCGAGGGGCCCGCGGTGTCCTTGAAGGGATCGCCCACGGTATCGCCCGTCACGGAAGCCTGGTGCGCCGGACTGCGCTTGCCGCCGTGGAGGCCCGTCTCAATCAGCTTCTTGGCGTTGTCCCATGCGCCGCCTGCATTGTTCAAGTACGCCGCCATGAGGACGCCCACGATGGTTCCCACCATGAGGAGGCCGGCCACGGCTTCCTTGCCGAGCGCGATGCCGATGAGGACGGGGGCCAGTACGGCCACCACACCCGGCAGGACCATCTCCTTGAGCGCGCTCTTGGTGGCGATGTCCACTGCGGCGGCGTAATCGGGATCCTCTGTCCCCTGCATGATGCCGGGGTGCGCCGCAAATTGGTCACGGACCTCCTGCACGATCACCGAGGCGGCGCGGCCGACCGCGCGGATGGCCAACGATGTGAAGAAGAAGACGACCATGGCGCCCAGGAACGCGCCGATGAACACGCGCATGTCGGCCAGGTTGACCACTTCCATATGCTTCTCCTCCATGTAGGCGGAGAAGAGGAGGAAGGCCGCCAGGGCAGCGGAACCCACGGCATACCCCTTCGTCAGGGCCTTGGTGGTGTTGCCCGCTGCGTCCAATTCGTCCGTCACCGTGCGGTACTCTTCCGCCGATTTGGACATCTCCACGATCCCTCCCGCGTTGTCCGTAATGGGTCCGAACATGTCCATGGAGAGCACATAACCCACCACTGCGAGCATTCCCATGGTGGCGATGGCCGTACCGTAGATCCCTCCCGCGGGCATGCCCGATTGCGTCCCCAGCCAGTGGCTGACGAAGAGGGCTGCGCATACCGACAGCACCGAGAGGGCGGTGGATTCCATCCCTATGGCCGTGCCCGAGATGATGTTGGTGGCGTGGCCGGTCAAGCTGGCGTCCGCAATGGCGCGCACCGGACGGTGCTGCTTGCCGGTATAGTAATCGGTTATGTACACGAATGCCGCGCTCGTAAGAACGCCGCAGAGGCCCGCAAAGGCGAACCAGAGCCAGACGGGCATGCCGTTGACGGGCGCTCCATCATTCAGGAGGAGATAGGAGGTGACGAAGAGGGCGGTCGTGGTGAGGGCGGTCGTTACCCAGAAGCCTCTGGTAAGGGCTTTCATGGGAAGCTCATTCGGCTTGGCCTTGACGGTGTACACACCGATGATGGCGGCCACCAAGCCGATCGCTCGGAGCACGAGCGGAAACATGATGCCGGGGAGGCCGAAGGCCACAGCGCCCAGCACCATGGCACCGATGTTTTCGGCGGAGATGGATTCGAACAGGTCCGCGCCGCGTCCGGCGCAGTCGCCCACGTTGTCCCCCACCAGGTCCGCCACCACCGCGGGGTTGCGGGGATCGTCTTCCGGAATTCCCGCTTCGATCTTCCCCACCAAATCCGCACCCACGTCCGCCGCCTTGGTGTAGATGCCGCCGCCGAGCTGCGCGAAGAGGGCAACAAAGCTGGCGCCGAACCCGTAGCCCACGATCACATTGGGGATGTCCTGGGGCTCATAGCCCAGGAGCAGGCGGTAGGTGAGGTACAAGCCGCTGATGCCCAACAGCGAGAGGGCCGTGATGACGATGGCGGACACCGTCCCCCCCCGCAGCGCCATCTGGAGGGCTGCATTCAGGCCTCTCTGCGATGCGCTGGCCGTCTTGAGGTTCGCTCGGGTTGCAACGATCATGCTCACGATGCCGGAAAGGCCGGAGAGGAGCGCGCCCAGGAGGAAGGAGATGGCCACTTCGATGCCTGCCGTCCATCCATCGGTGCGGGTCAGCCCGTAGAGCACCACCATGCCTGCCGCAACGATGACGGAGAGCAGGGCGATGGTGCGGTACTGGCGTTTGACGAACGCGTTGGAGCCGGTCTTGATGGCTGCGGCCACCTTCTGCATGGCCGGGGTGCCGCTGTCGGCTTCTTTCACGCCTTTCCAGAAGACGAGGGCATACAGGAGGCCTGCACCCGCGATGACGGGGGCGAGGAGCTCCAGGAAGAGTTCTCTGCTCATAGAGGTGGGGGAAAGAGAGCTACAAAAATCAACAGCGAAACGCTGAATTCAGCGCAGAGAATACGATATTGTTTATTTCATGGCAATGCCTCCTTTCGCATGGGATCAGGGAGATTATACTGCAATAGGCTGCCACTTTTTCCGGCGAAAAAGTGGCCAAAACGCCGGCGCGCCGAACTCTCCTCCGCCCGGCCCTGTGCCTCCTCGTCAGCCCCTGCAAGGTTTCGGGGCTGACTCGTCGGCAGGCCATGTCGAAGCAGGGCCTTCCCCTTCACCCCCCGCGGCGCGCCACCTCCTATTCCTCCTTGTGTATTTCATGCGTTGTTTCTTTGGTGCAAGGAGAATTTTAGGCATCATAACTTCATCTCTCCTTCCTTTACTCCTTACACACGGCACTTTGGGTATGATGGGGGTCACCTGAGACGCAAGACCTTGCCCAAAAAGAAGGAACTCGTCGGCAATCCCCGGCTGGCAACCCTCCGCCGGCGCGTCGCCAAGGCGCCAACGGTCCCGGGCGTCTACCGGTGGCTGGATAAGGAGGGGACGGTGCTCTACGTGGGGAAGGCCAAGAACCTGCGCAACCGGCTGCGCTCCTACGTGACCAAGGACACGGCGGCCGGGCCGTGGAAGCAGAGCTTCCTGGAGCAGATCACGGATTTCGACCTCACCGTCACCAACACGGAAGTGGAGGCGCTCATCTTCGAGACGAACCTCATCAAGGAACTGCGCCCCAAGTACAACATCCTGATGAAGGACGACAAGAATTACATCTACGCCCGCGTCACCGTCCAAGACCCGTACCCGCGCGTGGAGGCGGCGCGGAAGATTGAGGAAGATGGATCCAAATATTTCGGGCCGATGGCCACGGGAGGGGAGCTGTGGGCGATGCTCACGATGCTGCGGTCGATCTTCCCGTTTCGCACGTGCACGATGGAGATTCTCCCTCTCCCCCCGGCCCCCTCCCCCGAGGGGGGAGGGGGAAACAAACAGGAACAGATCCACCTCGACGTCATTTGCCACCACAAAGATCGCCCCACTCCCTGCCTCGATTTCCACATCGAGAAGTGCTCGGCGCCCTGTATCGGTCGCCGTACGCCGGAGGAGTATCAGAAAGAGTCCATTGAGGGAGTCATGAAGTTCCTCAAGGGCGATTACGAGAGCGTGCGGCCGGTGATCCGGGAGAGGATGGAGAAGGCGGCGACGGACCGGCGGTTCGAGCTGGCGGCGCAGTTTCGGGATTATCTCGAGGCGCTGGACCGTCTTGAGGGAAAACAGTTGATCACTGACACCTCGGGCGAGGATTCCGACATCATCGCCGTGGCGCTCCTCTCCGGCCGCGCCGACGTGGTGGTGATGCAGCGGCGCAACGGCCGCCTCATCGGCGACAGGACGTTCTCATTGGCAGGCCACGCGGAGCATCCCTCCGAAGTCCTGGAGCAGTTCCTCCCCCAGTTCTATGAGGAAGGGTCGGAAGTGCCGGAAGAGATCCTCATCAACGCCCCGCTACCCGGGAGGGAGGTCTTCGAGGCGTGGCTCTCGGCAAAAAAAGGCCGACGCGTGAAGGTCATTTTGCCCGCGCGCGGGCGCAAGTCCCAACTGCTTCAACTGGCGGAGAAGAACGTGCTGGAGAAAGCCCGCCAGCGGGAGGCCAAGTGGGAGGCGGAGAAGAGGAATACGGAGGCGGCGCTCGCCCAACTCCAGGAAACCCTCGCCCTTCCCGCTCCCCCGCTGCGCATCGAGGGGTACGACATCAGCCATCTCGGCGGCACCGAAACCGTGGGGAGCATGGTCGTCATCAAGGGGGGGAAGGCCGCCAATGACCAGTACCGGTCCTTCACCATCCGCTCCCTGCGGGCGGGGGAGGTGGATGATTATCAGGCGCTCAAGGAAGTGCTCCTGCGTCGCCTGCGTCACCTTCCGGAAATACGTGAATCGGAAGCCAAAAAATGGGAGTCCCGGGGGGTCACCTTCGGCAAGGCGAGGAAGGCGGACCAGATGCGGCTGGACGCCGTGGCGTGCGATCCCTTCTCCACCCTCCGAGACCGTCCCCTCCGTTACAAGGAGTGCTTCGTGGCGCGGGAGGGCGAGGGCGTGGCGGCGGTGGGACGCATCTTCAAGCACCCCAACGGCTTGCTGGAACTGGAGCACGTGTGGGTGGCGGAGAGCCATGAGCAGACCACCGTGGGGTCGGCGCTCCTCCGCATGATGCTCAAGACGCTCAAGAAGGGGAAGGCGTATGTGTGCGTGGATGCGGGAAAAGAGAACGCGTACGCGTCGTTCGGGTTCCGGTATGTGATCAAGTCGCCGCCGCTCTTCCAGGAACGCCTGGCCAAGCTTCCCCCCGATTTTCCCCCGCAGCTCGTGATGGTGTACGAGGCCAAGGCGGGGAAAGCCGATCCCTCACTCTCCTCCCGTCCCGACCTGATCGTCATCGACGGCGGCAAGGGGCAGCTCAACGCGGCGCTGGAGGTCCTCACGGCGCTCAAGGTCCCTATTCCCGTCCTCGGCCTCGCCAAAAGGGAGGAGGAAGTGTTCATCGCGGGGCAATCGGACCCCGTCACCTTCCCGCAGGACTCTTCCGCCAAGTTTCTCCTCATGCGCCTGCGCGACGAAGCCCACCGCTCCGCCAACCGCCACCGCGAGGCGCGGGGAAAGAAGTCGTCGAAGGCGTCCGTGCTCGATGCCGTCCCCGGCCTTGGGGAGGAGGGGAAGAAGGCGCTCCTGAGGAAGTTCGGGAGCATCTCGGCCATACGCGAGGCTTCAGACGAAGAGCTGAGAGAGCTCGTGAGCGAACTTCAGTTGAAAGAGCTTCGGAGACATTTGAGGTAATGTGAAATGCAAAATGCAAAATTCGAAATGAAAGGTATCATTTTGCATTTATCATTTATCATTTTGCATTCCGCCGTCCGTCTCCATACAATGATTCCCACTTCCCCACTACACCTATGAAACGCTTCTCCCTCCTCCTCGGTGCCATCGGCGGCGCACTCGGCGGTTACCTCCTGAGCAACGACAAGCTCCGTACGGAACTGCAGAAGGCCAAGAGCCCCGAAGCCGCGGCCAAGCTGCTGGGCAAGCACCTGCAGCAGGACGGCTCCAAGATCGCCAAGGAAGCCAAGGCGTTCATCGAAAGCGATGATGTTCAAAAGAACATCAAGAAGGCCAGGAAGTTCGCCACGGATAAGCTCAAAGAGGCCAAGAAGGGCATGAAGGACATGGTCAAGCAAGGCCGCAAGGAGGCCGACAAGGCGGTCAAGCAGGGATTGAAATCGGCGAAGAATATGATGAAGCGCGAGGAGGCGTGAGAACGGCCGCTTCAAACGAGTTCCCCTTTCTTCTTCCGCCGCCGCAGGATGTGCTGTACCTGTGACAGCCGTTCCACGAGGGGGCCGGGGACGTTATGGTTCGTCTCTTGTTGGATGTACTCCCACAAGTCGCAGAGGCGGTGGTAGAGGGCGTCATTAATGCGGTGCCCTTCATGCAGGTGCTGGAGTTCCACGCCGAGGATGCCCAATTTTGAGGGATCGATACTGTACCCGCGCATAATCTTGTAAAGGAATTCCACCAGGTTCTCAATCGTCTGCGCGTCTCCCGCTGCATCCGCAACTTCCACCTGGAAACCGAGCTGCATGAGGTCCTGCACCTTACGGGGGTTATCCGTGAGGAGGCGCAACGGGCCGCTCACCCCCAGGCCGCGCAAGGCTTTCCCCACGAAATGGAAGTCGCGGTAGTCCGTGGTGGCATGACCTGCATGGCGCATGGCGGTTTCGGTATCCAGCGTCTGGTTGATCCACACTCCCCCTTGACGGCCTTCCGCCAGTTCCAGCAGCCGCAACTTTTCCTCAAGGCCCGTTCCCCTTCCTTCCTGGCGTATGTAGAACATGATGCCGCAGCCTCCTTCCTCAATGGTATCCATGGCCTTTCGGAACTGCTGTCCGCAATCGCAGCGTGCTTGTGCGACGGCGATGTCTCCCAGCAGGCATTCGGAGTGCATCCGAACCATGGGTGTACGGTCCCGGAAGAAGTCATGCGTGAGGAACCAATCCGCGGGGAAATCCTCCCCCTCGCGCATGATGTGCTCCGGGGTGCGGATGTATGCCAAATGCGGCCCGCCCGTGGTGCCCGCGAGCTTGTCGTCATGCGTGAAGCCCGCCACCATCCAGGGGGATCCGTTGTACCGTTCCATGCGGTGCTGCAAGACCACGTACGGAAGGAGAGGCGTGTGGATGTCGCGTATTTCCCGCACCGCCTCGTTGATCCTCCCTGCGGCATTCCGGATGAGCGGCTTGAGAGGTTCGCAGGTTTCCCTTCCCAGGAGATGCTGCAGGGATTTGCGCACGGCGCACACGTCCCGCATGGGCACACCCGCCTCGGTCATCGTCCGGAGGATCGCAACGGCTTCCGAGGGGCAGTGTGGATCCTCCTGGGCTTTCTTGATCTCGTCCAAGAGGATGTCGCGGATGCGGGGATTCCGCGTGGAGATCGGATCGTCGTCCAGGCACATGTCGGTCATCTTCTGGGGCATGGGGAGTTAGGAGGAGAAGCCGCGCAGGGCGGCATGGAAGTAGGCGAGGGTTTTCACGAGATTGAGGGTTCCGTTGGTCTGGAGCTGTCCCTCCGCATCCACGTTGAACGGTGTTGCGAGCTTCCCGCGGAGCATGCGTATGCGTTCCTCCGCGTTGTCGGCGCCAAAGCCCCCCGCCACCCCCACTCCGAGGCGCGGGAACGCTTGTTGCAAGGCTGCCGCGAGGGCAGCCGCCCGGGGCATATCCACGGGTTTCCCCCTTCCCCCGGACGAGTCGATGAGGAGGTGGTGGATGTGCTGCGCATAGGTATCCGCCATTTCCAGTATGCAGTCCGTTTCCCATCGGGCTGCCGTTGCATCGAGGGGGAGTGATACCTGCATGTGCGGGTAGGTATCGCGCAGGCGGCGCACTTCCTCGGGAGCGGGTGCCTGTCCGTTGATCTGTACCGCGTCACAGAGGATTGCCGTCTCATGCGGGAGGACTTCAGCCAGGCTCCGGACCCGCAGCAATTGCTTTGCCCCTCTCCGCGGAGGCGTGTAGTGCAGCATCGTCATGTTCTCCCCCGCGCCTTTCAGGAGGGCGGGGAACGCTGCCGGATCCCGCAGGAGGATGGAGCGATCGAATTGCCCCGTGCGGAGCGCTTCGTGGTCCATGCCGAAACCCAACGCAAGGCGATGGCCGCTCCTCTCCCGGAAGGGGATGCGCTCCAGTTGTGCGCATACCGTGCGGACCCCCCGCTCATCAACGAAGCCCGTAGCCTGCACGTAGGGGGAGGGTTGGTCCATGGTCATTGGTTGATGGTGTAGCAGGGCTGCTCATTCCCCATCCCTCCCAGGCGTCCTTGCCGTGCGAGCGTCTTCAAGAGGTTGTCCAAGGCAACGAGGACGTTTCGGTCTCCCCGGAGGCGGTACCGTCCCCGTTCACGCACCTGCGCGACGTAGTCTGAGATGATGGTGCCGCGTACGATGGATTTGCACACGCGGCGGCACACATCCATCAACTGCCAGACAGGCTGGTCGGCGGTGAGGCGCAAGGCTTCCACGGACTCATGCGTTGTTTCGAAAGGCTCCTGGCATTCCGGAGGGATATACAGTTCCCTGTTCCAGAGAGGGGGTTGTCCAGTCTGTTCCCGATGGGTGCGGACGGCGGCTGCCCCTTCCCTGAGTTTCCGAGACACCGCGATGGGGTCGTGAATGACGGTTTCATAGTGTTTCTGCGCCTCCGGTCCCGCGGTTTCTCGGATGAACGTATCCAATGCCGTCACAAATTCCTGCGATGCCCTCGGAGCCGTGAGAATGGTCGGCAGGGGCATACCCCGGTTTCGTTCGTGCAGTTTGGTGCTGAGAAGCATGAAGAATTCCTCCAACGTGCCCGCGCCTCCCGGCAACACGGCAACGCCGTGGCTCGTCCGGAGGAACGCCTCAATGCGCGTCTCCGTGGTCGGCAGCAGGACGAGCCTCTGCAGGTACTTGTTGGGGGGTTCCGCAGCGGCGATGATTTCGGTACAGCTGTACCCGTAGGACCCGATGCCCGGGAGGTCGTTATCACGGAAACCCGTCCCATTGCCCTTGCTGCTTCCACGCATCGTACCGGGGCCGCATCCGTTCACGATACGCAGGAATTGGTGGCCGCACTCTTCGCCGATTTCCACGGAGTAGTCATAGTCCTCAGGTTGCGGTTTATGGCTGCCCCACACGAGGACATTCTCAATGGCGTGGCGCTGGTCGTCGACAAGCACTTCCACCGGCTCGAGGATCCCTTCTTCCTGCAAGAGACGGTGGACGAACTGCGTGCGTGATTGCGGGTCGCCGTTCAGGTGAAGTTGGTGCTGAAGGATGAGGGAACGTATCGCTGCCCCGATTTGTTTCCGTCGCAACAACAACAGCCCGCCTTCCCGGAAATTCACTCCCGGCGCATTCTCCACCTGTAGCGCGATGCCGCGGGGGCTATGCGCGATGTTGTAGCGGAAATCGGGGTAGTTTTCCTCCACGCATGCCGGGTCATGGCGGAGATCCTGCGCGGCGAGGATGGCCAGGATGGAGCGGCGGACATCGCCGTCCTCTCCCGTCATGTCCTGCAGCGATGCAATGGTTTCTTCTTCCAACTGCGCCAATCGGTCATCCGGTATGATGACCGTCGTGGAGAGGGGGTCGCTCATCCTGTTAGCCGAATGAAAACCATTCGTGCGCATGGGGCGCTTGAAAGTACGAGAAAATGGACACCGGCGTCAAGGGTTATGGAAGCGATAAACTCCCTTTCCTTTCGCACTTGCCAAGAGAAGGAAGGTGAGTACAATGGACGGCGGGCTCCGGAAGAACTCCCCAGGACTGCCCATTTTCTTTATGATGATGAATCCGAAGAAGCCGGCCCTCGCTCAAGCTGCGACCGGCAGGCCCGCGGAAGAGAAAACCAAAGCGCGCTTCATCATCGTCACGGGGGGGGTATGCAGCTCGCTCGGGAAGGGCATCGCGGTCTCCAGCATCGGCGCCATCATGAAGGCGTGCGGGTTCAAGGTGTTCGTGCAGAAGCTGGATCCCTATCTCAACGTGGATCCCGGCACCATGAGTCCCTTCCAGCACGGAGAAGTCTATGTCACCGACGACGGGGCGGAGACGGATCTGGACCTTGGCCACTACGAGCGGTTCATCGACGAGCCCATGAGCAAGCTCTCCACAGTCACCACGGGGCAAATCTACCAATCCGTCCTCAGCAAGGAACGCCAGGGGGACTTCCTGGGCAAGACCATCCAGGTGGTGCCGCACATCACCAACGCCATCAAGGACCGCATGAAGCAGGCGGCCAGGCAGAGCGGGGCGGACATCATGCTCATCGAGATCGGGGGGACGGTGGGGGACATCGAGGGGGAGCCGTTCCTGGAGGCCGTGCGCCAGATGCGCGCGGAGATGGGGGACGGGAGGCTCTTCCACGTCCACCTGACGCTCCTCCCCTACCTGGAAGCCAGCAAGGAGCTCAAGACCAAGCCCACGCAGCTCTCCGTGCGGGAACTGCGGAGGATCGGCCTGCAGCCGGACGTGATCCTGGCGCGCGCGGACAAGAAGATCCCGGCGGACCTCCTGGAGAAGATCAGCCACTTCTGCGGCGTGGAGCGCCGGGCGGTGATCCCCGCGCCGACGGTGCAATCCATCTACGACGTCCCGCTCAACTACCAGCAGTACGGCATGGCGCAGATCATCGCGGAGAAGCTCCATTTGGGGGAGGTGAATCCGGACATGAAGGAGTGGGAGAAGGGCAAGCAAAGGCACCAAGCCGCCGAGAAGGAGATCCGCATCGCGCTGGTGGGCAAGTATACCCACCTGGACGACGCCTACCTCTCGGTCATTGAGTCCATCAAGACCGCTGCGGTGTTCGAAAAGCGCAAGGCGTCCATCGCATGGGTCGATTCCGAAAAACTGGAGGCGGATGATCAGGAGACGTGGAAGAAGCTGAAGGAATGCGCCGGCATCGTGGTGCCCGGGGGGTTCGGGAGCAGAGGGATCGAGGGCAAGATTCTCGCCGCCAAGTATGCACGGGAAAACGCCGTCCCCTACCTCGGCCTCTGCCTGGGTTCGCAGATCATGGCCATAGAGTTCGCCCGCGCCGCGCTCAAGGATCCCCGCATCACCAGCGAGGAGTTCGACGAGGAGGGGAAGCTTTCCAAGGACAAGTACGTGGTCCATTTCCTCCCCGGCCAGTACAAGGAACGGAGCAAGGGGGGAACGCTCCGCCTGGGCGCGTATCCCTGCAAGCTGAAGAAAGGGACCAAGGCGTACGCCGCGTACCGGTCATCCCTCGGGTCGGGTGACGCCCCGGCCGTCTCCGAGCGCCATCGTCACCGCTACGAGTTCAACAACGAGTACCGGGAGAGGCTGGAGGAGGCCGGCATGGTCATTTCCGGGGATTCCCCCAAGGGGGATTTGATGGAGATCGTGGAGGTGAAGGACCATCCCTTCATGGTGGGGAGCCAGTTCCATCCGGAGTTCAAGAGCAGGCCGCACAGGCCGCATCCCCTGTTCGCGGCGTTCATGGAAGCGGCTGTGGGGTCATGAGGGTCGGTATCGTCGTAGGGACGCCATGCCATGGTGGGTATCACCATCGCGATCGTGGTAGGGATACGGCCATCCGGGGTACCGGCGAGGTCGCGGTAGGGACGTCCCGCCGGGACGTCCTTACGATGAACGACCCCACGCCCGCGGGTTGTTCCGGATATATGCCCGGATGCGGTCCATCGCGTCGGCGTCCCGGATGATGTGGTCGTGGTACCGCGGTTGCCAGGCGAAGGATGTAGGAGGGACGCGGCAGGGCGGCATGAGGAGCGGTCTGGTCATCGGATCGTGATCGGCCACATGCGGCGGTACGGTGGTAGGGATGGGACCGGCCACGGGTGGCGGTATGGTCGTAGGGTCGGGACCGGCCACGGGTGGCGGTATGGTCGTAGGGATGGGACCGGCCACGGGTGGCGGTATGGTGGTAGGGACGGGATCGGCCACGGGTGGCGGTATGGTCGTAGGGATGGGACCGGCCACGGGTGGCGGTATGGTCGTAGGGATGGGACCGGCCACGGGTGGCGGTATGGTGGTAGGGATGGGACCGGCCACGGGTGGCGGTATGGTCGTAGGGACGCCATGGCATGGCGTCCTTACGACCGTCCCCCCCGTCCCATCATCCACCACCGTCGCGGGTTCATCCGTATATAGTGGCGGATCCGGTTCCATTCGTCGATATCACGGATGATGTGGTCGTGGTACCGCGGTTGCCAGGCGAAGGCGGGATATCCGGCATCATGGATCCGTATCGTGCATGACCGTTTGATCTGATGGATGATGACGCCCAATGATCCGGATTGCCAATTACGTTGGTGATGCGGTTTTCGCGTACCATTTTGTTCCCCATGGATTCGTTTCCGTATCACGATGATCCCATGCATGTGGTCCGGCATCACGATCCATTCATCCAGGATGACGTAGGGACGTATGGCGGGCGTTTTCATCCATTCCTCGGCGACGATGGATCCGACATCCGACAAACCCATGAACCCGTTCCGCACCGCCCCGAACCAGGGGATGCGGTCCTTTGTATTGATGGTCACGAAGTACGCGCCGGACGAGGCGTAGTCCCACGGTGCGCAGCGCGCCGAGTCGTTCCGGTATCGTCCCTCGTACAGCGGTGATGCCCCGTCGTCTTCCATGGCATGAATCTACAAACGACGGATTCGCGGCACGATCCCCTCCCGCGCATCCCGTTCGCATCACAGCCGTTTTCTCTGTTGGGGCAGCGATGAAAGACGTTCCATGGACCCGTGGAACGTCTCGAAAAGATTCCCGTTATTCCCTCATTCTGTTACCCTGTTATTCCGGATGGACCTCCAACAAACCGTCTACGGCGTCATCTTCCGTAACCCCACGGTCCTCGCCTCGGGCATCCTGGGCGTGACGGCTTCCAGCTGGCGGAGGGCGGTGACGGAAGGTGGAGCGGGCGCGCCCACCACCAAATCCATCTGGCTCAAGGAGCACAAGGGCCACCGCAACCCCACCATCATTTCCACGGAGCATTGGACGCTCAACGCCGTGGGCGTGCCGGATGCGGGGCCGGAGAAGGGGAAGCAGGAGATCACGGCCTACATGGTCAACAAGCCCGCCCCGCTCATCGTGAACATCATCGCGGAAACAGCGGAGAACTACGGCAAGACCGCCGCCGCCATCGTCCCCCTCCAGCCGGACATCCTGGAAGTGAACATCAGTTGTCCCAATGTGGAGGATGAGTTCGGCAAGCCGTTCGCCTGCAGCGCGCCCGATGCGGCCGCGGTCACGCGGGCGGTGAAGAAGGTAGCCGGCACGGTCCCCGTCTTCATCAAGCTCTCCCCCAACGCACTCTCCATAGCGGAGATCGCCCGCGCCTGCGCGGCGGAAGGGGCGGACGGCTTCACGGTGATCAACACGGTGGGGCCGGGGATGGCGATCGATTTGAAGACCCGGCTTCCTATCCTGTCAAACAAAGTGGGCGGCGTGTCCGGTCCCGCCATCAAACCCATAGCCATCCGCTGCGTGGCGGACGTCTATACGGCGACGGGGGGCAAGCTTCCCATCATCGGCACGGGGGGCGTGCATACCGGGGAAGACGCCATAGAGATGATGCTTGCCGGCGCCTCCTTGGTCGGCATCGGGACGGCGGTATGGAAGAGGGGGATAGATGTGTTCAAAAAGGTCTGTGACGAAATGTCCGCTTTCTGCGACGCTGAGGGCATCAAAGATGTTAGAGAGTTGATTGGGGGGATGCATAAGGCATCCGCAAAGGCTTCATAAACCCCCGAATGAGAGCAGGAATACTTGCCCCCGCGCCATCGGAAGCAATAATGGTCAGCTCCTTCTTTCTCTTGTCAGGGCGACAAGAGAAAGAAGCAAAGAGAAGCGCTCCGCCGCCGAACTCCCCCCTGCCCGGCCCTGTGCCTCCTCGTCAGCCCCTGCAAGGTTTCGGGGCTGACTCGTCGGCAGGACATGTCGAAGCAGGGCCTTCCCCTTCACCCCCCGCGGCGGCGGAACGCCTCCAGCTCACAGCGGTTGTTGGAGAAATGCAACATCGTATGCTCATCATGCATTATTCTCTTAACCCACATATACTCATGAAGCCATGTCATGTAAAAATTGCGTGAACCATCAGAGGACACTTCCGCAGACGTATCGTATTGTTTCCATAAAGCGGGAGACGGCAAACGTCACCACCCTCACGTTCCCGGTATCGCTGGGGGCGAAGCCCGGGCAGTTCGTGATGCTGTGGGTGCCGGGGGTGGATGAGATCCCCATGAGCGTGGCGAACGATGACGGCAAGGAACTGCGCGTCACGTTCTTCGCCGTGGGGGAGGCAACCCGCGCGCTCGCGGAGAAGAAGGAAGGGGAGTTGATCGGCTTGCGCGGGCCCTTTGGGACTTCCTATGCGTGGGAGAAGGGACAGCACCTTGCGCTGGTGGCGGGAGGGTACGGAGCGGCGCCCATGTACTTCGCCGCCGCAGAAGCGACGCGGAACGGGTGCACCGCGGATGTCATCGTGGGGGCGAGGGGCAAGGAGCACCTCCTCTATAAGGAGGAGTTCCGGAAGCTGACCCGGACAACGCTCCACCTGGCCACGGACGACGGTTCCGAAGGGCACAAAGGGAATACCGTGGAAGTGTTACGGGAACTGTTCGAAAAGGGTGCTTCCTTTGACGGCGTGTTCGCCTGTGGACCGGAAAAGATGCTTGTCGCCGTAGCGGACGTTGCAGCGGAGAAGAAGGTTCCCTGCCAGCTCTCCATGGAGCGGTACATGAAGTGCGGCTACGGTTTGTGCGGCAACTGCACCGTGGATCCCCTGGGGCTGCGGATGTGCGTGGAGGGTCCCGTTGTACGGGGGGATGTGGCGCGGACGATCATGGAATTCGGCCAGTACCATCGTGATGACCTGGGGAAGAAGAATCCCCTCTGACCATTCCACAACCCAAAAAATCCGGTGATATTCTTTGCGTCGGGGGAAGGGGATGCGTATCGTTCGACTTTAACGTGCCGTTGGGGAGGATTTTACTCTGTTTAGCCTGATTTGGCACTCTTCTATAGAGAGTGCTAGACAACGGTCACGAGCATCGCTACACTTCCTACGTTCTTATTTCCTCCCTCCAACCATTATGATCGGCGGACCCGGTGGTTGTGGCTGCGGCTCCTGCTTCTCCCTCGGCGGAGGAGGAGGCTGCTGCTGATCACCCATTGCCTCTTGGCAAAAAGCGGCCGCAAGGCCGCTTTTCTTTGTATGCCCTTACGTCCTATGCCGCAGGAGCGAGGCGTCCAGATGGCGCTGGAACCAGCGCTGCATCCGGTGCCAAGGGGTGCGTTCAACGGCTTCCTCGTGCAACCGTACCACGTACATGGTGTAGAGCAGGAGCGCGGCCAGAATCATGAGCATGCCGACGAAGAGCACGCGTGCCGTCTGTTCCTCCGCGGAGGCGTAGGCGGGAGCGGCTTCGTGGAGGGGGAGCGTCTGCGTCAGCTTTCCCACCTCGACCGTCTGCTGCGGGTAGGGGGGGATCTCCTGCGTCATCAGCACCTGTGCGCGCCATGTGACCGTGGTACCGGCGGAAACCAGGCTGATGCCCAACACCAGGAAGACTCCCGTGATGGCGGGGAGCACACGCGTAAGGAAAGTGAAGGTGTTTGTGTTTGACTGTTCCATGTAAACATTATACTACAAACGAGGTGCTTCTACAAGGAGGGTCTGTTATACTCATTGAGGCTTCCAACAGCCTTGTCGTATTCATTTTGGCCCCATCGTCTAGCGGTTAGGACAGCGGGTTTTCAATCCGTTAACCGGGGTTCGATTCCCCGTGGGGCTGCCATCACGTGCGCGTGCTTATAGACCCGCTTATAGAAGCCAAAAATCGAGTTCTCTTGGTTCCAGACCCTGTTGCTTCCGACCCGATCGCTTCGAGAATTTCCTCATCCCTCAAACAAAATCTTCAGTTCGATTCCTTCTTGGATCAGGTAGTCCTCATCGGAGCATAGGACGTGAACGGTATACTGACCTTATGTTCGGTAAAAATTTCGAGGAGCGGCCTGTAGATAAATTCCCATCGCTCCAACGACGCTATGAGACGCTCGAGCAATACGAGGGGCTACATCTTTCCTTGGTTCATGAGATGCTGACCAAATACGGGAACGGTGTATTCGATGTCGATAAATTCATGGTCGCAACCCTCTATCGTTCAGTGAATCTTGTTGATGGGATCATCGTACTCTCGGACCACTGGAATGCCGTTTGTGCTTTGCCTCTCCTCCGGCTTCAAATAGAGAACCTCTATAAGCTCTACTACATCGCCCGAGATCAGGAAAATCGTCACGTCATGTTACATGCTTGGCAAAAAGGGGTGGAATGGCGAAAGCTCAAGAACAACGAAGGCCATGCTCTTACCGATAGATTTCTGTGTGAGTTTGCCGGAGAACAGTATTCATGGCTCCCAGCGCTTTACCGAAAAACCTGCAAACAGGTTCATCTCTCGATCACTCATTTTGGACACGCAATGTCTGGCTACAACTCGAAGGAAGACGTCGCGAAAATATCCTTCGCCATCGGTTCTGAACATTGGGCGGAATCATTGATTGACCAATTTCTATACGACGTGGGAAATGTGACCGATACGCTCCTCAAAGTCGTTGTCGGATGGATTGAGTTGAAAGGGAAAATCGTGAAGAAACGCAAGCATTCGTAGGGAAAGATCGTAACACATCTGGTTTAAGATGGAGTTAAGTGGGTTTGTCGCACTGCTATATCCTATTTTTTTGTGCCAGTCTTCTGTAGTGCTCTCCAAGGGCAGTGAGCTTACAAGATTTACTTTCCATCGCGGCATTCCACATATGGGGAGCACCAATAGGGACAAGTAAATTAAGTCGATTGTACTGTTGAAGGATTTTAAATATTTCCACATTCGATGGATTGGGTGGGGACATCCCTGGGTCTCTGCCTTTCATCTCTGGCTCATAAGTAGGATCGAGTTGATACTCAAAGCCTGGGTTTGGAAAAAAATAAAAAATGCGTTGTAAATCCGCGAGTGCAATCGGTGCCGTCACTTTTCGCAGTGAAACAAATTGCTTCACATTAGTTTTAAACACTGGCCTTTGTTCCCATGCGCCAAGTGACTGATCGATATGGGCATAAATACTGCCCGGCGTAATATCACCAGTAAGATTTGCGGCACTACCATTCAGCGCATCAACAAAAAGAGTTGTGAATACTCCTCTTCCATTCTCCTCAGTCGCGTATTGGTCTTGTGTTGATGCAGTCAGGACTGTCAGTCCCTCAGACAAAGCTGCGGTATTGCCATTAATAGGATTAGTGCCAGCGATTCCTGCATGACAACTATCCAATACAATAATTTTATTGATCGCAGGGGAATTGTTTGCGTAAGTCAGTAAATCATTCAGGGAGATACCCTCATCTCCTCGTCTTGAGTCAGTTACAATAAGATATCCGCCCGTTGCTTCGATGTATCCATGTCCTGCGAAGTAGAATAATGCAACTTCGGCATCACCATTAAAAAGTTCTTCGATACTGTCTTTCAAAGTACTCCGATCTACTCGATCCGTTGCACTTGTTCCAGTGAGCAATTTACAATCAAAGTTTACAATGCCTCCATCGTGTCGCTCCAAGACCGCCCTCACTGAATGAGCGTCGTCTACGCAGCCAAAAAGCTGACCTACTGAGTCGTAATAATTAATCCCGACGATTAAAGCCTTTCGCATATTTAGAGACTATTAATGAAACGCTCAATCGTGTCCCAAGTCCATTCCACAGTGTTAACGCCGGGAAGATAAGTCCTGTCATCTCTATATGCCCAAACTCCAAGGATGCTTTTCTTCTCTTCTCTCGCACATTGAAGTTCCCATGCTTGCCCACTTGAGTTCAATGAATTGTTACTGACGAGAGTAATGACTCCATCGGAGCGCCTGATGCGTGTACGAACGTGCTCCTTCCAGTTGGAGTTGTAAGCATCCTTCACGGACATGTCGACATATTCGAAGGGGCAATTTATGTGCAAAGATTGTCCTTTAAGAAAATCCCTCTGCCGTTCGTCTTCAATGGCAAAGGCAACGAAGATAACTTTTGTATCTGCCATAAAACCTCGGGAAAGAAATCAAGGCCTAAAGGATAGCGGAAGTTGTTCGGGTGTACAAGAGTCCACTACCGATGGCAGGAATGGTGCATCACCTTCATGAAAATCAGGAGGATCTGAGATCTTGGAAAGTCATTATCGATAATCCTCCACCACCATCGAGTACGTTCCCATCGTATTCGCCTCAATGTAGTAGGTTCCGGCACCGTAGAAGATGTTCTCGTCCTTCGTGGAGCCCGTGGTGTTCATGAGCATATCCAACTTGAAGGCGTTGTCCGGCGACTTGAGCCAGGCTTGGCAAAGCTGCCCGTTGCAATCGTACTTGATGCGGAACTTGTCCCCAGTGATCGTGAACGGCTCAGACTTCTTGATACCGTTACCCTTGAAGGTAAAGACCTGCACGTACGACTTCTCCTGTGCGACGGCCTGCTCGGTGTTTGCTGGTTGTTCCACAGTGCTACTGCCCTTCCTCGCTGCAGCGCTCCCCATGCTCCCGCCGGAGATTCCCAGCAGCACGAGGACGACGAGGAGCTTCACAACGCCGGAGAGGTGGAAGTTTCCCTTCTTCTGGATAAACTCCATGGTAGGCGGGAGAAGGATGAGTGCGGCACCGAGCATCGCGAGACCGCCGATGGGTTTCTGAGCGATGAGAGGAATGGCGGTTAGGAAGAAAAGGACGCCGAAGATCCATCCGAGGATCCAGCGTAGTGTGATCTTTCGGGAGGCCGACGATGTTTCGTGTGCGGACATGGGGGTAGGGGGGAATGGGATAGAGTATAGGATTCGTATTGCTATATAGCAATACACACAAATTCATGTCTGGACTAGCGTAGGAAGTCAAGCTCGAACGATATGCAGGACTTCCCCGAACTCATGGGCATGGGCGATGTGATGCGGTACCTCAAGGTATCCCGCCAGTACGTCGATCACCTCGTGGAAAGCGGTCAATTGCGCTGCCGTAAGCTCTCCACGGGAAAAGTATTTCTGCGGAGCGATGTAGCTGCGTTTCAAGAGGAACGACAGCGAAAAAAGAGGATGCCTAAGCAACAACGGCATGCCTAGTTTTACGTGCATAGCGATAGCGACTGTTACTACGCTTTATTCTCTCCGAGAGGTAAATTATAGTTTGCTTGTATGCAGCCTATGCGTGTTTTGCTAGACACCAACGTGATCATCCAATCCGAGGACAATGTCGAATTGTCGCAAAATACGCAGGATCTTCATCAACTAACGAAGAAGCACCGTATTCAACTGTTCGTGCATCGGCAGAATCGATCAGATCTGCTTAAGGATAAAGATGATCGCAGAAGAAAAATCACGCTCGCAAAAATGGGTAAGTATCCCGTTCTTGAATTTGCCCAAGCGCCAAGTGCTGAGTTCAATATTGAGCTTGGTCGTACATCAACGCTGGGGTCAAACGATTTTATTGATGACTGCCTTCTCTTTGCTCTCAAAAGCCATGCCATCCGTTATTTAATTTCTGAAGACAAGGGAGTGCATGTAAAAGCAAGGAGAGTGGGCCTCGAAGATCGAGTCTTCTACATCACGGAATTTATTGATCTTGTAATTAAGGAACAGTTCGAGAAGGCAACGCCAATGCTCCCGGCGATTGAGGAAGTGGAAATTAGCGTTTTGAATCTCAATGACGCCATCTTCGATTCTTTGAAATCTGATTACCCTGGCTTTACAGGCTGGTTTCAAAAAAAAGCTGAAGAGGGAAGAAGATCTTGGATCATGAGACGAGGAGAATCTCTTGCCGCCGTTTGTATCTTTGACCCGAAGAACCACGATTGTAACAATGGCATGAAGATCTGCACATTCAAAGTGTCCGATTTATTGCAGGGCATGAGAGCCGGGGAACATTTGCTAAAGCAGGCAATCATGTTCGCTATCAAACGCGGCATTTTGATGATGAGAGTAGAGGTATTCGCAGATAAAAGTTATTTGATTTCTTGGCTGGAAGATTTTGGTTTTCGTCAGATTAATTCCTCGATGAAAGGAGGTCGCGAAGAATTAGTGTTTCAAAAGAACTTGGAGCCAATCACCGCAATGGACAGTGATCCGCTTGAAACGGCCATCGCACATTATCCATTTCTTCCGGAGCCCCCGCATGTGCATGCATTTGTTGTACCGATTCAGCCTCAGTTTACGCACATATTATTTCCAGAACTCGTAGTTCAAGGCTCTCTCTGGCTGTCATCCTGCGGACATGCGATTAGGAAGGCATATGTCTGCAACTCAAATATTACTTCCATTCGCAAAGGTGATTTATTGCTATTTTACGAAAGCCAACAACGAAGGGCTATTTTTGCGAGAGGAGTTATCGACGACGTGCTGAGGAGCAATGATTTGGATGAAATGTCGACATTTATTGCCAAAAGATCCGTCTATTCAACTGATGATATCCAAGAAAAGATTTCGAAAGGTGAAACGCTTGCTCTCAAGTTCTATCAATCCTGTCTTCCTATGAACATTGTACCGTATCAAACTTTGGAAGATATGCGGATCTTGAATGCTGCTCCACAGTCAATTGTTCAATTGGCTGATTCGGCATACAGTTCTCTCCACCGAATATTATGATTTTTCTTCCGATTAAACCTAAGTACGCTTTAAAAATTCACCAACAACAAAAATTGGTCGAGTTTCGCAAGGTTGGATTCAAAAGAGCTAGTAATATTTGTGTTGTATACGCGAGCAGTCCGGTGAAAAAGATAATCGGCTATTTTGTCATTGAGGAAGTTACCGAAGGAACGCCGGGCATGATTTGGAAAAAATATAGTCGGCAGGGTTGCATCAGCAAAGCGGAGTTTTATGAATACTTTGCTTCATGCGAAAAAGCGTTTGCTATCAAGATAAAGAGTTACCATGCCTTGGAGGAAGAAATCGACCCAAGGGAACGCATACAGGACTTTCACATACCGCAATCATTCCGTTATCTCTCGGATTCGGAGCAAAAACACTTAATTCCTGAATTGGCGTTTGCATGAATCACGTCACAGCAAATGACTTCTGAATGAGGGCATTGAATTGATTATCAAGCTCCCGTACCTGTTGTTTCATAGATGATTTTAATTGCCCTACACTTGCACAGGCTTGCACGTACTTCATTTGCATATCCATTGGAGGGACAAGAACTTCGGTCTTCATAACTCCATCTTGGGCTATCGTTGTCATTGTTGCTGTATTTGCGTTCTTCATTATTTGATGTCGATAATATGCAGTTTTAGCAAAATCTCTAAAGAATTCGGGGAGAACTAGCTCAAGATTTAAGGGCACTCGAATTATATGACATTCAAAAATGGTTGTTTCGGGTAATAGTCTGGGAACAATAGAGCATTTACCAATACCCTCTGTATTAAGCGAAGATCGACAAAAGAGCGCATCTCCATAAATCAACGTGTATTTTGCCTTTTCCTTCTCACTAGAAATAACCCGTCGCAAATTACTGAAATTCACATACTCTTGGTCAATAATATCTCCTATCCAGACGATCGGAGTCCCATTCGGGGATAATTGATCTTTCTTGGCGAAAAACCCATTTTGCCCTTTTGCGTTACTTATCTCAGCCAATTCTCTACGCGGCCACCCTCTCGGATTCGTCACCGGATCCCCGAACATCTCCAGGAATACCGCCTGCACATACTCATCCAGCAACTTCATCGCCTCCTTCCGCTTCCGGCGGAGTGCATCAGCTTTATCGAGAACTGATACAATGCGCGATTGTTCAGCAAGTGAAGGAATTGGAATTTCGAGCTTGTTTAAGAAGGGCAAATTGACTCCTTTCACCGTAGCTCCTCTGCCATTACGGATGATCAAATTCGCGATGGTTTTAAACCACCAGAACAAATATTTTTCAGATAACATACCTGCTTCTTTTGGTATAACAGCCCGCAAATCTTGGTTGATTGCAGTATCCTTTTCCAAAATGCAGACTTTCCCCAATCCCACCCTCGAAGCAATAATCACTGAATTCTTAGGGATAACGTTACTCGTACTATTTTTCAGAGCTTCTTCAGTAATCTTAAACTCAGTATCTGATAGCACATCGCAGTTCATATCTCTAACTGTCGCCCACAAGATATTACCTTGGTAATAAGTCTTGTTTGACTTCGATGGTGTACCCCCTCCAATGAAGTTACATACATCGCCCAGCTTCCTGATCTGCCATTTTGTTCTATTTGTTTGCATGTTTTAGAGCGGAAAGCCCTGCGACAATTTCCTTCTCTAACTTCTCAATCTTCCCAAGTATTACCTCCGGCTTCTCATACTCCACTGCCACATAATCGGTCTCCTTGTAGCGGTTCACGCTGAGATCGTAATCGTGTTCTTCGATTTCCTTCCGCTCCACCCAGAAGGACTTCTCCTTTCTATCGCTCTGCTTCATCTCGCCGCGTCTGTTCCACTGCGAAACAATATCGGGGATGTCGTTCTCTGTGATCTTGTCACGCTTGTCGTCCAAGCTGAATCCATCAGCCTCCATGTCGTAGAACCACACCTTCTCAGTCTCGCCACCCTTCACGAAGATCAAGACAGCTGTGCTGACACCGGCATAGGGCTTGAAGACGCCCCCTGGCATGGAGATCACGCCCTGTAGCTCACATTGCTCGATAAGGAGCTTGCGTGCGAGCTTGTGGGCATTATTGGAACCGAAGAGTACGCCGTCGGGAACGATCATCGCGGCACGCCCCCCGATCTTCAGGGAATTCACGATGCGGTTGATGAAGAGCAACTCCGTCTTCGTCGTGGGGAGCATGAGGGATTCGTTGATATCCCCCTTATCGAGGCTTCCCTTGAACGGAGGGTTCGCCATGATGACGTCGTACGTGTTGTCATCGTTGAAGTTCTTCGAGAGGGTGTCGCGCTGCATGATGTTCGGGTGGCTGATGCCATGCATCATGAGGTTCATGAGGCCGACGCGTACCATCGTCTCATCTACGTCATAGCCGTAGAACGTCTTCTCCTTCAGGTGCTTCCACTGCCGCTCATCCGTGAGCTTGTCCCCCACAAGGCCGCGCCTGAGGCCGTTGCCATCCGTCACGCGGTGCTTCTCGCTCGTGTATTGCGTGAGGATGTGCTGGTAGGCGCCGAGGAGGAAGCCGCCGGTGCCACACGCGGGATCGCAGATCGTGTCGCCGAGCTTCGGATCCACGAGCTCGCACATCATTTGGATGATGTGACGCGGCGTGCGGAACTGGCCAAGTTTGCCGGCACTCGTGATCTCCGAGAGGAGGTATTCGTACAGGTCGCCCTGTGTATCCTGAAACCCTTGCCCTTCGATCTGTTCCCGTGAGATTTCCTCGTAAATTTCGTCAATAATCGTCACGGCTTCCACAAGGAGGGAGGGCTTGCTGATGATGAAGACCGCATTACTCATGTGCTTGGCGAAGGGGCTGTCCTGATCCCCCAAGGTCTTGAGGAACGGGAAGACCTTCTTGAGCATATGATCCAGCATTTGGCCGCCCTCCATCTGTTTGAAGTGGCTCCAGCGCAGTTCGTCGTTCTTCCCCGCGAAGAAGGACACGTACTTCTCTCCCGTGAACTCATCATCCTGCTTCTTCTTGAGGTCGAGCTCATCGAGCCGCTTCATGAAGAGGAGATAGGAGATCTGTTCGATGGCCGTGAGGGGGTTGGCGATGCCGCCGCTCCAGAACTTGTCCCAGAGCCGGTCAACGGAAGCGCGCAGTTTGGAGCTAAGCATGGAGGAGGGATGTGGCAAGCTGCAGGATCTCGGTACGTTCCTGTGGCTTGAAGAGGCCAAGGAAACCTTTGGCGTGGAAGCGGGTGAATGGCTCTCTCGTGAGGTCTTTCTTGTCCAGCCTTCCGTTCTCGATGATGAAGGTTTGGAGCGCTTGCAGGAACTGGATCTGCTTCGCGGTGAGTGTGTTGTGCGCCACGATGAATTCGGCAAACGCTTCCGTGACTTTGTCCGCGAAGGTCACCAGGTCACCGATGCCCATAATATGCCTGATGAGGTCGAGGAAGCGCACGCGTCGCGCGTCGTAGGCTTTCTGCAGGTTCTGCTCCGTTGGATACGGCTCGTACTGCTCCAGGGTATCGGCAAGCTGCTCCAGCTCCTCCTTCGTCAGGCTCTTGCCCTCTTTGACCTTTTGCAGGATGGGGTTCTCTTCCTCCAGCCGCTTGATGAGCGCCTCCACCTTCTCGCGGTACTTCTGGATGGTCACGCGTTCGTTCGCGGGACCGAATTCGATGTATTTCTTCTCGGCTGTCAGGTCTTTGAGGTTGAGCTTCTCCTGGTCGATCTTGAATCCCTCCTCGCGGTATCGCATGAGGGGGGCGAGCCTCGTCACGATCCGTCGCAGCTCTTCCTCGCTCGCCTTGTGGACGAAACTCTCGTTGAGTACCGACTCGATCAGCTCTTGCTCCCGCGCAACGACATTCACCGTGAGCGGCAGGTCAGATACCTTCTCCACGATGACCTCTTCCAGCGTTGCGATCTTCTCTTCGTTCTTCTCCAAACGCGCGATACTGAGCTGCAGCACGTTGAGGTCGAGGCTCATGGCCTTGAAGTCCTCATTGCTGCGCGCGCGCATGAGCGGGGCGATCTCCTTCTGTAGGTAGAGGCTCTTCTCGCTATTGAGCGTCTTCCAGAACGCATCATCCAGCCGTTCCAGCTTGGACTTGGCGTCCAGCACCACCACGTTATTCTCCGGCAGCCTCGCGATGTCCGCGCGGAGGGCTGCGATGGTATCCGTGGTGATCTCCTTCTCTCCCGCCTTCTCCGCTGCCGCCAGCTTCTGTAGGCGCGTCTCGAAGATGCGGACGGGGAGGGGTTTGGTGGGGCGGTCTTCCTTCCCCTTCGGGTTCATTTCGAAGTAGGCGAAGTTCTCCCAGCAGTCCATGATGAGGAAATTGTCCTTCTTCGTGCACCACGGCTTCATTGCCTTCGGCTCCAACAAACGTGTCCCACGTCCGATCATTTGCCAAAACTTCGTGTACGAAAAGACAGGTTTGGCAAAGACAAGGTTTACGATTTCTCTCACGTCGATGCCTGTATCCAGCATGTCCACGCTGATGGCGATGCGCGGCATGTCGTTACTCTTGAACTGGTCGAGGAGGCCGCCCTTGCCGTGGACACGCGCATCATCGGAGACGAGCACCTTGGCGATGTTGCCTTTCTGTTCAGGATACAGGGCATCGAAGATTTCTTGCAGGCGGTAGGCGTGCTTCTTCGTCATCGCGAAGAAGATCGTCTTCCCCGGCATTGTGCCGCTGTCGTCCTTAACGCACTCCTCCATGAATTCCTGCACGATGAGCGCGTTTGTGCCCTTGTTCGTCACTTTCTTCTCCAGGTCTGTCCCCTCAAAGTTGATGTCCTCGGGTTCCTTGCCTTCCGCGAGAAGCCTCTTCTGTTCCTCCAGCGAGAGCTTGTCATGATGGATACCCTCGGATTGGAACTTCGTCTGGATGGAGAATGCCTGGAAGGTACTGAGATACGGCGGTTTGTTGTTCACGGCCTCTTCGTAGGTGTAGGCGTAGGTAGGATTCCCGTCTTCGCACCGGAAGAGATCGAACGTGTTGTGGTCGATGGCGTCCGTAGGCGTGGCCGTGAGGCCAAGCTGCAGGGAATCGAAGTAGTCGAAGATATTGCGGAAGACGTTGTAGATGGAACGGTGGCTCTCGTCGGCAACCACGAGGTCGAAGAAGTGGGGGCTGAGCTTGCAATCCACCTGCTCGATAATGTTGAGCATCGTGGGATAGGTCGCAATGTAGATGCGCCGATCAGTGGCGATCTCCTGCTCTCCCTGCTTCGGCCAGAGCGGAGCATTGGGGAGGAACTCCCTGAAGGCATCCCGTGCCTGATCCCTGAGCGCGATCCTGTCTACGAGGAACAGTACGCGCTGCGCCCGGTTGCTGCGCATGAGGACATCGAGGAGAGAGACACAAGTGCGCGTCTTCCCCGTACCGGTAGCCATCACGAGGAGGAACTTGCGGTTACCCTTCTCCACGCCTTCCAGCACCGTACGGATGGCTTCGATCTGGTACGGACGTCCTGAAATATCGCGGTTGATGAGCTCCTGCGACATTGGCTTGGCAGTCTCGCGGAGGAACTTCATCCGCTCCAAGTCTTTGCGCGTGGGGAAGCCGTGCACCTTGCGGGGCGGGTAGCGCTCCGTATCCCAGAAGTAGATGTCGTGGCCGTTCGTGTAGAAGACGAAGGGCATCTCCCGCCCCGTGTTCTTCACGATGTTCACCGCGTACTGCTTCGCCTGCTCCTGCCCAACGCGCGCATCCCGTGAAGTCTTCTTCGCCTCCACAACGGCGAGGGGATAGCCGTCTTCTCCGAGAAGGGCGTAATCCGAGAATTGGTGTCCTTGGAATTCATGGAGCGGCTCCTCGATGCCTTCGGGAAGCCCGACCCAGATATCCAGCTCGCTGATGACCTGCGTGGGATCCTTCACATCCCACTGCGCCTTCTTCAGGCGTTTATCGATCAATTCTTGCCGTGTTTCTGCTTCGGTTGGCTTTGGCATAACGAGAAGCAGCGCGAGGCTGTTCTCCGATATGGTAGCAGCTGACGATTTGAAGCCCTATAGCTCTTTCAATATCATTCTTCGATTGAATGTGTGAGCACGCCCTTTACTATTCCCTCAACCCTGAAATCTCCAGCAGCAGGAAAAGGAAGATAACGAGTATCTTTGTTGAATGACACTAAAAAGATCTGATTGCCTCTCACTGCTATCTTCTTAATAAGAGCTTCTCCGTCATTTACACAAACAACAACGTCTCCATTCTTATAATCATTCGTTCGACGTGTGATAACCAAATCACCATTCTTGATGTAAGGAAGCATGGAATTCCCCTTTGCCCTGACGATAAAAGCTTCCAGTGAGGAAAATCCGAGTAGCTTGCTGCCGATAGCAATCTTCTGCACGGGGTTACCGTCGAGTACCGAGCCCCGAGGTCCACACTCCGCGAGACCATAGACATTCAAATACGCGATGAGTCGATCAGGAGATTCTGTGAGTACCTGGTAGTCACGTGGGTTGGAAGGATTGCGCCTTAGATAGCCCTTCATTTCGAGTTGCTGGAGGTGATGCTGAACGAGACTTGGTGAAGAGAGACCGAGAGACTCCTGCAGATCTCGGATTGTCAAAGGATCATCAATATTTTCCTTTAGCAATTCCAAGAGCTTCTCCTGAGTGGGATGGAGAGGGGAAGTTGTCGCAGGCATGAGCCAATTCTAACATGCAGGAGTAGTTCGTACAATAGAATACCTTGTGCTGTTCTTGTGTTTGTACTATTTTGTCCGGTAGCCAACTTTCTTCACCCCTTTACCATGGCTACTGATGCCGCAGGAATGAAAGGATACCGCTCCCGCAATGACGACGGCGAGCTCCGTGACAAGCGCGACGACACGCTTATGCGCACCATCGAGAAACAATACCACCGCGACTTTGACGTCCGAGGCGACATGAAGCTCGGTAACTTCCTGAAGAGAGAAGGATACGACTCTCTCAATGATCTCCTCCATAAAGAACGTTAATCCCTCCCCTTCTTCTATATGAAACGCATGACAATGCAATGCAGCGACTGTGGTTACGAAGAGCGTATCGACGTGCTGACACCCGAAGAAACAGTAGCCAACAACTTGCCACCTCGACCGCCCCGCTGTAGAAAGTGCCACAGCTTCAACGTCACGCTCAATGACTAATTCAGCGATCAAGCCCCGAGTTTTCATTAGTTCCGTTGTTACGGATTACGACCGATACCGCGCCGCAGCGAAGGCGGCAGTCATCTCAGCCGGAGGAGAACCATTATTGGTGAATGAAGACTTCCCAGCCCACGCACTTTCTCCAAGAAACGTTTGTCTGGATGCTGTTGTTGGATCAGACATCTACATACTGTTGCTCGGGTCGAGAGGTGGATCGAGGGCACCATCTGGGAAGCTCATGGTTGAGGAAGAGTACGAGGAAGCCAAGAAGCGCGGGATACCAGTTCTCATCTTCCTCGAAGAAACGGAGCGGGATAGCGGAGCCTCCTTGCTCGAGAATAAGGTTAGTGATTATCTGCATGGGGGCTTGCGGAAGAAATATTCTTCCGAAAGCGAGCTGCGCGAAGCAGTGAAGAACGCCCTTGCCCCCCTAATTGGGCAACTTATTATCTCCTCAATGGATCCGAACCTTGTGCAGCAGGCCATTCTAGAACCTCCGAAAATGGGACAAGAGGCCACTGTTACACTTGCCCTAGCCCCTACTCGTGACAACGAAGTGATCGATCCCGTAACACTTGAGAGCCCTCAGTTCGCGGATGGAGTGTATCGGCTCGCACACGAACCAGAGATCAGGCTTCTTTCGTACTCAAAGAGCAAGACACATTCGATACAAGGCAGGGCTTTCATGATCCGGCAGGGGGGGAATTCTAGCCCTAAAGAGGAAGCTATTGTGACAGTGCACGAAAACGGACTCATTACGGTGACCGCTAATGTCACTGGACGCAATGAGCGTAACCAAGAAATTCTTTCGGGGTATGCTATCTCCGAAGAGGACGTCCGGCATATCCTTCGTACAGTGCTTTCCTTCGCGAGAGCATTCTATGACCAGCATGATCCGTATCAGCGTTACCACAGCTTTCTCTACGCTGTGAGCTTGGCGAATGCGGGACATCGCAGGATCGAGAAGGACGTCTCCCCTCGAAAGTCATATACGATGTCATATCAAAATAAAGATGTTATCCTGGCGTTTGATGAGCCCCGAAAAATCGATCGTTCGGTGATGAGCAATCCCGAGCACGAGGTAGATAGAGTAATCACGTTGCTTCAGCGTCAGCTCAACCAAGATTGAATCTCGTAGTTGCGATATTTCTCAGCACTCCGTACCAGTGGATCATGGCATCGAAGAGAGTTATTAAATGGCCAGCGGTCTGCCATTCCTTTTCCTTCTCGTGGATCAACTTCATGAGGCAAGAACTGATTGCTTGGACGAAGTTTTCTTCTCCCTTGTTTGCTCCAACGTAACAATCCCGCCCTTCAGGGTGAGTTTGTTTCGGAGGCAATTGAGTAGTTCCCGCTTCTCCTCCGTCTTTCCATCCTTGAGGAGGTACTTCGCGTACGTCCGCACGTCCACCTTCGGCACCTTTACGCCCATAGCTTGGCCGAGGATGCCGCTTGAGAACCGCTCGTAGCGGGCAACCTCCTCCTGCAGCTTCTTCTTCATGCCCACCTTGTCCAGATCGATCGTATCGATGAGGGCAAGAAGCTGCTCCAGAAGAACGTCCTCCCGGATGGACGGCTCCCGGCAGTCACGGGTCTTGGAATCACAGCAGACGTAGTAGATGTAGGTCTTGATGCTCCCGTCCTTGAGCGTTTTTCTCTTCTCCTCTGCCGTGACCCCTGAACCACATCCCCCGCACGTCATCATCCGCGTGTAGGCGAACTCCTTCGTCCCCCACGCCTTCTTCGGCGCGAGGTCCAGCACCTTCCCGGCGTCCTCAAAGAGCTGCTTCCCCACGAGCGGCTCGTAGTTCCCCACGTACCAGTTCCCACTCCCGACCGGATATTCGAATTTCCCCGTATAGAAGGGGTTTCTGAGCATCCGGTAAATCATGCTGAGCGTGACGGTCCTCCCCAGCTTCGTCGTGAATCCCACCTCCTGCATCCAGCAGTGAAGGTGGCGTCCGGATGCGTGCTGGTAGGCGACTTTCTCAAACGCTTGCCGCACGAGGGGCCCCCGGATCGGATCGGGAATGACCCTGTTCTTCTTGTCCTCCGGACGCTTCTCCAGCGCATAGCCAAGAGCGGGGATGCAGGGACGGTGCCCCGTCTCGCAGCGGGACTTCATCCCCCGCTTCGTGTTGATGCCGCGGTTGTCATTCTCCAGCTTCGCCTGTGAGCAGAGGATCATGAGGAGGAACTTCTCATTCGGGTTATTCGTAAACCTCTGCCCGTGCGTCCGTATCTCTTTCAGGAGCCCCTGGTCCATCATGTCCACGAGCGCTCCCAGGTCTCCGGCGTTCCTGCTCAGGCGATCTGCAGCCCACGTCAGGATGCCGTCAAATTGGCCTCCACGGATGTCTTCCAGCAATTTGTTGTACACAGGCCTCCCGCTCGATTCCTTCGCGCTGTGGCTCTCCCTCCGGACATCCACGATCTCGATCTTCTCTCGCTTGGCAAGCTCCAGCATCGCCTTCACTTGGGAATCGATGGAAAGTGCCTGCCGCTCATCCTGCTCGCTGCTTTTACGGGCGTACAGGACGTAACGGACGGTTCCGATCTCGGGCGGAGGGGAGAGGTCGATGTGCGTTGTCTGTAGGGAGGGAAGCGTGGCGATTGCCATAGGGGAAGGGGGAAGTTGCCCTACAAGCAATGCCCCAACCTTCCTCCGGTATCCAGGCAATCGACCCGCCTGCCTTCCCCGTATACCTCTTCCAATGGTCGTTTCTATGGAGTTTCCTAAAAAATGCGCGACCCGTCTCCCTATGAGCCCCAAAGCTACCGTTTTCGCACATTGGGATATCTCTCTGTGAGGGCGCGGTAGTTCTTCATGATCGCGAGCACCTCTCCCCGCGAGAGCCCCGAGGCAAAGCAAACCACGGGGAGATCAAACATGTTCGTGACGCCGGATGCCCGGACGGTTTCGTATGCCCTCAACATTTCTTCTGTGATAGCGGGATTGACGGGTTTCATACGGCTAGCGATGAATATCCACGCATACGATGCGTGTGTCCGGATGCATGCGGAGGGCTTCCTTCACTTCCTTCAACCAGATCCCGTCATTCTTCCGATCCATCCTCCACTTCATCCACCCATCCACGATAAAGGCATCTCGCTCGTGCCAGAGGCCGTCTGGTGTCACCATTGCTGCCGGGAGGATCTCCTTGAGGTTCTTCTTCTCAAGGAGCGCCAAAGCCGCAATCACATCATCCGGGAAACAGTTCCACCTCCCCCCAATTTCGTAGAAGTCCCACTTCGCTTGGGGATTCGCGGTCTTCACGGAGAAAAGCCCTTTTCGGTCTATCCCCCCCGGGTTGCCGTTCCAATCCTTCATGAAAGAAACGAGCGCCTTCCGGTCGCTTCGCCGCACGCGATAGTGCTTCGCCATTACGGATATCTCATCGGCATCGAGGTACTCCTTGTACGGGGGCACCTCGTGCTCGATGCCGTAGAGCCGGAGCGCATCAGAGACGTGCTCCTTGATGTCCCCCTCCTTGGGGATGAATATATAGACGCAGAAGTGCATAGGAATGATGGGAAAGGGCTTCCATACAGCAATGCCGCAACATTCCTCCCGTATCCAGCCCCAGAAACCTCACCAAAACCTCGAAGGGGGCTCCTCTTCCTGTTCAAGGTAGTTATTGAAGTACATGCGGCAGTAGGAGGAATGCGTGAGCTGGCTGATGAGAAGAACGAGGGCGTCGACGAGATCGTCGTGGAGTTCGCTCCCGAATCCCGTGAGCTGCGAGATGAGTTCCTCGCACCCGTGCTCCGGGAAGAGCACCCTGCCGGACTGGATGAACGTGGAGATGAGCGCGAGGCGGCTGCGCTTGTCGCCATGAACCTTCACGCCCCGCGCGCGTAGCCTCTGATGCCGAAGGAGTTGCGTCATCGCGCCTTGGTAGCCGACATCCTCCACGTACACCATGGGCGCCAATCTCCCCTTGATGGCGTCGACGAGGCTTAGTACATGCTCGATCGTCCCGAGCGCCGTCAGGCGGGCATTGATGGGGTTCGGGAGGACGTAGAGGTAGCCCTTGCGGTTATTGCCCACGTATACCTTTCCGCACACGATGGAGGTGAAGTCTGCACTATCCTCCTGGGAGATGGCCAGATCGATGCCGATAGCCGAGAGGACGGGCTCTTCGTACGGCTCGTGCTCGTAGTACTGTATCCACTCGGGACGGATCACGACCCCGTAGTCCGAAATGATCCGAAGGAGGAATTCGCGCTGCCATGCGATTTCGCTCCCGACGCGCCTCCTCTCCGCCTCGATGGCCGCCTCCGTGGGATACTTCCCCGGCCAAAGGCACTGTCCATTCTTGGCGAGGAGTGGATATTCTCGGTAGGTGCCTTGGAGCGTCTCCTCCGCCACCTCCCGCTGGAGTCGCTTGAGGAGGCAGTCCTCATGAAGGAGGTTACCCACGAACACAATCCTCGTGTGAGGGTCACCCGCCGGGATGAGTTCGCCCTTCACGAAGTTGTAGGTCTTGTCCCTGCCCTCTCGGGTCTTCACGGAGGGCAAATCCTCGATATCGTCGCAGATGATCAAGTCCGGACGATTCTCCTTGTGGCGTAGACCCCGCACGCTCTGATCAATCGAGACCGCCATGATCTTCGCGTCGTAGTTGGAAATGACGAGGCAGCTGTTACGCCACTCATCCTCCTCCTCCCTGAAGGGGCCGAGGTCGCCTCTGAGGAGGGAGTTACTCTCGAGTTCCTCCTTGATGTTCTTGAGGTGCTGGCGTGCCTGCGCCTGCGTCTGTCCCACGAGGATGACGAACTTCTTCCCGGGCTTCCCAAGAATCGACCAGAGGACAAAGGACATGTTGAGGATCGTCGACTTCGCAGAGCCCCGGAACGCCGTGACGACGACCGTCTGGTAGGTCTCCTCCTCCGTAATCTGGAACATCTCCCTCTGGAAAGCCGCCGTCTTGAACTTCACGTAGTGCGGGAAGTAGCAGTGAAAGAAGAGGTGGTGGCTCTGGCGCGTGAGGGCCCTGCGGACAACACGGTCCTTAAGGAGCTTTCGCCGAAGGTCAGGGATGAGTTCTCCCATATCAGAAGACCTCGGAAAGGGCGTTCCTTGGGGGCAAATCCCCAAGGGCCCTGCTACCCCACCATTTGACGCCGTCATCCGGATGCCTGTCATCATCGCCTCCCACGATCCAGATCATCCCCATGCTGGACCCCGGCCCCTCCTCGAGGACGTAGGCGAGGAGGATCGCGAAGGCGTCGGCGAGGTCGTCATGAGCCTCGATGCCGAAGTTGAGGAGCTGGTTGATGAGTTCTTCGCAACCTTGCCGCGGAAAGAGAACGCGCTCGCTCTGGATCAGGTGGCTTGTGAGGGCGAGCCGCGCACGCTTGTCCTGATTCTTCACCTTCGACCCCTTCACATCGTAGCCGTCCCTATCGAGAGTCTCGATGAGCATGCCCTGGTATCCCACTTCCTCAATGCAAAGCTGCGACTTCTCCCCGCCGCCGACGGCTCTGGAAACCTGCTTCGCCCGTTCCAAGGTCTCAAGCGCCGTGAGGTGCTCATTGACGGGGTTTGGGAGGATATAGAGGAGAAGCTGCCCGTCCTCGCGGTACACCTTGGCCGAGACCATGGCCGTGTAGTCGGCACTCTCATTCTTGGAGATCGCAAGGTCGATCCCCGTCGCGCTGTACCGGAATTCCCGTTCCTTATCCTTCTCCGGCGGGAAGGTGTCGTAGTACCGGATCCAGCCGGGGTGGATGACACGGTCGGCATCCGCAAGGATCCGAAGGAGATACTCCCGGTGCCAGGCACTGTCACTCCCGATCCGCTGACGTTCGGATTCGATATCCGCTTCCGTCCGGTACTTCCCCGGCCAGAGGCGCGTCCCATCCTCAAGGAGGAGCGGGTACTCGCGGTAGCTTCCCTGCAGCTTCCCACCCTCAATTTCCCGCTGGAGGCGCTTCAGAAGGCAATCTTCGTGGAGGAGGTTCCCGATGAAGACGATACGGGTACCCGTGTCCCCGGCGGGGAGGAGTTCTCCCTTCACCCACTGGTACGTACGGTCTCTCCCGTCCTTCGTCTTCACGGACATCAGGTCCTCGATATCGTCGCAGATAATGAGGTCGGGGCGATGGGGTCCGTGGCGTAGCCCTCGCACCGCCTGGTCTATCGAGACCGCCATGATCTTCGCACCGTAGTTTGAGATGACGAGGCAGGAATTTCTCCATTCATCCTCCTCTTCCCGGAAGGGTCCCAGATCCGCGCCGAGGATTTTGTTGTTCTCCAGCTCTTCCTTGATGTTCTTGAGGTGTTGCCTCGCCTGTGCCTGGGTTTGCCCGACGAGGATCACGAACTTCTTCTTTGGAACACCCAGGATCGCCCAGAGGGTGTAGGAGAGGTTCATGATCGTGGATTTCGCAGAACCTCGGAAGGCCGTGATGGCTATGGTGCGGGGATCAGGGTGTTCCGTGAGCGAGAACATCTCCCGCTGGAAGCGGGCTGTGGGAAACTTCACGTAGTGCCAGAAGTAGAAGTGGAAGAACCAGTAGTGGCTCGCCACGACGGTTTTCCTGCGAAGTTTCCTGTCTTTAAGCATCCGGAGCCGAAGCTCCTTAGCCGATGGTGTTTTCCGGGGTTTCTCCATGGGAAGAGGGGGGAAGGGAAGAAAAGGAATCTGAAGGTTCATCTTCGGTGAACGATGCGAGCCGTAGCGCCTCTGTGATCGCGGCCTCCTGCTCGGGGGTGAGCTGGTCTGTCTCATGTTTGAGACGTGCCGTCACCTCAAGCTTGTTGTTGTAGTTGGGGTTTCGGTGCTTGAGCCAGTACATGACGGCGCCGAGGTTGCCGTCCCGGATCTGGGAGAGGAGTTGGCTCTCTGCCATGTCGGAGACGAGAGCCGTGCCATCATGGAGTGCCTCGTCTGCGGAGGAGGCGAAAGCGGGGTCTTCCTTTCGCCAGCGGTAGTACGTGGCGCGGCTGACGCCTGCCTTTTCACAGACAACCTGGACGATGGGGAGCTTTCTCAGCTGTTCGAGGAGGGTGGCCTGTTCCTGCGCCTTCCGTGCGTCAATGACAGCCTTGCGGGTTGCATGCCGGTTCGTCATGGGCGGGAGGGGGAAGAGATAACCTTCGCGCCGATCCCCGTTGCCCTTTCAAAGCGGTCACAGATGACCCTGCAGTACGCGGGAGAAAGCTCCAGGCCAATGCAGCGCCGCGACGTCTCCTGACACGCCAACAGAGTCGACCCGGATCCGAGGAAGGGGTCGTAGACGATGTCCCCAGTGCGCGTCCCGTTGAGGACGAGCCGACGCAGGAGCGCCACGGGCTTGCAGGTGGGGTGCAGGGTGCTTCGGTGTGGCTTTGGATGCACAAGAACGGTTCGGTCAGCGCAGCGGATGCGCTCGTGGGAGCCGTGCCACCCATAGGCGATGAGTTCGTGCTGCGGGTGGTGATCGAGCCTTCCCGCGATGGGCTGGGTCTTCACCCACACGAGGAGCTGTGAGAAACGGAACCCGGCCTCCTGCATGCCCTCCCTGAGGGCAAAGACCATCCGGTCGCAGTTGAAGCAGTAGATCGTGTTCTTCGGTGCAAGGTGCTGCTTCACCGCCTCCAGCCACTTCTTCGTGAAGGTGCGATACTCCGCATCGGACTGGAGGTGGTCGTTTTCAATGGGTGCGTGGCGGGTCTTCCTGCCCGCGAAGTCCTCCTTGGAGGCGACGTAATCGATGCCGTAGGGAGGGTCCGTGAGGATTTGGCGCACCTTCGCCTTGCCGATGACTTGCGTCACAAATGCCGCATCCATGGCATCCCCGCACCCAAGAACGTGCTCTCCAAGCTTGAGGATCGTGCCGGTGGTGATCTGGAGCTTCGTCATTTCTTGAGGGGGGAGGGGGTAAGACCAAGCGCCTTCGCTCTCTCCAGGATGAGGTCACAGAAAATGGGTTCAACATCGCAGAGGAACGCCCTCCGCTTCATCTGGTGGCATGCCACCATCGTGGAGCCGCTCCCCGCCGTGAGGTCTAGGATGATGTCACCGGGCTTTGAGCAGCGACGAAGAGGCTTCTCGTGGAGCGTCGGAGGTTTCTGGGTCGGGTGCTGGTACTCCGTGGAATGGAGCCTCTGGCATGCCCAGATCTGGAAGAGGGAGAGGATGTCATCGATCTGGCGGGTACCCGCCCCCACTTCTTTGTCGAGGATCTCGGAGAGGTTGGTGGGGGTCGGGGCGAGGTGGGGCGTCCCCACGGTCCCGTACACGGCGATCTCCATGGCCTTGTTGAAGGCGATGCCGGGCGTGAGGGAGAAGTTCCCCTTCACCCACGCGCAGAGCCTCCGGTGTGTGACCCCAAGCTCCCGGTAAAGTTCCTGTATGAGCCACGTCCAGTTCTCATCGCACCAGAAGAAGCAGTGGAGATCCTTCTTCCCCGCCGCGAGGGCGTTGCCGAGGATGGCCTTGAGGAATGAGCGGTAGTCCTCCTCGTTCTTGCGGTCGTTCGTCTTGCCCCCATACGCCTTGCGCTGGCTGACACCTTTGCTGTAGTCGAGGCCGATATTGAAAGGCGGATCGATGTAGAGCATGGAGGCCGCATCCTTCCCCATGAGACGCCGGACGACTGCCGGATCTTGGCTATCTCCGCAGATGAGGCGGTGGGGGCCGATTGCCCACATGTCCCCGATCCGCGTTTTCGGCTTCTTGATCTTCTGCAGCTCCTTCTCCACGTCGAAGTGGTCGTCCTCCGTTTCAAGGAGCCCGTCCCATGCGCTCGCAAGTTCATCCGCGGTGAAGCCGACGTCGAGGAGGATGTCCGAGTCGAAGGTCTTCAGCACCTCCCAGTCCCACTCCCCCGTATTCCTATTGAGCCGCAGATTCAGCTCCTTCTCCCGCTCAAGGGAGGGAATGTGGACGTAGACCACGGGGACGGTCCGGTACCCGAGTTTCCGCAGCACCTCGAGGCGGAAGTGGCCTCCAATGACGATGTTCTTTCGATTTCGCGCCCCATTGACGACGATGGGCTCGACAACGGAGAAGCGCTTGATACTTTCGATCAACTGCTCCTCTTGTCCCGGGCTATGTGTCCTCGGATTGTAGGCGGCGGGATGCAGGGCACCGATCGGAACCCAGACGATCTGGAGATCCAGCGGGGCTTTGCTGGGGATACCTGAGCCTCTTTTCTTTCTGCGGCGATGTTGTGCCATACGAATGGAGGAAAAAAGTATGGCTATACCGCTGGAGGTCACTGATTTTTATAAACAAGGGAAAGTAGTGAACCCCTTTCCCCCTTCGCTTTCGTTTGCGGAAAAAGACCCTTGCGTTTTTCTTTCCCTATTTTCTGCAAGCAGAAATATCTGTCACCTTCAGAAAATCAGTGACCTTTTCTGTGATATTCTGGCATGAAGCCGACGTTGTCCCAGCGTGTGAGTTCGGGATTGATGCGCCAGAGGCTTCCAGACTTGATGAGAATCGGCTTTGTGTTGTATTCCATGCAGATCTCCTGAATGCGGTGGATGCGGTTATGGATAGAACTGCAGCCCGTCTTGAGACTCGATCCTCTTGGAGCGAGGTGCTTGGCGAGTTCCTTCGCGCTCATGCATGGAGCTCCGGGGCGCTTCCCGATCCGGCGGAAGAATTGGATGATGCGAATACTCTGCGGCGTGACGCCGTCCTCTTCCTTGATCCAGAATCCCGCCTGCGTGAAAAGAAAGATGCCGGCCTTGTGGGGCAGGTAGAGCGCGATGGCTTCGTCAATGAGGTCTGCTTCCTCGGGAAGGATCTCAAAGCGCTTCGCAGTCTCGCTCAGCAGGACATGTTGGAAGAAGACTGTGGGAACGGATGCAGCCGCCTCGGAAGCTGGGAGTGCGGCATCCCGCCCGAAAGGGAGTAGGGGTTCCTTAGCGTTCCACGTTGGGCGTCCGATCGTTTCGGGTGGAAGCTCCATGCTTTGTAGGATGATTTCCTGCGCCGGGGAGGAGTCCTTGTTCGAGAACTGCTCCTTCTCTACCAAGGGGGCAGGGAAGTCCTTCAGCAGAACGTGCTGTTCAAGCATCTCGAATGCGGAGGGTGACTGCGGCACGATGCTGGAAATCCGTTCCATGGAATCCTGTGCGGCTTTCAGCATCCGTTCCAGCGTCCCATTCTCAAGGATCAGACGCGTGTTCTCCATGATCTTCTGGTATCGCTCAATGGAACTCGCGATGCCTGCGCGGTGACGCTCATACCATTCTGTTCCGCTTCGTACTGCTTGCGTGACAGTCTCCATCGTCCGCACAATGCTCGTGACGTCAATTGTGGGGAAACGGATCGTGGCAATTTGTTCGATGGACTTGCGTCTCCATTTCTCCGCCTCTTCTATCCCCTTGAGCATCTCTGAGAGGTCAAAATTGTTCAGCCAGAGGTTATCATCATGCTCGCCGCTTTTGTCGGGGGAAGACATGGTGCAATTGTACCATCAGCTCATCAGCGCATAGTTGACATTTGTTATCAATGATGGAATTATATGTATTCCAGAGTCCGAATATTCTGACTCTGCGATCCTTCAAATGTCGCAGCAAAACCCGGAGGTTACGATGAAAACTGCAACCCTATTCTGCACGCTTGCGATGCTTTTCTACGCCCTTGAGATCGCTCTCACGGACTGGAAGCTCGCGAACATCTCCCCGCGGCTCCTTACGCTCTTTTACGCAATCGGAGTCGCCGTGTGCGCCGCCGTCACGCTGTCAATCGGTCATGAGAAAATCCGAATGCCTGAAGGCAACCAATGGCTCTTCGTGTTTCTCATGATTGTCGCGTCCTTCATCGCGGCGGAGACGCATTTCGCGGCTCTGAACAGCCAGTCGGGTGCGGTCACGCTCACGATGTTCTACTGTCTCATGCCTGTCGCGGCGAGTTTCTACATGGCGATCTTCAAGTGGGAACTCCCGAATGTCCGCGTCATACTCGCATGGCTCGTTGCAGCTTTCGCCCTCTATCTCCTCAGTACGGGGGAAAAGTAGTCTTCCCGGACGCATGCTGCGACAAGAAACCACCAGAGAGTCTGGTGGTTTTTTCTATGTCATGCGACAGGGAAATATGCCTACAGCAGAAATTTCTCGCAATCGAGCCTTTAGTATGCAATTATTGGCAACATATGAAGGTCATGAATTTCAAGAATTGCACTATTGGGCATAGAGGAGGGCTATATTTGCATTTGACAATACTTGAATTTGGTATAAATTACTACATCCATGCCTAACCTTCTCGCTCTCCAACGCGATTCATCTCCGGATGTGCATTCCCTTCGGGAGTGGGGACAGATCGAAGATCCGGGAGAGGTGCAAAGAGTGCTTGATCGCATACAAGCCACTACCCACCTCGACGTCTACAAGTGCGCTGAATTGTACGAGCTTGCCTATCCGGGATACGAAGGTGATCTGGATTATTACCTTGAAAAGGGAGTGAACGGGCACGTCTTATATCTGGGCGTTGGTGCCGGACGTATTTTTTCACATCTCGCTCAGGAGAATCCCGATGCAATCGGGATTGATAATTCCCCGGAGATGCTCGAGCTCCTCCGCCGCAGGCATCCGCATGTGCAAAACAGGCAAGTCATGTTGGCCGATGCGGTCACAGAGCAATTTCCCGAATCACATTTCGATTCCGTGGTTGCTCCCTATTCATTCTTACAGGTTGTGGAGGAGAAACAACTTTCACCACTGCTGAAGAATGTCCACAGAAGCCTCAAGCCCGGCGGCCAGTTCCATACGGACACCTTTTCGCCCTATCTCATCCCTTTCCAAAAGCCGGGGCTGGAAGCGAGTATCCGCCGCATCGGCATGGACACGCGCGTTGCGATATTCGTCCTCTACGATCACTTGAAACAAGCCATGAAAGAGATGGCGCTGATTTGCCGGGACGGAGATGAGAAGATGACCGAAATGGATCTGCAATATTACTTCCCCCGTGAGCTTATCGCAGCCATGGAAGATGCGGGTTTCGAGGATGTGAAAGTGTCCGGTGGGTATCAGGGTGAACCTTTCAATCCTATCGAGAACGAAGTGCTGGTCTACGAGGCGCGGCGTGCCGTCGAAGAGCCCGTTCATCGGCAGTCACCATCCGGCAACGGGCGGAAAACCGTTGGTGGAAACGGATCGCATTCCTGATGCCATCGCCATGCTCCTGATCGATACATATTTGGCTCCGAGCAAGATCGAGGGAATCGGCCTCTTCGCAAAGGAACCGATTTCGAAGGGAACGAAGGTATGGGAGTTCACTCCCGGCTTCGATTTGGAACTCTCACCGGAAGAGGTCGATAGGCTGGCAGCAGGTTGTCGTGAGAGGATATTGAATTATGCCTATTTCAATGCACAGAAGATGCGACATATCCTCTGCTCGGATGACGCGCGGTTTATGAATCACAGCGAAGAGCCGAATGTCATCGATGTTGGGTTCGGCAACGGAGACGGCAAGGAGGGGGAATCATTCGCTGCACGGGATATTGATCCCGACGAGGAGTTGACGGAGGATTATCGGACGTACGACCAGAGTGGAAGCATCTTGCGCTGAATGGTCCTCTGGGTGGTACACTACAATACCGATGTCCCCGGTAAGCGTCGCATCTGCGAGTTCCGGCAAGCGTCCACCGCGCCTCGGCGGCGGCTGGGTGGCTTTGGGGGTCGTTCTGATCTCCATAGCCGTATCGTGCGGCATGACGTACGTCCTGTACGGTTCGATGCAGCGCGTGTTTCGGGCGGGACTGGATGAGCGTCTCATGGGGCTCGCCTCTGTTGCTTCCACAAGCTTCGATCCTGCCGAACTGGACCAAATCGAGGGTGAGGAAAGTGTGGATACACCCGCCTACGAACGCGCAGTACTCCAGCTTCAGCGCATCCGTTCGCAGACTGCCAATATCCGCTACGCTTACATCCTGCGACGCACGGATGATCCGAATACAATGGAATTCGTCGCGGATGCCGATTCACTCCATCCAGACCAAGAAGTTGATCTCAATGGAGACGGGGTCATCAATGACGAGGATGCCCTCACGTACCCCGGCGATCCTTATGACGTCTCTGAGTTTCCGGAGTTCCGGAGGGATGCCTTTGTGCGTTCTTTCGTCGATCCGGAATTTACGGTGAGCCAATGGGGACTCTTCCTCGCGGGGACGGCACCCATCCGTTACATCGATGACCCTCAGCGTTCGACTGGCTATGCAATCGGATTGGATATGTCTGTCTCACATTTCTGGGCATTGCTTCAGCGCATCTTCATTCCATTTATCGGTTTCGCACTATTCTTGATTGCGCTGATCGGGCTGCAGGCCTTCGCAATTCATAAGCTCTGGAAGAGACAAGTGACGCAGATGGCCGAGATCGACCGCCAGAAGGACGAACTCATCAGTATCGTCAGCCACCAGCTCGCGAGCCCGATTTCCTCGATCCAGTGGAGCATGCAAGACATGCTCGACGGGGAATTCGGCGAGCTTTCGGATGCATTGAAGAAGCACCTCCAGGAAGACATGAAAGTGACCGGCAACCTTCTCGACTTGGCGGGGCTTCTCTTGGACGTGTCCCGTATTGAGCTTGGCCGCCTCAAGATGAACAAACAGAAGCAAAGCCTCTCTGAATTTTTCCAGGAAATTATTGTCGTCATTGAGAATAAGGCCAAAGAGAAGGGCATCACCTTCTCCTACTCCCTCCCCAAGACGTTGCCGGAAGGCACGTTTGATAAGCGGTTGACACACATGACCGTCGAAAATCTCCTTTCCAATGCAGTGAAATACACGCCGGTCAGCGGGACCGTCAATCTCAAGGTGGAGATGAGGGGGAACATCCTCTCGTGCACCGTGAAGGACAGCGGCATCGGCATTCCGAAGAAGGACCAGGCACAGCTCTTCGGGAAGCTCTTCCGGGCAAGTAATGTTCAGAACGTCGATGGCAACGGCTTCGGCCTGTACGTGGCGAAGGGGGCAGTGGAGCAGCAGGGAGGTAAAATCCGTTTTGAAAGCGAGGAGGGCAAGGGCACAACATTCTTCGTGGAATTGCCCGTTTGATGCCTCTTCACTCCAATCGCGTTTTCTGCTACAATATTCACGTAGATTCAGCTTTCCTCCCCTGTTCCCCATGGCTCCCGACACCAATACCAAGAAGCAGATCCTTGTCGTCGAAGACGATAAGAACATGAATGACTCCCTCCAGCGGAAGTTTCAGGGTCTCGGCTGTGAGACCGAGGGGTGTTTCGACGGGGAGCAGGCGCTGATCAAGATGGGCGAAAAGACCTACGATGGAATCATGATGGATCTCATGATGCCGATCAAAGACGGTTTCGCCGTATTGGCGAAGAAAAGCACCACTAAGAACCCCACGACGCCTGTCTACGTATTGACGACTCTGGGGGAGGAAAAGTGCGAACTTGCCCGAGAATTGGGCGCAAAGATGACGTTCATCAAGTCCCAAATGACCGCCGCGCAGGTTATCGAGGAGGTGAAAAAGGATATGGGACTGTGAATGGCCTGTAGGCACACTTGGTTGTTTGGTATGATCGGGGTACTTCCCCTTCTTTCGTATGCCTGCCGTCACTCAAGCAAGAAAAGTCCTTGTGGTGGATGATGATCAGACTCTTAACGGCTCCTTGCAGCGAAAATTCCAGAAATTGGGGTTTAATGCGGAAGGTGTTTTCGACGGAGAACAGGCGATCAATCGCATGGGCAAAGATCTCTTTGCTTGTATTCTCCTTGATTTGAAGATGCCGATCAAAGACGGTTTTGATGTGTTGCAGGAGAAGGACAAAACATTGAATGCCAATACCCCGACATTCGTACTCACGTCACTCGACGAAGAACAGTGCCGACGCGCGCGGGAACTCGGAGCGAGAGAGACCTTCGACAAGATGCACATGTCCCCCATGCAGGTAGCCGAGGAAGTAGAGAGGGAACTCGTGGTGGCATAGATGGATTTACCGCTTGCACAAGCGAATAATGAAGCGATAACTTACAAAAGGTTGCTTCCAGTACATTCTCCTTTACACTCCGCCAATGCAAAACGTATCCATCGAAACTCTGCCCTTCACGAAGGATTCCGATGTCTTCCACGCTTTTCAGGTTTTTTGGAAAGATGAAATCGGTGAAGAGCTGAGCTATGAACGAGCACAGGATTACGGTCCGAAGATCTTAGCCATGGTAGCTTTGGCGGCGAGATCAAGGCACATACGCTGATCCGGCTTTCACCCGTGCAAGTCCTCCGAAGGGATGTACTTCTTCATCTCCCCCCACAACGTTTCAAGATTCAGCTTGTTCTTGTCCAGGCAGGCTGTCGCCCCAAGCTCATGGCAATGGCGCTGTTCCTGGTCGGAGAGTGCGTAGGAAAGTGTGATGACAGGGAACGTATGGCCTTTACTGCGGACATACTGGAGGGCATCAGGTCCTTCCGTTTTCGACCAGTCGACGGCGAGGAGCAGCAAAACCGGCGGTTCCCTATCGACCATCTCTTTCACCTGCTGCGTTCCATGAGCAAGGCGGATATCTATGTCAGCACGTTTGTTCACGAACTGCCGGAGGAGTTCCGACTGGGAGGAATCAGTATCGGCGAGAAGGAGGATGTGCCGATGGGATTCCTCTCTGGCTCCTACATCATTCATGATTCCATTCTAACAGCCTCTGTGCATAGAAACTATTGCCGCCGCCAGGAACACAGATGCCTGCGACGAAGTTCATGGAACAGGGGGGAGTCCGGAGCCATGTGCGACTTGCAAGAAGGCGAGTAGCGCGTTCAGGTCTTGGAAGATGGCGGACGCGTTCTGAAAATCGGTCCATGCATGACCGCGTGCCGGTATCGCGATGGAATACACACCAGCCGCGTTGGCTGCCGCGATCCCCTTGGGGGCATCATCCGCCATCACAGCGGTCTCAGGTTTGTTTCCGGCTCTTTTCAATGCTTCCAAAACGAGATCCGGGGATGGTTTTCCCTTCTGCACCTCGTCCACGGATACGAGGACATCAAAGCTGTCCCGGATTCCCATTTTTGTAATACCCCGCATGATGTAATCCTTCGTTCCCGAAGAAGCGATGGCAAGTTCCCATCCCAGATTCCTCAGAAACTCGATAAGCTCTCGCGCTCCCGGCATTAGCTCCAGCCTATCAGCCATCAGGCGCTCCATTGCCTGGTTCCTCGAGCACATAAGCTCTTCCGCGCTTTTCTTCAGGTGATACTGCCGTCTGTAAGTTTCCATGACGGTGCGGACGGGCATGCCGAGGCATTCATCAAATGTTGTTTGAGTGAGTTGGATGCCAACAGAACGGAGCAGTTCCGCTTCCGCCTGGAACGCCAACTGTTCGGTATTCACCAAGAGCCCGTCGTAATCGAAGATGAAGAGAGGTGACATAGGAAAAGGCAGGATCGAGAATCACGATTCGTTCAGTGAATGTCAACGGGCATTTTCTTGCCAACATACGTCTCGATGAAAAAGATCTCCTCTCCGTTGCGGTTTTTGGAGAACGTATATCCCAGCTTCAGGATGTTCTCTTTCGCCAGGGCAGTCAGTTTCGTGTTCCGGATTTCCTGCTCCTTCGGCTCTCCGGCACGCCACGGCTGGAAACCATTCTCTTCCATGACGGCGCAGGTGTGGCGTATCGCGTTCTGGAAATCCGCAGTTGCCGTCGCGATGATTCCATTCCCGCGCAGATAGGGCGGTGCCCCCTTGATCATGGCATCGAGGAGATCACGACCAGTGGAGCCGGCGGTGCTCGCCACCCAGTGGTGCGATTGCACATCCTTCGGCATTTGCGACAATTGCTCGGTGGTGACGGGAATGGGCGGAAGGGCTGAGAGGACCAGATCGAATCGCTCGCCAGCATGGAGAGGCTCGTACAGCGTACCGACGCGGAAGTCGATAATACGCTCGCAGGCATGCCGCGACGCGTTCCTATGTGCCATCTCTACTGCGCACGGATTGATGTCATAGGCGACGACTTTGGCGACACGGTCTCGATAGTAATCCGCCATGATGACTGCGGAATAGCCGTGGCCGGTGGCCATATCTAGGACGGCGATACCGTTTCCCGAGTCATCGACGAGGGGGAGTACATAGTCGTGCAACTGGGAGACCAGATGGTCTTTATAGTAATCTCTGCCAATGACTCCTTGGTCGGTTTGGTAATCGTACTCTTTGCCACGATAGTTCCGGTGAATGGTTTCCATAGAGGGTAGAAATGGTTAAGAAACATGATTTGCTCGCAAGAATTTGTGGATGTCTGCCATATCAGCGAAGGACAATCGCGCGAGCGAGGATCGGAGATTCTGCGGCGTATGTGGATTGAGCGCGAGAGCGGCACGTACTGACCATTCTTCATAGGAAGTCCGGTAGGCGTTGTGGAGCTGGGATATGGATGCGGAGTCCCAGATTTCGCAAAGTAAATGTGATGTATCATCAAAAGCGTTACGGACATTCCATGTGTTACGGTGATCTCCCCGCACTGTTTCCAGAATTTCCTCTTCCCATCCTTTTCCGACCGTTTCCCCGATCACACGCAGGATTCTTTCCCGCAATTGCTCGATAATGACCCATGCATTCATCGATGTTTCATGATCGACGTAACAACGGGAATCCATCTTGCTCGCGAGGAGATCCCCGTACTGACGAGCCAGCACTTCTGTGTCCTTCGCTGGAATGAGACCTTGCGAGCACATTTCATTCAATTGGTTTCCAGGATGCGTTTCGGATGATCGAAGCAGCCGACGTGATACCCAGTCCAGCGTCTGGACGTCTCTCAAGCCGCCTGGACGATATTTCAGCGAATCGTGTATTTCCTCCTTTCGCAACTGCCTGGTGCGATAGAGCCAGTTGTAAGTGAAATAGCTCCGCTGGTTCTCCTGATCATTCTCCGGCTGCAGGGCAAAGGTTAGAATCCTGTCGTAGAGTGCGCGATTCCCTGCAACAAATTTGGAGAAGTGGACATCCGATGCTATCAATTCCGAATGGCATATGAGCCATTTCCATTCTTCCTCTGGCGCGATGGCATACAGTTCCAGAGGATGTCCCACCAGAGGCACATCCTCGCAAATGCACTGGCGAATTTGCTCTTTCGTTTGTTCGCCGATGTTGCAGGTCATCATGAGGACGTCCAAATCCGAATCTGTCGTCAGCTTGTCCTTGGCGATGCTTCCTGTCACGGCTAGAGCGAACTCTTGCCCGAAATCAATCAGGCTTTTTGCCGCTTTTTCCCGGAAACGTTCTAGGGTTTCCCGGCTGTATTGTTGCCGCTGTTCGAAGATGTCAGACATGGGAGTGCAATTCGGTAAAGAATGTTTCGCATGCTCGGGTATCGTTCCAGGAGTAAGGAACCTCCCCGGAGAAATATTTCGGATATGAGGAAAGATACTTTTTTACCGCATTCTGGGAATACACGGGTTCTCGAGCGTTATTCAGAACAGCCGCGCACAGCTCCCGGAAAGCCGAAACGTCTTGAGCGGGGGATTGCTGTGCGAAATACGCGAGAAAATACATGAATGCCACAAGTTCGAATTCTCGCGCCTCGGGCCCCTTGATGCCCACATCGAAATCAATAAAACGAAGACTACTGTCGGGCAGGACGAGTTCGTTCGGCCCCCACCTGTCCCCGATTGCCACTCCTGATCCGTGGCACTGCATCAGTGTCGCAAACGCATTTTCGGATGCGGCTGTCGCATCTTTATCTCCCATCTTCCATAAATCGGCGAGTGTGCGTGCGCCTTGACAATACGCGATGATCTGCATTTTCCTGTGGGAGCAGATCGGCGAGATGACGGGGACATTCATTTGCAGGAGAGCGTCGGCGAACGCATGCTGTTCTCCAGCCGTGCGCAGGAAGAAGCCGTTTCCCGGTACGTCGAGGAATCCCACTCCCCGGTATTCGTTGATGATCGCGGGTAGCTCCCGTGCCCTCCCCTCCTGATTCTCCACACGAAGAAGATACGGTCTCCCATCTGCCGTATGGAAGAGGACGTTACTGTTCAAGTTCCCTTGCGGTACTTGTTTGTCGGAAGCGGCCACGGGCATTTGGAACAGCTCTTCCAGTTCTTCCACGCTCAGCGATTCTTTGCAGGGGGTTAGACGGGTGGACATATCAGCAGAGAGGATGGGCGGAGAATTTCTTCAGGCTGTTTTCCAGTTGCTCTATTGCAAAGTCGATTTCTGATTCCGTAATGACGAGGGGTGGTTTGATGATGAGGGCATCGTGCGATGCCCTCGCAAAAACGCCTCTCGAGATCAGATCGCGGTACACGGCCGCCGCAAGCGCCGGTGAAGGCTGTCCTGATTTATCTAGCAGCGGCAGTCCGCAAATGAGGCCGTCACCTCTGAGCGCACCTGCGATATTCTCATATTTTTCAGTAAGCTCGCGGAGCCGCGTGCGCAAACCTTTCGCTTTTTCCGGCACCCGGCGCAACAGACCATCATGCAGTTCTTCCGCGAGAGAAACTGGAAGGCAAGCGGGGATGTCCTTCCATTGTATGCCCGTGAGCCTTTCGAGCACGGCCTTTGCGGCGACCATCGCACGGAGATCGCTTCCGTTCGTGCTCTCCCCTGTACCGCTCTCCTGGGAGAACTTTGTGCTGCAGATAGAAGCAGCGAGAGGGCCGTATCCCCCCGTCAGCCCTTTGGAAACGGCGAGCATATCGGGGGCCACGCCCAGTTTCTCCGCCGCCGACATCGTTCCAAGCCAGCCGAAAGCGGTTTGCACTTCGTCAAAGGCCAAAGGAATATCGCATTCTGCGCATGTCTCTCGTAACGACTGAAAGAAGGGAGGAGAGGGAGTGACTACTCCGTAATTCATGAGGAGAGGCTCGATGATGACAAGAAAAAGTTCTTCCCTGTGCTGCCTGATCTGCTCCATGATTTCCACTTCACCGTCCGACAGAACCTCATGATGGTCGAAGCTAGCCGTTGTCGGCGTTTCGAAGAACATCACCTTTCCCTGGTCCGACCCGGCAGTTTGAAAAGGAAGTTTCAGTCCTTTCTGTATCCATGAAATCTTACCGGCGTTCCCTGTTTGTCCGTGGAAACCGCCCTTGAAAGAACCCACCATCTTTCTGGAAGCATCGTCCCCGTATTTCGTGCAACAGTAATTCCATGCGTTCGTGAGAAGTGATTCGATTGCTGCCGCACCGGAGCACAGACGATGGTTTACGCGGGCGTCGGCAATGCCTCCAATCGAGGAAATCTTTTCCGCGAGCAATTTCGCGTAGGCATTCGTGAACCTTGAACTGAGGAAGGAAGGATATCCGCTCAGGTTGAAAGCGTTGATGTTTGCAAGAACCCAAATGTCATTCTGTCCCAGTACCGTGTTCACCGTTTGCGACGCCATGTCGAGGATGGGTCCATCCTTGGTCTCGACGACCGCTCCGTATGCTGCAGTGGGTTCACAGCCGGTATGCGGAATCAGATTCTTTGCAAGAAAGGACGATGGCGTCTGTTCTCCGCCGTTGCACATGCCGATATACCTATTTCTCAGATCCGTAGTGAGCGTGAGCATTCCATCAGAACGGAGGAATGAAATTCCGTCTTGGAATTCGGTGGCAGCCGGTGCGTATGTGGCCTCGAATTTCATGAAGAGGGTGGTATCGACACGTAGATGTGAAGCGCGTTGGCGTCCACCCATCATGTTATGTATGTTTCACAAATAGAAAATACGACATAATACAAATAAAAATGCCTGTACCGAGTTTTCCTTTTCACAAAGGGATAAAATAGGTTCCGTGACCCCGTAGAACCCCCCTATTTATCCCTCCTCTGCCCGCAACCTCAGTTGTTTGCGGTTCCTGGCTTCCCATACTGCACCACGGGAGCAAGGAAGTGGTCATGCCTCCATATCTGCCTTTCTCTGTCCGGAACATCGATGGGGATTTTCTTCACTTCGATGCGGTGGAAACCGAGTTTTCGCAGTAAGCCGAGGAATCTGTTTCCAAGGTGGTCAGCGGCATCCACAAAGAATGTGAGGATGCCATCCGGTTTAAGGAGGTTTCTTTCGACGATGCGCTCGATGAACATGACACCATCCCGATGCACTTCCTCTAGACTGAGCGGGTAACCATCATAAGCGATCCCGTCGAACTGGACGCCCCGGAAATCATTCAGTGCATCGTGCCAATCGCGCTCGATCACAATAAGCCCTTTCTTCTTCCTGGCCTCAGCTGCGATATGCGAGTTGATCTCCACAACGGTATGCGTACCCAACTTTCGCGTATTCCGGTACTTCTCGATCTCTTCATCAAGGAGGCCAAGACCATATCCGACATTCAGAATATCCCCTCCATTACGGGTTACAATTTCGGCGAGCGTTTGCATGTAGGGAACTTGATAGGTGGACATCACCTCATGGCCAAGGACCCGCATAACCGTCTCACCCTCCTTGGTTTTCTCGATTGTAGGTTCCGCGGCGATGAATTTACGCCGGAAGTCGGGGATGTAGAGCTCCCGTCGCGACTGCATGGTTTCTTCAAGCACTTCGGGATAGTCCGTCATGTACAGGGCGTCCCGGTGCATCCAGAGGAGCTTGAAGATCGCCCGGAGGATGGAAACGATTGCTTCGTCCTGGATGATGAGGGCGAACGCCGTTTTGGAGTTGAAGCTCATGCAGTGCAAGCAATCATCGTAGAGGTTGATTTCTGTATTAATCATCGGAAAGAACTCCTTCGAGATGAGCTTGGTCTGGCGCAATTCCTCATTGTCGTTTCGCTGGTAAGCAATTGCCTTGGGGCTCTCAAGAGCGATGTTCTTGATGAAGATCCCTTTCTGCACGCGGTCGGGGACGTACTCCTGGACGAAGAAATCCTGCAGCTCCTTCCCCACATCCTCGATCACGGAGAAGAATCCCATAATCTCATCTCCCCTGCATTCCTTCAACATTGTGCGGTAAGACTGTTTGACGCCGCGATAGCCTTCAAAGAAGCGCGCCTTGGAGAGGAATATCTTCGGGTTGAAATCGTACTGGTCAACGAACTTCTGGATCGTCTCCTCATAGACGGTGAACTGCTTGAGATATCCCTTGAGCCATTTCCGAAGGCTTTCGATATCAGAAATAGCGTAAAGAGGTTTGTTATTGAGAAGGGTCTTTTGCACCATCTTTTTCACGATCAACTGCTTCAGGCTGTATTGAATGGTAGAGACTCCAATACTGGTCTCGTGCGAGAGCGTGCTCAAGTCCATCGCGCCCTTGGAGAGCAGAGTTGAGTAGATCGCGACTTCGTTCTCCGTCCAGCCTGTTTTGCTCAAGACGCTGCGAACGCCGAGGGGGAGGAAATTGCTCATTGCGGGGGATTATAGTGATAATCAATAGTGTTTACAAATCCAATTCGTATCGAAATTATGTCTTCGATAAGCCAAAGTTCAAAGACACAGAGATATTCTTTCGTAATATGCATTGTTTCCGAAGCTTCAAAGGATAAAGGTATGTAACCCCCTCCGAAATCACATTTCTTCGCGAGAACCGTCACTTATGCTCACATTTCCTGCCGCCATCGAACAGAGCCTGTTGGATTCGGGACTCTCCTCCACGGAAATCCTCATCCTGTGCCATCTCATCGGAGGAGACGCGCTCTCATTGCGGCAGCTGGCCATGAAGACCGGGAAAAGCACCGGGGTCTTGAGCCAGGCGATGAAGAAGCTGATGCGGAAGGAAATTGTCTCCCGCCAGATTCTCAATGAATCCCCCTGTTATCTCCTGCAGACGCTTGAACATGTCTCAAACTGGCTGCAGCAGGACACGCGACAGAAGGAGAATACGCTCCTCCGTCGCCATCGGAACTTCATGGATTTCTTCTCCACTCTTACGCGTAATCAGGATCGCCCTGACCTCCTGCACTTCGACGAGCAAGAAGGGATCTGCTCAGCGTATATGAAGTTGCTCGCATTGGGTGTCAACGAACTGCTCTGTTTTCTTCCTATGCAGTATCAGGAGGAAGATCATCCTCTGCGGGAATTTCAGAAGCACTTCGCGCGGGAACGGAGGAGGAGGGGCATCTTCCTTCGGGTCATCGCAAACGATTCGGCGCTTGGGAGGCGCTACAAGTCACGAGACCCGTTCGAGTACCGCAACACCGCCCTCGTATTCGAGGAGAAACTCACCATCCCGTTCGAGTACGTCATCGCCGGGGACGCTGTTGTTTGCTTCGATCACAAGGAGCAACGCGCCTGCCTCCTCCGCTACCCCCAGCTCGCGATGATCTCACGCGCGATGTTCCTCTCTCTGGCCGGACCATGTCCGATGTTTCCCAGCCCCCTCACTTCTCCAGCGGTGCGATTCGGCCAGCGGCTATCGGCATTGGTGCGGGGGGAAATCCATCCGGATCTGTCGCAGAGCCCACTTACGTGAGACTGCCTAATACGTTTGTTATAATGGCTTGTTCAAGCCAAAATGAAAGTTTTGTCCAGGATGAGACACACCCCTGTTGTACTGTCTCATTTGTCTCATTTGATGACTGACCCGCTTGCTTCACCCTAGTAAAAGACACCCCCCTCAGAAATGCTACTGGTGCCCCTTGGGATCCGAAGTGCTGGGTTCGTGACCCCGTCGTTCTGCCATCCGGCAATACGAACGGAACACCGACAAAATTCGTAAGATCCGGATTTCCCGAACGACATAAAGACATATGGTCAACCTCATCGTCTGGATCATCCTCGGCGGCATCATCGGCTGGCTGGCAAGCATGATCATGCGCACGGATGCGCAGCAGGGCCCCCTCCTGAACATCGTGGTGGGGATCGTGGGCGCGTTCCTGGCAGGCTGGCTCATCACGCCGCTCGTGGGCGTGGATACCATCAACCAGAACAACTTCAGCATCCCCGGCCTCATCGTTTCCCTGCTGGGGGCAGTCGTCCTCCTGGCCGTGGTCAACTTCTTCCGGCGCGGGGCGGTGCGTTAAAACCTTACTTTTGGAGGGTGATGACGATCTTCGTCTGCCCGTCATCGATGGAGAACGCGACGCGCATCTCCTTGCCGTCCTTGACGGCCGTTATGGTGCCGCCGCGGTCACCGGCATTGTCTCCCTCCAGGCGCCAGCCCTTTTCCACGAGCGTCTTGCGGTAGTAGGCGATGGGGCTGGTGATGCCGTTGATGGTCGTCATCTCCACGCGCAGCATCCTATCGTCTTCCGTGCGGTTCACGACGCTGGCGTCGGAATTGAGCACGTAGTCCGGGACTTCGGCGGGGAGGCCCGTCACCTTTGGTTGGATGGGAGCGGGCGGTTCGGCCGGTTGCCGGGAGAGGGGATTCCAGCAACCTTGGAGGAAGAGCGTCGTCACGGCAAGCGTGGCGACCAGTGGGAGAGTGAGTCTCACGGAACGCGTCATGGAGGTTATTTTACGCCCTCATGGCACCGGAGCAAGAGATCGCACTTGCCCACTCTTCCCGGACGTCGTACGGCGCGGCATCCCGGGCTTCAATCCATCAGGTCCTTATCGGAGAGGGAACCGTTGGAATGGGGCTCCCGCATCCGCAGGTGGGTGTGGTTTGAGGAGGGGTCCGCGCCGTGCATGAAGTGGCGGTGGATGCGGGGCGGAACGGCACGGCTGCGCACGCGGATCGTCCGCTTGCGGTGCCAGAGGAGGATGCCCAGGGTGGCGTTGCTGGAGATGAGGATGACGATGATGACCCAGGAGTAGACGGGGATGCCGCTAGCGCCCGCGGCCGCATGGCCGGTGTCGCTCACCATCACTTGGATCATGGGCAGCACCACGTCCGTCCGCACCTCGTCCGCACTGAAGTCGGAGGGCGGCTCGATGATGATCTCCTTCTTCTCCACCGGACCGTCCTTGGTGTGCACTTCCAGTTGGTGCGTGCCCGTTTCCACCTCATGGAAGGTGGCCACGCCGCTCTCGTTGGTGACGGCGATCTTGGGTGTGGAGAAGAGGATGACGGGCGTGTCGCCGTAGGGGTTGCCCAGGGAATCGAACACGCTCAGGTTGAGGGAGGCGATCACGGTCTTCCCCTCCTTGCGGAACAGGGCGGTGCGGTATTGCTGCGGCTCCGGCAGCTGCTTGGGTTCCGCCTTCTCGGTGCGTTCCGTCACGCGGTCCACCACCGTGCGCACGTTCCTGGTGCCGTCCGACACCGCGTCCGCCAGGCGGTCCCCCGCGCCCACCGTGACCTGCGCCACGCGCTCCGCAACCGTTCCCATGCCGCGCTCCGTTCCATAGGCGGCCAGCGCCCCCAGGTCGCGCACTTGGCGCGCGAGGGTCTTGCCCGCCTCCGCGGAGAGGGCGAGGGCTTCGCCGGAACGGTCCACCACGGCTCGCGGAGCACTGAGGACGGTTTGGAAGGCGATGCGTCCCGTCTGCTGCACGCGCTGCGTCCCTTCTTCCATGGCTTCCGCGCCGCGGCGCTCCATGCGGGTGGCGCGGCGTTCCAGCGTGCGGAAGGCGAAGAGGGCGTTGTTCGTGGTGCGGATACCGGCCTTCTCCACGGCTTGCACGAAGGCGATGACCGGCCCGCCCACCCTTTGCTGGAGGTCATTCACCCGCAGCGCAACGGCCGTGCCCGCATCGCGCGCGGCGCCCGCCACGCTCTGTCCCACGCCTTCGCGCAGCAGGGTCTCTGTCAGGCTGTAGGCGAGGCGCGACTGCGTGAGGGCTTCCGCCGGCCTGCCGAGGGCCACCTGCACGTTCTCGGTGGTGTTGCTGAACCTGCGCGCCACCATGCGTTCCGTGCGGTTGAGGGTGCGCTGCAGGTTCTGCGCGATCCGCGTCGTCTCCTCACGGGCGATGGCCAGGGTGTCCTGCAGGGCGGTGCGGAGGATGGGAACGATGATGGGGGAGACGTTGCGGAGGGATTCCGGCAGCCAGTACTGCGCTCCGCCGAAGGTGATCACCTGCGTCCGGATGCGCTCCTGCATTTCCAGCGTGCGCTGCGGCCGGGTGGCGGTGCGCACCTCGCGCTCGCGCTTCTGCCGGCGCTCCTGCTCCCCGCGTTCCCTCTCTTGGCGCTGTGCCTCCCGCTGTTGCTCTTCCCGGAGGGATTCCCGCAGTTCCTCGGCTTCCGGCAGCGCCTCCTGTTCCGGCGTGGGCTGCACGGGCGTGACGACGGACGGTTCCTCCATGCCGGCTTCCCCGCGCCTGCCGCCCAGGTCGCTCACTTCCTCCAGTTCCTCAATGTCCTTTCTCTTGTAGTAGAAGCCGAAGTTGTACGTGTACACGGCGCCGCCTTCCGTCACTTCCACGAAGCGGAAGTCGGATTCCGTGGATTCATGGTCGGCATCCGGGGGGGTGGCTTGGAGGGTGTAGTACCCTTGGCTCGTGAACACCTCGAAGAGATAGACGCCGTCCCTGCCCGTCACGTCCGTCATGGCCACCGCATCGCCCGTGGTGCTGATCCCCGTGAGCGAGAGGGTGACGCCCGAGAAGCGGTTCCTGTCATAGTCCTCGATCCTGCCGTTCTTGTTCCAGTCGAAGAACACGCTCCCCGTGATCTGCGAGACGCCGGTGTAGCCGAAGTCCGCCATGAGGGTGGCGCCCGTCCCCAGCACCGCTCCCGTGGAGGTGGGTGTGGTGTTGTCCCATCCCGCCGGGACGGTCGCGGTATCCAGGGTGACGGTGTAGCCCTCGCTCGTGCTCTCCATGACGTTGTGGAAGGCGTAGGCGCCCGTATTGCTCGTCACGCGCTCATACGCGATGACGCTGCCCGTGGCGGTGGTGCCGGTGAGGCGGATGGTGACGCCGGAGAGGCCCGCCGCCTCGGCTTCGCCCTTGAGGCCGTCGCCGTTCACGTCGTTCCACACCACGCCCGTCACGTGCCCGCCGAAGTTCCAGCGGAGGGTGTTGCCGCCGTCGCGGTTGGTGCCACCCGTGGCGTCTATGCTCCTGCCGCCCGTGGCGATGCCCCACGCCACATCCGCGTGGCGGACGGTGGCTGTGTCTCCCAGCACGACCAGGTGCCATGCGCCCGTGGCCGAGAGGTTGAGGAGGTCCGTTGCTTCGCCGTGCCAGTCTACGTTTCCGTTGACCGTAATCACGGATCCCGGCAATCCCACGGGATTCACCTGCCCCGCAGTCCCGATCGTCAGATCCCCAACGGTCGTGATCTCCTGCCCGTTGAAGTCAACGGTTCCGGAAGAGACGAGGAGCGAATCCGTGGTACCGGAGCCGGTAAATGTCACTACGCCTTGCGTCTTATTGATCACCACGTCTTCCACGCTCTTCCCGAGCAGATCCACGCTCTGCGCGCTCGAGCCCGAGAGGGTGATGGTGCCGGTGCCTTTGGTCCAGGTGACAGTGCCATTTCCTGCGATTGTCACGTTCTTTTGGAAGATGATGTCGGGGTTGGCGGAATTATCGATCGCATAGGTGTAACCACTTACATTGCTCCTGAATGTCACATCCCCTGCAAACACGTATGTACCGGCAGCCCAGGTGAAGGTGGAGTTGGCAGATGCAATATTGCGTATCGTTATGGAGGAGGAATCGTAGCGTCCGGCAGCAAGGCGGCCGGTGGTGTTGCCGTAGTTCCAAATGAAGCTAACGCAGTCAATGATGCTGCCTGCCGCGCGCGTAATGCCGTTTCCGCTATTATTTGCGTATTCAATCAGCTCGCCGTTTCCCGTGATATGTCCGGCACTGCCCATGTGCACTATCTTCGTTATGAAGGCTTGCGAGGAGAGGATGTTGACTGTCCCGAAGGTATCCGTTACCCCGTCCGTTTGGGCGGTTTGGGCGATGGTGAGTGTGGCACCCGTAGCAATGACGAGGTTCTGCAGAAAGCCGCCCGCTCCTGCTTTGGCGTAGAAGCTGCCGTTCCCAACCACGGCAACCGTGGATGAGTTCCTGTTGAACGTAGTCACATGCTGCCAATCGAAGTTCCCGCCCACTGTCCACGTCCCGTCTCCCATATCCACCCTCCCCCTATCCATCGTCACATTCCCCTCCACGGTGATGTTCTTGTCATTCGTGGCGAAGTCCAAGGTCCCGGAGCCCGTTGTGGCGAGGGCACCGCTCATGGTGATGTCGTTGGTCACGGGTTGGAGCGTCCCGGAGCCCGCATGTACCACGTTGTAGAACCTGCTCCCTTCATCCGTTCCACCGGAATTGAGGGTCTGCGTCGCTTGCGAAGCAGAGTCAAAGGAGACCGTGCCGCTGTTATGGGTGAACGTCCCTCCCGTCTTGGCCCAGTTGCCGGAGACGGTCATGGTTGCCGGTGCCGTAAAGGTGCCGGAGCTGAGCGTCACGTTCCCGTTGATATCCACATTCCCGGCTCCTCCCGTAAAGGTGCCGCCATTGACGGTCAATCCGCTTGCCGTAAGGTTCTTGCCGTTGGCGTTGAAGGTGCCCGCCGTTGCGGCCAGCGTCACTCCGCTTCCGATCTGCAGGTTATTGCCCGTAAGGGTCACCGTGGAAGCGCCGGAGTGGGTCAACTCGTGGAAGACGCTCACAGCCGCTCCCGTGCCGCTATTGATTGTTTGCGTTGTGGAACCGTTGAGGATAACGGTGGATTGCTGCGGGCGCACCGTTGCGTAGGTGTAGTTGATACTGCCTCCCAGGAGCACGGTGCCGGAACCGAGTTCCACGTATGCGTGCGTGTACTGGCCTGCAACGGAGATACCTCCCGTAATGCGGTGGGTGCCGTTCTTGAAGAGGATCTTCGCTTGGTACTTGTTGGGATAATCTGCACTGCTGTATCCCAGTGTCAGGTCGCCGTTGACCGTCAAATTGTATCCGTTGGTGTCCAGTGTCCGCGCCTCGGCCTCACTGTCGGCGGTAAAGTGTGCAAAGAAGACCATTTCCCCTCCCACAATCCAGTCATCGGTCATCTGCACCGTCGAGGTGTTGCCGTACTTCACGTGGAGCGGAGAATCGAGCCGTATGGCTTTCTGCGTGAGAGGTACGTCGTTCGTATTCGGGTAGAGCGAGAGTTTCACGATGTTGATGGTGCTGGAACCCACCACCATGTCCAAAGGATCGTTCTGCGTGGGGTAGTAGAGGACGAACGTGTAGTCCCCTGTAAGGGTGGAAGCGTTCCCCATCGTAAGCTTCTTGGAGTAGATGCTGCTGACGAGCGTGGAGGTGATGCCGTCCATAATCCGGATTTCCTCGAAGTCATTGGAGGTATCTCCGGGGCTTCCCACGGTCCCGTCCGCGCTCAACTGCCAGATGCCGGTGGAAGTGAGCAGTGAAGCCGTGCTCCCAACGAACAGGTCCCCGTCCACCCGTACGGTCTTGCCATTGTCCCTCACGTTACCCGCAACGATGGTCACGCCGCTGGCCGTAAGATTCGATTGGAGCGTCCACTGTCCGCCCGTCCCGTTGAACTTCACTTTCCCAAGGGATGATCCGGTCGCGGTGATGGTCTTTCCCGTGGTGGTGGCGGTAAAGGTCCCGGTGCCCGTTGCGGAGAAGGCATTGGGAACGGCATCGAAGTTCCCGGAGATTGTGTACGCATTTGTGTCCACGGCCATCGTGCCGTTCACGTCGAGGTCCGTCGCCGTCACCTCCCCTCCGGGCTGGTACGCATCACCCGTCCAGACCAAGAGTTCTTTACCCAAAGCCACAGTCACATTGTTGCTTGCCACGCTGTAGATGGTAGCAATGTCACTGTCGCCGCTTCCATCGGCCGTATCCAGGGCGGTATTCGTGATGGCGGTCGTACCGCTCTGGCTCATCACGATGAGCCTGTTCTGGTAGAGATCCACCCCCGTCATATGCGAACCGGAAGCAAGGGCCACCGTCACCGCATCCTCCGCCTCATCATCCACGAAGAGCGTTACGATGCTCCCTCCCGTCATCACGGAGGTGGAGTGGATGACGAACTCACCTTCATCATCCGTTTCATCGCTCCCGCTCACGGCTCCGCCGTTCACGCTCACGGAGACCGTCTTCCCCGAGAGGGGAGTAACGCCTTCATCACTGTAGAGGTTCCCCGTAAGGTTCTTCCCGAAGTTCCAGTTGTGGTTATTCCCCCCGTCCCAGCATCCGCTCGTAATCACCGTGCTCCCGCCCGAGGCATCGCTGTAGGCGACATCCGCGGTGCTCGCGGTGGCCGTCCCCGCCACATTCAAGGTCCATTCTCCCGTTGCAACCAGGTTGAGCCTGTCCCCCTCCTCCCCTTCAAGGCTCATATTCCCTCCCACCGTCACGACCGACCCATCCAAGCCGCTTGCCGCCACCTGCCCCGTGGTCCCGATTGTCAGATTCCCAACGGTCGTGATCTCCTGCCCGTTGAAGTCAATGGTGCCGGAAGAGACGAGGAGTGAATCCGTGGTGCCCGAACCCGTCAATGTCACCGTGCCATGGGTCTTGTTGACCACAATATCCTCAACGCTCTTCCCCAGGAGATCCACACTCTGTGCCGTAGAGCCGGAGAGGGTGATGGTGCCGGTGCCTTTGGTCCAGAGGACGGCACCCGTATCCACTATCACGTCGCCCAGGAAGGTGATGTTGGGGTTGGCGGACCCATCGATGGTGTACTGGCGGCCGTAGGTGCTGCCGAACGTCACATCGCCCGAGAACACGTACGTCCCGGCATCCCACCTGAAGGTGAAGCTGGAAGAGGGGCTGATATTGCGGAACGTCACGGACGGGGAATCGTAGCGTCCGGCGCCCGGGACACCGGCGTTGTTGGCGCCATTCCAGATAAAGGACGCACAGTCTATGACGCTGGTTGCCGTGCGCTTGATGCCGCCGAACCTGGTACCCGCGTTTTCGATGAGTGTGCCGTTCCCGGTGATATGCCCGGCAATGCCCATTTCCAATTTAATAGTGGTGAAGGACACGGCGGGAGCGATGTTGACGGTGCTGAAGATGCTCACGATCCCCTGCGCTTGCGTGTCCAGAGCCACGGTGAGCGTGGCGCCCGTGTTCACCGAGAGTTTCTGCAGGGTGCCGCCGTCGCCGGGCTTGGCGTAGAAGCTGCCGCTCCCCGACGCTGCGACCGTGGAAGAGTCACTGTTGAACGTCGTCACGTCCGCCCAATCGAAGTTCCCCGCAAGCGTCCATGTCCCATCCCCCATATCCACCCTCCCCCTATCCATCGTCACATTCCCCTCCACAGTGATGTTCTTGTCATTCGTGGCAAAGTCCAAGGTCCCGGAGCCGGTTGTGGCAAGGGAGCCGCTCATGGTGATGTCGTTGGTCACGGGTTGGAGCGTCCCGGAACCCGCATGGACCACGTTGTAGAACGTGCTCCCCTCGTCTGTGCCACCGGAATTCAAGCTCTGCGTAGCTTGCGAAGCAGAGTCAAACGTCACCGTTCCACTGTTATGGGTGAATGTTCCTCCGCTCTTCGCCCAGTTCCCTGTAACCGTCATCGTTGCCGGTGCGGTCAAGGTTCCGCCGTTGAGCGTCACGTTCCCGTTGATATCCACATTCCCGGCTCCTCCCGTAAAGGTGCCGCCATTCACCGTCAATCCGCTTGCCGTGAGGTTCAAGCCGTTGGCATTGAAGGTGCCTGCGGTGCTTGCGAGCGTCACCGTGCCGTTGGCGCGCAGGTTATTGGTGGAAATTGTGACGGTGGCGGCACCCGAATGTGTGATGTTGTTGAAGGTGCCTGTCGCATCCCCTCCGGAGATTACCGTCTGCGTGGCGGAAGCCTTGTTGAAGACCACGGTGGAGGTATCCGCGATGAACTGCGAGGGAGCCGTTCCTGTGCCGTAGTTGGTCCAGTCGCCGCCCACCGTGATGGTGGAGATCCTGCCGCCCGAGCCCGTTGCATCCAGCTTTTTGAGCCCGGTGTCGTTACCCAAGCCGATGATGATATTGCCGCCTACGGTGAGGTTGTACCCCTCTGTGTCCCAAGTAAGTATTCTTGCCAAATTATTATTTCCATAAAGATATAATTGCTTGGTTCCGTTTATTACTACATCCCCCGCTTGAGTAACGCTGACAGCACCCATAACCCGTATATTGCAATCATAACCGTTTGTAAGTGCAGGTATTGCTTGGTTGCCAGAAAGGCCGTAGAAATTCAAATTGCTAATAGAAATAGTTGAACCAGCGTCAAGACTGAGTGGATCTGTTCCATTCAAATGCACTGAGATATTGCCGGTTAGGACTCCTGAACCAACCGTTAAGAGCGTCCGGACAGCAATTGTGTCCGCTAATGTTGTCGTGTTGCCATTTTGCCCGCAAGTCAGGTTATTGAACCCGGTAGAATAAGCGCCTAGCGTGTTATTATACGTCAGAGTGTTATTCCCATTCAAAACTAAGGTAGCCGAGTCATATTGCGATCTGGAGAGCGTCCCATCCGCCTTGAAGTCCCCGTTCCCGCTCAGTGTGAGGGTGGAACTGTTGGCATTGAACCGGGACGTAGTGGAGGACTGGTCAAATGTACCCGTAACGGTCACGGGGAAGTTGCCCGTGGAATCCGTATCCACTGTCCCGTTCGTCACAGTGAGCGTTCCGGAAGCGCTCAAGGCATCCTGCAAGGTCCACTCGCCTCCCACGCCATCAAACTTGATGTTCTGGAACACACTTCCGTTGCTCTTGAGGCTCTTCCCGGCGCTCGTTGCCGCAAACGTCCCCGTGCCCGTAGAGGTGAAGCTCCCGCCCGTCGCATCCCAGTTCCCGTTCACGGTGTAGGCGTTGCTCCCGAGCGTCAGAGTCCCGTTGATATCCCAATCCGTAGCCGTCACCTCCCCTCCGGGCTGGTACGCATCGCCCGTCCAGACCAAGAGCTCTTTACCCGAAGCCACCGTCAGGTTCCCGCTTGCAACGGCGTAGATAGCGGCAATGTCACTGTCGCCGCTCCCATCGGCCGTATCCAAGGCTGTGTTCGTCACCGCAGAGGAACCGCTCTGGCTCATCACGATCAGCCTGTTCTGGTAGAGATCCACCCCCGTCATATGCGAACCGGAAGCAAGAGCCACCGTTACGGCATCCTCCGCTTCATCATCCACGAAGAGTGTCACAATGCTTCCTCCTGTCATCACGGAGGTGGAGTGGATGACGAATTCTCCCAAAGCATCCGTTTCATCACTCCCGCTCACGGCTCCCCCGTTCACGCTCACCGAGACCGTCTTCCCGGAGAGGGGAGTGACCCCCTCGTCACTGTAGAGGTTCCCCGTAAGGTTCTTCCCGAAGTTCCAGTTGTGGTTATTCCCCCCGTCCCAGCATCCGCTCGTAATCACCGTGCTGCCGCCCGAGGCATCGCTGTAGGCGACATCCGCGGTGCTCGCCGTGGCCGTCCCCGCCACGTTCAAGGTCCATTCTCCCGTTGCAACCAGGTTGAGCCTGTCCCCCTCCTCCCCTTCAAGGCTCATATTCCCTCCCACCGTCACGACGGATCCATCCAAACCGCTTGCCGTCACCTGGCCCGTAGTCCCGATCGTCAGATCCCCGACCGTCGTAATCTCCTGCCCGTTGAAGTCCACGGTTCCGGAAGAGACGAGGAGTGAATCCGTGGTGCCCGAACCCGTCAGTTGGACCGTCCCATGGGTCTTATTGACCACAATATCCTCCACGCTCTTCCCATTAAGGTCCCATTGCTGCGCGGCAGACCCCGAGGCCGTGAGGATCCCTGTTCCCTTGGTCCAGTTCAAGCTGCCGCCGCCCGTATCCTCGTCAATGATGTTCCCTTCCAGGATCCAGTTCACCGCCGTTCCCGCCGCGTTATTCACCACAATGTTGGCCGTGGAATCGAGGTCATAGGTGAAGTCGCCCTTTACGCGGATAGTGGCGGGGCCGTTTGTGTTGTTGGCGAGCGTCGTGGTTGTGGTTCCTGCCGCTTCCAGTTCAAGAGCATCGAAGACGTACGTTCCACCACCTTGCAGCGTCATGGTGCCTCCGTTGTAGAGCTTAAAGTCGGTTGTGTATGCACCCGGTGCCCAGACAGCGGAAGCGTACGGGCGAGAAATGACGATCCTATTCGGGCTCAGAGTGGCGCCCTCTTCGAAGGTTACCATGCCATGTCCAGCTTGTGGGCCGCTAAAGAGGATGTCTCCCGCGCCGGTGATTTCTGCGGTTGTTTTGAGTGCGAGATCCGCAAGGGAATAGAGAGCCAGGAAGTTCGTTGATACAGTCACGGAACCGTAGACGGTCATGACGTTTGTGACGCCGGTGTAATCCGCCGATGTAGCAGGGATGGTGATGACGGCACCGCTGCCGATGAGGAGGTTGTAGAGGTAGCCCGAGTCCTTTGCGATGAGGTTCTTCCCAACCCCCTGCAATACAACCGTTGATGCGTTCTCGTTCCACGTCGTCACATCCCCGTAATCGAAGTCCCCGGCAAGCGTCCACGTCCCGTCTCCCATATCCACCCTTCCCCTGTCCAACGTCACATTCCCCTCCACGGTGATGTTCTTGTCATTGGTCGCAAAGTCCAAGGTGCCGGAGCCGGTGGTGGCCAGGGAGCCGCTGAGGGTGATATGGCTTGTAACGGGTTGGAGCGTGCCGGAACCCGCATGGATCACGTTGTAGAACCTGCTCCCCTCATCCGTCCCGCCGCTGTTCAAGGTTTGCGTTCCCGTTGCCCCGTCGAAGGTGATTGTTCCACTGGAGTGTGTGAAGGTCCCGCCGTTCTTTGCCCAGTTCCCTGCCACTGTGAAGCTGCCCGTGGGGGCTGTGAGGGTGCCGGAGCTGAGCGTCACGTTTCCGTTGATATCCACATTTCCGGCTCCTCCCGTAAAGGTGCCGCCATTGACGGTCAATCCGCTTGCGGTGAGGTTCAAGCCGTTGGCGTTGAAGGTGCCGGCGGTAACGGTGAGGCTGTCTGCGGCGAGGGCGCTCCCCATGGTGAGGGTGTTGGCACCCTTATTCACCACGATATCCTCCAGTGTGAGGCCGGTAACATCCCAGCTTTGCGCGGTTGCTCCCGATGCCGTGATGGTGCCCGTCCCCTTGGTCCAGGAGAAGGCGCCGCCGCCCGTGTCCTGGTTCACTACATTGCCTTCAACGATCCAATCCACGCCCGTCCCCGCCGCGTTATTCACGGTAATGTCCCCCGTGGTGTCGAGATCGTACGTCAGGTTGCCCTTCACGCGGGTCAGGGAAGGCCCGTTGACGTTATTGGCGAGCGTAAGGGTGCTGGCGCCCGTCGTTTCCAGTTCGAATGCGTTGAACGTGTACGCCCCCGCCTCCAGGCTCAGGACACCGTTGATGCCGTCTTGGTTGTTATAGATCTTCACGATGCTTGCGTACGTACCGGGCGGCAGCGTGGGGGAAGTGGCGACGGGACGTACATTGAAGTAGGCGACATCGAAGGTGGCGGTGGAGGGGAACGAGAGGATTCCCTTGCCTGCGCCCACGCCGTAAATGACGAGTGAGGAGGTGCCGGAGATGCGGCCATTTGCCCCCAGAAGGACGATGCCGTTGCTCACGGAGAGTGTGCTGTTGAGGCTGAGGGTTCCGTATACGGAGAGCGTTCCGGTAAGGTAGGTGTCTGTTGTTTGCTGGGTGACCGTGGCGCCGGTGCCGATGACGAGGTTCTTGAGGCCAAGCGAGCCGGTGAAGGGCGTGAGGAACGTGTTTGCGCCGCGCATCGCGATGGTGGAATTGTTCCTGTTCCAGGTGGTGACGTCCTTGACATCGAAGTTCCCCCACACCGTCCACGTGCCGTCGCCCAGGTCGGTTCTGCCGTTATCCATCGTCACGTTCCCTTCCACCGTCACGTGTTTGTCATTGGTGGCAAGATCGAATGTTCCCGCCCCCGCGGCCAACACCAGCGCCCCGCTCACATTCAGGTTATCCGCGGGCGTCACGGTGCCGGCGCCCGTCATCTTTACGTTCCCGAAGCTGTTGCCGTTGCTCGTGAGGCCCATGCCCGCCGCCCCCGCAAACGTCCCCGTGCCCGTCGTGGTGAACGTCCCTCCCGTGGCGTCCCAGTTCCCGTTGACGGTGTAGGAGTTGCTCCCGAGCGTCAGAGTTCCGTTGATATCGTAATCATCGGCAGTCACCTCCCCTCCCGGTGCAAACGCATCGCCCGTCCAGACGAGCAGTTCCTTTCCGGAAGCCACAGTGAGATTCCCGCTTGCCACGCCGTAGATGGCGGCAATGTCACTGTCGCCGCTCCCGTCTGCGGTATCCAAGGCTGTATTCGTCACGGCGGCCGATCCCGACTGGCTCATCACGATCAACCGGTTCTGGTAGAGGGCAATACCCGTCATGCTCCCGCCGCTCCCCAGCACCACTGTGACGGCGTCCTCCGCGTTGTCATCCGAGAAGACCGTCACAATGGTGCCGCCCGTCATGGCAGGGAGGTTGGTGATTACGTACTGCCCGCCCGCGTCCGTCGTTCCGGAACCCGCCACGGCTCCCCCGTTGAGGCTCACGCTCACGGTCTTGCCGGAGAGGGGAGAGACGCCCTCGTCGCTGCTGAACTTGCCCGTGAGGGTGTTGTTGGAGGGGTTGCCGAACTCGGTCTGGCCGCCGCCCATGTTCCGGTACTCGAACTTGATCCAGGCGGCGGAGCGGGCGATATTGCTGAAGCGGACTTCGTCCATGAGGCCGTCCCAGAATCTGGTGTAACTGGTTGCCGTTTCATCGGATGGCATGGCTCCGATAAGAGTTCTTGTACTGACGAGGCCGTAATTCACGTTTCCGGCATTGACCGGGGTCCCTTCGGCTGCGCCGTTGACGTAGAGGTGCAGTTGGCTTCCATCATGGACGCCCGTGATGTACTGCCAATTGCCGTCGGTTATGGGTGTCGTCGACACGACATTCCGAATCGCTACGTCGTCCCGCACTTCCCAGTACCACTTGTGGCTACCGGTGTCCCGCGTCCACATGCGCCAGCCGGGGCCGTCCTCGTTCACCGTACTTACGGCCACGTCGTACTGATCCATGGTGTCGTTTTTCGCCCAGAAACTCACACTGAAGTTGTTGCTGAATTTGAACGTATCCGCATCAATGTTCGCCAGAGCTATATAATCGCTTGCCCCATCGAAGTCCTGGCCGATCCAAATCCATCCTGTTGCATCATCCTGCCCGGCCTGGTCGCCGTGGTTGGCGTTCGCCGTGGAGTCCGCGTAGAGGTCCGCCACGGTCCCTTCGTCCGTCGCCGCTTCCTTCAAGTGCCACACCCCCGCGAAGCCGTTCTCCCACACCCCTTCCTTCCACTGCCCGTCCCCGGCTTCACTGTTCCCGTAGTACAGGAAGATCTCGGTATTCTGCGCGCCGTACACCACGGGCACCTTGACCCAGAAGTTGCCTGAACCGGAGCCCGCGCGGATGCGGAAATCCTCCCGTTCATAGGGCAGGTTCATCCCCGTGCTCGTCGCAAAGCGGATATCCGCCCCGCTGCTCTGCGCGTTGGCCCCCACGGAGGTATCTGCGCTCAATTGCACGAGGAGCGGGAAATCATGGAGGTCCTCGTCCACGTAGGTGTGGGGAATGGTGATGCGCTTGTTGTAATCCCAGTTTTGCAGGTCAAAGTTCCAGTGCTTGTTCTGTCCCTTGTCCGTGGAGTGCGCGGCCGTGATCATTTGCCCGTTGGAGGCATCGCTGTAACGCACCTGCACATAATCGGCCTCAGCCGTTCCCGAAACGTTTAGCGTCCAGGAACCCGTTGCGGAGAGGTCCAACAGGTCATTCTCCTCACCTGTGAGGCTCAGGTTCCCGCCCACTGTGATCGTTGACCCGGGTAACCCCACAGGATTGATCTGCCCCAATACTCCAATACTCACATCCCCAATACTCGTAACGGCCTTCCCGTTAAAGTCCACCGCTCCCTGTGTCACGTCCAAGCTGTCCACCGTCCCCGTTCCCGTAAACTGCACCGTCCCCGCGGTCTTGTTGATCACAACGTCCTCCATACTCTTGCCTCCCAGGTTCACTTGCTGCGCCGTGGAGCCCGAGAGTGTGATGGTGCCGGTGCCTTTGTCCCAGATAAGGATGCCGGCGGTCTGTGCCAATGTGAGGTTGCCCTGTACCACGATGTTCGGGTTTCCGGTGCCGTTGGCCACCCGGATCGTGCGGCCTACCTGCTCGGCGTTGATGTTCACGTTCCCCGTGAAGACGTAGGAACCGGCAAAGTTGATGTACTTGGTCCCCGCCGAGCCCCCTGACGTGCCGAACGTGCCCGCCTCGTACCGCCCCGGCGCAAAGACCCCGGCGGACGTGCCCGGCGAGTACTGGAAGAGCGCGATGGTGATGCGTGCGCCTTCGGCGAATTCCACAAGCCCCACGCCCGATTCCGGCCGGTAGATGCGGTATTCGCCAGCGCCGCTCACCAGTGAGCTGCGGCCGTGGTAGGCTGCACAGGACACCCAGCAGAGGACAATGTGACCGGAAGCGATATCCAGGGTTCCCTGTTGCAGCAGTGTATGGCGGACGTACGCGTTGCCCACGCCGCCCGTCATGGAAATGGTGGCGCCGGTCTGTACGGTGAGGTTGTAGAGGTAACTATTTTCCTTATATGTGTAGACTTTGCCCGTGCCGGGGAGGATGACCGTTCCAAGGTCCTCGTTCCATGTCGTCACATCCTTATAGTCGAAGTTCCCGGAAACGGTCCATGTGCCGTCTCCCATATCCACCTGCGCGTTATCCATCGTCACGTTCCCCAGGACCGTGATATTCCTGTCATATGTGTCGTTATCGAATGTCCCCGCCCCCGCCGCAAGCGTTATGCCGCTCGCGGTCTTAAGGTCGTTCGTCACGGTCTGGAGTGTTGCCGCACCCGTCTGCTTGATGTTGTAGAAGGTGCTCCCTGCGTCCGTTCCACCGGAATTCAGGCTCTGCGTGCCCGTCGTGCCATCAAATGTGACTGTCCCGCTGCTATGGGTGAAGGTCCCACCCGTCTTGTTCCAGTTGCCGGAAACGGTGAAGCTGCCCGTGGGTGCGGTGAGTGTGCCTCCCGCAAGCGAAACGTTCCCGTTGATATCCACATTCCCCGCTCCTCCCGTAAACGTCCCTCCGTTCACCGTCAATCCGCTTGCCGTAAGGTTCAAGCCGTTGGCGTTGAAGGTGCCCGCTGTGCTCTTGAGGGTCAATCCGCTTCCGATCTGCAGGTTATTGCCCGTAACGGTCACCGTGGAAGCACCCGAGTGCGTGAGGTTATGGAATACGCTTACCGCCGCCCCCGTGCCGCTGTTCACTGTGTGCGAGGCGGAACCGTTGAGGATAACGGTGGATTGCTGCGGGCGCACCGTGGCGTAGGTGTAGTCGATATTGGTTCCCACGAGGATTGTGCCGGAGCCGAGTTCCAGGTATCCATGCGTATACTGGCCGGCCACGGAGATGTACGTTGTAAGGCGGTGCGTGCCGCTCTTGAAGAGGATTTTCCCGTAGTATCTATTGGGGTACTGCGCGTCGCTGGCGCCGAGTAGCAGGCGTCCATTCGTGGTCAAGTTGTAGCCGTTCGTATCCAGTACGAGGCTGGTTTCTTCCGTTGTGCTATTTCCACTACCGTGGATCCATAAGAACCCTGTGGTCCAATCGCCCGTCATCATAACCGTACTGGAGCTCTGGTAGCCCAATTCCACCTGGTTCGTGGTAGCAATCGCTTTCTGCGTAAGGACACCGGAATCCTCCGGATATATGGCAAGGGTACCCGTGATGCTGATGGTGCTGGAGCCGATTTGCATATCGATGAAGTCATTCGCAATGGGATACATCCACAGTGCATCCTCGCCCGTGAGCGTGGAGGCGGCGCCCAACACCAAGCTCCTGGTGTAGGTGCGGTTTAAGAGGGTGGCTGTAACACCGTCGGCCACCTGGAACGTGCGGAAGATATCGTCCCTGCTCCTGTTGAAGACGTTCCCATTGGCATTCATCTCCCAGATACCCGTGGAGGTGAGCGTGCTGCCCACATGGACGAAGATGTCCCCGTTCACCGTCACCGTCTTGGCGTTGTCCACGAGGCTTCCGGACGCCACCCTCACGGATTCCGCCGTTATGTTGCTGTTCAGCGTCCACCCGCCACCCACCCCATTGAAGACCGCCTTCCCGAGCGTACTGCCCGTGGCTGTAATGCTCTTACCGGCCGCCGTTGCGGTAAAGGTCCCCGTACCCGTTGCGGAGAAGGCATTGGCAACGGCATCGAAGCTCCCGGAAATTGTGTACGCATTTGTGTCCATACTCATCGTGCCGTTCACATCCAGGTCGGTCGCCGTCACCTCCCCGCCCGGCGCAAACGCATCGCCCGTCCAGACCAAGAGTTCCTTCCCCGTAGCCACAGTCACATTGCCGCCCGTAACAGAGTAGAGGGCGGCAATGTCACTATCGCCGTTGCCATCCCCCGTATCCAGGTGCGTGTTCGTCACCGCCACGGACCCCGATTCACTGCGCACGATCAACCTGTTCTGGTAGAGGCTCACACCAGTCATGTTGGAGCCGGAGCCGAGCACCACCGTTACCGCATCCTCTGTTTCATCATCCGTGAAGAGTGTTACCACGCTCCCCCCCGTCATGGTGGCCGTGGAGTGGATGATGAACTGCCCCGCCGCATCGGTATCGTCGCTACCGCTCACAGCCGCGCCGTTCACACTCACGGAGACGGTCTTCCCCGAGAGGGGAGTGATGCCCTCATCACTGAAGAGGTTCCCCGTCACGGACCTGCCGAAGCTCCAGTTGCTGTTATTGCCGCCGTTGGTGCTGGCAGTAGCCACGACCGTGCTCCCTCCCGCCGCATTGCTGTAGGCGACGTTCACATGGCTCGCGGAAGCCGTTCCCGTCACATTGAGCGTCCAAGTGCCCGTGGCCTGCAGGTTGAGCTTGTCGGAAGTCTCACCCGTGAGGCTCATATTCCCTCCCACATTGAGCGTCGTCCCCGCAAGCCCCGTGGGATTCACCTGTCCCGTGGCTCCAATGGTCAAATCGCCGACGGTCGTGATCGCTTTCCCGTTGAAGTCCACCGTCCCTGAGCTCACAAGCAAGCTGTCCAATGTGCCTGTCCCCGTAAACTGCACCGTGCCCGCCGTCTTGTTAATAACCACGTCCTCCACGCTCATGCCATCAAAGTCCACGCTCTGCGCGGTGGAGCCCGAGAGGGTGAGGGTACCGGTGCCTTTTTGCCACACGATGTTCCCGGCCGACTGTAACAACGTGAGGTCGCCGCGAACATCGAAGTTGGGGTTGTTAGCGGCATTGTCGAGTGTCATGGTGATGCCTGCGTTGTTGCTCATCAGGTTGAAGTCGTTCGTAAAGACGTACGTTCCCGCGGAAGGCCGCCAGCCGTAGCCGTTCTCGGTGTTGTAGACGCGGAACATGCCGGCGCCGTAGGTACCCGGCGGCACAATGTCCGCTGCGGGATCGGTGCCATAGAGACGGAAAACATCTATATCAATGATCGCCGTTGCGGGCTTATTGAGCAGGCGGGCGTTGGTATCACGGAGAACGAATTGGCCTGCACCCGAAATATGGGCCGCGTCGCCCAGGACCACGTTCCCCTTGGCGTAGAAGTTCATGTTCGTGGTCGTGGAGACGGTGAACGTGCCATGGATGGCCGTGGCGCTTTCCACGTAGAGCGACGCATCACTATTCACCGGCAGTGTTACCGATGCGCCCGTTCCGATGGTGAAGTTATTAAGGCTCGCGCCGCCCTTGGCGCTCAAGGTGGCGTTGCCGTCCATCACCAGCGTACTGAGGTTCCTGTTCCACGTGGTCACATCCGTAAAGTCCACGTTCCCGGAAACCGTCCACGTTCCATCGCCCAGGTCCGTCCGCGTGTTATCCATCGTCACATCGCCCAGCACCGTGATGTTCTTGTCGTAGGTGGCGTTATCGAAGGTTCCTGCTCCCGCCTGGAGGGTCAATGCGGAGCCGATCTGGAGATGGTTCCCTGTGGGCTGCACCGTGGCGGCGCCGGAGTGGGTGAGGATGTAGAAGACGCTCACGGCCGCCCCCGTGCCGCTGTTGACGGTCTGCGTCCCGGAAGTTTTGTTGAGGATGACGGTGGAGGTGCCTGGCGTGACGCTGATGCCGGTGAAGTTGATGTTGCCGTTCACCCTCACCGCCGAGGAGCCGAAGTCGATGGAGTTGTTGGCAACCTGCGAGTTTACTTTCTTGATGTCGCCCCTGACAACGTGCGTTCCGGCGCCGAAGAGGACGCCGCCGGCGGATGTGGTGCTGTATCCCAGGGAGAGCATATTGCATGTCACGTCATTCCCGTTGGTGTTGAGCGTTGTCTTCCTGTCCCCCGTCGCGTTGTACACATACATGGTGTTGTTCACGACTACGTCCGATCCCAGGGTCACCGTAGCGTTGTTCGTGATGCCGGAGTAGTAGACGTTCGCGTCGAACGTCCCGCCGGCGACGGCGATGTCCGCGGACGGCCGGTAGATGAGTCCGCCATTCGTCACCGTTGCCCCGTTCTTCACCAGGGGATCCCCGTCCGATTTGTACATGCGTAGGTTGTTGCCGCCGAGGGAGAGGGTCCCGCCGCCGGAGAGCGTGAGGACGTTCGTGAGGCCGGTATCGGTGCCGAGGGTCGTCGTACGCCCGGCTGTCGCGGCGGCGATGTTGTAGAACCTCTGTTCGTCCCCGGCGGTCCTTACGGTGCCGTTGCCCGTGAGGCGAACGGTGCTGGTGCCCGCCGTGAAGCTTCCCGCGAACGTATCCCAGTTGCCGCCCACGGTGATGGTTTTGTCGCTTGCGTTGAACGATCCGCTCGCGAGGGTGAAGTTGTTCGTCACGCTCAACGCATCCTGCAGCGTCCATCCGCCTCCCACGCCGTTGAATTTGATGTTCTGGAAGCTGCTTCCGTTGCTCGTCATGGTCTTCCCCGCGGCGGTTGCCGCAAACGTCCCTGTTCCCGTGGTGGTGAAGGTGCCTCCCGTTGCGTCCCAGCTGCCGTTCACCGTGAAGGCGTTGGCCCCCAGCGTCAACGTGCCGTTGATGTCGTAATCATCCGCAGTCACCGTACCCCCGGGAGCAAAACCGTCCCCCGGCCAGAGGTAGAGTTCGTAGCCCGAGGCTACGGTGACTGTTGATGCCGATGCCGATGCAATGAGTGCGGTGATGTCTGCATCCCCGTTGCTTGCCGCCACCGCCAGGTGGTTGTTTACCAGCGCCACGGAGCCCGATTCGCTGCGGAGGATCAAACGGTTCTGGTACAGGTGCACGCCGCTCATGGTGGCCCCGGAAGCCAGCACCACCGTTACGGCCTTTTCTGCGCCGCCATCGGCGTAGAGGGTGACCACCGACCCGCCCGTCATGTGTACGCCGTAGATGGCAAAGGAGCCGTCCGCGGCCGTTACGCCGGAACCCGCGGCGGGCCCGCCGTTCACACTCACGGCCACGTGCCTCTCCCCCAGCGCCGTAACACCCTCATCGCTGTACAGCAAGCCCGTGATGCCGCGCCCAAACTGCCAGTGGATGTTCCCGCCGCCGTTCAGGTTGGTGCCGCCCAGCGCATCTATTTCCCGTCCGCCGGAGGCATTGGAATTGGCGACGGTCACGTGGCGGGCAACTGCGGAGGCGCCGTTGACGGTGAGCGTCCATTCTCCCGTCGCCGCCAGGTTGAGCCTGTCATTCGCCTCCCCCGTCAAACTCAAGTTCCCGCCCACGGTCAACGCCGTCCCGGGCAACCCGGTGGGATTCACCTGTCCCAGTATTCCAATATTCAAATCCCCCGTAATCCCTACCGTTTGCCCGTTGAAGTCCATGGTGCCCTTCGTAAGGGTAAAGTTCCCATTCACGGTCAGCCCCGCCCCCGGCGTCCAGCTTCCCGCCCCATGGTTGAACGTCACATTGTTGTAGCTGTTCCCGTAATTGAGGGCATCCGTCGTCCCGTTATACTCCACCGTCCCGGAATCGGTATCCTTCGGTAGGCTTGCAAGGCTCTCCGTCCCATTCAGCTGCAAGGTTCCCAGGTTGCTGAAGGTCCCCGTAGCCGCAAGGTCCGTTCCGCTTGCGGAGAGGGTCTTCCCCGTATTGATCTCCCAATTCCCGTTGACCGTAAAGGTGCTGCCGCTCAAGGTGGCATTCTCGGTCACGTACGCCTTACTCGCCCCCGCGCTTAGGTTGGGGTAGAGCGCAATGGCAGCCGCACCCGTACCGGCAATGATCCTCCCACCCAAATTGATATCCCCAAGCGCACGCACGGTGACGGTGTTATTGCTCTTCACGGCCCCCGAGAGGGTGACGCTCGCCGGGGAGGACTCCGTCGCCAAACCCACATTAATGTAGTTCGATGCCCCCGCCGTGGCATCCAGCCCCTCCAGTGTGAAGGCCGTGACGGAACCGGCGGAGAAGGAGAACCGGGTGGCGAGTGCTGTTATTGTCCCTGATGTGTGGGTGAAGGTTGACGTTGCGGAGTTATTGTCCGCGTCGGGGTAGAAATGGACGCTGTTCGCGCCGCCGTTGGCGGTAATGCCGGCGTTCTGCGTGATGTCGCCCAGGGAGCGGATGTAGATGATCTCATTCCCCACAATGGTGCCGGAGAGCGTGACGCTCGCAGGAGAGGTTTCTGCCGCCACCCCCACGTCTATCCTGTTCGTATCCCCCGCCGTGGCATCCAACCCCTCCAGCGTGAATACCGTTACCGAACTTGCGGGGAAGTAGAAGCGGGTATTCGTCGCCGTGATAGTTCCGGACGTATGGATGAAGGTGGAGGTGGCGGAGTTGTTATCCGCATCGGGGTAGAAGTACGCCACGCCTTCACCTGCATTGGCAGTGATATTTCCGTTCTGCGTGATATCGCCCAGGGAGCGCATGTCGGCATTCTCGTTCCCCGCAATGGATCCCGAGAGCGTAAGGCTTGCGGGTGCCGTGGTGGAACTGTTGCCGACGTAGATGCGGTTCGTCGCCCCCGCCGTGGCATCCAACCCCTCCAGCGTGAATGCGGTCGTGGAGCCGGAAGGGAAGGAGAAGAACACCTCCGTCGCCGTGATCGTCCCCGATGTGCGGGTGAACGTGCTTGCGGGGGAGTTGTTGTCGATATCGGGGTAGAAATTGACGTTGCTGTTCCCGCTGTTAGCGGTGAGATCCCCGTTCTGCGTGATGTTTCCCAGGGAGTAGATATAGAGAGTGGAATTCGCTGCAATGGATCCCGAAAGGGTCACACTTGCGTGGGCATTGGTTGCATTGGAACCGATGTAGACGTTATGCGTCGTCCCCACCGTGGCATCCAGCCCCTCCAGCGTGAAGGCCGTGGTGGAGCTTGCGGGGGAGAAGAAGTAGGTGGTCGTCGCCGTCACCGTACCCGAGGTATGGGTGAACGTGGCCGTTGCGGAGTTATTGTCCGTGTCGGGGTAGAAGTACGCCACGCTTTCACCTGCATTAGCAGTGATATTTCCGTTCTGCGTGATATCGCCCAGGGAGCGGATGTAGATATCGGAGTTTCCCGCAACGGCGCCCGAAAGCGTCACACTTGCGGGGGTATTGGTTGCATTGGAACCGACGTAGACGTTATTCGTCGTCCCCGCCGTGGCGTCCAGCCCCGCCAGCGTAAAGGCCGTGACGGAGCTTTCGGGGAAGTAGAAGTACGTATCCGTCGCCGTCACCGTACCCGAGGTATGGGTGAAGGTGGAGGTGGGGGAGTTATTGTCCACATCGGGGTAGAAGGACACGGGACTGTTCCCGCTGTTCGCGCTGATGTTTCCGTTCTGCGTGATGTTCCCCAGGGAGCGGATGTACACATAATATCCGGTCACAATTCCCGTGATCGTGACGCTCGGGGGGGAATCGGAGGCAGTGGTGCCGACGTACAGGTAATTCGTGGTACCCGCGGAGGCATCCGCACCCGCCAGCGTAAAGGCCGTGGTGGAGCCGGAGGGGAAGTAGAAGTACGTATTCGTCGCCGTCACCGTCCCGGAGGTATGGGTGAAGGTGGAGGTGGGGGAGTTATTGTCCTTATCCGGGTAGAACTTCACGTCGCTGTTCCCGCTATTTGCCGTTATGGCCCCATCCTGCGTGATATCCCCGTTGGAGTAGATGTAGACGGAGTTGGAGCTGGAAGTGACTGCTCCTTTGAGGGTCACCGAAGCGGGAGCAGCGGTGTTCCCCACGTTGATCGTCCCCACCCCCGTCACGGTCCCCAGGACAAAGTTCCCCGCCGTTCCCGTGGCGTTGACCGCAATGTTCCCGCTCGTGGTGGTGGTGGTGATGCTCCCGGAGGCTGCGCTGATGCTGTTGGCGGTGAGGGAGAGGTTGTTGCTCGCCGCCGTCAGGGTCCCTCCGGACATATTCAGCGCCCCCGAGACCGTCATGGAGTTGGATCCGGCGCTGATCTTGCCGTCATTGGCTCCTCCGCCTGTGTATCCTGCCCTCACGGTGATGGAAGCGACGGAAACGGTCGTATCCACCGTACACCCTCCCACCTTCCCTCCGGCTCCGTCGAAGTACACGGCCGTGGCGGGTCCGGGCACCGATGCCCCTCCCGCCCCTCCGGACATGTACGCCCAGCTCGCAGCTGTGTTCCAGTTGGCGGTATTCCCCGTTGTTGCCCCCACCCAGTAGCGCGCGCCGGTATCGAAGTTCCAGTTCGTATTGCTTCCCCCGTCCATATTCGTCCCGTCCGAGGCTTCCACCTGCGTTCCCCCCGAGGCATCGGAGTAGGCCACCGTCACATGGCTCGCCGAGGCCGTTCCCGTGACATCCAACGTCCACGCACCCGTGGCCGAGAGATTCAAGAGGTCTCCCGCAGCCCCGGTGAAGCTCAGGTTCCCTCCCACGGTCAGGGAGCTCCCGGCTAATCCCTCCGGATTCACTTGCCCCAGTACTCCAATACTCAAATCCCCAATAGTCGTAATTTCCTTCCCGTTAAAGTCCACCGTCCCGGAGCTCACAAGCAAGCTGTCGAGCGTACCGGTTCCGGTCCATTGGACCGTCCCGTGCGTCTTATTGACCACCACATCCTCCACGCTCTTCCCCAAGAAATCCACGGTCTGCGCGGTTGCACCCGAGAGGGTGATGGTGCCGGTGCCTTTGGTCCAGATGATGGGGCCCGTTTCGTTGCCGGTGATACTGCCCGCAACGTGGAAATCGGGGTTATTGGTGGCGTTATTGAGCGTGAGGGTGCCTCCACCGTAGTTCCGTATGCTCAAAGCACCGTTAAAGCGGTACGTCCCTGCTTGCGGAGTCCAGGTATATGAAGGCGCGGTATCGTCCTTGTGAATGATGAAGATGGCAGAGTCGTAGGTACCGGGGGGGATGACGTTGGCTGTACTGGGATGGTAGACGCGGAACTCTTGGACGTTGATCGTATCGTTTCCACCGCGGCTGAGGTTATTACCGATGATGCCGAACCGATCCGCTCCCGTGATGATGCCATTGGGACCGGTGCGTACGGAGCCGTAAGCCCATGCGTCTTGCGTGCAGGTGAGCGTGCCGTAGATGAAGAGCGGGCCGAATATCCACGCGCCGCCGCCCTGCACCGTGAGCGTTGCGCCGGTATTGACCGTCATGCGGTAGAGCTTGTTTGCGGATTTGCTCACAAGATCTGCAGTTGCGCCAAAGATGAGGGCGCTGTTGTTTCTGTTGAAGGTTGCTACGTCCTGGTTGTCAAAGTTCCCGGAAAGCGTCCACGTCCCGTCTCCCATATCCGTCTGCGTGTTATCCATCGTCACGTTCCCCAACACCGTAATGTTCTTGTCGTAGGTGGCGTTATCGAAGGTTCCCGCCCCGCTCTGCAGCGTGAGGTTGTTATTCACCTTCAGGTTGCTGCCGGAGACGGTCACAATGGCGGTGCCGGAGTGGGTCAAGTTGTAGAACACAGCCGCGGTCCCCGTGCCGCTGTTTATGTACTGCGTGTCGTAGTGGTCGTTGAGGACAACGGTGGATGTACCCGGGGCCACAATGGACCTGCGGAAGTCGATGTTCCCGCCCACCACAATGGTGCCGGAACCCAGGTCATAGAATGCGCGGGAGTAGGTGCTGTTGCCTGTCAGGTGGCCGCCAATACGGTGGTTGCCGCTCTTGAAGAGCACCCGCCCGCGGTACCCCTCCGGGTAGTCGGAGGAGGCATAGCCCACCAAGAGGGTGCCCCCCACGGTGAGGTTGTACCCGTTCGTGTCCAACGTCTGGGCTTCCGCTTCCGTATCGGAGGTGAGAGCACCGTAAATGGTAAGATTACCATCGCAGTTCCAATCCCCCGTCATGCGTATTGTTGAGTAGTTGGCGTAATAAATGTAAACGAAGGAGGAGACACGGAACGCCTTTTGCTCCGTGGTAACGGAAGAGACCGGATAGATTCGGAGTGTGCCGTCATTCACATCCGCGCTCGCGGGAATGTCCAGGAAGTGGTCGGCGGGGGGGTAGGTGACGTAGAGCGAACTTGCCCCTTGCAAGAGGGAGTTTGCCCCCATCACCAAGGCCTTGGTGTTCACATTCGCCGTCCGCGTGAGTGTGGCGCCCGTGGCGATGCGCAGGACGTAGAACGGATTGGCAGCAAAGGAGGGGTTGCTGATGTTGGCGCTGGCGCTCACTTCCCAAATGCCCGTGGAGGTCAGGCGCCCGGCGGCGTTCGCCACGCTCAGGTCCCCGTCCACCCGCACGGTCTTGCCGTTGTCCGTGAGCGTCCCGTTCGTCACCGTGACGCCGCTGGCCGTGAGGTTATCCTGCAGCGTCCATCCGCCGCCCGTGCCGTCGAAGGTCACGGTCCCGAAGGCGTTGCCGTTGCTCGTAACGGTTTTGCCGGCGGCCGTCGCCCCAAAGGTCGCTGTGCCCGTTGTGGTGAATGCCCCTCCCGTGGCATCGAAGCTCCCGTTCACCGTGAAGGCGTTTGCCCCCATGGTCAACGTGCCGTTGATATCGTAATTATCCGCAGTCACCGTACCCCCGGGGGCAAAACCGTCCCCCGGCCAGAGGTAGAGTTCGTAGCCCGAGGCTACGGTGACTGCAGACGCCGATGCGGATGTGAGGAGCGCAGTGATGTCCGTATCCCCGTTGCTTGCCGCCACCGCCAGGTGGTTGTTCACCAAGGCCACGGAGCCCGAATCACTGCGGAGGATCAGGCGGTTCTGGTACAGGTGCGCGCCGGAGAGGGCGGTGCCGGAGCCGAGGATCACCGTTACGGCGTTCTCCGTCTCGTCCTCAACGTAGAGGGTCACAATGGTGCCGCCGGTCATGTTGGGAACGCCCGCAATGGAGTAGCTTCCATTGGCGCTCGTGATGCCGGAACCCACTGCGGGGCCGCCGTTCATGCTCACGGCGATGCGCTTGCCCTCTAAGCCCGTTACCCCTTCGTCACTGAAGAGCCGGCCGGAGATGGCCTGCCCGAAGTCCCAGTTGGTGTTGCCGCCTCCATCGGTATTGCTGGCGTCCTGCGCATCGATTTCCAGCCCGCCCGAGGCATCGGAGTAGGCGACGGTGACGTGACGGGCAACTGCGGAAGCCCCGTTGACGGTGAGCGTCCATTCCCCCGTTGCCGCCAGATTGAGCTTATCATTCTCCTCACCCGTCAGGCTCAAGTTTCCGCCAACGGTAATCACGGAACCATCCAAGTTGGCTGCCGTCACCTGGCCCGTCGTCCCGATGGTCAAATCCCCAACAGTCGTGATCTCCTGACCATTGAAGTCCACGGTACCGGAAGAGACGAGGAGTGAATCCGTGGTGCCGGTGCCGGTCAACGTCACCACACCATGCGTCTTGTTGATCACAATGTCTTCCACGCTCTTCCCGAGGAGGTTGACGCTCTGCGCCGTTGCGCCCGAGAGGGTGATGGTGCCGGTGCCTTTGGTCCACAGGAGGGGAGCGCCCGAGGTGGCCAGTGTCACGTTGCCCCGCAGGTCGAGGTTGGCGTTATGGGTGGCCATATCCAGCGTGAGGTCGCTGGTGCCGTCCGTGCTGAACTGGAAGGGACCCTCCACCGTGTAGGTGCCGTTTTGGAGAGTGGCGACGCAGTTGGTGACCGAGGTGGACCAAATCGTCAAGCCGCCGCCGTACCTCCCCGGCACCAGTATCCCCGTGGCTCCTGGACGGTAGTACCAGAAGTTGGCGTCGAGTGTGCCGTCCAACGTGAGGAGTCCGTAACCGCTTGCGGCACGGTACACCGCAAGCCTTCCGATCCCCGACACCCGTCCCAGGCGGTTGATGTGCATGTAGACCGAGGTATCGCCGTAGAGCATGCCGCTGCTATGGTTGATGGTCAGCGTGCCGTACACTTGCAGGGTCGTGTCGATATTGATGTTGGTAGAAGCATTGAATGCGATGGTCGCGCCAGTCTGGACCACCAGCGTATTGAGCGTGGTACCGCCCGTCTTGATGGCGAGCGTACCCGACCCCGCCATTGCCACCGTGCCGGAGTTCCTGTTGAACGTCATCACATCCGTGAAATCGAAGCTGTTGCCAATGGTCCACGTCCCGTTCCCCATATCCACCCTCCCCCTATCCATCGTCACGTTCCCCTCCACGGTGATGTTCTTATCGTAGGTGGCGAAGTCCAGCGTGCCGGAGCCCGTGGTGCTCAAGGAGCCGCTCAAGGTCAGGTTGTTTGTGCCAGGTTGCAGCGTGCCGGAACCCGCATGCACCACGTTATAGAACCTGCTCCCTTCATCCGTTCCACCGCTGTTGAGGATCTGCATGCCCGTTGCCGCATCGTACGTCACGGTGCCGCTTGAGTGCGTAAAGGTGCCTCCAGACTTGTTCCAGTTGCCGGAAACCGTGAAGGCTCCGGAAGGCGCCGTGAGCGTTCCTCCGGCAATGGTCACATTCCCGTTGATATCCACATTCCCGGCCCCTCCCGTAAACGTCCCTCCGTTCACCGTCAATCCGCTCGCGGTGAGGTTCTGGCCGTTCATGTTCAAGGTGCCGGCGGTTGCGGCAAGCGTCACAGTGCCATTGGCGCTCAGGTTGTTGGTGGAGACCTGAACCGTAGCCGCTCCGGAGTGGGTGAGGTTGAAGAAAGCGCCGTTCCCGCTCCCCGTACCGCCGCTCGTGAGTGTTTGGGTGCCGGAGGCCTTATTGAAGACCACGGTGGAGTTATCGGCGATGAACCGCGAAGGCGCCGATCCCGTTGCGTAGTTGGTCCAGTTTCCGCCCACGGCGATGGTGGTGGCGTCCGCCCCGTTGCGCGATGCATCCAGCACTATGGCGGTGGTATCGTTACCGACGCCGATCGTCACATCGCCTCCTACCGTGAGCTCGTTCCCGTTCGTCTTGAGCGTTACGGTGGAGGAGGTGGCATAGTTGACAAGCAGGCTTCCTCCCACTGTCCAGTCATCCGTCATGGTGAGCGTGCCGCTCCATCCGCCGACTTTAACATTCCCGGAAACCGCCAATGCGCCCTGTGAACGGGTGCCACTTCTGATGACCAAAGGTCCGGTAATATCCGATCCCGTGCCCTGGACGACGAAATTGTCCTCGGAGGGAGAGCGTACCTGCAGGTACACATTATCACGGGTTTCCGTAAAGTTGACGAGGGCGTTCTCGCCCAGGATCAGCTTCTTGCACGTGGGAACGCTGACGTTGCTGCTGAAGTGGTCGGTGACGGTCATTGTCACGCCATCCGCTATCTGGTACACCGCAAAGGAGGGATAGTCGAAGTCATACACCGAGAGTTGGCCATTCGCGACGCTCGTCCACGTGCCGGTGGAAGTGAAGGTGTCGAAAGCGGTATGGACGTAGAAATTCGTAAAGTTCACCGCGTTGCCGCCGTCCGTCAGCGCCCCGTCGAGGAGGTTGAGCGTCGTTGCGGAGAGGGCATCCTGCAGCGTCCACCCCCCGCCCGTCCCGTTGAATACCATGATCCCGAAGCTGCTCCCGTTGCTCTTGAGGGTCTTGCTGCTTGTGGCGGCAAACGTCCCCGTGCCCGTGGTGGTAAAGGAGCCACCCGTTGCGTCCCAGTTGCCGTTCACGGTGTAGGCGTTGCTCCCCAGCGTCAACGTGCCGTTGATATCGTAATCATCCGCAGTCACCTCTCCCCCAGGCTGGTACGCATCACCCGTCCACACCAAGAGTTCTTTGCCCGTAGCCACAGTCACATTGCCGTCCGCAACAGAGTAGAGGGCGGAAATGTCACTATCGCCGTTCCCATCCCCCGTATCCAGCTGCGTGTTGGTCACGGCGGCAGAACCGCTCTGGCTCATTACAATCAACCTGTTCTGGTAGAGGGTAACCCCCGTCATACTGGAGCCGGAACTGAGCACCACCGTCACCGCGTCTTCCGTCTCGTCATCAACGAAGAGCGTCACAATGCTCCCTCCCGTCATGGCTGCCGTGGAGTGGATCACGTACTGCCCTCCCGCATCGGTATCATCACTCCCGCTCACAGCTGCGCCGTTTACGCTTACGGAGACGGTCTTGCCGGAGAGGGGAGTGGAGCCCTCATCACCATAGAGCGTGCCCGTAATATCCTTCCCAAAGCTCCAGTTGCTGTTATTTCCCCCATTGGTGCTTGCCGTAGCAACGACCGTGCTCCCGCCGGAGGCATCGCTGTAGGCAACGTTCACATTGGCCGCTGTTGCCGTTCCCGTCACATTGAGCGTCCAAGTGCCCGTGGCCTGCAGGTTGAGCTTGTCGTTCGTCTCACCCGTCAAACTCATATTCCCTCCCACATTGAGCGTCGTCCCCGGTAATCCCGTGGGATTCACCTGTCCCGTGGCTCCAATGGTCAAATCCCCAATAGTCGTTATTGCCTTCCCGTTGAAGTTTACCGTGCCCGAGCTCACGTTAAAGCTCGTCATGGTGCCGGTTCCCGTGAAGGTGATGCCGTTGTGGGCCTTGTTCACCTCAACCGCTTCCACGCTTTGACCCAGGAATTTGACGTTCTGTGCGCCGGTGCCCGAGAGGGTGATGGTGCCGGTACCTTTGGTGTAGGTGATGGCGCCTCCGTCCTGTTGGAAAGAAAGCGGGCCTTTGACGATGAAGTTCGGATTGTTGGTGGCGCTAACCACGCCCAGCGTTCCGATGGTTTGTGTGCGAATGAGAAGGTTCGCGAACGTGTAAGTACCTGAAGCCGGTGTCCATATTTTTCCGGCTTCAGTGGAATTGATGATGACCTGCTTGTCGTCCGCGGAATAATCGCCCGGGGCGAAGAGGGCGGTCGCGCTGGGATTGTTCAACGTGAGCGGGCTTGTCAGCCTGGCGCCGGTATCCCAAACGGCGAGCCCGCCTGTTGTGGGGTTGGACAGGGTTACTCCGCCGATGCTCCCCAGGCGCTTTACGCTGACTTGGGTGGTGCTGGTCATGTAATAACCGTTGGTTCCTACCGCGAGCGTTCCGTACACCGTGGCGTTTCCATTGACGTAGACCGTAAACGCGCCCGCGGTGGTGAGGGTGGCTCCGGTTGCAACTTCTATGATGTTCAATTGCCGTGATTGCGCATTGGCGTAGTAGCCTGTGGTACCGGCGAATCTGAAGATAGAGCTGTTCCTGTTCCAGGTGCCCACGCCGTCCGCATCCACGTTGCCGTAGACGGTCCACGTGCCGTCGCCCAGGTCCGTCCGCGTGTTATCCATCGTCACATCCCCCAGCACCGTGATGTTTTTGTCGTACGTGGCGTTATCGAAGGTTCCGGCGCCGCTTGGGAGGGTGAGGTCATTGTTCACTTTGAGGTTGCTGCCGGAGACTGTGAGCGTGGCTGCGCCCGACTGCGTAAGGTTGTAGAAGGCGCCGCTGCCCGTATTGCCGATGTTCACGGAGCGGGCAGTGGAAGCGTGGCCGATGATCACCGTGGAATCGGCAGCTACGAACTGTGAGGGGGCGGTCCCGTTGCCCCTGTTCACCCAGTTGCCGCGGACGAGGATGGTGGAGGTGCGGCCTTCGGAACCCGTTGCGTCGAGCTTCTTGAGGCCGGTGTCGTTACCCCAGCCGATTTTGATGTTGCCGCCAACCGTCAGGTTGTAGCCGTCGGTGTTCCAGGTGTTTGCGGAAGACGCAGAGCCATTGCCATCCAGATTGATATTGTTTGTTCCATTGAGCGTGATGTTGCCGGTTTGGATGACGGATGTGTTGTTTGCGGATACGTTAATGCTGCAGTTATACCCCTTCGCGAGCGATGGTATGGTTTGAGTGATGCCTCCCATAAATTCAATATATCCACCTGCGATATTCGAATCCGCATCAACGGATAATGGATGTGCGCCAAACAACATAATGCGGGAGCCGGAGAACGTACCGGAACCGATGGTCAGCACATTGCGGATGCGCAAGTAAAAGCTGGTTTTCGTCGTCGTGTTACCGTTTTGTCCGACCGTCAAATTGTACAGGCCATTGGGATACTCAATATTGGTGTAGTCCATGGTATTTACCCCGTTGAGCACGAGCGACGCATCATTGTACTGCGTGGCATCAATGGTCCCATCCGCCGTAAAGTTCCCGTTGCCGCTCAAGGTGATGACGGAGGCGTTGGCGTTGAAGCGGGAGGTGGTGGAGGATTGGTCGAAAGTGCCCGCGACCGTCACGGCATAATTCCCTGCGGCGTTCGTGTCCACGATGCCATTGGTCACGGTGAGTGTGCCACCCACATTCAACGCATCCTGCAGCGTCCATTCGCCTCCCACGCCGTTGAACTTGATGTTTTGGAAGCTGCTTCCGTCGCTCTTGAGGGTCTTGCCCGCGCTTGTAGCCGCAAAGGTGCCTGTTCCCGTAGAGGTGAAGCTCCCGCCCGTGGCATCAAAGCTCCCATTGACCGTGAAGGCGTTGGCCCCCAAGGTCAATGTGCCATTGATATCGTAATCATCCGCAGTCACCGTTCCGCCCGGCGCAAACGCATCGCCCGTCCACACGAGGAGTTCCTTCCCCGTAGCTACAGTGAGATTCCCACCCGTCACGCCGTAGATGGCGGCAATGTCACTGTCGCCGCTGTTATTTGCCGTATCCAGCTGCGCGTTCGTCACCGCAGCGGAGCCGGATTGGCTCATCACAATCAACCTGTTTTGATAAAGGGAGACTCCCGTCATGCTCCCTCCGGAGCCGAGGACAACCGTCACGGCATCCTCCGTCGCATCATCCACGAAGAGGGTCACAATGGTGCCGCCCGTCATAACGGCGGTGAGGTTGATAACGTACTGCCCCCCCGCATCCGTCACACCGCTTCCGCTCACCGCCCTTCCCCCCAGGCTCAGGGAGATTTTCTTCCCCGCCAGGGGAGTGGAGCCCTCGTCACTGTAGAGCGTCCCCACCACCGTCCTCTCGAACGCCCAGTTGCGGTTGGCCCCTCCGTCCGTGCTGTTCGTGGCCACCACGGTGTTCCCGCCGGAGGCATCGCTGTTGCGCACCGTCACGTGGCTCGCCGCGGCCGTTCCCGTTACGTTCAAAGTCCAGGCGCCCGTTGCGGAGAGGTTCAGCTTGTCCGCGCTCTCGCCCGTCAGGCTCAGATTCCCGCCCACCGTGATTGCGGAACCGGGCAAACCCCTGGGGTTCACTTGCCCCAATACTCCAATACTCACATCCCCAATAGTCGTAATCTCCTTCCCATTGAAGTCCACCGTCCCCTGCGTCACATCCAAGCTATTGAGGGTGCCCGTTCCCGTGAATATCGCGCTGCCGCCGGTTTTGTTGATGGTTATGTCGTCGATCGCCTGTCCGAACGGATTGATGGCTTGCACTTTGGAGCCGGAGAAGGTGAGCATACCGTCACCTTTGGTCCAGGTGATGGGGGCGGCGCCCAAGCGGCTGTAGATAAGGCTCCCCGTGAGGATGAGGTTGGGGTCGTTCGTGGCATTGTCAATCGTGAGGTTGTTGGTTTCGTCGTTATTGTACAACGTGAGGTTGCCGTTGATGCGGTACGTACCGCTGCTGAGCCGCGTCGTCCAATCCATCGTCCCAAAACTGAAGCTCGAAAGCATCCAGTCCCCGTTGTAGGTGCCCGGGACGTAGGTACCCCCCAGGTCGTGCCGTATTTCCAGATCCGTATTGAAGAGGCCGTTGAGTTCCAAGATGCCGTATCCCGGACTGCAGTTGTAGGGGATGAAGGAAACGCCGCGCACCTCGCCGCCTGCATGAATGTATATTTTGGATCCCGATGGCATTCCTCCCCAAGCGCCCGTATCCAATGTCCCGTAGATGTGCAGGTTCTTGTAGGGTCCGCTGAGGTAGTACCACCCCAGGTTCACAGTGGCGCCGGTCCCGATGGTGAGGTTGGCCAAGTAGGGCTTGGCGGTGAGCGTCCCCGTTCCGATCATGTGGAGGACGGAATTGTTGACGTTCATCGTCGTCACGTCCTTGTTGTCAAAATTCCCGGAAACCGTCCACGTCCCGTCACCCATATCCGTCTGCGTGTTATCCATCGTCACGTTCCCCAGCACCGTGATGTTCTTGTCATATTTCGCCGCGTCAAACTTCCCCGCGCCGCTCGGGAGCGTCAGATTATTGCCGATCTGCAAGTGGGAGCCGGAAACCGTCCACGTGCCCGCGCCGGATTGGGTGAGGTTGTGGAACACGCTGTAGGCCGCCCCCGTGCCGCTGTTGATGGAACCCGTGCCGGAGGTCTTATTAAGGATGACGGTGGAAGTCTGGGGGCGGACGGTGATGTTGCGGAAGTCCATGCTGCCGCCCACGAGGACGGTCCCTGAACCGAGCTCCAGGTAACTGTGGCCTTCCGTAGCGGACTCAGGCGCAATGTTCCCCGTAATGCGGTGTGTGCCGTTCTTGAGGAGCAGCTTCGCGTAGTAGTTATTGGTGTAGCCCGGCAACGTGTTTCCGAGGGTCAGGTTGCCGTTGACCGTCAACGTGTATCCGTTGGTATCAAACACACGTGCCGACGCTTCCGTAGTGGAAGTGCTAGAACTGAACACGACAAGGTTCCCTCCTACGTTCCAATTCCCCGTCATGCGCACGGTGTTGGTGTTGCCGTATGCCACAACGAACCCACCGTTGATCTGCAAGGCTTTCTGCGTAAGAGGCACGGTGGACGTATACGGGTAGAGCGAGAGTGCCGTGATGTTTATGGTGCTGGAACCCACCACCATGTCCAAAGGATCGTTCTGCGTGGAGTTGTAGAGAACGACTCCATAATATCCTGTGAGTGTGGAAGCGGTTCCCACCGTCAGTTTCCTTGTGTACATGTGGTTTACGAGCGTTGTCGTGACGCCATCCGCCACCCGGAATGCTTCGAAAGGGTTGGTTATTCCGGCGTTCGCCAGGGTACCATTGCCGCTCATCTCCCAAATCCCCGTGGAGATGAGGATGCCGGAGATGTTCGCGACGTTGATATTCCCATCCACCCGCACCGTCTTCCCGTTATCCACCACGTTCCCCGCCAGGATGGTGGCGGAGCTCATGGTAAGGTTCGATTGGAGCGTCCACCCTCCTCCCGTCCCGTCGAACTTCACCTTGCCGAGCGTACTGCCCGTGGCCGTAATGCTCTTCCCCGTGGTGGTGGCGGTAAAGGTCCCGGTGCCCGTTGCGGAGAAGGCATTGGCTACCGCATCGAAGTTGCCGGAAATTGTGTACGCATTTGCGCCCATCGCCATCGTCCCGTTTACGTCCAAGTCGGTGGTTGTCACTTCCCCTCCCGGTGCATATGTATCCCCCGTCCACACGAGGAGCTCTTTACCGGAAGCCACAGTGAGATTCCCGCCCGTTACATCGTAGAGGGCGGAAATGTCACTGTCGCCGCTGTTATTTGCCGTATCCAAGTGCGTGTTCGTCACGGCAGCGGAGCCTGATTCGCTCCGTACAATCAGGCGGTTCTGGTACAGGTTGATGCCCGCCATGTTGATGCCGGAGCTGAGGACAACCGTCACCGCATCCTCCGTCTCGTCGTCCGTGAAGAAGGTGAGCACATTGCCGCCGGTAAGGCTCAGGTTCTCCAGCACGTATTGGCCGTTGGCGTCCGTATCGTCGGAAGCGGCAACAGCCTGGCCGTTGACGCTCACGGAAACCGTCTTCCCCGCCAGGGGAGTGGAGCCCTCGTCACTGTAGAGCTTGCCCGTGACCATGCCGGATGATTCCGCCACGGTGGCCTCCTCGCCCAGCATGTTGCGGTACTCGAACTTGAGCCAAGCGGCGGTACGGGCGACGCTGCTGATGCGGACTTCGTCCAGACTGCCGCTGTAGTACGAACCTGCGGAGTTGCCGTCGCGTCCCAAGGCGATGCCGCCGGCTGCGTAATAGATGTTCCCGCTGTTGATGTCCTCATCGGAGAGAGGGGCGGCGTCGTCCACGTAGAGCTTTGCCACGGTATCGTACGTGACGGCGGCGTAGTGCCACGCGCCGTCGTTATAGGAGACCGGCGTGGCACTTTGGAGGTTGTTCGCCGAGGATTCCCACAAACCGTTCAGCACGTTTCCGGTGGAGGTGGTCGCCAATTCATAGCCGTACAGCCTCTTCCGCAGCATCCTCTGCGTTTGCGCGGCGGTTGTATTGAACCAGAGCGAGTAGGTGATCTGCGAGGGCTGCAAGGAGGCGGGATCTTGGAGGTCGATGTAATCACTCTGGGAGGAAGTGAATTGGCGCGCGCCTCCCGCCAAGCCCGCTACGGCGGATGTTCCGTGATCGATGCCGTTGTTTTGCGCAAGGCTGTCCTGAACGTTGCCGTTCAAGTGCCACACTCCCTCGAAGCCGTTCGTCCACACCCCCTCCTTCCACTGGCCGTCCCCCGTGGCGGCGTTGCCGTAGTAGAGGTAGATGGTCGTATCCTGCGCGCTGTGGATGGTGGGCACCTTGACCCAGAAGAGGCCGGAGCCGGAACTTGCCCGCACGTGGTAATCCTCCCTCTCATAGGGGAGGAGCATGCCGGTGGATGTGGCGAAGCGGATATCGGCTCCGCTGCTCTGCGCGTTCTCCGCCAGGGAAGCGTCCGATGTGAGCCGCACGAGGAGCGGGAAATCGTGCAGGTCCTCGTCCACGTACTCGTGGCTCACGGTGATGGCGCGCACGTTGGACCAGCCGCTCACGTCAAAGTCCCAGTTCTTGTTATACCCCTGGTCCGTCACGCTCGTCTTTGCCGAGACGGTGGCGCCCGCGGAGGCGTCGCCGCCCTTCACCGTGGCATAGCTCGCCGTCGCCGTCCCCGTCACGTTCAAGGTCCAGGAGCCCGTTGCCGAGAGGTTCAGCAGGTCACCGGCTTCCCCCGTCAAACTCAGGTTCCCTCCCACGATCAGGGATGACCCCGGCAGTCCGGCGGGATTCACTTGCCCCGTAGCCCCAATGGTCAGGCCACCAACGGTGGTGATGGCCTTGCCGTTGAAGTCGATCGTCCCCGAGCTCACAAGCAAACTGTCCAATGTGCCTGTCCCCGTGAGCTGCACCGTCCCATGGGTCTTATTGATCACCACGTCCTCCACGCTCTTCCCGAGGAGGTTCACGCTCTGCGCGGTTGCGCCCGAGAGGGTGATGGTGCCCGTGCCCTTGGTCCAGGTGAGGGTGCTGCTCGTTTCCGTAACGATCACGTCACCCAGGAAGGTGATGGCGGGATTATTGACGTTGTCGATGACGAGGGTGTTGCTCTGGGCGTTGAAAGAGGCGTTCCCTCCGATGATGAAGTTGCCCGAGGGGAGACGCAGTGTGCTTGCCTGGTCTTCGTTGCTTACTCGAAGTATGCTGTTGTATTTTCCGCTTGCCAGCGCGATGGCGGCGGCTCCGGGCTTGTAGATGTTGAAGTAGGCGACATCGAAAACACCGCCTTCGGCGAACGAGGTGATCCCGACGCCGCTGCCCGGTGAGAAGAGCCAGAATTGCCCCGCACCCGTGATGCGTCCGGTGGCGCCGATAGCGGTGTGGCAATCGTTCAAACAGCGGAATTGCTTGTCGTCTGCGATGGTGAGGGTGCCATTGATGGTGACGGTCCCGGCTGCGCCCGTCGTCGTGCTCCGGTCGGAAATGCTGGCGCCCGTCCCTACCGTGAAGTTGTGCAAATAGGCGGCGGTCTTCGTCATAAGGGTCCCGCTGCCTGTCATGATCGTCGTAGAACTGTTACGGTTCCAGGTCCCTACATGTTCGAAGTCCATACTCCCTCCCACCGTCCACGTCCCGTCGCCCAGGTCCGTTCGCGTGTTATCCATCGTCACGTCCCCGCGCACCGTGATGTTCTTGTCATTGGTCGCGTTATCAAAGGTGCCCGCGCCCGCGAGGAGCGTGAGGCCGCTGCCGAGGAGGAGATCGTTCCCCGCGAGCCTTACCGTGCCGGCGCCCGTTTGGCGTATGGCCCAGAAGGTCTTCCCCGTGCCGGTGCCGCCGCTGTTCACGGTCTGGGTTCCCGCGCCGCTCAAGACCAGGGAGCCGCTGTGTGCGAGGAAGGTGCCCGTGCCCGTGTTGGTCCAGTTTCCGCCCACCGTGAGGGTGGGGCTTGCCGCCGTCACGTCCAAGGTCCCCGCGGTAAGCGTCAGGTTGCCGTTCACCGTGGTGGCGCCGCTGAGGGCGAACACCTCCGCGCTATTGTTGAGCGTGAGGTTGTTGTAGGTTACGTTTTCGATGAGGGTGTAGGCGGGCGAGGAAGCGTCGTAGCGGTAATCGTCGGTGAGCAGCACGGTGGAGGTCTCCGGCGTCCAGGTGCCGCGGACGACCAGGGGCATGGCGGCGGGATACGCAGCTTCTACCGGGAGCGTGCTCTCCCCCCGGGATCCGTTTCCGTTCGCCCCATACTCCCCGTCTCCCCACAGGTACACGCGGCTGCCGCCGCTCTTGAGCGCCACGCTGTTGTAGCCGCTCCCCTTGATGGAGGAAACCGGACCGCCGCCTGCGCCTCCGTCGCCCAGCTTGCCCGCGCCCCCCACGCCGACCACCTCCACCGGATGGTACCGATTGGCGTAGGAACCGTCTCCCAGCTGTCCCTCCCTGTTCCACCCCCACGCGTACACGCGGCTGCCGTCGCTCTTGAGCGCCAAGGCGTGGTTGCTTGCGGCGATGGCGGAAACGGGTCCGCCGCTCGCGCCTCCATCCCCCAGGATGGATCCCGTATCCGTGAGTCCGCGCACGACGACGGGGTAGTTGCTATCGGTGGTGGTTCCCTGCCCCAATTGCCCGTAGGCGTTATCCCCCCACGCGTACACGCGGCTGCCGTCGCTCTTGAGGGCAAGGGAGAGGTAATCGCCGGCCGCGATGGCCGAAATGGGCCCGCCGTTGGTGCCGTCCCCCAAGTTTCCCGTGTTCCCCACGCCCTTCACGAGCACCGGAGACGTGCGTTGGGTGTTGGTGCCGTCGCCCACGTCGCCGTAGTAGTTCCATCCCCATCCGTACACGCGGGTGCCGTCGCTCTTGAGCGCCAGGGTGTGCGTATAACCTGCCGCAATGGCGGAAATGGGCCCGCCATTGGTGCCGTCGCCCAGGTACCCAGTATTGCCAACGCCCTTCACGAGCACCGGTACTTTCCGAGAGGTGGTGGAGCCGTCTCCCAGCTTGCCGTTCGTGTTGCTGCCCCATGCATACACTCTGGTTCCGTCGTTCTTGAGGGCGAAGGAGGTTGCCGCACCGGCCGAAACGGCGGAAACGGGACCGCCGTTGGTGCCGTCGCCCAGGAAACCCGTGCCCGCCACGCCCAGCACGGCGACGGGGACCCACCTGTCGGTGTTGTCGTTCTGCCCCAACTGCGCGCTGTTGTTCAACCCCCACGCGTATACCCTTGTGCCGTCGCTCTTGAGAGCAAGCGCGTGTTGGCGCCCCATGGCGATGGCGGAGATGGGACCGCCGTTGGTGCCGTCGCCCAGGAAGCCCGTTCCTCCCACCCCCCGCACCGCGAGAGGGAAGGGATGAAAGACGCCATCGGCGGTATTCTGCCCCAATTGTCCGCTGGCGTTATACCCCCAGGCGTACAAGCGCGTTCCGTCGCTCTTGAGCGCCAACGAGTAGTTTGTTCCCGAAACGATTTGGGAAACATCCATGAGGGCAATGGACCGCACCTCGGGTATGTTCTGCACGGCGCGGGGGATGAAACCGGAGGAGAAGTACGGCTGCCCCAGCTGCCCGTCCATGTTCAATCCCCAGGCGTAGACCCTCGTTCCGTCCTGCTTGAGCGCGATGTTGTGGTACATCCCGGCCGAAATGGCGGAAACGGGTCCGCCGCTTGCGCCGCCTTCGCCGAGGGCGGATCCCGTGCCCGTGAGCCCGTACACCGGCGCCGGAATGGCGCGCTTGGCGAGGGGGGCGGTGCTGTTCCCCAACTCGCCATACGTGTTATTTCCCCAAGAGTAGACGGCGGAACCGTCGCTCTTGAGCGCAAGGCTGCGGTGGTAACCGGCATCAATGGCGGAGATGGGCCCGCCGTTGGTCCCGTCGCCCAGGGAGCCCGTATCCCCCAGACCGGGTACCGCTATGGGAACCGCTTGGTCGTAGTAGGAGTCATCTCCCGCCTGCCCATAGGTGTTGTATCCCCACGCGTACACGCGGGTGCCGTCGCTCTTGAGGGCAAGGTTGTGGTAGTGGCCGGCATCAATGGCGGAGATGGGCCCGCCGTTGGTCCCGTCGCCGAGCTTGCCCGTGCCTCCCAGGCCCAGCACTTCCAGGGGGAGGGGATTGGGAGTGTCCTCGCCGCCGGTGTTCTGCCCCAATTCGCCATCGTAGTTATACCCCCACGCGTACACGCGGCTGCCGTCGCTCTTGAGCGCCAGGGTGTGGTAGGCGCCCGCTGCGACGGCGGAAATGGGCCCGCCGTTCGTTCCGTCGCCCAGGTAGCCCGTGTTCAGGAGGCCGTGGACCTCTACGGGTACGTAGCGGTTCGTACTGCTGTTATCGCCGATTTGCCCGTAGTAGTTATACCCCCAAGCGTACACGCGGCTGCCGTCGCTCTTCACCGCATAGGCAGTACTCATGCCCGCCGCGATGGCGGAAATGGGTCCGCCGTTCGTTCCGTCGCCCAGGGAGCCCGTGCCTCCCACGCCCAGTACGGCGAGGGGGAAGAAATGGGGGTTATCGTCATTGCTATTCTGCCCCAATGCGCCCTCATCATTGTGTCCCCACGCGTACACCCTTGAACCGTCGCTCTTGAGCGCCAGTGCGTGGTCATAGCCCGCCGCGATGGCGGAAATGGGCCCGTTCTCGCCCTCACCCAGGTACCCCTGCCCTCCCGGCCCCAGCACCGCAACGGGAGTTGAATGTTGCATGGTGGTGCCGTCCCCCAGCTGTCCGTACTGGTTATTCCCCCACGCGTACACGCGGCTCCCGTCGCTCTTGAGCGCCAGGTTGAACAATCCACCGGCGACGATCTCCTTGAAGTCAAAGATTTCGTTTGAACCCCACTGCAGGTTCCACGTGCCCGTACCCGCGTTGAGGGTGTGGTTGAGGGAGATTTCCAGCTGGTTTGTAGCCGTCACCGTGTTGGCGCCGCTCTTGCTCGTAGTGCCCGCCTCTTCCCCATTGCCGAAGACGAGATGGTTGAACGACCAATCCGTGGCGCCCCCAAAGTTCCCCGTGCCGAGCAACCGGAAGGTCCCATTCGTCAGGTTGATGGTGCCGTTCCCCGTCGCGTCGCCGCCGCGCACCTCCACATCCACATCGCCTGTCAGGGTGCCCGCCGTCACGGTGAGGTCCCCGTCCAGGGAGAGGTCATCGGCGGGGGAGAAGGTGCCTCCGTTGCCGTTCAGCGTCAGGTTCGTGAACTTGCCGCCGCTGGAGGTGATGGTCTTGGTGCCGCTCGTGGCGGTGAAAGTGACCGTATTGGAGCCCGTGGCCGTGCCGTGCGTGGCGTCCCAGTTGCCTCCCACGGAAACGGCATTCGCGCTCATTTGGAAGTTCCCGTTGATGTCGTAATCCGTTGCCGCCACGGTTCCCCCCGGCGCGTACGCATCACCCGTCCATACCATCAATTCCTTTCCGGAAGCCACAGTCACGTTGCCGCCCGCAACAGAGTAAATGGCGGAAATGTCACTGTCGCCGCTTGCCGCGCCTATGCCCAGATGGGCGTTGGTGAGGGCGGTGGCGCCGGATTCGCTGCGCACGATCAACCTGTTCTGGTAGAGGTTGATGCCGTTCAGGTTGGCGCCGGAGCCGAGGATCACTGTCACGGCATCCTCCGTCTCATCGTTCACGAAGAGGGTGACCACGGTGCCGCCCGTCATGGCGATGTTGCGGATGGTGAACGCGCCGCTCCCATTCGTGGTTCCGCTGGCCGTTGCCGCCGCGCCGTTGACGCTTGCGCTCACCTTTTTGCCGGAGAGGGGAGTGACGCCTTCGTCGCTGTACAAGGTGCCCGCGATGGCGTTGCTCTGCACGGGCCCTTGTGAGGCCTGCGAGCCGAGCATGTTCCAGTACTCGAACTTGAACCAGGCGTCGGAGCGTACTGCGGTGGATACGCGAACTTCGTCCATGTGCCCGTCGTGGACGGGGGCCCCCACGATTTCGTCATTGCCGATGCGCAGGATTTTATCGTCTATGTTGGTGCCGCTGCCCGCCATGGCGCCCGTGCGCACCAGCGCGCCGTCAATGTAGATCTTCATGTTTCCCAGTGGCGCCATGCTGACGCCGATGTGGTGCCAAGCGGTGTCGTTCAGGGAGCCGCTCGGGGCTGCGTACCAGTCCATGGTCGTTCCGTCCCATGTGAGTACGGAGAGGGTGTCCGTGTTGCCCACGTCGTAGCCCGATCCCACGGTGTCGTCGCGGAAGATGAGGAGCGGTTGGTTGGTGGCGTGGCTGCCCTTGGTAATGAGGTCATCATCATCGCCCGTGCCGTTGAACTTCGCCCAGCAGCTGTAGGAAGTTTCCGTCTCCTCTATGGCGTTCACGTCCCCGAAGTGGATTAAGTCGCCCCCGGTGAAGTACTGCCCCTTGTGCACTTGCCCTTCGCCCTGCACGGGTGTGTAACTTGCGGATCCCTCGCCCCCCTGCCCGTGCGTGCCGTAGAGCGTGGAATCGCGGAATTCGTTCGCCGTGCCGTTGCCGCTCTCCTTCAAGTGCCACACCCCCCGGAAGTCCGCATCCCACACCGCCGCGGGCGTGCTGCCGTCCCCGGCGTCGCTGTTGCCGAAGTACATGGTGATGGACGTATCCTGCGCCCCGTACACCACGGGCACCTTTACCCAGAAGTTCCCGGAGCCGGAACCCGCCCGTACGCGGAAGTCCTCCCGCTCGTAGGGGAGGAGCATGCCCGTGCTCGTGGCAAAACGGATGTCGGCGCCGGAGCCCTGCGCATGGGCCCCCACGTCGGTATCCGCATCCAAATGCACGAGGAGCGGGAAGTTATGCAGGTCCTCATCCACGTACGCGTGGCTCACCGTAATCACCTTGCTGTAGTCCCAGTCGTCCGTGGCGAACGTCCAGTTGACGTTGTGCCCCAGGTCCGTGGAGTAGCGGTCCGCCGTCACCATGCGCCCGCCCGAGGCATCGGCGTAGCGCACGTTCACGTAGCTCGCGGTGGCCGTTCCCGTTACATCCAAGGTCCAGGCGCCCGTAGCGCTCAAATTGAGGAGGTCCCCGTCCTGGCCGGTCAAACTCAGATTCCCTCCCACCGTCAATGCCGTCCCCGGCAACCCCACGGGATTCACCTGCCCCAATACTCCAATACTCACATCCCCAATACTCGTCATGGCCTTGCCATTAAAGTCCACCGTCCCCGAGCTCACAAGCAAGCTGTCCACCGTCCCCGTCCCCGTGAACTGCACCGTCCCATGGGTCTTATTGATGACGATATCCTCCACGCTCTTCCCAAGCAGGTTGACGCTCTGCGCGGTTGCGCCTGAGAGGGTGAGGGTGCCCGTCCCCTTGGTCCACACGACGGGGTTGGTGGCGTTGGTTACAACCACGTTGCCGCGGAGGTCGAAGCTGGGGTTATTGACGCTGTTATCGAGCGTCAATGTGCCGGTAGTGTCCGTCTTCACGCTGAACGTCCCCAGCACCGTGTACGTGCCGTTTTCGAGAACGGCCACCGCACCGGCCGATGCTGACCAGATCGTCAAGCCCCCGCCGTAGCGCCCCGGTGCAAGGCGCCCCGTACTAAACGGCATGTAGTACCAGACCAAACAATCGACCGTTCCATTGAGCGTGGTGAGGCCGTGGCCGAGGCCCGAGCTGTACAATCCCAGTATACCGGCGCCATCCACAATGCCTCCCGCATTGATGACGATATCGCCGCTCGGCGTTGAGGCCACGTAGAACATGTGGCCACTTTCGAGGGTCAGATGGCCGTTCACGGTCAGTGCATGGTGAATATAGGTGCTGGTGCCTCCGGTGTCCTCGTACGTGGTGTGCGCCCCTTCGGCGATCGTCACGTTGTACAGGGAGGCGTTACTCTTGGGGATGTAACTCGCCGTTCCCGTGAGGAGTACCGTTGCGCTGTTTCCGTTCAACGTCGTCACATCCTTATAGTCGAAGTCCCCGGAAACCGTCCACGTTCCATCCCCCAGGTCCGTCTGCGTGTTATCCATCGTCACGTTCCCGAGGACCGTGATGTTCTTATCCTCCTTCGCCGCATCAAACTTCCCCGCGCCCGGGAGCAGCGTGAGCCCCGATCCTATCTGCAGGTTGTTGCCGGAGACCGTCCATGTGCCTGCGCCGCTCTGTGTCAAATTGTGGAAGACGCTGCCTCCCGTGCCGCTGTTGATGGAGCCCGTGCCGGAGGTCTTGTTGAGGATCACGGTCGAGGTCCCCGGCCGCACTTCTATGGCGCGGAAGTCCAGGTTCCCTGCGGCCAGCAAGGTGCCCGTGCCCAGGTCCAAGATGCCCGTGCGTCGGTCGGCACTGCTGTACGTTGTGTACACAATTGATCCGAAACGGTGGTTGCCGCCGCGCAGGAGGAGCTTCGCGGGATAATCGAGAGTGGTGCCGTTGGTCAATCCCAACCGGACGTAGCTGGACGTGCGCAGGTTATAGCCGTTGGTATCCAGCACCTGTGCGTATGCCTCCGCCGCCGTGGGCGGCACAGTCCTGGAGGCGCCGAACAGAAAGAGGGAGCCGATGGACCAATCGCCCGTCATGAGGATGATGCCGTTGTTTCCCGATCCGCCGGTGGAGACGCCGCCCGTGATGGAAATCGCCTTCTGGGTGTACGTCACGCCGTTCAGGTACAGCATGATGGTCCCCGTCACGTTCCCTTGGATATCCAGGAAATCCGCGGTGACAGTGGGATACGTGATGGAAGGCATGCCTCCCGCGAGCACGGCTCCCGTCTGCACCACCATCTTCGTCATATTGCAGTAACCGCCGTTATCGGTGGATACGGTGGCCGTAACACCCGTAAGGATGCGGAGCGTACCGAACCGCGTGTCGGCGTGGTACGGATTCTTCACCGTGCCGTTCGCGCTCATTTCCCAGATGCCTGTGGACGTGAGGAGCCCGGTGACGTACGCGACGCTGATGTTCCCGTCCACACGCACCGTCTTTGCGTTATCCACCACGTTCCCCGCTACGAGCGTGGCGGAGCTCATGGTCATGTTGCTCAGGAACGTCCATCCGCCTCCCGTCCCGTTGAACTTCACCTTGCCCAGGGAAGATCCGGTTGCCGTAATGCTCTTGCCGGCTGCCGTAGCGGTAAAGGTTCCCGTGCCCGTTGCGGAGAAGGAGCCGGGAACGGTATCGAAGTTGCCGGAGATTGTGTACTCATTCGTCCCCATGGCCATCGTCCCGTTTACGTCCAGGTCGGTCGTCTGCACGCCGCCTCCCGGTGCATACGTATCTCCCGTCCATACCAAGAGCTCCTTACCCCCGGCCATATACAGTATGTTGTTGACGTCTGATATAAAGTAGATGGCCGTAATGTCACTGTCGCCGTTTGCCACGCCCACCGTAAGGGCGGCGTTGGACAGGGTGGCGGAGCTGCTGTTGTTGCGCACAATGAGCCGGTTCTGGTACAGGTGTATGCCGGACATGCTGCTGCCGGAACTGAGGGTCACCAGTACGGCGTCCTCCGTCTCGTCATCCAGGTATACCGTCACCACCGTGCCACCCGTCATCGTCATGCCCGTCATGGTGGCGGAGTAGAAGCCGCCCGCCACGGTGATTCCCGTGCCCGCCGCCGCCTGGCCGTTGACGCTCACGGAGACTTTCTTGCCCGCGGCGATGGGCGTTACACCTTCGTCGGTATAGACGGTGCCGGAAATCACGGGGGATACGGTGGTGCCCTCCCCGAACGTCCAGTTGTTGTTGTTCAGGCTGTTCAAGCTTGTGCCGTCCGTGGCATCAATAGCCGTGGCATTGAGGTTGCTGCTGTCCTTCACGTCCAGGTAGCCGATGAGCCGCGTTCCCCGGGGGTCTATCTTCCACTGTGTGCCGGTGGAGGAGGAGCGCAGGCGGAGCAGGTTGGAGAGGGCGCCGCTCATGCTCCAGCGGTGGAGGACGGTCTGCGTGGTGCCCGCCGCGAACGTGAGGGTATCCAGGCTCGTTACGCCCTTGGAGAGGTCGTAGAAGGTGCTGGATCCGCCGATGGCCTGGTTGGTGCCGTTGAGGACAACGCTTCCGGAGCGGGAGACCAGCGAGCCTGTGCCGCTCACCGTCCAGTTCCCTCCCACGGTGATTTGCCGGTTCTCGAGCGTGAGATCCAGAATCCCTCCCGTGAGCGTCAAGTTCCCCGTCACCACCGTCGCTCCCGTGAGGATGAAGGTTTCGGTGTTCCGGGCGAGGGCGAGGTTGTTGTAGGCCACACCCGAGATGCGGGTGGGGGAGTAGGTGGAATCCCCCGCGTAATCGCCGCTGAACTTCACGGTGGAGCTCTGCGCGGTGAAGGTGCCGTTGACCACGAGCGGCGCGAAGACGGAGACGTACGATTGGATGGGGTAGGTGATGTTGGGAAGCGGGTTTGCGGCGATTTGGCCGTACAGGTTTTGTCCCCACCCGTACAGCACGCTTCCGTTGTTCTTGAGCGCGTACGAGTGGTAATGCCCTTTTTCTATTTGGTTGATCGGCCCGCCGTTTGTGGTATCCCCCAGTTCCCCCGTATTCCCCACGCCCTTTACCACAACGGGCGCACTCATGTCGGTCGTCCCGTTATTCCCCAGTTCCCCGTTGCTGTTGTACCCCCACCCGTACACCTTGGTGCCGTCGCTCTTGAGCGCCGCAGACCCATAGTAGTGTGCGGAAATGGCGGAAATGGGTCCGCCGTTGGTGCCGTCGCCAAGGTACCCCGCGGCCCCCACGCCCAACACTTCGATGGGTATTTGCTTGGTGACGAGCGTATTGTCCCCGATTTCCCCGTCATTGTTGTATCCCCACGCGTATACCCGTGTGCCGTCGCTCTTGAGCGCAAGGGTGTGGTGGTGGCCCGCGTTGATGAGCGCAATGGGCCCGCCGCTTGTTCCTCCCTCGCCCAAGTAGGATCCCGTGGAGGTGAGCCCGTACACTTCTCCAGGGTAATAGCGGTCGGTGAGCATGCTGTTCCCCAACTGGCCGTAGTTGTTTCTCCCCCAGGTATACACACGGCTCCCGTCGCTCTTGAGCGCAACGGAGTGGGTGTTTCCGGCTGTAATGGCGGAAATAGGCCCGCCGTTTGTGGTATCGCCCAAAGAGCCCGTGTTGAGGAGTCCCTTCACCACCACGGGGGTGGTGCGCTGGCTATTGGTACCGTCCCCCAGCCGTCCGTACGTATTGTACCCCCACGCGTACACCCGTGTGCCGTCGCTCTTGAGAGCCAGTGAGTGGTTGCTTCCGGCTGCAATGGCGGAAATAGGCCCGCCGTTGGTTGTATCTCCCAGTTCCCCCGTATTCCCCACGCCCTTCACCACCACGGGGATGGGGTTATTGGTCGTGCTTCCGTTGCCCAACTGCCCGTTGGTGTTGAGCCCCCACGCGTACACCCGTGTGCCGTCGCTCTTGAGCGCCAGGGAGTGTTCACCGTTGGCGGATATTTGGCTTATGGGCCCGTCCGATTCCCCGCCGAGCGCGCCCGTGCCGGCCGTGTTCCTCACTTCCACGGGTGTGTAGGTGCTCCCGTACAGACCGTTGCCCAGCTGCCCGTAGAGGTTTTTCCCCCATGCGTACACGCGCCGGCCGTCTCTGCGCAGGGCAAGCGTGTGGTAATCCCCGGAGCTGATCTGCGAAATATCCAACAGGGAAGAGAAGGGAACCCGTGTTTGTTCGTTCCTCCCTTCCATTTCCCTGGGATACCTTGTGCTGGCAAAGCCGCTCAAGCCCAAGAACGGCCCGTTGCCACCCCACACGTACAACCGTGATCCGTCGTCCTTACGGGCGTAGGAAAAGTATTGGGCGCCCCCCATGTCGCCAATGGGGCCGCCGTTCGTCCCATCCCCCAGTTCGCCCGCCCCCAAAAGCCCCAGGGCGATAACGGGTGTACTGCGGCCGGTAAAGGTATTGTCCGCGAGTTGGCCGTAGCTGTTCTGTCCCCATCCGTACACTTGCGATCCGTCGTCCTTCACTGCGAAGGTGGTGTAGTAGCCGCCGGAGATCTTGCCGATGGGGCCGCCGTTGGTGCCATCCCCCAGGAAGCCGGTGTTCCCCACGCCGATGACGACGATGGGTACGTCCGTGTCCGTTGTGGAATTGTTCCCAAGCTGCCCATAGTAGTTATACCCCCACGTGTACACCCTTGTGCCGTCGCTCTTGAGGGCGGCACCGTGGGAGTACCCTGCGGCGATTTGGCTTAGGGGTCCGCCGTTGGTGCCGTCTCCAAGGTATCCCGTGCCCCCCACGCCGTGTACTTCGACGGGGAAGGAACGGTTGATGAGGGTGTCATCCCCCACTTGCCCGTAGTTGTTGTACCCCCACGCGTACACGCGGGTGCCGTCGCTCTTGAGGGCGTAGTTGGTGTAGGAGAAGGTGGAGACGTGGGAAACGGGGCCGCCGCTCGCGCCGCCCTCGCCCAGGAAGGAGCCCGTCCCCGTGAGGCCCACCACCGCCACGGGGCTCGTGCGCTGGGAGCTGGATGCGTCCCCCAGTTGGCCGTACGTGTTCCTCCCCCACGCGTACATCCTGGTGCCGTCCGCCTTGAGGGCGATGCTGTGGTACATCCCTCCGTCAATCTCGCCGATGGCGCCGTCATCCCCCAGGTAGCCCGCCCCGCCAACGTTCTTCACGGCCACGGGCGTGGTGCGCTGGGTGGTGGATGCGTCCCCCAGCTGCCCGTAGCTGTTCCTCCCCCATGCGTACATGCGCAAGCCGTCGCTGCGCAGTGTAAGGGAGTGGTACTGCCCTACGGCGATGCTGGAAATGGGGCCCGTATCGCCTTCGCCCAAAAAGCCCGCCCCGCCCACGCCCTTCACTTCCACGACGGAGGCGGCATTGGTTGTGGTGCCGTTGCCCAGTTGCCCGTAGGTGTTGGATCCCCACGCGTACACGCGCCGCCCGTCCTTGCGCAGCGCGAGGGTGTGGTAGTTTTTGGCAGCCACCTGCTTGATGTCCGTGAGCACGTTTCCGCCCCACTGCAGGTTCCAGGTGCCCGTGCCCGCGAGCAAGGTTTGGTTGGGGTTGATGACGATCTGGCCGCGCGCGGTCACGCTATTGGCGCCGTTCTTGGTGGTGGTGCCGGATGTGAGCCCGTTGCCAAAGGTGAGGTTGGCGAACGTCCAATCCGTCGCGCCACCGAAGTTCCCCGTCCCCTCCACCCGGAACATTCCACTCGTCATAGTGATGGCGCCGTTCCCGGTCACGTCCCCGCCCTTCACGGTCACGTCCACCTCTCCGGTGAGCGTCCCCACCGTCATGGTGATATCCCCATCCACCTCCATGGCATTCATGACCTGCCATGTACCGCCATCACCGTTGAAGACCAGATTGTTCCACTTCCTGCTTCCCGTACCCGTGATGGTCTTGGTCCCGCTCGTGGCGGTGAAAGTCACCGTATTGGAGCCCGTGGCCGTCCCGTTGGTGGCGTCCCAGTTGCCTCCCACGGAAACGGCATTCGCGCCCATTTGGAAGTTTCCGTTGATGTCGTAGTCCGTGGCCGTCACCGTCCCCCCCGGCGCAAACGTATCCCCCGTCCACACCAGGAGCTCCTTGCCCGTTGCCACCGTTACGGCGGAAGGGGAAGCGGAAGAGAGGATGGCCGCCACGTCCGTATCGCTTTCCGCGCTCAGTGTGGCGACCGCAAGGTGGCTGTTGGTCACGGCGGCGCTTCCCGATTCGCTGCGGAGGATGAGTTTGTTCTGGTAGAGGTGCACGCCCGTCATGCTGGAACCGCTCCCCAGCACCACCGTTACGGCGTCTTCCGTCTCGTCGTCAACGTACAGGGTCACCACGGTGCCGCCCGTCATGGTCAATCCGTTGATGCTGTAGAAGCCGTTGCCATCCGTGGTGCCGCTGGAGGTCAACGGCCCGCCGTTGAGGGCCACCGAGATCTTCTTCCCCGAGAGGGGAGTAACGCCTTCGTCGGAGAAGAGGCGGCCGGAAACGTTGCTCATCGCCTCCGTGTCGAACGTCAGATCGCCCGTTGCCATGTTGGCGTACTCGAATTTGATCCAAGCGTTGGAGCGGGCCACGGAAGAGATGCGGACTTCGTCGAGGAAGCCGTCGAAGTACTCGGTGCCGGCAATGGAGCGTCCCATGTAAGCCTCGGAAGCGGCGGGTGTGTAGTTCAGGGTGGTTCCGTTGGCGCTGGCCTTTGCCCCGTCCACATAGATGCCGAACAGTCCGCCGCTCCCCACCAGTTGCACGTGGTGCCACGCGCCGTCGGATACCGCGGACGTGGTGCCGATCTTGTTGCCGTAGTTGTCATCCACCCACCCCGTGACGGTGCCATCCGCCATGGACCACAAGCCGAAACCGCCGTAGGGGTCAACGTGGGAGAAATGGTTCGCTATACCTTCATAGTTGTGGACGTGTGTTTGCCGGTACATCCAGGTGGAGATGGTGAGTGGCGGGGCAATCCGTTGCCATGATGCGGTGGCGACGGAATCATTTGTCCCGTCGAAGTCCTGGCCGTTCCAAACCAAGCCCGCCGCATCGTCCGGCCCCGCCTGGTCACCGTGGTTGGCGTTGGCCGTGGAGTCCGCGTAAAGGTCCGCTACGGTCCCTTCATCTGCCGCTGTTTCCTTCAAATGCCACACCCCCTTAAAGTCCGCGTCCCACACGCCTGCGGCGTTCTGCCCGTCATGGGCTTCCGCGTTGCCGTAGTAGACGTAGATGGTGGTGTCCTGCGCCCCGAAGACCGTGGGGACTTTGACCCAGAAGTTGCCGGAGCCGGAGCCGGAGCGTACGCGGTAATCTTCTCGCTCGTAGGGGAGGAGCACCCCCGTGGAGGTGGTGAAGCGGATATCCGCCCCGCTGCCCTGTGCCTTGGCGCCCAGGTCGGCATCGGCGGTTATGCGGACGAGGAGCGGGAATCCCGTAAGGTCCGTATCCACGTTGGCATGGCTGATGGTGATCTTCTTGCGGTACGGCCAGTTGACGATCCAGTCGTTGCCCGTGTCGTCATTCGCCACTTGCCAGGTCCTCGCTTCCGTCATCACCGGCTCGTGGGGCGCGTCGCCCTGCGGGTCCAGCGTGAGCGGGCCCAGCAGATAGAACTCCGGGGAGATGTCCGGGGCGTCGTACCTATAAGAGAAGGAGGCGGTCTCCCCGGCTTTCCAGGAACCGTCCCATGCGATTGTTTGTTCTTGCCGGTCGCTGACGGCTGAGGGCTGACGGCTGACGGCTGATCGCTGACCACCGGCGGGGGTGATGGAAGAGAGCACGAAACTTTCCGGCACCGTCTCCGTCACCGTTCCCGTAAAGTCCTCGAAGAACTGCACGGAAACGGTCATGGGGGAGGGGGCCAGCGGCCACAGGCGCGTGGCGGCTTCCCTCTGCACGATGAAGGGGAAGCCCGTCCCCACCTCCACGGTGGACGTAAGGGAGCGTGTGCCGTTGGGGGTGGTGGCCGTGAGGAGGAAGCCGTAGCTCCCCGCCTCGGCCATGGTCATGAAGGCCTTGTAGTCCGGTTCGATGAATCCGGCTTCCTTCACTCCGCACGTGCCCGTGACGCTGATGGAGCTGTCTTGGGTGGAGAGCGTGAAGTCCTGGCCGGAGGGGGTGGTGACCCGGAGGGTGAGGGAAGCGTCGCACACGATCTTGCCGTCGTTATCCAAGACGCCGAAGTGCAGTTCCGCCTTGTCTCCGGGCAGGTAGCGGTCCCGGTTGGCATTCATGGCCAGCACGCCCCAGGCGAAGTCCTGTTCTACCGTCTCCTCCGTCCCCGTGAGGGGGTTCCGCACCGTCACCTGCAGCCGGTAGAGCCCCGGCGTAAAGCGGCGGTCCGGTTCCAGGACGAGGACCAGCGAGCCCGTCTCGAAGTGGTACTTGGGGGAGAAGCTGCGGCCGAATTTGTCCGTCAGGTTCACTCGGAAGAGGGGAGCGGAGGGGGTTTGTTCCGGCACCACGGCTCCGGAGGCGCCTTCCGGCTGCAGGGCGCTGTCCTTCGCCTGCTCGGCGACGGCTTCCGCAACTTGCTGCTTCACCTCGCCTTCATCCCACACGGTCTGCACCATCGTCGCCGAGGCCAGGTCCGCAATGGTGGGGCTCTCCTCTTGCAACACCGCACCCAAAGAGACGGTTTCCGGTCCCTCTTCGTTCATGCGTTCCAACTCCTCCGCCACAATGTTCTGCACAACCGCGTTGCGCACTTCCGTGCTCAGGGCGGATTCCACGATGTCCTCCAAGTGTTGCGCTTCCAGCGCAGCCTCCGCCACGGAAGCCTGCCCTTCGTCCTCCTCCAACGCGGCGATGATCACTTCCTCCACGCGCTGCGTCTTGGTCCTTCCCTCGGGCACGCCCGCGGAGAGCGCGATGTCGTTCACCGCCACGGAATCCTGCACCAGGGCCGCGGCGATCTCCTCTTTCCGCTCCTCCACCATGGTCTTGATCACCTCCTTCCTATAGGAGGCATCGTCCATCACCGCTTCTACCAGCTGCTCGAAGGCCTTCTCTTGCTTCAAATGGCCGTTTTCATCCAAGAGCACCGCTCCGCTGCCTTCCGCCTGTCTCGTGAGCAGCGTAAAGGCGGGGGGGGTGTTGGCGTCGAAGCTCTCGCTTCCCTTCGGGGTCAGGGTGAGGTCCGCCGTAAGGGAACCCGCTTGGGGGACGGGGAGGGAGAGCACCTGCCAAGCGCGCCCCTCTTCCGTGACGAAGTTGTACCGGCTCTCGTCGTTCGTGATGGCGGCGATGAAGGAGCGCGGGGAGAAGAAGGAAAGGAAGCGGAAGAAGCGGTTGATGAGCGAGCGGATTTCCCCCAGGAAGGAGGACGCCAGCCCTTGGGGGGCGGTGGTATCGGGGGCGGCGCCGAAGAGGTTGCCCAGCAAGTCCTGGCTCCTGTTTACCAAGGGCGCAGCAGGCGCCGCGGAAGGGCTGCGAGCCGCCGAGGACCGCTCGGAGACGGACGGAAGTTCCGCAGGGGCTTTCGTGTCCTGAAAGCCGATGCCGAAGATGTTCGCGAAGAAGTTGGGGCGGAAGGCGAGGGGTTGGGGGGAAGCAGAAGATGCAGAGGATGCAGAAGATGCAGAGGAGTCAGAGGATGCAGAAGAGAGAGAGGATGCAGAAGAAAGAGAGGATTCCGACGAAGAGGAAGCCGAAGAAACCGAGGAATCCGAGGAAACCGAAGAGGAGACGTCCGTTGAAGATGTTTCCGCACTTGACGCGGATGAGGTCTCTTCGGAAGAGGAAGCGGAGGTGACGGATGATGCCGACGATTCCGATGAATCCGAAGATTGGTCGCCGGAAGAAGAACCAGCTTCCCCTCCTTCGGACAATGCGCTCGATTCCAGGGAAGACTGCGCCCCTCCTCCATCGGAGGAGGGGGTGGGGGTGGAGGAGGAAGAACTCGTCTCATATCCCGTCACTTCCTTCACGCCCTTGGCTTGGAGGGGGCCGAAGGTGGCGAAGAGGGGGGTTTGCGAGGGGGTCTCGTAGGTGTAGCGCAGGGTGACGGGGACGTCGGCTTCCCAGCGGCGCTCCCACACGATGGCCGTGGAGCCGTCGCCGTCGTTCCTGCGGTTGGCCAGCGGTTCCACCGTCATCACTTCGAAGCCGGCGGGGACCGTTTCCGTGATGCTCCCCACGAACGTCGCGGAAGGCGTAACGATGATCGTCATGTCCTCGGTATTACCCGCAAAGGTGCGGGTGACGGATTGGCGGCGGATGTCGAGGAGGCGGCCTCCGTCGGAAACGCGCACCGCCGTGGTGAGGGTCTGGCCCGTGGCCGTGGCGGGGGTCACCGTGAGCGCGTAGGAGCCGGGGGCGGAGAGGGGAGTGGTGACGGCGTAGTCCGGGAGCACCGTGAACTTGCGCGTCGCGCAGGACTTCTGGAACGGCATGTTCCTCTCGGCGATGCTGAAGGTGCGGAGCGCGCCGGAGGGGTCCTTCACGCTCACGCCCAGGGCGGATCCGCACAGGGGGAGGGAGCCGTCGCTCACCGTCATTTGCCCTTCCAGGGCCTCTCCCGGCACGTACGTGCCGCGGTCCGTATTCGCCGCGGTGTACCCGAGGAGGAGCGTTTGGTCGAACAGCAACGCCCGGCCTTCCTCACCGCCGTTCATCGTACGGAACATGCGCTGGATGGCGCGCGTTTCGCCGGGGGTGGTGTCCAGGCCGACGTTCAGCCGGTACTGCCCCGGCGTGAAGCTGCGCGGCATGGTGATGCGCAGCACGTACCCTCCCTCCTCCCCGCTCGCATCGCCCACTTCCCACTGCGACAGCACGTCCGCATCGGTGGCGGAGGTGAGGCCCAGAACGAGCCGCGCGGCAAGTTCGTCCTTGGTGGAGATCCCCTTGCTCTTCCCGATGCGGACCAGGATGTGCGTGTTGGCGTTGGCGAGCAGGGTGGCCTCCGGGATGTCGATGGTGATGGGTGGGGTGGAAGAGGATGCCGACGATTCCGACCCGGCTTCGCCCTGCGGCTCCGCCGCGGTGGAGGAGTCCGAGGAAAGTGAGGAGCCTGTTGCGGAGGCGGAGGATTCGGCGGAAGAAGATTCCGAGGTTGCCGAAGATTCCGAAGACAGTTCGGACGAGGAGCTGGCGGATTCAACGGAGGATGCGGCGGAAGAGGATTCCGATGAAGAGGATTCCGACGTTGCCAAAGATTCCGAGGAAGAGCTGGCGGATTCAGCGGAGGATGCTGAGGCAAACTCGGATGAAGATGACGCTGAAGTGACGGAGAATTCGGAGGATGCAGAAGATGCAGAAGAAATGCTGGCGCTGAGTGCCGAGCCGCTGGCTGCGGCATGCTCCACCTGTTCCGTGGTGATGCCGCTCTCCGCCGATCCCGTTTCCGCGGATCCGGTTCCCGTGGCCACTTGCGCGCGGAGGGACGAGGGTGATTGCGCGCTGAGCAGCATTGCGGCCGTGAACATGCACCCGAAAGCCACCTCTACGGCGAGAGGGATACGGGTTGCATTCCGTTGCATTACAGAAATGCGGTGGCCAGGGGACGGTGATTTGGGTTTGTTCAAATCATATTATTATATCATTTTGCCTCTATATACGCATGGGAGGGGTCTATTACGCAAAACTACTTCCCCAAAGAGGCAACTGATTTCCATAGGATCATCCTGCTGTCAAATGGGGATCGGAGAGGGGGAAAGGAGATGGATTACGCTAAATATTGACAATAAATCAAAAAATACCGAGAGCGATAGCAGTGTGTAGCTTTCAGCGATCAGTCGTCGGACTCCTCCACCGCGGCGGAGCCGCAGGGCGAAGCCGGGTCGGACTCCTCCTCGTCACTCCCCTTTTTTCTTCGCGCTGAAACTCCGATACAGGAGAGCGTTCCGTTTCTCTTCCGGTTGCGCTTTTGCGTATGCCATGAACTCCTGCACCACGGGGTTACCGTGGGCGGTGCGGATGGGGAGATTTTTGTCAATCACGTACAAGCCCGCGATGCGTTCCTTGACGATGGCGAACGTGTTGGGGATCGGTTGCCCGCCTCCCCCGATGCAGCCGCCCGGGCAGGCCATCATTTCCACGTAGTCCAGGGACCCGGGGTCCTTTTTCAATGCACGAAGCAGCGGCCACATGTTCTTCGGCATGGCCACAACGGCCACGTTCACCCTCTTTCCACCGATCTCCAAGGAACCGCGTTTACTGCCTTCAAAACCGCGCGCAGGCATAAAATCCATTCCGGGAATATCCTGCCCCGTCAGCATCCAGTACGCGGTGCGGAGCGCGGATTCCATCACGCCGCCGGTGGCCCCGTAAATGGCGCCCGCGCCGGAGTATGTGCCTTCCGTGTCCACCGTCCCCGGCTCCAGTTTGGGCAGGTCGATCTTGCGCGTCTTGAGCAGCGCGATGAGTTCCCGCGTGGTGAGCACGAAGTCCACGGGCTTGTGGCCGTTGATGGCGAGGTGCTCGAAGCCGGCTTCGTACTTCTTGGACGTGCAGGGCATCACCGAGATCACCCGCACCTTCGCGGGGTCGATGCCGCTCTTCTCCGCCCACCACGTCTTGTACGCGCCGCCGCTGTGGATGTGGGGCGAGCGGGCGGCGGTGAGCTGGGGGAGGAGGTCGGGTTTGTAGAACTCCGCAAACTTCACCCATCCCGGGCAGCAGGAGCTGAACATCGGTCCTTCCGGAGGCGGATCTTTCCGCTTCCCTTCCTCAAAATCCCACTTATGCCGCAGGCGCCGCACCAGTTCCTCCGCTTCCACCATGGTGGTGATGTCCGCGCCCATGGAAACGTCGAACACCTTGTCGAAGCCCAGTTGCCGGTACGCGGTGACGAGCTGCCCCGTGAGGTCCGTGCCGTACGGTACGCCCCATCCCTCCCCGATGCTCGTGCGGATGGAGGGGGCGGACTGCACGATGGTGGTGATGGAGGGGTCGCGCAGCGCTTCCTCCACTTGCTCCAGGTGGCTCTGCTCGCGGACCGCTTCCACGGGGCAGTGGGCGGTGCACTGGCCGCAGTAGATGCAGTCGTTGGCGGGGTCGTGGTTGTATCCCACCCGCGTCTTGGAGCCGCGTCCCTCCAGCGTCAAGTGGCTGATGCCGATCAATTGGCAGATTTCCACGCACTTGTTGCAGCCGATGCAGAGCGCGGGGTCAAATTCCGCCGCCGTTCCCAACCGGTGGATGCCGCGCTCGGGGTCATCCCGCTTGTACAACTTGCCGCCCACCCCGAAACGCTTCATTTCCTCCAGCGTCTTGCTGTAGTAGCCGTGGCGAATGCGCGGGGAATGTGCGCTGTACTCGCCGAAGAGCAGTTCCATGTTCTGCGTGCGGAGCGCGATCACTTGGGGGGTGTCCAGGAGCACGCGCAGCCCTTCCGCCGCCTTGAGCGTGCAGGAGGTCACCACCCGCGTACCGGCGTCGCTCCGCTCCCCATTGGGGGGCAAGCCCGCTCCTGTTTCTTCCACTTCCACCAGGCACGTACGGCAGTTGGCGTCCACGGGGAGATCGGGATGTGTGCAGTAGTGGGGGATCTGGAAGCCGCTGCGCAGCGCAACGGTGAGGATGTCCTCACCCTCCCTGGCGACGAACGACTTGCCGTTGAGGAAGACCGTGACTTCTCTGCCGAGGGTGTCGAGGGGAATGGAGTTCGTAGGACGGAGGGGATAGGACTTAGGACTTAGGATAGTGGAAGATGGAGGGCGGCGTTTTGCCTGCCAGCCGTAGTCCCGCAGTGCGGGACGCAGGCTGGGCTCCACCTTTTCCGCCGGGAAAAGGTGGAAGATGCATGAATAATTGCCGTTTGAGGAACGAGATAGACCATTATGAATGACCGAATACATTCTGATAATACGAGAGTATGGGAACAGGCACACTGCGTCCCAACGCGCAGAAAGAGGTTTTCTCCAGCACGTCCAGTATGGGCTGCATCTTCTTCCACGGGATGCGCTTTTCGCCCTCCACCAAGCGGACGAGCTGGTAGGTCCCCTCGCGGCACGGCGTGCATTTTCCGCAGCTCTCCCGTTGGTAGAAGGTGAGCCAATGGAGGAGGAGGGAGCGCGGATCTTCCGTGCACAGGTGAAGGATGATGGCGCCCGTGCCGTGCACGGTTTGGTGGGCGAGTTGCTCCGCGTTGAGCACCACGCCGCTCGCCCCGCCGCCCACCTGCGCGAAGAACGCCTCCTGCGGCACGTTGCCCGACTCCTGCAGCACCTGCAGGGCCGTGAGCGTCGTCGGCAGGCGGTACACCCCGGGCTTGGGTGCAAGGCCGGAGACGGAGTAGAAGCGCTTGCCGTCGTACCGGCCTTGGGAGACGAGGGCGGCATCGTAGAGCGTCTCCACGTTGTGGACCAGCGTCGGCTTGCCGTACAGGCCCTGCATGACCGGGTACGGGGGACGGAGGCGCGGCTCGCAACGCTTGCCCTCGATGGCGTTGAGGAGGGCGGTCTCCTCACCGCCGATGTAGGAGGGTTCTTCCCGGAAGATCCGCATGGTGAAGCCCTCATCCTTGGCGGCGGCCGTCTGGGCATCGAGGCGGGTTTTCAGCTTGTCCTCGTACTCCGCATTCATGTTGAAGATTCCCTCCTTGGCGCCCACCGCTTGCATGGCGAGCTTCATCCCCGCGAACACCTCTTCGGTATGATTCTCGAGAATGTGGAAATCTTTGAACACGTTCGGCTCGCGCTCCGAGGCGTTGCAGATGACGTATTTCACGGTGGAAGAGGCGGCACGCACGGCTTCCCATTTCTTGTATGCCGGATACTCCGCGCCCCCGCGTCCGAGGATAGTGGCCGTTCTCAACTGTCCGATGATGTCGAGCGGGATGGGGATAAGCGTAGACTAAATTGAAAATGCAAAATGCAACATGGAAAATGATGACAATTGCTCTCATAGGAGAGTCTATCCCGTCATTTTGCATTTCCAATTTTCAATTTTGCATTTCTCTTTGTATTCCTCGTATGCGCAGGAGGAGAAGGGCGATGGCGCCGCCGGCGAGCGCCGTGGCAAATTGCGGCCAACCCATCATTACGGAGAGCTTGGCGACGAGGGGGGAGGCGAGCAGCCCGCCCATCACGAACCGTACGGAGGCGACGAGGAACAGGAATTTGACGCCGCTCGCGGCCACGATCCCCAGGATGACGCTCCTCGGCTTCAGATAGTGGAAAACCGCTACGTACAGCGCATTTCCGATCATGATGAAGGGGATCATGGGCGCCAGCGCCACGGGCAGGAGCCCGCTCATGAGCGCCATGGGGCTGGGGAAGAGGCTCAGGATCACGGCCTCGGTGGGCCCCACGAGCACGCACGTGAGGAGGAGCATGGCGTTCACGAGCGGTCCCGTGAGGAACTGCGAATGCACCATCGTGAGGGGGACGAGGGTGATGAATGTGAAGAGCGCGAACAGGAGTATTTTTTTCTGCGATACGTAGATGAGGGTGCGGGTGGCGGTGCTCATGGCGGAAGAGTAAATGCAAAATGCAAAATTTGAAATTATAAATGGCATATTCATTGCATTTTGCATTTCCAATTTCCAATTTCTCATTATTCCACCACCACCTTCGCATCCAGGATCGTCAGGTCCTTCTCCGTCACCAGCACCGGATTCAGGTCGATTTCCCGTATGGCAGGGCACTCCACGGCCAGCACGGAGAGGGAGGAGATGAGGGCGGCCAAGGCATCGATCTGCAGCTGCGGTTTGCCGCGCAGCCCCAGGAGCAGCTTCCAGCTCTTCAGGCTCGCCAGCATGGGATAGGCCTCCTCGGGGGTGATGGGAGCCACGCGGAACGCCGCATCGCGGAAGAGTTCGGTGTAGATGCCGCCCAGCCCCGCCATCACCAGGTGGCCGGCGCCGGGATCCTTGAGCGCGCCCACGATGAATTCGCTCCCGGGCGGCAGGCTCTGCTGGATGAGCACGCCCGCGACGTTCGCCCGGGGTGCGCGCTTCTTGGCATTGGCGGTGATCTGCTTGAACGCCACCGCCACGTCCTCCGCCGATTGCAGGTGGACGCGCACGCCCCCCATGTCCGTCTTGTGGAGGATGTCCTTGGAGCTCACTTTGGCGGCCACGGGGAAGCCGATCTCCCGCGCGATCGCCACCGCCTCCTCCGCCGTCCCCGCCACGCGCCCCTTGGGCAGGGGGAGGGAGTAGAGGGAGAGCAGCGCGGCGGTGAGGGATTCGCTCAGCAACCCCTCTCCCGCTTCCTTGAGCAGCCGGTTGGCCTCCCCCACGCGCTTCTTATCCACACGGAGCGCGGGTTCGGCCTGCGGTGCATCCGGCGGACCATTCTCCGGTTTCCGCAACGCCGACAGCATGGCCACCGCGGTCTCCGGCGTGGGGAAATTGGGGATGCCGTTGGACTGGAGGAATGCGACAGCTTCCTGCACCCCTTCCCCTCCCATGAAGGAGGTGACGAAGGGGAAGAGGGGATAGCTCTTCCGCACGTCCACCACGGTTTTGGCGATCGCCGTGGAGGGCGTCATCGCTTGCGGCGTCACAATCACCAGCGTGCCGTCGATCTCGGGGTCCTGCGCGGCTGCCTTCAACGCCGCCTCGAAACGGTCTTCCCGCGCGTCCCCCAGCACATCAATGGGGTTCCGGACGCTGGCGGTGGGGGGGAGGAGCTTCTTGAGTGCATCCGCGCGTTCCGCTGAAAGCGGGGCGAGCGTCAAGCCTTCCCGTTCCGTGGCGTCCGCCGCAAGCACGCCCGGCCCCCCCGCATTGGTGATGACGGCGATTCGTGGGGAGAGGAGCGGGGGTTGTTCCGCGAGGGTGCGCAGGAGGTCCAGGAAGTGTTCCGCAGATGCGGCGCGCCGTATGCCTCCCTGGATGCAGATGGCCTGTACCGCGGCGTCCGACCCGGCCAGCGCCCCCGTGTGAGAGGAAACGGCCGTGCGCCCCTTCTCCGTGGTGCCGGCTTTGAGGAGGACGATGGGCTTTGCGGTGCCCACCTTTCGGGCGAGCGCAAGGAAGCGGCGGCCGTCCTTGATGCTCTCCAGATACAAGCCGATGACGCGCGTTTCCTCGTCCTCCGCGCACAATTCCAGGAAGTCACACTCATCCATGGCGGCCTTGTTCCCCATGCTCACGAAGAGGGAGAGCTTGAGCCCCATGCCCGCCGCGCGGTCGATGAAGGCTTCCCCCAGAGCGCCGGACTGGCTGAGGAAAGCGACGGGACCTGCGGGCGGGAGCACGTTCCCGAACGAGGCGTTCATCCCTATGGACGGGCGCATCACCCCCAGGCAGTTGGGCCCCACCAAACTGATGTCGTACTTCTTCACGATCATGCGCAGCTCCTCCTCGCGCTTGTGGCCTTCCTGCCCGCCTTCGGCGAAGCCGGCGCTGATGACGATGAGGGAGGGGATGCCTTTCTTGCCGCACTCCTCCGCGAGCCCCACCACCGTTTCCGCCGGCGTGACGATCACCGCCATGTCCACCGTGCCCGGGATGTCCCCCACGGAAGCGAAGGCTTTTCTGCCCGCGATGACCCCTCCCTTGGGGTTCACGGGATGCACGTCGCCCCCAAAGCCCTGGGTGAGCAGGTTCTTGAGCACGAGGTGTCCCACTTTGCGTTCATCCGTGGAGGCGCCGATCACCGCTATGGATTTGGGGTCGAGGAGGGACATGGGCGTAGTGTACCTGTCTTTCGTCTTCGTATCTCGTATCGCGTATTGCGTCGTACGTATCGTGCTTGCTCGGCTTGATAGAGAACGAAAGAACGGAGTTACGAAATAACGATGACATTTCTCCCAAGGAAATACATACTACGCATGCCCATGACTTCCCTCCACATCTTCTACGCTTCCACATCCGGCCACACGGAGTTCGTAGTGCGGACGCTCGAGGCGTTCCTCAAGGAGTCCGCCCCGCAGGTGGCGGTCGAAACCGGGCGCGTGGAGAAGGCCAAGCCCGAGGATCTGCGGCGCGGCGATGCCCTCCTCCTCGCTTCGGGCACCTGGAACACGGGCGGAGTGGAGGGGCAGCCCAACCCCCACATGGCGGTCTTCTTGGAAGCGGTGAAAGGCGTGGACCTCAAAGGCAAGCCCATGGCGTTCATCGCGCTCGGCGACAGCCGGTACTACTACACCGCGCGCGTCGCGGAGCACTTCCAGCGATTCCGCATGGCGAAGGAAGGCAAACAGCTCCTGCCGCCCCTCATCATCGTGGATGAGCCCTATGGGCAGGAAGAGAGGATCCGTGCGTGGGGGAAGAAGCTGGCGGAGGTGATGGAACAGAATGCAAAATGAGAAATGAAAAATGACGGATGGAAGCATTCTTAATGTGTTCTTAATATCCTGTGGAGAGAATAAGGGGAGTCATTTCGCGCAGATTCGTTGACCCTCGGAAGAACAGAACCGTACAATTCTCCCTCTCCTATGAAACCGCTCACCTCCCGCCTGCTCTTCACCATCGGCACCGTTTCCCTCGCCGCGTCCCTCCTCATTGTGAGCGTGGGGAATGCGGAATGGAGCTTCTGGAATCCCTTCGCCGGCAGCGCTTCCAGTTCCTCTTCCGTTGCGGAGGGGCAACTCCCCGCACCACCTTCGCTTCCCGGCCTTCTCCCTTCTTCCAACGAGGAACAGACCGTCAGCGTGGTGGAGAAAGCCGAGCCCGCCGTGGTGAGCGTGATCATCACGGAAGAATTGCCGGTGATCGAGCGGGAGATGCAGACCATTCCCTCGCCGTTCGGGGATTTCTTCGGCGGCACGGAGCTCCAGGTGCCCCGGTACGTGCAGCGGGGGACGCAGAAGCAGGAGGTGGGGGGCGGCACGGCGTTCTTCGTCACGGAGGATGGCCTCCTGCTCACCAATAAGCATGTGGTGGAGGATGACAAGGCGGAGTACACGGTGCTCCTCAACGACGGGCGCAAGCTGCCCGCCACGGCGGTGGCGCGGGACGCCACCAACGACATCGCGCTCCTCAAGGTGCAGGGGAGCGGCTTCACGCCGCTCACGGTGGCGCCCGACGATCAGCTCCGGCTGGGGCAGACGGCCATCGCCATCGGCAATGCACTGGGGGAATTCCGCAATACGGTGAGCGTGGGGGTGGTTTCCGGCCTGCAGCGTTCCATCACGGCGGGCGGCGCCCCGGGCGGAGCCGTGGAGCAGCTGGAAGAGATCATCCAGACGGATGCGGCCATCAACCGGGGGAACTCGGGCGGGCCGCTCCTCAACTCCCGCGGCGAGGTGATCGGCATGAGCACGGCGGTGGCGGCCAGCGCCCAGAACATCGGCTTCGCCATCCCGGCCGCCGAGCTGCGGAGGGTCGTGGCCAGTTATCTGCAGTACGGGCGCATCGTGCGGCCGTATCTGGGTGTCCGGTACGCGCCGGTGACGGAGGAAGTGAAGCGGAAGAACAACATCACGTACGACTATGGTGCGCTGGTGGTGCGCGGGGAAACCGCCGAAGATATGGCCGTTCTGCCGGGCTCTCCCGCCGACAAGGCGGGGCTCAAGGAAGGGGACATCATCTTGGAAGTGGACGGCAAGAAGCTCCTCCCTACGGTTTCGCTCCTCCGCCTCATCCAAACAAAGGCGCCGGGTGACAAGATAACCCTCAAAGTGTCGCGGGCGGGGAAGGAACTGGCGGTCACGGTGACGGTGGAAGAGTGGAAGGAGTGAGGAGTCCGACGATTCCGAAGAGTCCGAGGATTCTTATGCAGATGCTCTGAGCATGGAATAACGATGTTCGTCGGCATCGTCGGCATCCCCCTATTTGCGGAATCTTCCCTATCACCGGCATCTTTTCCGATTCCGTCGAGGTTGATATCCCCGTGCCCACGGGAGTTCCGTAAGAGCCTCCTCGTTCTTCCGTCACAAAAAACGCACAGCTCATCATTGAAGGTACTTTCTCCCATTCCCATGTCACGCATTCCCCACGACCTGCCCCGGCGCGATGGCGGGGAGGACCAGCCGGCCTCTCCTTCCTTCATCGATATCCTTGAGCGTTTGCTCCGTGCGCACGATGATTCCTCGGACGACATCCCGGACACCGCCTCGGAAACTTCCTTTGAACCGCGCATGGAGAGGTTTCCCGGTCGGCCGTTCATTCGTTTCCAGGACAAACCCATGGATGACGCTCACTCCCGGGACATCCAAAGCGAGCAAGGCCTCTTCCTGGAATACCGCACGGACGCTTGGGTGGTTTCCGGCACGTGCTTCATCTCACTCCGTAGGGAAAGTGCCGAGGGTTATTGAATAATCCCGAATCACATTTGTATCCAAGGCAACGGCAATCGGTAACGCGTGGAGTGGCGGTGCGTCTCAAAGATGCACTTCCCTTTCCTCCTGATTATGCCTGCACCACGCAACCGATCCGTTATGGAATTCCCCGCCTTCTTCCTCAGTGTCGCGGCCGCTACCATCGTGTTCACGAGCGTCATCGTGTATGCCTACGCCGCGTTCTCCTGAGGGGACATACTATTAAAGGCGGCCCCTTGCGGAGTCCGCCCATAATCCCGGCTGCAAATGTTGACGGGGGGTGGAAGATTTTCTTACAGAGCTTTCCCCCTCACCCTGCCCTCTCCCCCGGGGGAGGGGGGGGCGGATAGAGTGGCCGGTTTTTCCAAACGAGCAGGGCGACGAACACCCCGTAGAGGAGCGCCAGCGACCCCAGCCCCAGCGAGGCGGAGAGGGAGGCGGAGGGCAGCGAGGCCAGGGCATGGGTGATGCGGAGGATCAGTTCCAGCACCCCCCAGGCGCCGTATCCCACCGCCTGGCCCAGGGGGAAGGACACCGCGCTCACACACACGCTCAGGAAGCCCAGGAGCATGGCGAGGGGGAGGAGGGGGGCGACGAGGAGGTTGGCGATGGGGGAGACGAGGGAGACGCGGTGGAACAGGAAGAGGATCCAGGGGAGCGTGAAGACCTGCGCCGAGAGGGTGGCGGTCAAACTTTCCCGTATGCCGAGCACGGAAGGGAAGAAGCGCGTGAGGGGGAGGAGCAGCGTTCCCGTTTCCGCCAAGCCCACGATGGCCAGGAAGGAGAGTTGGAAGCCCGCGTCCCACCACAGGTACTGCGGCTTCCACAGCAGCATCACGAATGCCGTCCACAGGATGAGGAGGCGCACCTCCGCTTTCCTCCCCGTCTGCAGCGCCAGCAACCCCAGCGCGCCCATGATGGCCGCGCGCACCACCGAGGCGCTGGCCCCCGTGAAGAGCGTGAAGGCCAGCAGGGCGGCGAGGGAGGGGAGGAAGCGCGCCCGCAAGGGCAACCAGAAGAGCAGCCCGCCGAAGAGGGCGAGGATGATGGTCACGTTGTAGCCGGAGATGGCCAGGATGTGTGTGAGGCCCGTCACCTGGAAATCCTCCTGTACGTCATTGGGGATGCTCCTGCGGGAACCCGTGAGGAGGCCGGCCAGGAACGAGGCGTGGGGTTCCGGCTGTATCTGCCCTATCCGCTGCTCGAACTTCTCCTTGAGGGCGTACAGGGCGCCCAGGAGCGGCAAGCCTCCTCTCCCCGTCCGTTCCCCGGGGGCTGCGGCGGGCTGCTCCAGCTCCGCCGAGGTGACCAGGGCGCTGATGCCCTGCAGTTCCAGGTAACGGTCGTAGCGGAATTCGTTGATGGTCCAGGGTTTCCGCAGCGTCCCCCGCACGAGCAGGCGGTCCCCGTAGCGGTACCGCGGCCATCCCTGCGTATCCCGCACCAGGACCGTGCCCCGCGCGGCCCGCACCGTGCCGGACCCCGTGCGGATGCGCTCCACGCTCACGGCGTAGTGCGTGAGGGAAGGGCGCCGGTCCGGCTCATCGGTCACGGTTCCCGTGAGGACCACTGCGGATCGGTCCGTTATGCGGGAGACGTGTTCCGGCGGCGAGGGGAGGGTGATGCGGGCGACGGCGGCGCATGCGCAGACTATTCCCAGGAGCGAAGCGAGCGCGGGGAGGGCGAGACGGTACCGTGGGAAGAGCGAAAGCGCGGCGGCGCACAGGCCGAGGGAGAGGAGGATCCAAAGACCACCCTGCAAAGCCAGCCCCTGTTGCCATTGGAGCAGGAACACGGCGGTGAGGAAGGAGAGCAGGAACGCGTAAGCGAGGAGGGAGCGGCGCATGGGTACCAGGATGCGTCTTCGCCACCGCTGTAGCGAGGGTGAAATTTCCAGAAACTTGCAAGGGGACGCGGTATGGAAGGAGGGTGAGCCACGAAAGCCGTTCCATGCACGGGCAGAACGCCCCCTTCACATCACCTCTGCCAATCGTATCCACTCTCCAACGGTCAGGGTCTGCGGTCTCCTCTCCGGATCAATCCCTATCCCCTTCAGTTTCTCCATTCCCTCCGGCAGTTTGCCCAGGGTGTTGCGGAGCATCTTCCTCTTCTGCCCGAAGCCGGTTTTGGTGAGCGTGAAGATCTTCTCCACCACCGCCGGCTCCGCGAGGGGCCGTGCGAAGCACTCCACATGGAGGATGGCGGAATCCACCTTCGGGGGAGGCAAAAAGGCCTCCCGCCCCACGGTACCCACGTACCGGGGCGTGCCGAAGAGGCCGACGAGGATGGTCAGGATCCCGGCATTCCTCCCGTCGCAGATCGTCTCCGCCACCTCCTTCTGGATCAGGAGCGTCATCGTCGTCGGCGGCGCCTGCGATTCCAGGAAGACGTGGCGCAGCAGTGGAGAGGTGATGTGGTAGGGGATGTTGGCGACGATCTTGTACGGATCAGCGGGAAGGGGGGTATGGAGCGCATTACCCCGCGTCACCGTCACCTTGGTCAGAAGCTCCTTCCCTTCCCCCGAGAGGAAACTCTTGAGGAGCGGCAGCATCCTCTCGTCCAGTTCCACGGCGGAGACTTTGCCGGCCCGCCTGGCCAGTTCCCGGGTCAAGACCCCGATGCCCGGACCGATCTCCACGATGCGGTCTTCCTCCGTGATCCCCGCCGCTTCCACGATGAGCGCCAGCGCCGTCTCATCCACCAGGAAGTGCTGGCCCAGGTCCGTGTTCAAACGGAGGCCGTGATGGTGGAGGAAGCGCGTGACCTCGTCGCGGAGCTCGTTCATGGATGGAGCTTGTCATGGAAAGGCAGTCTGCTCAAGGTTGTGACTCGCTCGTTCATTTTCTTTTGTCACATTCCATGGGGGGGGTGGCAAGCCGGCGTTTTGCTTATCCGATGATCTGCAGCGGCGCGATGCTGAGGGCGAAGTCCTTGCGCTTGCCGTTGTCGAACTGGATGGTGACCACGTCCCCGCGCTTCGCCACGATCTTCCCCTCCCCGAAGGAAGGGTGGCGCACGCGGGTGCCCCGTTCGTACTGCGGATGGTCCTGGTTCACGTCATCCGCGAAGGAAAGGTCCTGGTTGAAGGCGGCGTCCACTTCATGCTGGCGGAACGGTTCCAAATGCTTCGCCGTTGCCCGTTGGACGCCGCTCTCCGTGGCCCACGCGAAGGCGGAGAGGAGTTCGTCGCTGCGGCGCTCCGTGACGCCGTCGGGCAGGTCATCCAGGAAGCGGCTGGGGGCGTTGGCCATGGTGGTGCCGTAGAGCATGCGGCTGCGCGTGAGGAACAGGTGCAGGTGCGTCTTGGCGCGCGTCATGCCCACGTACATCAGGCGTCGTTCCTCCTCCAGCTGCTCGCGGTCGAAGAGGCTGGATGAATGGGGGAACACTCCCTCCTCGCACCCGCCCACCATCACGTGCTCGAACTCCAGCCCCTTGCACAGGTGGAGCGTCATGAGGGTGAGGGCGTCGTCCTTGATCTCGTTCAGCTTGTCCACCTCGGAAACGAGCGACACTTCCTCCAAAAAGCTTACGAGCGACGTCTGCGGGTCCAGGGCGTCGTACTTGTTCGTCACCGAGACCAATTCCTGCACGTTGCCCCACCGCTCTTCGCCTTCTTCCGTGCCGTCCTTGAGCCACTTCTCCATGCCGATATCCCCCAGCAGCCGCAGCGTGAGCTGCGAAACCGTGAGGGTCTCCTTGAGCGTCCGGTACTTCTCTACCAGCGTCACGAAGGAGCGGATGCGGCCTTGGACGCCCTCCGGGAGCGCCCCGATCTCCTCCACCCTCTCGAGCGTCTGCCACAGGGAGAGGCGGTTCTGCGCGGCGAAGGCCTGCATGTGGCCCAGCGTGGTCTGGCCGATCTTGCGGGCGGGGACGTTGATGATGCGGAGGAGCGAGAGGGTGTCGGCCGTGTTGAGGAATACGTGCAGGTAGGCGAGCACGTCCTTCACCTCGCGCCGCGCGTAGAATTTGACGCCGCCGATGATGCGGTAGGGGACCCCGCGCCGCATGCAGGCTTCCTCGAACAGGCGGGACTGGGCGTTGGTGCGGTAGAGGATCACCTGCTCGTTGAACGGCACGCCGTCCGCCTTCATCTTCTCCGCCGCCAGCACGGCCTCCTCCGCCTCCTTCTTCTCGTCGCGCACCTCGTGGACCACTACGTGCGGCCCCTCCTTGCGCGCGCTCCACATCTCCTTCTCCGGACGGTTCGGGTTGGCCTTGATCACGGCGTTGGCCGCGCTCAGCACCACCTGCGTGGAGCGGTAGTTCTGCTCCAGCTTGATGCGCAGCGCGTCCGGGTACTCCTCCTCGAATTCCAGGATATTGCGGATGTCCGCGCCGCGGAACGCGTAGATGCTCTGGTCCGGGTCGCCGATCACGCACAGGTTGCGGTACTTCTGCGCCAGGAGGGAGATGAACAGGTACTGCGCGTGGTTCGTATCCTGGTACTCGTCCACGTGGAGGTAGCGCCACGTCTCCTGGTAGCGGTCCAGCACTTCCGGCAGCTCCGTAAAGAGGCGCACCGTCTCCAAAATCAGGTCGTCGAAGTCCAGCGCATTCGCCTTCCGGAGGGCGGATTGGTAGGCGGCGTACGCCATGATCACGCTCTGCATCCGCGGCGTGGTCGCCTGCGCCATGGCGTCCTTGGGGGAGATCGCCTCGCACTTGAACCGCCCCACGTATCCCAGCGCCGCTTTGGGCTTGAGTTCCTTCTCGTCCACGCGCATCTCTTTGAGCACCCCCTTCATCAGCTTCTCCTGGTCATCCGCGTCGTAGATCACGAAGGAACGGTCCCGCCCCAATTTCTCGATCTCCCGGCGCAGGATGCGGGCGCAGATCGAATGGAACGTGCCCATCACGGGGAGACGTCCCGCCCCGTGTATCCCCCCCTCTCCCGGCGGGAGAGGGGGCTGGGGGGTGAGGGCGGTAATCTGAAGAAGATTTGTTATTCTCTCCTTCATCTCGCCGGCTGCTTTGTTCGTGAACGTCACCGCCAGTATCTGCCACGGCGGAATGCCCTCCCGCATCATGTGCGCGATCCGGTGGGTGAGGGCTTTGGTCTTGCCGCTCCCCGCGCCCGCAAGGATCAGCGCAGGCCCCTTGATGTTCACCACGGCTTGCCGCTGCGGCTCGTTGAGGGCGTGGAGGATGGGGTCGCGGTCGGGCATGGGCGGCTATTCTATCTGCATCGTTCTTCCCTGTCCTCCTCTTTGGAGAGGAGTGATGTGGCAAATTCCTCCACGCGCAGTCTGACCGCATCCACCGTGGGTTCATTCTCCGGCCCCGAGCGCATGCTTGGCTGACACCCGTTCGAACGTCTCCTCTATGGTCCCGGAGGTGATGCCGCGGTCCACGCGCAGTTCCTCCAGTTTGGTGAGCTGCCGGTCCAGCTGGCGCTCGCGGGTGCCCGTGAGTTCCTCGTAACCTTTATGCACCAGGTCGAACCGGTCCTGCACCGTTTCCATCTGCTCCTTGAACTTCTCCCACTGCTGCTTGAAGCCGCCGAGCACCGTGAGCATCTCCTGTGATTTGTTCTCCACGGAGAAATTATCGATGGACTGCCGGATCACGGCGAGGATGGCGTACAGGCTAAGTGGGGAGCAGAGGATGGTCTTGCCTTTCATCGCCTCGTCCACGAGCGAACGGTCGATCTCGTTGATGAAGGAGAAGATCTGCTCGTTGGGGATGAAGAGAAGGACATAGTCAACGGTGTGCTCCTCGGGGTTGATGTAATCGCGGGTTTGGATTTCCTTGACGCGGTTCTTCACATCCTTGAGGAAGGCTTTCTTGTGTTTCTCCCGTTCCTCCTCCGTCTTCGCCTCCGCATACAGCTGGTAATTGTTGAAGGGGAATTTGACGTCCATGTTCAGCGTCAGGTTCTGCGGGAGCATGAAGGTGAAATCCGGCTTGGAACCCACGGAGGCGATCTTCTTCTGCTTGATGTAGTTGATCCCCTCCACCAAGCCGGCGATGCGCAACACGTCTTCCGCCATGCGCTCTCCCCACTGCCCGCGGTTGCTGTTGCTCGTGAGCGCATTGCGCAGGTTGCCGGTGGTATCCGAGAGTTCCTTGATCACTTTGGCGGCATCGCCCAGCCGCGTATCGATCTTCACGTTGCCGTCGCCGATGGAGCGCATGAGCCGCTCCACGCGGTCCAGATCATCCTTCACGGCCTTGAGGGAACCGTCGATGAGCTCCTTCTTTCCGCTCAGCTTGGTTTCGGCAAGTTGCAGGATGTGCTCCGTCTGCTTGGTTATCACCCTAGCCGATATCAGCTCCGCCACCGCTTGGGCATCCTGCGATGATTTGCGGAGGGAGAAGTAGATGGCTGCTCCGCCCGCGGCGATGCCGATGAGGAAGCCGATGATGAACGTTGCGATTTCCATAAGGGTATGCATCCTAGCCTCCGGTGCACGGATGTTCACTTTCGGGAATGGGGAAGTGTGGGGTGGTACGTCTGCTTCTTTCCGTGGTACTTTTGTTTTCCCTTGCCGAAGCCAAACGGGATTTTCTCTTGCATTTTCCGAAACCTTGAGTAAAATTGCAATCCGTTCTCGCTTCCTCAGTCGTCTCGTGGAGACGCTCGGGAGGCGCGGCGGTTTATTCCCCTGCACCCGCTTATGGCGATCAAGCGTTCCACGAAGAAGACCCTCATCACCAAGCACCGTCTGCACAATAAGGACACGGGCTCGCCCCAGGTCCAGATTGCCATTTTAACCAAGGAGATCCAGCTTCTCACCAAGCATTTGCAGGAGCATAAGAAGGACCACTCCGCGCGCCGCGGGCTTCTGGGCAAGGTCGCCCAGCGCCGAAAACTGCTCCTCTACCTCCGCATGAACAAGCCGGACCAGTACCAGGAAGCGCTGGAGAAGCACGGGTTGAAGAAGTGATCCAATTGCGGTCCTTTCCCGGAAGGGTAGTCTTTTGCCCATGTCCATCATTGAGGCATCACCGACGATTGGGGAAACGGAAGCACTGGTGCGCAGGTACAAGGAGCCGCTCACCGACCAATTTAGGGAGATGGCCAGGGTTGTAGGACAGGCGCGTGTGGAGGTTCCCAGGGGCTTGTTTGGCCACGAGTCGCAGCCTCTGCGCGTAGGTATTCCTCACGGCAATATCATGTCCGCCATCGGATATACCAGGGCGGCGCTGCTCAGGACGCACTCGCGATTCGAAATGGTGACGGGAAGCGACCGCATTCTCCATACCCTCGAAGAGGAGTTCCGGTTGATGCTCCAGAGGTTGCTGCAGGAGGGAGGGAATGCGCGCATCATCGTCGTAGGGGAACCGGGGAAATTCCGTCAGCTCGCTCAAGAATGTCCTCAAGCCCTGCGGGTTGAACAGGGAGCGAGTGACAAGCCCGTGGCGCATTTCTTCACCTCGGACGAAGGCGTGTGCCGGGTAGAACAGCCCCATCCGCCGTTGGAGGATGCCATGGATGCCGCGGGTCTCCCGGCCGTGTATTATCCGAATACCTCCGGCAGGACGCAGGGAGAGAGGGGAGTGTTCAACCTTTACTGGGAGCGTTTGACAGGGGAAAAACAGGAGCAATCCCGCCGCCGCTGGTGGTTGTTTGGCGGGATGAAAAATCAGGCTTGAAGCGGCAGGAGCCCTTCCCTTTCCCATCCGCCCGCTGTACACTTTCCTTGCGTTCTTTCCCTCATCTCCGTCTCCCGTTTTTCCCCTTCTCCAAGGGGATTGGGTTTACGTCCGATCCTTCGTCAGGCTCCCGCATGCAGCCACGAAAGCTCAGGTGTGAATCCAAATTGAAGCGGGGACCCTGCTGACGGAAGGCGTCCTTCCCCCTTGGGGAAGATCCAGCCCTTCCCCCCTTTCTATGTCCGACCAGAACTTCCTCTCGCCCCAGCGCGAGTTCTCCCTTGAGCTCGGGGACAAACAGCTCACCGTGCGCATGGGCGCCCTCGCCAACCAGGCGAACGCTTCCGTGCTGTGCCAAATGGGCGATACCATCGCGCTCGGCAACTGCACCGTGTCCGCCACCGAGCGGGCCGGAGTGGATTTCCTGCCGCTCCAGGTGGTGTACCAGGAGAAGTACTACGCGGGCGGGGTCATCGCCGGGAGCCGCTTCCGCAAGCGCGAAGGCCGCCCCTCCGACGACTACGTGCTCCTGGCGCGCCAAATCGACCGCGGTCTGCGCCCCATGTTCCCCAAGCACTTCCACCGCGACATCCAGGTGTTCTGCACGGTGCTGAGCTACGACTTTGAGAACGAGCACGACGTGGCCTCGGCCAACGCGGCCAACCTCGCCGTCGCCCTCTCCGATTGCCCCTCCGACGGCCCCCTGGGTTCCGTCCGCATCGGCTTGATCGGCGGGGAACTGGTGCTCAACCCCTCCCGCGAGGCGCGGACAAAATCGGATTTGGACATGTTCCTCACGGCGTCCCTGGAGCGTGTGGTGATGATCGAGGCGGGGGCCAACCAGGTGCCGGAGGCGGACGTGCTGCGCGCCATCGAGTTCGGCAAGAAGTGGGCGCAGAAGATCGCCAAGTTCTTCGCGGACGTCCAGAAGGAGATCGGCAAGAAGAAGTTCGAGGCCGCGCCGCCCTTCACCCATGAGGAAGCCTACAGCTTCCTCAAGGAATGGGCCCTCCCCGTCGTCACCGACGCCATCAAGAAGCCCATGGCCAAGAACGCGCGCCGCGCGGTGTTTACGGACCTCATGGTCAAATCTGAAGAGAAGCTCAAGGGGAAGTACCCCGCCCCCGCCGGCCAGATCGTGCCGGAGGAGCTGCAGAAGCTCTACGCCAACGGCAAGGTCTTCGTGGACAAGATCGTCAAAGCGGAGATGCGCCGCCTCGTCCTGGAGGAAGGGGTGCGCATGAGCGGACGGAAGGTGGAGGAGATCCGCCCCCTGGCCGCCACGGTGGACGTCCTCCCGCGCCGCGTGCACGGGTCCGTGCTCTTCGAGCGCGGCGAGACGCAGTGCCTCACCACCTGCACGCTGGGCGCGCCCGGCGACAAGCAGATCGTGGAGGGCATGGAAGGCGAGCACAAGCTGCGGTACTTCCATCACTACAACTTCCCGCCGTTCTCCGTGGGCGAAACGAGCAACAGGCTCTTCGTGGGCAACCGCGAGATCGGGCACGGCAACCTGGCGCAGCGGGCGCTCCTGCCCCTCCTCCCCAAGGAAGAGGACTTCCCTTACACCATCCGCACCGTCACGGAGATCCTCTCCAGCAACGGTTCTTCCTCCATGGCCGCCACGTGCGGTTCCACGCTGGCCCTCATGGCGGCGGGCGTCCCCATCGCCGCCCCCGTTTCGGCCATCGCCCTGGGGCTCATCTCCGACGAAGCCAAGAACAAGTACGTGATCCTCACGGACCTGCAGGATGAAGAGGATTTCGGCGGGGACATGGATTTCAAGGTCACGGGCACGGAGCGCGGCGTCACCGCCATCCAGATGGACATCAAGATCAAGGGTTTGCCGGACGCCGTGTTCGCGGAGGCGCTGGAGCGCGCCAAGAAAGGCCGCGCGCAGGTGTTGGAGGTGATGCTCAAGGCGCTGCCTGAGCCGCGCAAGGAGCTCTCGCCGTTCGCGCCCCGCATCGAGACCATCCAGATCGATCCCGAAGACATCCGCCTGGTCATCGGCAAGGGCGGGGAGACCATCCAGAAGATCACGGGCGAGCTGGGCGTGGAGATCGACATCGAGGACAGCGGCCTCATCTTCATCACCTCCGTCAACGGCGAGGCCATGCAGAAGGCCAAGGCCTGGATCGCCGGCATCGTGGAGAAGCCGGAGGTGGGGAAGGTGTACAAGGGCAAGGTGATACGCATCATCGCGGGCGTGGGAGCCATCGTGGAGTTCCTGCCCGGCAAGGACGGCATGATCCACATCAGCGAACTCCAGTGGAAGCGCACCGAGCAGGTGGAGGATGTGCTCAAGATGGGGCAGGAACTGGAGGCCAAAGTCATCGAGTACGACCCCATGGACGGCAAGACGCGCCTCTCCCTTCGCCAGATGACGGAGCCGCCGGCCGGTATGCCGCCGCCCCGCCCCTTCAGCGGGCCTCCCCGCGGGGGACGTCCCGGAGGCGGATTCGGGGGAAGGGGACCGAGGAGATGACAACAGGACCAAGAACCAAGGATTCATGATCAATGACCAAAGCTGCAACGAAGCACTTTGGTCATTGGTACTTGGTTATTGGTCGTTCTTTCACGGTTATCTAAGCCATAAAGTACCAGTTAACAAAACTACAAAAGAGTTGTATAATACTAGTTATGATCCACTTCACTCCCCGCACGTATACCTTATCTTTGGCGTTCGCGGCTTCCGCGCTCGCCCTCTTCACCGTGGTTACCGCGGGGGGAGCGGAGTACGTAGGGGCGCTGGGACGCCATCGGTCCGCCCCTCCGGCCGCGTGCGGCGACAACATGGTGGTGGCGCCCGAGGAGTGCGAGGACGGCAACGTGCGCGACGGCGACGGCTGCTCCCGCCTGTGCATGCGGGAGTACTGCGGGGACGGCAAGATCAGCCGCTACGAGCAGTGCGATGACCGGAATTCCCGGGACGGCGACGGCTGCTCCGCTTCCTGCAGGAGGGAATTCTGCGGGGATGCCATCACCCAGAAGAACGAGGAATGCGACGACGGCAACATCGGGAGCGGGGACGGCTGCACCAGCCGCTGCGTCACCGAAGCGTGCGGCAACGGCCGCGAAGACGGCGGCGAGCAGTGCGACGACGGCAACCTGCTGGACGGCGACGGGTGTTCCACGTTCTGCATCCTGGAAACGGTGGTCTGCGGCAACGGCGTCGTTGACTTCCACGAGCAGTGCGACGACGGCAACCCCCACAGCAACGACGGCTGCTCCGCCACCTGCCGCACGGAATGGTGCGGGGACGGGATCCGGCAGTGGAGCGAACAGTGCGACGACGGGGACAAGGTCAACAATGACTTCTGCGGGAACGACTGCCGCACACCCGTGTGCGGCGACGGTATGGTGGGGGGAGGGGAGGAGTGCGACGACGGCAACGGCGTTTCGGGGGACGGCTGTTCCATGAGCTGCACCACCGAGAACGTGTGCGGCAACGGGCGGTTGGACCGCAGCGAGGACTGCGATGACGGGAACAGGGTGGACGGCGACGGCTGCACGTCCGGCTGCCGTTCGGAATTGTGCGGCAACGGCAAGGTGGAGGCGCCGGAAATGTGCGATGACGGGAACAACGTGGACAACGACGGCTGCACTGCGCGTTGCCTCCGTGAGGCGCGCTGCAAACCCGGGGAACGCTGCAAGAATTCCTCTGTTGCACGCTGATGTTCCCTCCGCTCTCCCGCATTGCCGGCGCGCCACATCGTCTCCTCCTCCTCGCGGCGGCGGTCCTCGCCCTGTCATCCCTCTCCCTCCTCACGCGGAGTACCGCATTGCTCTTGGGATACGACAGCATCAATCCCGTCCCCCTGGGGACTCGGTGCGGGGATAACGTGCTGACGTACAGGATGGAAGAGTGCGATGACGGCAACATCAGGAACGGGGATGGGTGTTCATCCCGCTGCCGGCTGGAAGGCTGCGGGGATGGGCGCAGGCAGAGCGCGGAGCAGTGCGACGACGGGAACCGCGTGGACGGTGACGGTTGCAGCAGGACGTGCCAAGTGGAGCGGTGCGGGAACGGCAAGAAGGAGGGCAAGGAGCAGTGCGATGATGGGAATACGTTATCGGGGGACAGGTGCTCGGGAAGCTGCATCATCGAGCGGTGCGGGAACAGGATTGTGGATGCCCGCGAAGGGTGTGACGACGGCAACGCGGCGGATGGCGACGGATGCAGCCGTGCATGCCGCATCGAACGGGCAGCGCTCTGCGGGGATGCCTGGGTGCAGTATGGGGAGAGCTGCGATGACGGGAACACCGAGAACAATGACGGGTGCAACTCCGAGTGCTATGAGGAGTTCTGCGGGGATGGAGTGGAGCAGACGAGCGAGGGGTGCGACGACAAGAACCAGAACGACAACGACCGTTGTGGCAACGATTGCCTTCTCCCCGTCTGCGGTGATCACGAGCAGGAAGGCATGGAGCAGTGCGACGACGGGAACAGCGTGGCCGATGACGGTTGCTCGCCCCAGTGCCGCAAGGAGAACCTGTGCGGCAATAACCGCCTCGACCCCGGGGAGCAATGCGATGACGGGGCCCGCGTCAGCCGGGACGGCTGTTCCGCCTTCTGCATGACAGAAATCTTCTGTCCCTCCACGCAGCAGTACGGGCCCTGCCCGCCTCCCTCGAGGGTTAATAATCGGTGATCAGGACGCCACGGCGGGGCAGGCGGCGCCATCCCCGCCGCACGCCGGTTCCGTTTTCTTGGGCGCCGGCTCCGTCTTCCCCTTTTCCTTCGTCCCATTGGGGGTGGAAGCGGGGGCATTGGTTGGAGGGCGGGGGCGGCTGTCTGTCTTATAGAACCCCTTCCCCTTGAATTGGATGGCGGGCGGCGTGAGCATCTTCTCCGTCTTCTTGCTCTTACAGACGGGGCAGGCGGGCTTCGCTTTGCTGCCGAACGGCCGTTCGAACTCGAACGTGGCGGAACAATCCCGGCACCGGAAATCGAAGGTGGGCATGAAAGTTCATGAGCATTATAGAATAATTGGGTGTTTTTGGGGAGGAATCCGAGGAATCCGAAGAAACCAAGGAATCATAGGAATCCGACCCATCTGGAACAGCCATCATGCGGCGGCGGATGATGATCCTTTTCCGTGCCGCACCCCGATGAGAAAATCCGTGCTGTCCGGGATCACATCACCAATGGTATTGAAGAGCTTTACCGCAGCGGAGCCGATGTGTCCCTTCCCGATGTTCTTGAGGCCTTCCCGCACATCTTCCCGTACACGCGCGAAATCCCCTTCGAGGGGCGGTACGGGATCCGTACGCCCTTCCACTTTGCGGACGCCATCTTCGACGAGCGATTGGATCGTGTTCTGGAAGAAGTGCATGCCCAACCCCACTGCATGCGTGACGGTTTCCACCCCGTCGAGCTTCTTTCCCTCCGGAAAGTAGTCCTTGCGTACATCCCACAGGCGCTCTGTGCTCGATTTGTAGAAGAGGAGATGCCGTTCCTGCATGCCGACGGTGGAAGAGATGGTGTGCATAGGGGAGTCAGCAGTATACGATGGATCCGGAGAAGGGGGGAGCAAGAAGACGAGTAAAAAATCTCTTGCATAGGTAGGTTCCCTTCTGTAGTCTTCCGCAGCTTTCGCGCCGAAAGGCGCAAGGAAAGTCCCCGTTCTTTCATCCATTGAAATGACCGCCCGAAACGGCGGTCGTTTTTTTATACCTCACCCCCAACCCCTCTCCAGTTTCGCAGAGCGAAACTGGAGAGGGGCGTACGGCTTCACAGGAAGGTCTCCGAAGACGAAGAGTGTGCCCCCTCTCCCTGCGGGCATGGCGTACATCGAACACTCACTCTTGCCCCGTCGAAGCGCGATGCTTCCTGGTGCGGAGGGAGAGGGGGGTAGAGGGTGAGGGGGAAACCCAATCGAGGAACAATTTCCCATAGCAAGAGGGGGGATCCGAGTGATCCCCCCTGGGTTTATCGCGGTGAGCGATGCTCACCGCCGTGCTCCACTGGGTGGAGCAACCTTTGCATCCGTCTTGTCGTGTTTCATCGGGCCTTCTCAATCTTCTTCTTCTCGCTTCGGCTTTTGCGAGGGCTCCCGCGAGAAGTCCACCAGAGACATTTGCGCATGGAAGTGTCCTCCATGTGCGCGGCCTCGTAAGACGGAACCGACGGACCGCAGTCCGCCGCCTGCCCAAACCGTTGGGCATTGGCAGCATTGTCCACAATCTTTGACGTTCCGTCAATGGCGTACTTGTGCCCAGCCACAGAGAAGCCGCTGTCCTTGCGAACAGCGGCTTGCCCAACTCGTAACGACTGTTTCTTATTGGTCGCTACGTGATCGTTGGGGCGATGAGTAGCTTGCGCATATGTAGGATTCCTTATGCGCGCGGCCTCGTAAGACGGCATCGACGGACCGCAATCCGTCGCCTGCCCCACCGTGGAGCATTGGCAGTATAGTCCACAATCTTTGACGTTCCGTCAATACTCCTCCCGCTCCCCTGAACAATGTTCGAGTTCGCGTCTTCCTGTAGTACACTCCCGCCGATGTCTTTGTCCAAGGCATATGATCCAAAGGCCGTGGAAGACCGCATCTACGCGATGTGGGAGGGGAGCGGGGCGTTTACGGCGGACGTGAGCAGCAAGAAGGAACCCTTCGCCATCAGCATGCCGCCGCCCAACGCCACGGGGCAGCTCCACCTGGGCCACGCGGTCATGCTCGCGCTGGAGGACATCTTCATCCGGTTTGCGCGCATGCGCGGCAAGGAGGCGCTGTGGCTGCCCGGCACGGACCACGCGGCCATCGCCACGGAGAGCGTGGTGATCAGGAAGATCCGGGAGGAGGAGGGGATTCCCGACCCGCGGGCATCGCTGGGAAGGGAGGAGCTGGTGCGCAGGATCGCGGATTTCGTCTCCAAGAGCCAGAATACGATCCGCTCTCAGATCCGCAAGATGGGCGCGAGTTGCGACTGGTCGCGGGAGCGCTACACCATGGACCCCATCCTCAACCGCTGCGTGAACGAGGTGTTCGTGAAGATGTACGAGGACGGCTTGATCTACCGGGGGCACAGGATCGTCAATTGGGATCCCAAGATGCAGACGACCGTCTCGGATGATGAGATCGAGTACATCGAAGAGAAGGCGCCGCTCTACACGTTCCGGTATGGCCCCTTCCAAATCAGTACCGCCCGTCCCGAAACCAAGTTCGGCGACAAATACGTGGTGATGCACCCCGAGGACGAGCGCTACAGGCAGTACAAGGACGGCGATACCTTTACGGCGGAGTGGATCAACGGCCCCGTCAAGGCCACCGTCATCAAGGATAAGGTGATCGACCCCGCCTTCGGCACCGGCGTGATGACCATCACCCCCTGGCACGACCACGTGGATTTCGACCTCGCCGAGCGCCACGGCCTCCAGAAGGAGCAGATCATCGGGTTCGACGGCCGGCTGCTCCCCATCGCCGGGGAGTTTGCAGGCCTTCCCATCGGGGAAGCCCGCCCCAAGGTGGTGGAGAAGCTCAAAGAGAAGGGATTATGGGTCAAGACGGATGAGGACTACGTCCACCGCGTGGCCGTGAGTTACCGCGGCAAGGGCTTGGTGGAGCCGCAGATCAAGGAGCAGTGGTTCATCGATGTCAACAAGCCCGTCGTCACTTGGAAGAGGAAGAAGCTCAGCCTTAAGCAGATCATGCAGGAGGTGGTGCGTACCAAGCTGATCAAAATCATCCCCGACCGGTTCGAGAAGGAGTACTTCCACTGGATCGATAACCTCCGCGATTGGTGCATCAGCCGCCAGATCTACTGGGGACATCGCGTGCCGGTGTGGTACCGGAAAGCCGAGGGATCCGCGGATATGCACGTCGGGGTGCGTCCCCCGCAGGGTAAAGGATGGATGCAGGACTCCGATACGCTCGATACGTGGTTCTCCTCGGGCCTGTGGACCTGGAGCACGCTCGTGGATCCCGCCCTGGCCGATCAGTACGACCTTTCCCTCGACGATTTGCTCAAGAAGAGTCCGGACTTCCAAAAGTTCCACCCCACGCAGGTGATGGAGACGGGCTACGACATCCTCTTCTTCTGGGTGGCCCGCATGATCCTCATGACCACGTACGCCACGGGAGATATCCCCTTCGAAACGGTCTACCTGCATGGCCTCATCCGCACCCGGGAGGGGAAGAAGATGAGCAAATCCGATCCCGAGACGATGATTGACCCGTTGGATATCATCCCCAAGTACGGGGCGGACGCCCTCCGCCTGAGCATGATCGTCGGCCAAAGCCCCGGCGCCGATTCGCGGCTGTATGAAGAGAAGATCGCCGGGTACAGGAACTTCATCAACAAGATGTGGAATGCGTCGCGGTTCGTCCTCATGCAGTGCGAGCAGGCGAAGACAGAGCCTTCAGCGGTCAGTTTTCAGCGGTCAGCCGATTTGTCGTTGGCGGATCGGGCGATCCTGTCTGCCTTGCAGGATCTCATTGCGGATGTCACGGAGAGCCTGCAGGAATACCGGCTGAGCGAAGCGGGGGATAGGCTCTACGGTTTCGTGTGGGATTACTTCTGTGACTGGTACCTGGAGCTCTCCAAAGGCGAGGCGAATCCCGCCGTTCTCGTCCATGTCCTCCGTACGCTACTCATCCTCCTCCATCCCTACGTGCCCTTCGTCACGGAGGAGCTGTGGGGGCAGGTGAAGCCGGCGGAGGCGGGGATGCTCATCAAGGAGCCGTGGCCGGAGGCGGTGAAGAAGCTCCAGGACGCCGCGGCACAGCAGGAACTGCAGGTGCTCATCGACGTCATTACCGCCGTGCGGAAAATGAGGAGCGAGCAGAACGTGGAGGCGGGGAGAACGGTGAACGTCACAGTGTACACAAATGTGTACACAAAACTCCTGGGAGAACAAGCGAGCCATATCAAGAGGCTCGCGCGTGTGGGAGAACTTACCATCGAAAAGGAATTCAAGAAGCTCCCCAACGTCGTCTCTGCGTTCCTTCCGGATATCGAAGTCCATCTTTCCCTGGAGGGTTTGATAGACCTGGAGAAGGAAGGGATAAGGTTGGCCAAGGAGAAGGAGCGCCTGGAGCAGATCATCGCTTCCACGGAGCAGCGGCTCAACAATCAAGATTTCGTCACGCGTGCGCCGGCGCAGGTGGTGGAAGGGGAGAGGGAGAAAGTGCGTACGATGAAGGAGAAGGTGGAGAAATTAGGAGAGAGGTTGAAAACAATAGAGCGTTAAACGATTCTTCATATACTTTCTATATGGGGAGGGGGTTGCGCGCCGCGGGGGGTGAAGGGGAAGGCCCTGCTTCGACATGGCCTGCCGACGAGTCAGCCCCGAAACCTTGCAGGGGCTGACGAGGAGGCACAGGGCCGAGCGGGGGGAGTTCGGCGCGCAGGCGTTTGGCGCCACCTTTTCGCCGGAAAAGGTGGCAAAGATGATAAGTACATTATTCGTAGATCGGCATCCCTAATCCCTTCTTCGTCGTGCTCTTCACCCGCATCGCCGATCCTCTTGTCACAGCGTTGCGCCCGAAACGTTCGTGGAGCTCATCCAAGGAACCTTGCAGGTTCTCCTCGCGCAGGACGTGCTGAGGGTCCTCAAACAACGAGAACTGGCGGGTGCCGCCGGGTGTGAGCTTCCACAGCGCCAAGCCCGCCTGCGTGTACTTCCCGTTGTGTTCGTACAGTTCTTTGAAGCATCGGCGCAGGAAGGGCTGCAGCGTCTCCTCCGTCTCCAGGGGTCGGGGGAGGGGGCAGTGGGTGCTCTTGTACGCGTAGGAGGCGTCCCGGAGCCATACGGAGAGGCCCCTGGCCGCCTGCCGCATGCGCCGCATCTTAAGGACGGCGTATTCCAGATGACGGAGCATATGAGCCCACAGAAGGTCCCCGGAGCCTGAGGCGGGGAAGCTGCGGGCGCGGGAGATGGATTGTTGCGGGTCGGTGTCCTCCCGTACGGGATAGACCCTCTCCCCCAGCAGTTCCCGCTGCATTTCCACGCCCGGCCTCCCGAAGAGCTTCCTGAGCTCCTCGGTTGGCGCTTGGGCCACGTCCCACGCCGTGAGCCACCCGTTGGATTCGCAGTGAGCGATGCGGCGGGGTCCGATGCCGGGGATGGCGGCGGCGGGGCGGTCTTTCAGGAATGAAAAATTGGAAATGTAAAATTGGAAATGACAGCTTCCTTCCGGAGTAACGATCGTTATCCCTCCAGGCTTCCTGTACTCGCTCGCCATTTTGGCCAGGAGCTTGCTGGGGGCAATGCCGACGGAGACGGAGAGGCCGGTGCGGCGGAGGACAGCCGACCGTACACCCCTTCCGAATGTCTCCAGGGAAGTGGACGGGGGCACGTCGCTCGCGAGCGAGCGTGCCGGGGGAACACCTCCGGGGAGCATCCGCAAATCTACGAACCACTCGTCAATGGACATCTGTTCCGCCACGGGGAACGTCTCCCGGAGCACGGATTCAATCTGTTGCGAGGCCAGGCCTGTCTCGCGGAAGTCGGAGGGGAGGCGGAGGGCGTGGGGGACGAGCGCCAGCGCGTCCTTCACCCGCATGCCCGTCTTTACGCCCATGGCCTTGGCTTCGTAGCTTGCGGCAATCACGCAGCCTCCCCCCATGCCCAGGGCGAGGAGCGGTTTGCCCTTCAAGGAAGGATTCTGCCGGACGAGGACGGACGCAAAGAAGGAGTCGGCGTCGATGTGGGCGATCATAGGTATCGTGTATTCGTTGATTCGTTTATTGGTTTATTCGTTCGCAAGCGTGCCCCTGAGGTTTCCTCGAATAAGCGAGTAAACGGATAAGCGAAAAAGGCGCGTCGTCAGTACTTGCGGATGAGCCCACGGACCACCCCCGCTACTTTCAATTCCTCCAAGGCATACAGATCCGGATACTTGGCATTCTCCGCCTGCAGGTAGAACTTCCCCTTCTCCTTCATGAGCCGCTTGAGAGTGAATTCGCCGTCCAGCACCCCCACCACGATATCTCCCACGCGCGGCTCCGCACCGCGCTCCACGATCACCATGTCGCCTTCATTGATGCTCGCGTCGATCATGCTGTCCCCTTTCACCCGCAGGAGGAAGGTGGCGGCCTTGTCACGCACCAGGTAATCATCCAGCGTCACCGTCTCCTCCGCCTGCTCCTCCACGGGGGCCGCGAAGCCGGCGGCGATGGGGCCGAAGAGGGGGAGCGTGAGCGGCGCGAAGCCCGTACCCTCCTGCTCCAGAATCTTGATGCGGCCCTTGGGGTCCTTCTCTATGTGCCCGCCCCGCGTGAGGGCGTTGACCACCTTGGCGATGGCGTTCTTGCTGCGCACGCCGAAGGCGATGGCCAGATCCGCGAGCGAGGGTGAGTACCCGCGCTTGGTCTGGAATTCCCGTATGTAGCTGAGAACGGTCCGTTGGTGGGGCGTGATATCGGCCATAGGGGGGAGAGGGGACAATCGTCCACCATCATAGGTGTACGGATGTCCACGGTCAATAGGTGATGGGAGATTGGCTTGTGGGATTGGCGTTTTTGCGGAGGATTGGGGGCGTTTATCTTACGGCTCTTCCGTCATGATGATGTGACTATCGGTTTGCATCTGGTCAAACGCACGCCATGAACGAGATTGCTCGGCGAAAAGAGCGCGCTCGGCTTCCTGGACTAATTGGAGAAAGGGAAGCCCCTGGGCTTTCCCGCTTGCCATCAACTCCTTCGCTTTCGAGGCCAGCGCGTCGCCCAATGAAGAGCAGCGGATCATCTCCAGTGTCTCTGTCACTCCTTGCATCTGAGCCGCCTGGGATTGTGTTGTATGGTTATGCCCAAGAAGAGTTTCAGACTTCTTCTCGAATGGGAGGGAATGGGGTTCCATGGATCAAGGAGGAGAAGTGGAATATATCGCGTATTGTTCATTCTACTTTGCAGCCAGTATGCGTGCAACATCGTTGTCGAAGGGTGCATGCAGCGGTGGCGAGGACCGCTTGCTTCCACTTTTCGTCTTCCCTACTATTCGTTGCCTATGGCCGAAGAGATCACCAACAAGATGCTACTGGATCACATACAGGCGATGCGGAACGGTCTTGAGCAGAAGATCGAGGGCCTTGATGGAAAGATCGAGGGCCTCGACCAGAAGATAGATCGTGTTGAGCAACGCCTGGACGCGAAGATAACGAATCTTGCCATTGTTGTGCAGGAAGGGTTTGAGGACGCCCGCTTGCACCGTCAAGCGTTGCAGGAAGACTTGGAAGCCACTATGCGGGTGCAAAGCAAGCATGCGGCAACGCTTTCCAGGATTGCGCATCCACATTCCGCCTCCTCTTGACCCAATAATCCGATAATGACAACATGCTCCCATGTCAGAAAATCCTGAATATACCGCAGATAAGGATAATCTGGTGAAGGCTTACGAAGAGGCTATTCCGAGAGAGTACGGGGATGAGGTACTGAGAATCTTCCAACGCATCGTGCGAGAAAGGCAGGATCTCGATGCAATAGAGATCCTCAATCTTGCTCTGAAAGAGGCGTATCCGGAAGCAGTGGCGCGTGAACAAGCGAGTCTTCATCGGCCAGTCACGAGCGACGGAACACCTGAGGCTGCGCCTGTTCAGGATGCTGCGGTAACCGGGTACAGGAAAAGATATCGTGGCCGCGTGATTCGGAACATCGTTCGGGCGTACGTTGAGCGCCGCCCACAGCTGAGAAGTATCGTCCGAGCTTGTGATATGCGTCTGCTTCGCCACCCTCCTCTCCCATCTACCTATCGGAACAGTATTGCCGATGATGCTTTGAATAAGATCCTGGCGAAGGAACAATCGCCTTCGGTCTCTCAAGACAGTATTGCCAATACTTGGAATAAGATCCTGGCGAAATCACATTCAATACCGGAAACGGAGGAATCCGGATCCAACTGATCGGTACCTGCTCGCGGAGTATTGAGGCATGCTTCCTCGGTTTCCTCGGTTTCTTCGGTTTCCTTGGTTTCCTCATTCCTCAATCACCAACAAATCCTTGTGCTTCTTCAGCTCGAAGTACGTCACCGTCCACACGGCCTCCTTGAACACGTGGAGGTAGGCGAAGAAGTAGCTGGCGATGAAGAGGAGGAGGACGCCGATGCCGATGGCGATGAGGAGGGTGTAGAGGGGGGAGAGGACGTTGGCGAGGAGAAGGCCGATGCCCACCGCGATCGTGGGGATGAGGAGCACCAGAAGGGCGTTGAAGGCCACGCGGATGGTGATGACGAGGAGCAGGAGCCACAGGAACATCACGTGGTTCAGGTAGCTGAGGATCAGCTTAAAGCTGGATCCCAGCCCCGCGAAAATGCTCACGCGCTTCACCACCACGGCCGGCTCCGCGAAGCTGGCCATGAACTTGAGGATGTTGGAAATGATCCAGAAGAGCACCACGAAGCCGATCATGGCGTACTTAAAGTCCCCCGCGATGTAGCGGAGGATGAGGGAAATGATGGTCACCGTGTTGGCCAGGCTGGCGAGCACAAAGAGCTCGTGGAGACCCAGCATGGGGAAGAAGTTGTAGATCGCCAGCACCAGGCCGCCCTTCACCTCCTCCTTCCGGTGGGATTTGGCCGTGAGGCCGATGATGGCGCCGCGGGCGAGGTTGGGGAAGATCCACTCGATGGCCAGGAGCACGAGGAACACGGTGACGATGGCCACGAGTGCGGCAGTGGGGACGCGTGCCTGCAGCCAGAGCACGTCATCGAAGAAGCCGATGGGCCTCCCCTGCATGTAGGAGACGAAGAACCATGCTTGGTAAATGAGGAGCTTGGTGGCGAAGAGCGTCTCCAGAAACGACGAGGCGATGCCCCAGCGGCGGAGGGGCTTCTCCCGCTTCGTAATGGCCCAAGCTTCGGCGATGATCTCGCGGGGGGTCATAGGGGAAGGGAGCTGGGTCAGCCGGGAAAGGAATCAAGAATACAGGGCTCCAAGAATACAGGGTTCCAAGAATACAGGGAGGATATCAAGGATTCAGGTTATCAGGATTCTTTCCTTGGGGATTCCTGCCATCCTGCGATTCTGGACATCCCTCATGGCGTGGCCAAAGAAGAGGAGGATGCCGATTCCTTCAGCACCTCATGGAAGGGCCGGAAGGCGTAGTCCTCCCCCAGCAGGATCGTCACCTGTCCTTGCTGTTCCAATGGCAAATCCACGGGGAGGGGGGCGAGAGGGAAGCCCAGGAGGTCGGAGAAGAATGCCGCGGCAGCCGTTTCTTCCCCTTCAGAGCCGGAGGACTCTTCCGCACCTCGAACGGCCGGGGAGACGGCGGAGGTGGGCAGGATGCCGCGTCTTGCCTTGGAATCGGGCGAGGGAGGGAGTTCGGCGTTCTCCACGCGGTCCACCGTAAAGCCGTAGCGGATGAGTTCCGTGGCGATGCGCGCCGCCATTCCCGTCTTGGCGCCGGCGTTGAGGACGGAGATGCGGGGGTTCTGGAGGTACAGGGTGCGGGTGTTGAGCAGGAGGGAGAAGAACGTGCGGATCTGCCGCCAGCCGGAGTTCTCCAGGGGGGAATCCGGGGGGGTGACGACGGGGAGGAGCACGGCCGCACCGCCGAAATCCTCGCGCGGGGGGGTGTAGAGGAAGCCTCCGGCCTCCGCGAAGCCCGTGTACAGTCCGTTGCGGTCATTGAGCTGCATGCTGATCACGCGGGAGCGTTCCAGCCGCTCGCCCATCTTGGCCGCGCCCAGGAGCTCCTGGCCGTTCATGGTGGTTTCCACGTTCGCGGAGAGGATGCGCAGGAGGGCCAGAATCTTGCGGGGGCTCTTGACGATGCCCACGGTCTTCGCGCGCTCCCCCAACGCCTGGATGATCTGCTGCTGGCGGGCGCTGCGCCCGAAGTCGCTCGTGGTGTGGCGGCTGCGGGCATATTTGAGCGCCGTTTCGCCGTCCAGGTGCGTGGGGCCCGCATGGATTTCGAACGTCTGGTAGGTCCAATCCGGCCCCGGGTACTCCCGGTCCACGATGTCGTAGGGCACCTCCACGTCGATGCCGCCCAGGGCGTCCACCACATCCACGAAGCCGCTGAAGTTGACCATCACCGCATGGTGGAGCTGCACGTGGAGCTTGCCTCCCACTTCATTGAGCAGTTCCTTCAAGGCCAGTTGCGCCGCTTCCGCCTTCTCCATGTCCTGCCGGCGGATGAGGGAAGCCTTGTAATCCCGGTAGAGGAGGTTGATGCGCCCTTCCCCCATCACGGCGGACTTCACGTACAGGTCGCGCGGGATGCTGAGCATCACCACGCTCTTCGTCTTCGGATCCACGCTGGCCACCATCATGGTGTCCGTCAAATCGAAGCCGTCGTGGTCGTCATCCCCTTTTCCCAGGAGGAGGAAGTTGGTGAAGCCGTTCTCGTCCCGCGGCAAATCCGCGCCCGCGATGTTGAGGAAGGTGCGGATATTCACCACATTCAAGGCAACGAGCGCCTTGGCCACCCCGGCGAGGACCGCGAGAGAGAGGAAGATGGCCAGGAGCACCAGCAGCATGCGCTTGAGGATCCCGGTGCGCCGCTCCTGCGTCTCGGCCAGCTGTTGCCGTTCCCTGCGTTTGCGCAGCAGGAAGAGGAAAGGGGAGACGAGGGTGAGGCCAACCGCTCCCGCCATACGCCAGAGGAAAAGGGATCGTAGCCTGGGAAACGAGCGGGGCTGCTCAGCCTCGCCAATCCGACGTGTCTGGAAAGACATCGGTTGGGATTGTAGGGCATGGGCGGCGTTTGTGGAAGCGATGAGTGATGGGAGAAGGAAACCAAAGAAACCAAGGAAATCAAAAAATCCAACGATTGATTTCCGTAGAGACGCGCCGCGGCCTCCGGTGGCTCGAAGATCAATGGACTAAATCGAAGTCGCAACAATCGTCTCCCCCGATATACATATTATCAATACCCTGGTTCTCTTGTTTAAAGATTTCGGCAAGTAAGTCATCAAGGAGGGCGTGTAATTGCTCCAGGGTCTGGACAGTTCCGTTGTTGATGCGCTCCTGAATCGTGGCAGCACATTTGTCGTGCTGTTCTTGTTCGTACGCAAACTGAATGAACGTTAAGAACTCCTCTTTGTCATGGGTGAATTGTTCACTGTTGCCGCTCATAAACGGGTAAGGAAAGGGGGATGCTTGCAGTGTATGCCGATCACTTTCATCAAACAATAACCCATATCATCATTTCCCGGCCCGATACACCAATCGCCACGTCTGGTAGCCCGAGAGGAGCGCGTAGAACACGTTGAGCCACAGGAACACCCAATCCCGTACCACGTAGCTGAAGAGCGCGATCAAGGCGCCGCCGATCGTGAGTGCAGCGGCGCGCCGCACGGTGCCGGTTTCCATCACGTACCCCACGCTCAGGCCGCAGAGGCCGATGATGAAGAAGACCGTGGAGAGTCCTTCGAAGAGGAACAGTGACCAGGCAACGAAGGCCAGGCTTGCGATGACCATGACGGGGGTATCGATCGTGTCCCTCGTATTGAGCATCATGAAGACGCTGCTGCCGTTCACGAGGATTTGGAGGAAGACGAAGAACACGGGTCCTCCCGCCCGCCAGTTGAGGAAGGCGTAGGCGAACATGAAGAGCCCGCCCACCGCGAAGAGCCAGTTCTTAAGGGAACGGACGGGTTGCGTGAAGCGTCGTTCGGGGAGGGCGGCGCCGAGGAGGAGGATCACCGATCCGGCGATGCCGGCGAGGAGCGCGGGGGTCATGAGAGGGCGGATGCGGAATTGTTCAGTTCTTACCCTTCAACGGGTACGGAAGCATCAATCTGTTCCTGCCGCGTTTCCCGTATGGCTTCTAATGTTTGGGCGCGCGGAAGGTCTATTGCTTGCACGAGCAGTTGCCTCAGCTTCTCACGGTCGATCATTCCGTCCACGGTGCACTCAGGGAAGTGGGCTCTCAGGAACTCCTCGCATTCCGTAGCGGCTGCATCCCCATGCTGCCCGCGGACGAAGTCTACGCAAGGCTGGATCTCATCATTGCCGGATTCCGAACCGTTGGTTGCCATGGCGTCATTGTAGCGCGTGTCCTCGGTATCGTTAAGAGGCCTTCACGTACTGGAAATAGACCCACAGCAAGCCAAAAAGTATCGGCTGGTGCATCAGGTAGATCTCCAGGGCATGGCGACCCGGCGTCGTCATAATCTGCCAGAATCGATGATCCCTCACATGCCACCGTAACCATCCCCGATTGTACAACGCATTCCCCACCGCTACCCCGAGGAGGATCGTCGCCATCCAGGGGAAAAGGGGGAAGTAATCCACCGAGACGAAGCCCGCGGGCATCCATCCGAACGGGAGGAAGATCCCGTACCCTTCCGGCACGGTTCCCGTCACCCGTCCCAGGAAATAGACGGCAATGGCCAGAATTAGGTTCCCTTCCCTGAGCGGCATGAGGAAGGGGAGGAGGAGGATGGAGACGCCGATCATGTGGAGCACTCCGAAACGCACGTAGGCTTCCGGCACCACGAAGAAGGTGACGGCCGTCACGAGCATTCCGCAGAGGAAGACGAACAACCCGCGCCGCGCGTACTTCATCAGGATGTTCCGACGTGATGCTCCCTTAGCTTCCATCCGACCGTACGATACGGCGAAGCTCATCCCCACGAGGAGCAGGAAGAGGTTCGCCGTGGAGCGCTGGAGAATCAACCAGCCCCCGGAAATCGCGCCAAAGGGCAGGCCGTAGAAGAAGGAGAGGTCGAATGCCGCGTGGTAGACGACCATCATCACGACCGCGATCGTGCGCAGGAGGTCTATTTCGAGATGGCGGTTTCGTGTGTGCATTGTTGGGATTGTACGCCCGGAGGAGCCGTCAGTATCAGCTTTCAGCGGTCAGTGATTGGCGCAAGTGTCATGGGATCAATGAAAAAACCCCGCCTTTCGACGGGGTTTTCTTTGCGCGTACTGATAGCTGACAACGGAAAGCTGAAAGCTGAATTACGACGCCATGGCGTCCTTCTCCTTGAAGAAGCAGTCCTTGCAGAGGACGGGCTTGCCGCCTTCCTCAACCGGACGCGGCTTGAAGGGCACCTCGCACTGGCTGCCGCACTTGGCGCACACCGCGGGGTACATCTGCCGCGTGGCGAGGCGCTCGTTCTTGCGCTTCTGGCGGCAGTCCTTGCAGCGCTGGGGGGCGCTGAGACCACGGGAGTTATAAAATTCCTGCTCACCATCCGTGAAGGTGAAGGAACCGCCGCAATCGCGGCACTGGAGCTGCTGGTCAGCCATAAAAAGAAGAAAAAAGAATAAAGGTCGCAGTTTCCTTCTTCCAGGCTAATGACCGGAGTTTGAAGGAATTGCTGGGGAGACTGTAGGGGTATTGGGAGCACATGTCAATGGATGGTAGAACAGGGAGGAAACCGAAGAAGCCGAAGAATCCGAGGAAACCGACGAAGAAAAACCGGGGAGAATCCTCCTCGGTTTCTTCGGTTTCCTTGGTTTCTTGGGATTCCTTATTTGAGCGTCACTTTCGCTCCAGCCGCCTCCAGCTTCTCCTTCAACTTCTTAGCCTCGTCAGTGGGTACGTCCTCCTTGAGCACCTGGGGCGGAGCATCCACCTTGGCCTTGGCTTCGCCGAGGGGGAGGCCGGTGATTTCGCGGACCACCTTGATGACGGCGATCTTCTGGGCGCCGGAATCGGTGAGCTCCACGTTCCAGGAGGTCTTCTCCTCGTCGGCTGCTGCGGCTCCTCCGCCTGCGGCGGGGGCGGCGGCAACGGCTGCGGGGGCGGCTGCGGAAATGCCGTAGGTCTCTTCCATGTACTTCACGACGTTATTGACCTGGATAACGTTCAGTTTCTCGAGGGCAGAGATCACTGCCTTCTCGTCGGCGTTGAGGGTGACGGTCGCGTCTGCCATGATGGGGAGGGGGAATGAAGAATGAAGAATGTAGAATGTAGAATGATGAGGAATCAGGAGGATGGAGCGGTGGGCATCTTCTTCGCCTTCTCGGACAGAGCACGGGCGAAGGCGGAAAGGGGAGAGGCGCACATGCCGGCGAACGACGTGAGGGGGGAGCGGATCATCCCTGCGAATTGAGCCAGCAGCACCTGGCGGCCGGGGATCTTGGCCAGGGTGGTGGCATCGGTTTGGGAGAGGAGCTTTCCCTCGAACAAGCCGCCCAGGAACTTCACTTGCGGGTGGTCCTTGGCGTACGAGAAGGCCACTTGGGCGCCGGTGATGGGGTCGTTGTAGCTCAAGATGCAGGCCACGGGCCCGCTCATCATGGCTTCCGGCAGCTCCGGCATGCCTTGCTCCTTTGCGGCGATGGACATGAGGGTCTTCTTGGCCACCTTCATCTCCGCGTTCCCCACGCGCAACTTCTTGCGCAGGTCGCTCACCTCGGCCACGGTGAGACCGATGTAATTGGCGAAGATGACGGATTGTGCCTTGCCAAGCTTATCCTTAAGGTCCTTCAGTTGTGCCGCTTTCTGGTCTCTCGTGAGTGCCATGGTTTAGGGATGAGGGATGGGGACGAAGGGACTGAGGGAATTGCGGTATAAAAAGAAGGTCTCCCTTCTTTTGTCCGGGAGACCAGCGAGGAACACGGCACGAACCACCAAGCCGGGGCCGAGTGACCGATGCTGTATTCCTCGGAGGGGCTTATTTCGGCCTGCGGCCTTGTGCCCTCGGTCTTCGGACAGGGGGTAGTGTATCCCTCCCCGGCAGTATGTCAAGAGGATTAGGCCAGTTTCAATCCTCTATACTCCTCCCATGCGTCTCGTCCTCCAGCGCGTTTCCCAGTCATCCGTCACGGTAGACGGAAAAGTGATCGGCAAAATCGGCAAGGGGTACCTCATCCTCCTCTGCGTCATGAAGGGGGATATGGCGGCGGAAGCGGAGAAGTTGGCGGAAAAGGTGGCGGGGTTGCGGCTGTTTGAGGGCACCGACGGCAAGATCAACGACCGCTCCCTCTTGGATATCAAAGGCGAAGCGCTGGTCGTCTCCCAGTTCACGCTGGCGGGGGATGTGCGCAAAGGCCGGAGGCCGGATTACACCGCCGCTGCGGCGCCCGAGGAAGCCAAACGGGTGTATGGCTACTTCGTCGAAAAGCTGCGGACGCTGGGAGTTCCCAAGGTCCACACGGGGGAGTTCGGTGCGATGATGGAGGTGGGCCTCGTGAATGAAGGTCCGGTGACATTGGTCCTGGATACGGAGGAGTAGGGGGAGAGGAAAACCATTCCTGCATCCTTTCTTCCTGTATTCCTTTCCTTGGGTTCCTGACGCCTAAAAAGCGTACACTCTGCTGTCTCTCCTTTTCCGGAGCGTGCTAGAATGCGCTTCTCCTTTAGGTTTCCACGCCTATGTCCCTCTGGATGTCCACCGTAGCGCCCCTGCTCAAGAAGCTCAACGGCCCGAGCGCGGGGTACAGCGAATCACGGCTCAAGGCCGCGTTCCAGCTTGCGGAGCAGCTCTACAAGGGGAAGGAACACTGGACGGAGGTGCCGCTCGTGGCGCACGCGCTGGGGGTGGCGCAGCTCTTGGCGCCCTTTGAGCCGGATGAGGACACCGTCATCGCGTGCCTCCTGCAGCACGCGCTCCAAACGCGCCAGATCTCCCTCCCGGAGATCGAAGAGCAGTTCGGTGCCGAGGTGCGCCGGCTCGTTTCGGGCATCCATCTCCTCTCCCACGTCACCATGCGCGGCAGCCGCAATTCCGTGGAAGATTTGCGCGTGATGCTGGTGTCCGTGAGCGACGACGTGCGGGTGATCCTCGTGGTCCTTGCCGAGCGGCAGTACGCGTTGGACCACCTGTTCCTGCTCCCCGCGGACGAGAAGAAACACCTCGCCCGCGACGTGCTCAACCTCTTCGCCCCCGTGGCGGCTCGGCTGGGTATCCACAGCTTCAAGCAGCGGCTGGAAGCGCTGGCCTTTCCCGTGGTGTACCCCGACGATGCGGAAGCCATAGCGGTCCAGCTCCAGCAAACGCGGAAGCGGTACGGGATCTTTCTCCCGTCAGCGGCCGAAGAACTGCGCGCCGCGCTGGCGCTGCAAGGGATCGCTTCGGAGGTGTATGCGCGGGAGAAGCAGCCGTACAGCATCTTCCACAAGATGCACCTAAAGTCCGTCTCGCAGGTGGACCGTCTGCCCGACATCTTCGGGCTGCGCGTCCTGGTGAACACGGAGGAGGAGTGCTACCAAACGCTGGGTTTTCTCCACCGCATGGGGGTGCCCATGACCAACCGTTTCAAGGATTACATCTCCTTCCCCAAGCCCAACGGGTACCGCAGCCTCCACACCACGCTCTCCAAGCTCCCCGGCGTGCCCGAAGGGGTGCTCGTGGAGGTGCAATTGCGCACGTTCAACATGCACCGCGAGGCGGAGTTCGGTATCGCCGCGCACTGGAGCTACAAGGAAGGTGGCACGGCGGCGCAGGCGTTCCAGCGCGTGCAGCTCCATCAGGTGCTCACCCAGCAGCAGACGCTGGAGGAGGGGGGGTTGCCGCCCCAGCTGGCGGACCACATCTTTGTCCTCACGCCCAAGGGCGACATCGTGGAGCTTCCCGAGGGGGCAACGCCGCTCGATTTCGCGTTCCAGATCCACACCGAGGTGGGGTTGGGGTTCAAGTCCGCCCGCGTGAACGGCTCCATCGTTCCCCTCTCCTACGAGCTGGAGAACGGCGACGTGGTGGATATCCTCACGCACCGCGTGCCGCAGCCTTCGGAGGAGTGGCTCCAGCTCCTCAAGATGGCTTCGTCCCGTTCCCGCCTCAAGCGGCACCTCTACGCCCTGCACCGCGAAGATTACGTGGCGCAGGGGCGGGAGGCCGTCAACGCGGAACTCCGCAAGTGGCATAAGCCGCCGCTGGATAACGACCTTACCCTCCTCAAGTTCTACGACGGGCGGGAACTGCAGTTCACCGAGCGGGAGGACTTGCTCTTCAAGATCGGCCAGGGGTCGGAGAAGGTGGGGTCGCTCTTCCTCCACGTGGATGCGCTGGCGAACGCACGCTCCATCCCCGTGCCGCGCCGCCTGAGTCAAGTGCGCCCCTCCGAAGCGGTCATCGAGGTGGAGGGAGGGGTGCCCATGCCCGTCCGTTTCGCCAAGTGTTGCGCCCCGCAGGAAGGGGAACGGGGGGACATCGTGGGGTCCATCTCCCGCAAGGGCGAGGTGATCGTGCACCGGAAGACCTGCGGGATGATCCGCCAAGCGAATCCCGAACGGAAAATCAGCGTGTGGTGGCGCGGCGGAGGCAAGCAAGCCGTGCCCGTACGCAAGGTGAAAGCCGGTTCCTCCCGTGGGAGTCGCAAGAAGCTTCGGATGCGGTAGCGCCGCCTTGTACAATGCCCGGCATGGTCGCACTGACGCGGTCCCGGCTCATCCTCTTCCTTCTGCCGCTTGCCGTATTCCTCGTGTACGGGCAGTCCCTTTCGAACGGTTTCGTGCTGTGGGATGACGACAAGTTGATCACGGAGAATCCCATCGTCCGGTCCCTCTCCCCCCATACGGTGCGGGCAGCCTTTACGTCCTACGATCCGGAACTCTACGTGCCCTTCACCATCGTCAGTTACCAGGTGGAGCACGCGCTCTTCGGGTTTCAACCGGCCGTGTTCCACGGCACAAGCCTTATCCTCCATATCATCGCCGCTTTCCTGGTCTACGCTTTTCTGAGGAAGGTGGGGGTGAAGGCGGCGCTGCCGTGCGCGCTTCTCTTCGCCGTCCATCCGCTCAACGTGGAAGCGGTGGCGTGGGCGAGCGCGCGGAAAGACGTGCTCAGTGCGGTCTTCGCGCTGGCCTCCCTGCTCTCCTACCTCCGGTACCGGCAAGGAGGAGGCCGTCCGGCATTTTGGTCGGCGTTCCTCTGCCTCCTGCTCTCGCTCCTCGCCAAGCCTGCCGCCATCGTGCTCCCCTTTGCCTATCTCCTCCTCGATTGGAAAGAGGGCGGAGGACGGGGAAGGGATGCTTGGCGGGAAAAAATTCCCTTCTTCCTTCTCAGCGCCGTATTCCTGCTCATCGGCCTCGCGGGGAAGGAGGCCAACGTGCAGGCGCTGCCTCCGGTGCACACCGCGCTGCTGGCAGCCAAGAGCGCCGTGCTCTCTCCGTCGCTCTTCCTCTTCCCGCGCTTCTCGCTCCTCTTCCTCCAGCACACCCCCGTGACGCCGCGTTCCCCGGAGTTCTTCCTCCCCCTCCTCCTTCTTGCGGCGCTGGGCGGCCTCACGCTCCGGTCCCTGCGGCGGACCCGTTCCCTGGCGTTCGGGCTGGGCTTTGCGCTCCTCTTCCTCCTTCCTTCCTTCGTGACGTTCTCCAAGGCCGGCGCGGTGTACGTCACCTCTGACCGGTACATGTACCTTGCGCAAGTCGGCTTCCTCTTCCTCCTCGGCCTGGCGCTTGACCGGTTCCTCTCTTCCCGCGCATTGCGCGCCGCCACGATTGCCGCGGTTACGGTCACTCTTCTTGCCGCGGGGTGGGGGGCGTGGCGGAGGAGCCTCTTATGGAACAACAGCGCCACGCTCCTGCAGGCAGCACTGGCGCGCAATCCCGGGAGCGCGGCGCTGCCGCACAACTTGGGCGAACTCGCCGCGGGGGAAGGGGATACGGAGGGTGCCATCCTCCGGTACCGGGAAGCGCTGCGCGCGGATCCCGCCTATGCACCGTCCTTCATCGGGCTCGGGCGCATCGCCCAGGCGCAGGGGGAAGCGGACCGCGCTCTCCGGCTCTTCCGGAGCGCCATCCAAGCGGATCCCCGGTCCGTCAATGCCTATCTCCATTTGGGAAACCTGTACCGGGACCGCGGGGATGTGGACGGCGCCATCGCGGCGTTCCGCCGGGCGCTGGAGATCAAGCCGAACTTCGCCCAAGCGCGCATCAACCTGGCGGATGCCTACGGCAAGAAAGGGATGTACCGGGAGGGGCTGCTGGAATACAAGCGAGTGATGGAGATCAACCCCGAATTCCGCAAGGAAATCCTGCAGAAGTTCCCGCAGCTCGAGCAGCTGGACATGGGAGAGTGAGTGCTTATTCCCCGTTTCAGCTTATTCCTTCGTGAGCACCGTCACCGTCGTTTCGCTGCAGTTGTTCAGGGTGTCCGCCTCCTGCACTTGGAAATCCGCGTCTTCCGTGGGGATGGCTGCACAGATCCGAATCCGGTGCATTCCCACCTGCGGCTGCCAATCCACCTGAGGGGTCTCCCCGCCGTTCTCCCATCGCACTTCCTGCGATGCACCTGCAGGGAGGGCGGCAAGGATGACCGGAATGCCGAGGGTATCCCAATCGCCGTCATTGTCGGCATCGATGCTCACTTGGACGTAACTGCCGCGCGTGGCCCCCGCCGCCCCCAGGTTCCGCACCACGGCATGGATGGTGTAAGGGTTGCCGGCTTGCACGGGGGAGGGGAGCACGCGGATCTCCTCCACCACGTAATCAGGCAGGGAGGCGGAAGTGGCGCTCCCCAGCAACCCTTTTCCGCGCGCCACCGCCAAGGCGGCCGCAAGAAGGAGCGTGAGTATGACGATGATGGTGATGTGCGTGCGGCGGGAGAGCATGGAGGTACCCTATCACCGGAGCATCTCTTCCACCAACTTCTCCACCATCCTCCGCCACTTGAGCTGCTCGTACTCCTCGCTGCCTTTCGCGAGGCGGCCCACGGCCTGTTCGCGCTGCTCCGGAGGGACGGAGCCCAGGATGCCGGAGACGACGGCGCCCATTTCCTCCTCCGTTACGGCAATCTTCCGTTCCTCCATCAGTTCCTCGATGCCGAAGCGCAGCAGCAGTCGCCGCTTGGCCTGTTCCTGCAGGTCCTTGCGCATTGCTTCCGGGGCTTTTTTGGTCTTCTCCATCCAATCCTGCAGCGTCATGTTCTGCTTCCCCAGCTCGTGTTCCATCTCTTCCAAAATCGAGCGCTCCACCTGTTCCAGCAGTTCCGGTGCCAGGTCCGCCTGCGTCGCCTTGACCACGGCATCGTACAGCTCGCGCTCGCGGCGTTGCCGGTCCGTTTCCTCCTCCTGCGCGCGCAGGGAATCCGCGATGCGCTTCTTGAGGTCCTCGGGGGTCTTCCCCAGGTCGTGCTTCTTCACGAATTCCTCCGTCAGTTCCGGCGTACGGGTCTCCTCCACCTTCGTCACCCCCACGTGGAAGGTGACGGGCTTTCCCCGCAGGTGTTCCGCGTGGTACTGGGCGGGGAAGGTGAGCGGGAAGCTCTTCTGCTCGTCCTTCTTGAGCCCGTGGAGCGCCTCCTCAAAGCCCGGCAGCAGGGACTTGCTCCCGATGATGTTGGCGTACCCGGTGGCGCGCGTGCCCGGCACATCCACGCCTTCCTTGTCCGTGGCGTGGAAGTCCATCGTCACCTGGTCGCCTTCCTTGGCGGCCCGGTCCACTTCCGTGTACGTCCGTTCCTGTTCCAGCAAATACTGCACCATCCGTTCCACGTCCTTGGCGTCCGCCTTGGGCTCCGTCTTGGAAATGCGGATCTTGTCGGCCCCCTTCACTTTCACCGCGGGTTTCTCCACGAAGGTGAGGGTCACCTTCAAGGGCTTGAGGGTCTCCACCTTGATGGAGGGGGGGATGATGGGCTTGATCTTGTGTTCCTCCACGAGGGTGCGGAGGAAGGGGGAAACGAGGGAGCGCACCACGTCATCGAGGACGTCCTCCGGATTCGCTTTGTTCCGCACCATGTCCAGCGGGGCTTTGCCCGGGCGGAAACCCGGCACAGAGACGCCGGAAGCCTTGCGCTTGAGGGAGATTTCCTCCGCCTGCGTCACCTCCGCCTCATTGAAGGTGAGGGTGGCTTGCGTGCGGCCGGCGGCGAGTTTCTTCACTTCCACCTGATCAGCAGCGCGGAAGCGACGAAATACGAGGAATACGTCCCGATGACGATTCCGAAGATCAAGGCCAGGATGAACCAGCGGATGCTCTCCGCGCCCAGGAAGAAGAGGGCCGTGAGCATGATGAGCGTGGAAATGCCCGTCCCCATGGTGCGCGCCACGCTCTCCTTTAGGCCGCGGGTGGCCGTCTGGGCGAAGCTCTCCGAGCGGTTCTCGTAGCCCAAATTGGCGCGGATGCGGTCGAAGATCACGATGGTGTCGCTCGTGGAGTAGGCCAGGATGGTGAGGAGGGCCGTGACGAAGAGGGTGTCGAATTCGAAGCTCGTGAACTGCCCGATCACCACGAAGACGCCCGCCGTCACCACGACGTCATGGAGGAAGGCCACCACTGCAAGGAACCCGAACTTCCACGGGTTGAGCTTGCGGGGCAGTTTGCGGAAGGAGAAGGCGAGGTAGGTGATGATGGCCACGGACGCCATGCCGATGGCCGTGAACGTCTTGTTCTTCAGGCTCTGGCTCACGCTGGGCCCGATGGTGTTGAAGTGCAGCTCCTTGGCCCCCGGGAACGTTTGCTCCACATGCGCGAGCAGCGCCACATGGTCCTCGTTCTCAATGGGTCGCATGCGGATGATGAACGAACTGCCGCCGCCCACGCTCCTCACCGCGGACACGGCGTAATTCCCCAATTCCTCCCCGTCCTTCGGCTCGTACGTCGCCACCACCTTCGAGAGGTCTTCCTTGGTCTTTCCCGCGGGGAGTTCCAATTCCATCAGCGTACCGCCGGTGAACTCAATGCTGAACTTGGGGCCGGGATTGAAGAGGAGGAAGCCCGACACCGCGATCGCCACGGCGGACAGGCCCAAACAGAAGAGGGAGATGCGTTGGAAAGTCATCGGGGGGAGAGTAGCGGGGAATCCGGACAATTGCCAGATCGAGTTGGGTGGTTTGTTATGGACGTAGCGACCATGGGAAATTGGCAATGAAGAAATGTGAAATGAGCAATGGGAGCTGCATAGGTCCAGCCGGAGGAAATGATGTTTTTCTCATTTTGCATTTTCAATTTTCCATTTCTACCGTCACCGTCGCCACCTGCCCCGTATGGGAAACGGACCATAGGAACCGGTCGCCCGGAGGGGCGAACGTGGCCAGAAGGGTGGAGGGGAGGGTGAGGTTGAGGGTGTTCTTGAGGAAGGACCGCGCCGCCGTGCGTTCCAAGACCCCGCCCATCACCGTGGTGCCGGGACCCGGGGGAAGGGTGCCGGGGAGAGGGGGCGTCTTCCCCGTCACCTGCCCCGCCCATGCCGCATCATTCGTCACGAGCAGGCGCCTGCCGTTCGTGGCGGTCCACAGTCCTTCCCCGGTATCCGAGCGGAAGGTGGCCCGCACGGCCCACGCACCGGATTGGGTTCGCGTCTGTTCGATGATGCCGGGATCATCTTCGATCGTCGTGATGGCAAAGCCCTCCGGCAGTTCTTGGCGGGTGATGCGCTGCGTGGAGAGCGCCTGCTTGACGCTGCGGTGGAGAAGGTCGATGTGCCTGGCTGCGTCCGGGTCCTGCGTGTGCGTCTGCAGCAACAAGCGCAGGCTGCTTCCCGTCCGGCTCCGGAGCACGCTCACGGAAGCTTCCCTTCCCAGCAGGGGGAGCAAGTCATAGGCCGCGCTCGCTTCCGTCCCCATGAGGTGTTCCCATTGCCGTTGCAGCGTGCCTTCCAGCAGGAGGGAGGCGGAGGGAGAGGGGAGCAAGGCAATGGCTTCCAGCGTATCCCGCGGGTAGGTGAGCGCCACGGAGAAGGCCGGGGAGGGGGTGAGGGCGGGGGGAGCCGCGGAGAGCTTGGCAATGCCGGCGATGGGATAGATGAAGGAAATGGCCGCGCTCGCCGTTCCCCATTGCACCAGCAGGGAGGAGCGGTCCCGGAGGTGTTGCATCAGCAGGCGGTCCTCTTCGGTGATGCCGGAGAAGCTGACGTTCTTCGTGAGAAACACCCACGACCCGTCCTCGGGAGCCAGGCGGGCGAGCGTGCGGTAATCGGGGAGCTCGGAGAGAGAGGGGACCTCCGGCCGGGCAAGCAGGGCGAGCGCGCCGGAAGAGCCGCGAATCACTCGGCTGGCGGTATCCAGAGGAAAGCGGGAGCTGATGGTGCGCACCACGTCGCCTTCCAGGAACACCACCCATCCGTACAAGCCGTTCGCGTGGCGCAGGATTCCCACATCCGTTCCCCCTTCCCGTGGGAGAGAAATTTCCCCGAGGATGGGGAAGCGGGGGGTAAGCCGTTCGGCATCGGCGAGGGTAAGGTTATGGAAGAAGGCCACGGTCTCCTGCAGAGGCAGGAGCTCCGACGCGGTTTTCTCCCGGGGAGAGAGGAACAGAGCCGTACCCACCAGCACCGTGCCCGTTACGGCAAGGAGGGCAATAAGGATGGGGACGAGGGGGTGGGTGAAGCGGAGTCGGAACATCATTTTCGGCCATTCTAGCGGAAAAAGCGCTCTTGTCTCCTGTATACAAAATGTATTCGTGAAACAATTCATCATAGTACGCCACTGCAAAATCTTGCGCGAGTTTCTATACGGAGTACGATGCCTTGATTTGCTCCCTACCCCATTCGATCCTGATCAGGGTAGGCAGCAAATCACCACACAAACACACACGCCCCGGGGCGTACACACACAGAAAGAGAGAAGAGTACCAAGACACAGATCATTCACACCAACACAAGAACCGAGAATAGCAACACCCCTCCCAAGGGGTTGCAGAACCTATTTTCGGGAAGCAGCGGCTGTAGGAGAGTCCCGTATCACACATCTCCAGCCGCTGAGTGGGGAGAGTGGTGGCCGTCATCGGCGGCTGCCTGACCCGAATCCTTTCGGCTCACTTCAGGAACCTTCCGCGCATCCGGGGATGCACGGACCGCTCCCGCGGCTACCACTCTCTCTGCTCTGCAATGTCACGTTGCGGAAGTGAGGACGCTCCAGCGACGTGCCTCCTGCTTCTCCCCAGTGCCTCCCAAGAGACTTACGTCACTTCGCGGCAGGCCGGTACGGGGACTTCGGAGGGTTCCGAGGAGAAACAAGAAACCCGAGCAAGGCAGAGAGCGGGGGCTCCTCCCCCCACTGTCCTCCTCTCCAGAAACGGGGCTCAGCGCTCGACTCATGTGATTCGGCGTTGATAGTCCACAGAGAGGAAAAGACAAAAACAAAAAGATCGGTCTTAAAGCCGGTCTTTTTGTCAGGGGACGATTACAGGTTCAGCAGCTTCCCCTTCACATCATCCAGCGTCCCGTCCAGCTCCAGCGCACGTCCGTAGGCGGCGCGGGCTTCTTCCGTCTTCCCCGCAGCTTCCGCAGCAGATCCTAAGAGGGCATACGCCGCAGCGGATTCCGGCCAGCGGAGGGTGGCTCTTTCGGCAGCCTCGAAGGCATCCTCCTGCCGCTGCGCCCGGAGGGCGAGATCCACGAACGCGGTGATGGAGGCCAGGTCGGTTCCCGATGCCGTAGCCAAAATCTTCTCCTGTTCAAAGGCCAGCTGCACGTCTCCGGCTTTCTCCGCTTCCGTGGCGATGGCGCGACGCACGTCCTTCTCCGGCTTGAAGCCGTTCGTGAGCGCGTATTGCAGGAACGTGAGGGCGTTCTTGTGGTCCTCCATGGCGCCGTAGGTCCGTCCCAGGAAGTACTGGATTTCCGGTTTCTGGGGATCCAGGGTGTAGCTCCGTTCGAAGGAAGCCAGTGCCTCCTGTGTGCGTTCCGTGATCAGCTGGCAATACCCCTGCACGATCCACGCGTCGCGGTAATCATCCTGCTCCGCCGTGACCCGGCCGAGGAGGGGGAGGGCGAGGGCGCATTCCTGCACCTGCGCCAGGCTGCGGGAGAGGAGGGTGGAGAGGTGGATGGGTGGGCTCTGCGGGAAGAGCGCGAACTCCTCGTATGCGTCGAGGAGCGTGCGGGCGTAGGTGCGCAGGACGGGATCCCAGCCGTCCAGCGTCAGGCGCAATTCCGCCTGGGCTTGCGGATGTTCCCCCTGCACGATGGCGAGGAGGGCGGAGCCGTAGTGCCGGTGCGGCGATTCGCCGGCTTTGGCCAGCAACTCCTGCGCGCGGGGGAGGTTCTCCTGGTGGAGGGCGAGGGTCGTGGAGAGGAGGAGGAGGTCCTCCGCGCGGGCGCCTTCCCTCCGCAGCCGCTCGATGGTGTTGGAGACCGCCTTGGTATCGCGGCGCTGGAGCTGTGCGAGGGCGAGCTTCTTCAGCGCCGTCACGCCGCCGTCCGCGGCCACGGCCGCTTCGTACGCTTCCTGCGCGCCCTTCCAATCCCCGGCGAGCGCGCGGCTATCGCCTTCCCGCACGTGCGTGAGCGCCGCACCCCCTGTTTCTTCCTCGCCTTCCATGGAGAGCCCTTGGAGGTTGGCGGTCAACGGGTTCCGTTGGGGGCGCATGCGGAACGCCTGTGCGGCGCTGCCCAAATTGAGCCACAGGTACGCCAGCAGCCCCGCCACCAGAAGAAGTGCGAGGGCGAGGGGGAGGAGGACGCGAGCGACTTTCATGCGGGCTGAGGGTAGCGCAGGGCGGGGGGAAGCGCCACTTGCACAGGAACAGGTAGTAGGTAGTAGGTTGTAGGTTTTAGTACATCCGTAACAGGAACAGTGGGGCAGCTGCTCTGTTCTTGTACCACCTACTCCCTACCCCCTACTTTCCCAGAGACGGGCTCAATTCCCCGTCTTCTCCGTGCGATGTTTCGCCTCCCACGCCGGCGCGGGCGGCTGCTTCGGCGATGTGTTTGGGGATCACGGCTTCCACGGCGCCCCATTTGGCGTCTCCTCCCTGAGGGAGGAGGACGGTCACTTGGTCGCCCACTTCCGCGCGGTAGAACGTGACGGAGGCCAGGAGCACCCGGAGGGCCTTGCCCTCGGCGAGCACCTTGTACTGGCCGTCTTCCTGGATGAGCAGGCCCAGCACGGTGCGGCGGGGGACGGGGGCGATCTGCTTGTAGATGAACTTCCCTTCGTCGGTGATGGTGAGCTTCATGCCGTCGCCCTCCACCAGCTTGCTCTTGCTGGCGTAGTTGGCGGGGACGGGGTAGGTCTGTCCGTTGGCGTCCACCATGTTCTGCCCGTCGAACACCCCCTCCACCACGCGCCCGCTCACGGGGCCCGCCGAGGAGATGGCGTTGGCACGCATCATGTGGCGCTCGCGCGAGGAATCCACCACACCCGTCATTTCCCGCAGCATGGCATGGGCGGTTTTGAGCGAAGACATCGCGCTATCGATGAGTTCCTGAATGTGCACGAGGGAGTCGTCGGACATGGTCGGGTGAGGGGATGGATATCACGAATGCAACGGATGTGACTGCACAGGAAGTTGAAGGGAGGAGAGCCGCTTCGTCATCTCGGTGTTGGTGAGGAGTCCCGCCTGTGCGCCGATAGATCCAAGGACACTCGTAGCATTTATCGTACCTGTTCTGAGCGCAGTTGGCAAGTCCAAACCGTTCAGGATGGCCCACGTGAGGCCGGTGCCGAAAGCATCCCCCGCGCCCGTGGTATCCGTCACTTCCACATCTTCCGGGGGCGGGCAATGAAACACCTGCGTGCCGTCCGTGGCCGTGGCGCCGTCCTTCCCGTCCGTGACGCACACCGTCTTCACTCCCGCTTTCAGGAGCGTTCGCAACGCGTCTTCCACGGTGGCCGTGCGCGTGAAGCCCAGGGCCTCTTCCTTATTGAGGAGCAGGATATCCGTGTGCGCCAGCAGGGCGCGGTTCTCTTGGGCGTCCCAGCCGGCGTTCACCTGCGTGCCGCCGGGGTTCCAGGTGAGGCCTATGCGCCCCTCGCCCCCCGTCATGGCCGCCAGGTCGTCCATGATCTCGCGGCCGGCCTTCTGCAGGTGCGTGAGGTAGATCCAGTCCCGTTCCTGCGCCTCGGCCCGGTCGAAGGTGACGTCATGCAGGTGCACGGTGCTGCCCGCGTTGTACAGGATGATGCGCTCGCCGCTCTCCACGGAGAGGATGATGGAAGAGCTGCTGTTCTCGTCCTCCACCACCGTGGCAGGGGAGGCATCCACGCCGTTCTCCCGCAGGTTCTTGAGCATGCGCTCGCCCCATTGGTCATTGCCCACCACGCCGCAGAACGCCACGGCACAGCCCAGGCGGCTCAGCCCCACGGCGGTATTGGACGCTCCTCCGCCGCAGGTCTCGATGATCTGCTCCACGCCGATCTTGGCCCCCACCGGGAAGCGCAGTTCCCGCTCCTGCCCGCCGGCCCCCGCGGACGCCGCTCCTCCCGTGCGCACGAAGAGATCGAAGGTCGCGCCGCCGATGGTCATGACCTGGAGATCCTTCATGGTTGATGCGTGGGGGGGATTCCTCGGAGAACATGCGCGTATTCCGTATTGCGTATTGCGTATGACGTATGGTTGCTCATGAAGCGAAGATACGTAATACGTAATACACGATACGTTATACGGAATGATAACGGTTCTCCATCATCCGCAGGAACCGATGTGCCTTGCGGAGCTTCCGGCGGCTCTGCCATTGGAGCAGGAAGAGGAACAGCGTCACGCTCCCCGCGATCCACCACGCGAGGTGGGGGAGTCCGCTCCCTGTCTGGTTGGGGGGGCGGAGGGAGGGATCCTCCTGGAACGGCGGTATTTGGTCCGGGGAGGCGTAGTGCACGCCGTCGCCGCCGGGGGTGCCTTGGCCCGTGGCCACCAGGTCGTCCCGCGCCTCGCCCGTGGTATCCACCGGCGTGATGCGCACGGCGTAGGTGACGCCGGGCAAAAGGTCCCGCAGCACCAGGGAACGCTTCTCATCCTTCTTGATGTCGCCGCCGGGGACGGTGCGCTTCTCCGAGAACTGTTCCGCGTCCACGCCGTATTCCACCAGGAACGACTGGAAGGTGATGTCCACGGGGAGGGACCACTCGATGGCCAGCGCCTCATCCTGGGGCGTCACGATCAAGCGGATGCCCAGCACGTGCGCCGTAACAGGGTTGCTCTTGTCGCCCTCCCGGTCCCCCTGCACCGCGGTGACCGCGAAGACGAAGGGCATGCCGGTGCTCAAGCCCGTCACCGTGGCGGCGGACTTGGAGGCGTCGGGCGTATCCAGCGTGTAGGCGTAGTCGCCCACCTTCTCCCCCACGTACACGCGGTAGTAATCCACCGTATCATCCGCCACGGGGTCCCACTGCAGCTCCACGGCGCCGTTCTTGGGTTCCGCCCGCAGGTTCTGCACCGTGGACATCTTCTTGGCTGACACCGTGAGAGGGACGAGCAGGTTGGCCGCGTTCCCGGCTTGGTCCTTGGCTTCCACGGCCGGCTGGTATTCCCCCGCGCGTGGCGCGGTGAAGAGCGATTGGTACGTTCCCGGGCGGTTGGCGTCCTCCTGCAGGGAGATCCGTTCCTCACCCAGCTTGAATTCCATGCTCTTGAGCGCGGGTTCGCTCTGGACCACGATCAGGATGTTCTCGCCTTCCTGCGGCTGCTCCGGCGTGAGCGTGGCCGAGGTGACCACGGGCGGGTCGGTGTCGCGCACGAGGTGGAGGGTTGATTCCCCCCCGCCGTCGTCCATCACCACGAGCGTGTACTCGCTGTGGGTGGGGTCCAGGGACACGACGATGGCGAAACGGCCGCTGTCGTCACTCTCCCCGGAAGCCGCCTGGGTTCCGCCCTTCACTTGGATGTTGGTGTACGGCTGGGTCGCCCCCTCCACGGTCACGCTTCCGCCGTTTACGGTGCCGTTCTGCAAGGGGGAGGTCACCGTGAGGTGCTGCACCAGCGGGCCCGTGCTGCTGGAGACCACCACCCTGGCTTCCCCGCGGATCACGTGGGCGGGGTCCGTGGTGTCTTCCACCGTCACCGTGTGTTTCCCGGTCGTCCGGAAGCTGACGGAGAAGGGGATGAAGCGCGTCCCCAAATGGCGGGAAGTGAACGTGGCTTGCCCCACCCCCTCCACGCCGCTGAGGCCGGGGAGTGTGGCCTGGGGGTCGGTGCTGGTGATGCGCACGGTCCCGATGTAATCCTGCGCGGTGTTGCCGTTGGCATCCACGGCGCGGATGGTGATGCCCGTGATGTCCTGCATGGCGAGCACGGCATCCGTGAGGGTCACTTCGAAGTGGTCGGCAATGTCGAACGTGGGATCAGCGGCGGCGGCCGTCGGCAAAAGTTGTGCGGCGAAGGGGGAACCCCCCACGGCGCCTCCGATCGCCGTCACCGTTCCTTCCTGTGCCAACGCCATGCCGCTCAGCAGGTCCACGGCGCGGAGCGCCACGATGCCCGCCCTCGTCGCCTTCACCGCAAAACGCACGATGCCCTGTGCGTCCGTTCCCGTCGCTTCCGCTTCGATGATGGCTCCCACGGAAGCGCTCCGCAGTTCCACGGGCCGTCCCGGGAGGGGATTCCCGTACCGGTCGGTGACCGTCACTTGCACCGCCGCCGCATCACGGCCGTCCGCCGTGACGGAGGCATCGAGGACGCTGAGGGTGGAAGCCTGCGTGTCCACCGTGTCCGGCAGAACCTCGAACGACGCTTCGGGCGAGAGGCGTTGGCCGTTCTTCCCCACGAAGGCGTGGTACGTGCCCGCTTCCTCGGCGCTCGTTCCCGGCACGCGGAAGTGCGTGCTGCCCGCGCGGTCCAGCGTGAGGGGGAAGATCAAGTAGTTCTGCGCTGGCGGAATCACCACCAGGTCCACGCTCCCCATGGCGGCGAATCCTTCCACCTCCGCCTCCAACCCCAACCCCGCAATGGAGTCCTGCACGCGCAGCAAGCCGCTGTCCGCGGGGGCGACCACGGCGCTCAGCGCATGGAGCGGCAGCAACAGTGCAACCAGGAAGGCCAGGGACCGGGTAGGGGAGTTCATGTGTTTCTCTCTATCCTACCAAAAAACAGCGTTTTCCTCAATCCTGCTCCTATGATTAGGAATAAGAATGGAAATGTGTCCAGAACTTTTCCCCTGCCCCTTGGGCTGCGGTTATCGTGAGAGGCGGAGAATGGCTATGATACGGCCATGCGATCCCACTCCTCCCCCCTTTTCCGCCTCGTTTCCGCAGGGTTGGCCCTGCTCCTGCTCTCCGCATGCGGTGGCGGGGGAGAACAAGCGGTCTGTACGCAGCAGTTCTGGAACGGCCGTGTGGGCATCTGCCTTCCGGACGGGTGGACCGTGATGGAGCGGGAGCGGCTGGACCAGCAGGGGATCCCCCGGGATGTGTTGGCCGCGTTCCAGGTGGAGAAGCCCGTCTCGGGCCAGTACCCCACGGTGGTGATCACGGAGGAGCCGCTCGCGCAGCCGATGGACACCGATACCTACAGCCGCGCCAGCATGCGGGCGGTGAGCGCGCTGCCGGGGTATGAGCTCATCGATACGCGTCCGGTGCGCATCGACGAACGGGAATCGGGCATCCACATCTACACCGCGCAACCCGCCGCGGACCAGCCCAAGACGCGCTTCTACCAAGTGAGCGCCGTCTCCTCCTCGGGCACCGGGTATACCGTCACGGCGTTCGCGCCCCTCTCGGTCAGCCGGTCGCTGGAAGGGGAGGAGCTGGCCATGGTGCAGTCCCTCACGTTCGTGGATCCGGGGGAGGGGAATGAAGAATGACGAATGAAGAATGACGAATGTGGAATTTGGGTGGAGGTGCCGGTGGGAATTGCCCCGGCTTCGCCTTCGGCTACGCCGCGGCTGGAGCTTATTCCACGAAATAATCGCGGCGTAGTTGCGAAGCAACGAAGTCGGATGGAGGTGCCGGTGGGAATTGCACCCACGCATGGGGGTTTTGCAGACCCCTGCCTTACTACTTGGCTACGGCACCTCGTGGCTCTTCGCATCTCAGTATAGAGTTTTTTTGCACGGCCTGAAGGGCAATGGATGAAGGAGGGAAGACTCTGGAAGAATGCGTGGGAAGCACAGCAAAGTGTCTTTGTAATTTATCATTGATAGTAAGCCAAGATCTTCTCCTCCCCACCCTAACCTTTGACGTGCCCTCTTGACTCCGCAACACTACGTCCCGTCATGCGATTGTCGCTCCTCACACTCGGGCTTCTCCTTCTCGCTCTTCGAGCGGAAGGGTCCTGTGCGTGAGACATGAACACACCGCACGCGCCCCTTCCCCGAGGCGTCGCGGTTTTTTCCTTTTCCTCTTTCCCCCTTTCACAATGTCCCATCCTTTCGAGCCCCATGGCGGAGGAGTGCCAGACAATGACCGCAGGAACTACACCTATGATCCGGAAGAGCAGCGTATGCTCCAGGAGGCACGCACACTCTCCGGCGAACAAGAGGGGAACAGCACTCCTGCTGAAGAAAATATGCCACGTACCGAGGCGCAACAGATTGCCGGCAACATTGCCCGGATCATCGTGGGTCAGAGTGATCTTCCGCCGCACTTCCCTGAAAATTTTCCCTCAGAGAGCCAGAAGAATGCCGCCATTGCCACTCGTGTGGTCGCCATGCGTTTGACGTATCAACTTCCTCTTTCGCCCGAACGTGGAAAAGAACTCACGGATGCTTTGGAGAGGGAAGCGGCAGCGCATGATCCTGCGGTCCAAGAGGGCATACGTCTGGCTGTGGAGGGGATTATGAGACTTGTGGAGAACGCACGATGATGATTGCCAATCATCGGAAATAGTTCGGAAGGTTACTCCGGTAGCCCATCCTGCATTGAGAAAGTCCCGTTTTTGGCCTATACTATGGACGTAACAAACATCACTTCCCGCTCCTCTCATGCGTAACCATCAGCGCGATGTCACTATTGCCCTCTGCAGCGTTGTTGCAGGAATCATGCTCACGGCGGGAACGTTGCTCGCCAACAATTCCACGTTCGGCGCTTCCGCGCTCAGCGACCTGTTCGCCATGCGGTGGGAAGTGACTCCTACGGGAGTGATGGAACGCTCCGATGCATTGCGCCGGCCGGGTTCCACGTCCTTCACGAAGCCCGCGGCCGCCTCCGCTTCCGCGGCTTCCGCCTCATCGTCCTCTGCCGTCCCCGCCGTTCCCGTTGCGACGGAGTGTGAGGTGGCCAGCGACATCGCCGCCGCCTTCACCGCCGCCATCAACCGCCACGTCCCCCGCGATTTCGAGTTCAAGACCATCCGCGACGGGTTGCTGTATGCCGCGGAGAAAGTGGTGACGGATTACTGCGCGGTCTCGTCCTCTTCTTCCAGCACGTCTGCCCCCCAAGCCGTCACTCCCGTCGACAACCAGTGCGAGCAGTACGGCGTCCGCAGCGCTCGGTACACCACGTGCAAGATCGAGGAGAACGCCGGCAGGCCGTATCCCATCCCGTCCAAGGAGTCGAGAATTTAAGGGAATCCGAAGAAACCAAGGCAACCGAGGGACCTTCCTATCCTTGGGTTCTTTGGTTTCCCTGGATTCCTTGGTTTCCTTGGTCCCACTCCATACACTATTCATTGAAATCCCGCTCTCCCTCTGCTACAGTCACCCAAATACCATGCCGCGCCCGTCGCATCGCCGGCCCCTGCTTTCTCCGAAGAAGGATCCACGGAACTTCGTCATCGCCACGATGGGGAGCCATTCGGCGTTGCAGATCCTCAAGGGGGCGCGGGACGAGGGGATGCGCAACCTGGTGGTTTGCAAGAAGGGAACGGAGCAGATCTACCGGAACTTTCCCGTGGCGGACGAGATCATCACGGTGGAAGACTGGAGTGAATGGGACGAAGGTTTGGAGAAGGAGCTCATCAAGCGCAACGCCATCCTCATCCCGCACGGCTCCTTCATCGCGTACCTGGGCCCCGACCGCGTGAAGCGGATGAAGGCCATGTACTACGGCGCCAAGGAGATCCTGGAGTGGGAGAGCGACCGTGACATGGAGCGCGAGTGGCTGCTGAAATCCGGCTTGCTGCTCCCGCGTGTCTTCGACAAGCCCGAGGACATCGACCGCCCCGTCATCATCAAGTTCCACGGCGCGGGCGGGGGGTTCGGGTACTTCGTGGTCAAGTCCGCGAAGCAGTTCTACGAGGTGAAGAACCGCAAGTATCCCGAGGAGAACGACTTCGTGATCCAGGAATACATCGTGGGGGCGCCGCTCTACGTCCACTACTTCTATTCGCCGATCACCAGGGAGCTGGAGATCATGAGCATGGACAAGCGGTACGAATCCAACGCGGATTCCATCGGCCGCATCCGCGCGGAAGACCAGCTGGCCGCCAACATCCACACCTCCTACACCATCGTGGGCAACATTCCCATCGTCATCCGCGAATCGCTCCTCCCGCAGCTCTTCCAAATGGGGGAGAAGGTGGTGAAGGTGAGCAAGAAGCTCAAGGGCGCGGGCAAAGGGCTCTTCGGGCCGTTCTGCCTGGAGGCCATCATCACGCGCAAGCTGGAGATCTACGTGTTCGAGATCTCCGCACGCATCGTGGCCGGCACCAATCCCTTCATCGAAGGGTCACCCTATACGGCGCTCAAGTACGATGTGCCGATGAGTACCGGCCGTCGCATTGCGCGGGATATCAAGCAGGCGATCGAGAAGGGGAGGCTGGGGGAGATATTGGGATGACGCGTATTGCGTATTGAGTATGACGTATCATTCTACGGTATTCTCGTGGTCCCTTGACTGAAATTCTGCCAGTGTTACCATATATTCATGAATTATGAATCCATCAACGCTGCGCCGGAAGGGCAGTATGTTCCAAGGGCAAGTGCGGACTCCGGTCAGATGGGGGCAGAAGAATCCCGGGAGTATGTGAAGGCGATACAATTTCTTCTTTCCTTGGGGCAAGCGAACGGTGAAAGCGCACAGCGTGGAGGCGCGAACGATGCCGGCGGGGAATGGAAGTGATGTTGCGGGTTCCTGCGCGTGCACCATGAGCAATAATCCGTTCCATTTGGCATTTTGCATTTCAAAATTTGCATTACAATCTATCCATGGACACCGCCTCCCTCCTCTCCGGCTACGATTTGAAGAATCTGACGGTCGGCGTCCTCGGCGGCCACAGCGCGCTGGACGTGTGCCATGGCGCCAAGCAGTGGGGGTTCAAGACGGTCTGCGTTGCGCGCAGCGGGCGGGAGAAGACGTACGCGCAGTACTTCAAGACGAAGGGGAGGGGGGAAGAGGAGCGGGGCTGTATTGATGAGGTGATCCTGGTGGATGCTTTCGACGATGTACTCAAGCAGGACGTGCAGAACGCCCTGCGGAATGCCAATGTCCTCTTCATCCACAACCGTTACTTCTGGGTCTACTTCGACGATTTCGCCAAAGTGGAAAACGAGTTCCACGTTCCCATCTTCGGGTCCCGCACGCTCCTCAAACTGGAGGAGCGCGACCAGCCCTACAACCAGTACCACCTGCTCAGGGACGCGGGCATCCGCACACCCCGCATCTTCGCGAAGCCGGAAGAGATTGACCGGCCGGTGCTGGTGAAGGCGAACGAGGCGGCGCGGGGGTACGAGCGTGCGTTCTTCCTGGTGACCGGCAAGGACGAGTGGGAGAGGAAAGGCGCGCAGTTGCAGAAGGAGGGGAAGGTGACGGACAAGTGGCGCAGCGCGGCGATGGAGGAATTCGTGGTGGGGGCGCCCGTCAACTTCAACTTTTTCTACTCCCGGCTCAGCGGAGAGCTGGAACTGCTGGGCACCGACACGCGCCGCCAGACGAACCTGGACGGTTTCCTGCGCATGACGGCGGAAGAGCAGGCGGAGGTGCGCAAGGCCGTCCCCCTCAAGATGATCGAGACGGGGCACATCGCCTGCACCGTCAAGGAGTCGCTCCTGGAGAAGGCGTTCGACCTGGGCGAGAAGTTTGTCAAAGCCACGCAGAAGCTCCCCAAGAGTTTGGATCCCTCCGGCAAGGGGATCATCGGTCCGTTCGCGCTCCAGGGGTCGGTGGTGGCGGAGGAGGGGAAGGAGGACATCGTCATTTTCGACGTGAGCCTCCGCATCCCCGGCTCCCCCGGGGTGATGGCGACCCCGTATTCCGGTTACCTGTACGGCCAATCCATGAGCGTGGGGGAGAGGGTGGGGATGGAAATACGGAAGGCGGTGGAGGAAGGCAGGGTGGAGGAAATCATCACATGAGAGGGTGGCCTGCCGGCCGTAGACCCGAGTGTGCGAGGGCGGAGGCCGGAGGAGATTGTGACGTGTGAGGGTGGACGGGTACACTTCTGCACGTGGGGCATTAGCTCAGTTGGTAGAGCGTCTGGTTTGCAACCAGAAGGTCGCCGGTTCGAATCCGGCATGCTCCACCAACCTCCGCAGGAGGTTGTCCACCGTAGTCTCGCCGAAGCGAGCGGAGGTGGACTTCTCCGGGCAGGACCTCCTGGCTACGGTTGGCAGGCCATGACAACTTGCACACTTTGATCGAGTTTGCTCAAAAAGCGCCACTAGGTGTTTTTTTATTGTTGCACATAGAGCGAGAGTGCACACTTTGCGCGACTTTGGTGCATATTGTCGCGTGTCCTGCTTCCTAAGGTCAGCCGGATCGGAAACACCCGTGCTGTTTGTAGGACGAGGGGAAGCGTACAATACCGGGTTGCTTCCCCCCTTCCCCATGCCCGCAGCATCTTCCGCCAAGAAGAAGGAAAAAATCATCGGCACCGTCGAGCACTACTTCGACCGTATCGGCGTGGCCATCGTGGAACTCAAGGCTCCCCTCAAGGTGGGGGACGCCGTGGTCTTCCGCAAAGGCGAGACGGAATTCACGCAGCCCGTCGCATCGCTCCAGGTTGAGCACGCGCAGGTGGACAAGGCCAAGAAGGGCGACCAGGTGGGCATGAAGGTGGATGCTCCCGTCAAGGAGGGGACGGAAGTGTTGGCGGCCTGAAGCCTAAAACTCCATTCCGGTGTCCGTCCTCCCCCGCATACCGGGGATGAGGTACTTCAGCGGCCCGAAGAGGACATCCGTCGTCCCCGTGAGTTCCGCAAGGCTCCAGAAGAAGATGAACACCGCGATGATGATGACCAGGATGTACACGCCTCCCACGTTCTTCATCCACTGTGCTTCCCCGATCATGTCGCCCACCTGCTCGCGGTATTTGATGAGGCAGAAGGAACCGACGATACCCACGATTGGCAGGATGATTCCCATCGGCCGGTATCATTCCTGAGGGAGGGGGATGAATCAATACATATTACGCTATCGCCCCGTCAATCTCCTTCTTCATGTCCTCCTTCGGCCTTGCGCCGATGAAGGCTTTCTGCGGCTGGCCGTCCTTGAAGAGGATGAAGGTGGGGATGCTCATCACGTTGAACATGCCGGCCACGTCGCCGTTCTCATCCACGTTCATCTTCACGAATTTCACGTTGGGGCCGTACTCCGCGGCGAGCTCGTCGATCACGGGGCCCATCACCTTGCAGGGTCCGCACCAGGGAGCCCAAAAGTCCACCAGCACGGGGACGGGGGACTTGAGCACTTCACTCTCAAATTGCGCATCGGTGATGTCGTTGGCCATGAGGGGGAGGGAGAAAGTTGGAGTGAAAGTATAGAAGGAAACCGTTCGTTGTTCCAGTGAAGAATGCAGGATTGAAGTGGTGGGGGAGCATGAGAAATGCAAAATGCAAAATGAGAAAAGGGCATTTTGCATTTCAAATTATGCATTTCTTCATTCCTCCCGTCCTCTCGACAAAATCTCCTTCGTGATCTTCTTCCCCGCCTCCACCCCCGGCTGGCCGTACGGGTCCAGGCGGTAGAGCTTGCCGAGGAAGATCACTTCCGCAAGGAGCAGGAAGAGCAGTTGGCCCAAGTGGTAGCTGTCCAAGCGCGTGAGGGAAATGGTGGCGTAGGGACGCTTGACGCCCGTGAGGGCGCGGCTGGTGCCCTCGTAGCAGGCGTCCAGGAGCTGTCCCGTGGTCTTGCCCGCGATGTACTTCCACGGCCCGGGGAGGCTCTCCGGCAGGTACAGGCGGGGCTTCTCCAGTTCGCGCACGAACAGGTGCCACGTGCGGCGCGGGCCGGCCATCCACTGCTGCAGGAGCGAGTGCTGGTCCTGCGTCCCCACGGCGGCGAGGGGGATGGGGTTCGAGGTCTCCTTCTTCCCCAGGCTCTCCGCGATGAGCTGCTGGTTCCAGCGCGCGAGCTGCGCCAGCCTTTGGCCGTACGGCATGATCACGCGCACGTTGTAGCCGCGCTTGGTATCGAGGAGGTACTGGATGCTGGCGAGGAGGGCGGCGGGATTCTCCTCCAGTATCGGCTGCTGGCAGAGCGTATCCATCTCCTTCGCGCCGCGCGCGAAGCTGTCCAAATCCCCGTCCAGCAGGCCTAGGGGCAGGAGCCCGATGGGAGTGAAGATGGAGAAGCGGCCGCCCACGCCGGGGGGGATGGGGAGCATCTGGATGCCGTGGTCCAGGCAGAAGCCGTGGAGGAACCCCTGTTCCGGGTCCGTGATGGCGATCACGCGCTCCGCCGCGCGCTCGCGCCGCGCCTTTTGCAGGTGCTCCCAGCACAGGAAGAAGATGCTCATGGGCTCCAGCGTGTCGCCGGACTTGCTGGCGATGACGAGGAGCGTGGACTTCCAATTGATGATGGAGAGGTAGTTGTCCAGCACCGCGGGGTCCAGCATATCCAGCACGATGAATTCCACCGTGTTGGGCCCCTCGAACGCCTCCTGGATCAGCCGCGGCCCCAACCCCGATCCTCCGATGCCGATCCACACCACCGTTTCGATCCCCTCCGCCTTCACGCGGATGGCCGCTTCCTTCACCCGCTCGATCAACTGCTTGTTGTACGGGTCCATGGACCACGCGTGCTCCCCCCGTCCCCGCTCCGAAAGCCACTCCTCCACATAGCGCCGCACGGGGCTGCGCAACCCGGAGAGTTCCTGGTCCGGTATCCCCATGGAAGGGGTGATGGACTTGGCGAGGGTTTGGGAGATGTCGAGGTGCAACATCGCGTCTATCCTATACCCCTCTCCCCTCCGGGGGTAGTGACGCAACGACCGTAGGGACGTCCCGGCGGGACGTCCATACAACGTGCATCTACAGCGCCCTGAGGGCGGCAGCCACGCGCTCCTCCGTTGTCCGCAGGTCCGCGGGAAGATCCCGCAGCACCCGGGTGACGGCGGGGGCGTCGTAGCCGAGCGAGGTGAGCGCGGCGATGGCGTCCTGGTCGAACTCGTGGGGCAGCTCTTCCGCCGATACCTCCCCCAGGAGCAGGGGATTCTTCTCCATCAGGGACTTGAGTTCAATGAGCACCTTCTGCGCCGTCTTCTTCCCCACGCCTTTCACGTGCTTCAGCATCCCCTCGTCCTGTTCCTGCACGGCGCGGAGCAGCAACGCCTTGGGAACGGCGCACAGCTCCAGCCCCAGCCGCGGCCCGATGCCGGAGAGCTTGATCAGCTCCTCGAACAGCACCAATCCCGCGCGGTCCAGGAAGCCGAAGAGATCGAAACGCTCCTCGCGGATGTACGACGAGATCCACAGGCTCCCGGGCGTAAAGTCCGGCAGCTTCTCCCACACGTCCAGCGGCACGCTCACGCGGTACCCCACGCCCTGCACGTCCATGATCACCTCGCCGACGCCGAGCTTCTGCACCGTTCCTCGCAGGTGGGAGATCATGGGGGGGAGGGTAGCAGATCCTCCGGAGAGAGAGGAAGTTGTAGAAAGGTTTGGGGCAGGAATTTATGGAATCCGATGAAACCGAGGAAACCAAGGGGAAGATAGTCAGTCGTTCTTTGGTTTCTTCGGCTTCCTCGGTTTCTTTGGTTTCTTTCATAATCCGGTAAACTACCAAAATATCACAAAATATGGTATAATAACCATACAAATGCACCCTACCCGCCGCCTTCTAACGCTCCTCGTCCTGTGCGCGGCTGCCGCAACGTTTTCGGGCGGTGCCGCCGTGCTGCGTGCGGATATCCGAGGGGAGATCGAGGGGGAATTTGAGCAGGTGCTCGCGCGGGCGAAGTCCAGTTACCTCCAGCGCCGTGGCGTGGCCACTTCGCAGAAGAATACGCAGCAGACCGCGGCGGAAGCCCACAAGCAGGTGGTGGCCGTGGGCAAGGAGAAGCAGCGGGTGCGCTTCGCCATCGTGCAGGCGCGCGGAATGGCGCAGGACTTGCGCAACCGCATCGCCAAGCTGGAGGCGGAGCAGCACCGCCTGGACCGCATTGCGCAGACCGATGAGGAACGTTTCCTCTCGCTCCTGCGCAGCAACAAGCTGCAGGCCTTCGTCACGGTCCAGCAGCAGAACGGCATCAAGTTCCTGTTCCGGCGTCTCCTCAGCCTCTCCTTGGGCGCGGGGGTGGAGCGGGAGTTCCAGGAGAGCTTCGTGGCGCGGGCGCGGGAGGAGTTCCTCGTCTCCCTCCTGCAGGCGCGGGAAATGGCAACGGCGCGCCTCGCCACCTTCCGCAAGCAGGTGGTGACGGCGGAGGAGAACCTCACCACGCTCACGGTGCGTCATGAGCAGCTCATCGCGCAGTACCGGGAGGCCGACAAGGTCTACGAAAAGGCGCAGAGGGAAGCGCTGGTGAGCGAGGAGCAGCTCCTGGCGTTCAAGGCGGAAATGGCACGCGTGCAGGCGGACGTGCTGCGGCTCCAGGCGGAGATGGCGCGGTTCGACGCGCGCATCCGCGCCAAGGCGGAGCGGGAGTTGATCGAGAAGGGGCTCATGGATCCCCGCCAGGGCGGCGCCTCCGGAGTGTCGCGCCTCGCCAAATTGCACTTCACGTGGCCGGTGTTCGGTCCCGTCACCGCCACGTTCCACGATGCCGCGTACTTTAAGCGGTTCGGTGTGCCGCACGAGGGGGCGGATATCGCGCAGGGGCAGGGATCACCCGTCTCGGTGGCGGCCGACGGCGTGGTATTCATCGTCCGCGACGGCGGCGCCAAGGGATACACCTACGTCCTCATCGCCCACCGCGACGGCTACGCCACGCTCTACGGCCACCTCTCCTCCGTGGCGGTTGCGGCGGGGGACGACGTGGTCCAGGGGCAGACCATCGGCCTCTCGGGCGGCCAGCCGGGCACCCCCGGCGCCGGCCTCCTCACCACCGGCCCTCATCTCCACTTCGAAGTGATCAAGAACGGGACGAACATCAATCCGCTCAGCGTGCTGCCGTAGGCGGAAAGGGAAATTGAAAATGAAAAAAGATGGGTATAGAGTTGCCCGTCCTGGTTGCTCTTTGTTTTAAACGAAAGGGAGGTGATCCATGGTCCAATGGTTTTTTGTTCTCGTGTTGGGGGCGGCATTCATTGCAGGTTTTGTCTTCTTCGGCGAGGGGGCGGGGGAATGGAGGCGATGGTGGCACAAGGCGGAAGCCGCATTGGGCGTCCTCCTCATCACGGCCTCCGGCTTCTGTCTCTGGAAGAGCGTTTGCGCGAGCAGAGAGGAGGGATGGGTGTTCACGGGTTTCATCCTCCCATGCGCCGTCGGGGCATGCGTAGGATTCGGGATCGTGTGGATCTGGAATAGGCTGGATATATTGTTGCGGGGTAACTAGGAACGGGGAAGCATGATGCTTCCCCTTTTTCACCTTGCGCCGATGACCACCACGAACTCGCCCTTCAGGGTCAGTCGGGGGATCGCCTCGGCAATTGAGTACACATTAGTGTACACAACATCCTCGTGCATCTTCGTCAGCTCCCGCGCCACCACCACGGGACGTTCCGGCTGGTCCTTCAAAGCCTCCGCCAGTTCCGTGAGCGTCTTCACGATACGATGCACGGATTCGTAGAAGACGATCGTCCTCTCCTCGTCCTTGAAGGAAGCGAGGAGCGTCTTGCGCCCCTTCTTGAGCGGCAAAAAACCCAGGTACACGAAGTGGTTGATGGGGAGGCCGCTGATGGAAAGCGCCGTGAGGAACGCGGAAGGTCCCGGTACGGATTCGATCTTCACGCCGGCTTCCCGCGCGCGGGACACGATCGCATACCCCGGGTCGCTGATTCCCGGCGTGCCGGCGTCGCTCACGAGCGCGAGATGTTTCCCCGCCTTCAGGAGATTGAGGATGTGCTCCACTTTTCCCGGATCGCTGTGGCCGTGGAAGCTGAGTAGGGACGTCCCGGCGGGACGTCCGTACGGCGATCCGATGCCGAGTTGTTTCAGAAGATTCCCCGTCACTCTCGTATCTTCACAAATGATCGCGTCACACGCTTTCAGTGTCTCGATGGCGCGGAGGGTGATATCACCGAGGTTGCCGATAGGTGTGGAAACCACCGATAGCATGAGGACATCATAGAGGAAACCGAAGAGTCCGACGATACCGAGGATTCCGACGAACATCGGCATCTGGAAGGCCGGAGTTCCTTCCTTACGTACCTCGGAATCCTCGGAATCTTCGGAATCCTCGGATCAAGAGATCACAAAAATAGGCAATTCCACCCCTTTTCTCTTTTCGAAAAAACGCTATGATCCACAAGAACCCCTTCCCCCGCCGTTTTCCTTATGGCCGACAAGAACGCGAATCCCGGTAACGCACAGCAACCCCTTTCCGGCGGCGGAGAGACCATTTCCGGCATCGGCAAGCTGGCGCCCCGCCCCATCGTGACGGAAATGGAGGAAAGCTATTTGAGCTACGCGATGAGCGTCATCGTCTCCCGCGCCCTACCCGATGCCCGCGACGGCCTCAAGCCCGTGCACCGGCGCATTCTGAAGGCCATGCAGGAGGAAGGACTCACGCCCAGCCACCGGTACTCCAAGTGCGCGGGTGTGGTGGGTGAAGTGCTCAAGAAATACCATCCGCACGGCGACTCCTCGGTGTACGACGCACTCGTGCGCCTCGTTCAGGATTTCTCCATGCGTTACCCGCTCGTGGACGGGCAGGGAAACTTCGGATCGATCGATGGGGACAGCGCCGCAGCCTATCGGTACACCGAGTCCCGGCTGCAGAAGATCGCCATGGAGCTCCTCGCGGACATCGACAAGGACACCGTGGATTTCATGCCGAACTACGATGCGACCCGCAAAGAGCCTGTCGTCCTGCCCTCCAAGATCCCGAACCTCCTCCTCAACGGCACCGTGGGCATTGCCGTGGGTATGGCCACCAACATCCCGCCCCATAATCTCAGCGAACTGATCGATGCCACACTGTTCCTCATCGAGAACACGGATGCCACGGTGGAAGACCTTCTGCAGTTCGTCAAAGGGCCGGATTTTCCCACGGGAGGCATCGTCTACAACAAGGAAGCCCTCCGGCAGGCTTATCTCACCGGACGCGGATCGGTGGTGCTGCGTGGCAAGGCGGAGATAGAGGAAGACAGCAAAGGACGTTACCAGATCCGCATCAACGAGATCCCGTACCAGGTCAATAAATCCGCCATGATCGAGCGGATGGCGCAGCTCGTGACGGACAAGGTGATCGTGGGGATTTCGGATATCCGCGACGAATCCGATCGGGACGAGAGGGTGCGCATTATCATCGAACTCAAGAAGGACGCCTACCCGCAAAAGGTCTTGAACCAGCTCTTTAAGCTCACCGACCTGCAGACGAGCTTCGGGTACAACATGATCGCGCTGGCGGACGGCATCCAGCCGCGGCTTCTCAACCTGCAGGAGCTCCTGGAGATCTTCGTGGGCCACCGCCGCATCGTCATCACACGGCGCGTGACGTTCGACCGCGACCGCGCCAAGGAGCGCGCACACATTCTGGAAGGCCTCAAGAAGGCGCTGGACCACATCGACCAGATCATCGCCACCATCAAGAAGAGCGAGACGAAGGAGATCGCCAAGGAGAACCTGGTGAAGAAATTCAAGCTCACGGAGATCCAGGCGGACGCCATCCTCCAAATGCGTCTGCAGACTTTGGCCGGCCTGGAACGGAAGAAGATCGAGGATGAGCTGGCGGAGAAGCGGAAGTTCATCGCGGAGTGCGAGGCGATCCTCAAGGACAAGAAGAGGATCGACAAGATCCTCAAGGGGGAGCTGGAGGAACTCCGGAACACGTACGGCGATGCGCGGAAGACCACCGTGGTTCCCAGCGCGGTGGGGGAATTCTCCGCCAAGGACACCATCCCCAACGCCCCCATGATCGTCACGCTGACCATGGGCGGGTACGTCAAACGGCTCAGCCCCATGCAGTTCCGCGCGCAGCACCGCGGCGGCAAGGGCGTCAAAGGCATGACCACGAAGGACGATGACGAGGTGCTCTCGCTCCTCCACGCCATGAACCACGACGACATCCTGTACTTCACCAACACGGGGCGCGTGTTCAAGCTCCCCGTCTACGAGCTGCCCCAGACCAGCCGGGCGGCCAAAGGCCAGGCGATCGTCAACCTCCTCCAGCTCCAACCCGAGGAGCACATCACGGCCATGCTGAAGGCGGATATGAGCGGCAAGAAGTACCTCTTTATGACGACCTCCAAAGGAACGGTCAAGCGCACAGCGGCGAGCGAATTTGAGAACATCCGCCGGTCCGGACTCATCGCGCAGAAGCTCCCTCCGGGCGACGAACTCAAGTGGGTGCTGGCCACGAGCGGCAAGGACGAGATCTTCATCCTCACCCGCAAGGGGAAGGCCATCCGCTTCAAGGAAGACGACGTGCGCGACATGGGGAGGGCGGCGGCCGGGGTCCGTGGCATTATGCTGGGACAGGGGGACATCGTGGTGGAGGCGGCGCTCATCCAGAATCCCTCCTCCAGCCAGCTTCTCGTCGTCATGGAGAACGGCTTGGGGAAGATGACGCCCGTTACGGAGTACCGTTTCCAGGGACGCGGGGGCACGGGGGTCAAGGCCGCACAACTGACGCCGAAGACGGGGGACATCGTGGGCGGGTTCGTGCTGGAGAAGGGGACGGACGGCGACCTGCTCTGCATCAGCAAGCAGGGGCAGATGATCCGCATGCGCCTCTCCGATATCCCCAGCCGCGGCCGCGCCACCCAGGGCGTGATCGTCATGCGGCTCAACGCGCGGGACAAGGTGGCCACCATGAGCGTTGTTATGGAGGATAAGGAAGCCGAGGAGGCGGTTCTCCAGGCCGCAGCGGAGCTTCGCGTGGAAGAGGTGGAGGCGATCGAGAAGGAGGAGCGGAAGGTGAAGAGGGCGGCGAGGGCTGCTGCGAAAGAGGCGGAATCTGCCAAGAAGTAGTCGTAAGGACGTCCCGTCGGGACGTCCTTACGACGTGCTATACGCCCAGTTCTTCCCTTGCAACACTTCTCCACTCCTGTAAACTTCCCCCATCATGAAAACCGGTATCCATCCAGAAATGATCAAGGACGCAAAAACGACCTGCTCCACCTGCGGGACGGTGTATCTGATCCCCTCAACGGTCAAAGAGCAGAGCGTGGAAGTGTGCCGCAGCTGCCACCCCGTCTATACCGGCAAGGCCAACAAGGAGGCGCGTGGAGGCCGCGTGGAGCGGTTCCGCAAGAGGATGGCGGCAGGGAAGGGCACACCGGAAAGCGCCCCCAAAGCGCACAAGAAGTAGATTTGGGAGCTGCAAGGGGGGAGGAGGGTGTTTGTTAAAAGTACAATAATATGTTATAATAATCTTAAGAAACATCCCTCAATGTTGCACACGGTCCTCATCCACCAGACACCCCCTTCTGCGCAAACTGCTGCGCAAAAGGTTCCTGCCGCGGCTCTCCCTGTGCATCCGGCGCCTCCTCCGCGGGATGGGGAATATGAATTGGAATATGCGGGCTTCTGGATCCGTACGGGTGCCTACCTCATCGATCTCCTGTTCCTCTCGCTCGTCATGGGCATCTTTACGGTTGCCCTGTTCCTGGGATCCTTCAGCCCCTCCTTCGAGCAGACCTTGGCATATGTGACGGCCTTGTGCGCGGTGACGCCGCTGTACTTCATCATCATGGAAGGGAGTCCCCTGCAGGGGACGGTGGGGAAGCGGGTATCGGGCTTGCGGGTGACGAACGCCCAAGGCGCGCGCATTTCCATCTTCCGTTCCATCCTCCGCACCCTCGCCAAGTCCCTCTCCGGCTTCTTCCTCGGCATCGGGTACCTGATGGTGGGCACGACCGAGCGCAAGCAGGGGCTCCATGACAAGATCGCCGATTGCTACGTGCTCTCGTACCGCAAGTCGCGGTTCTGGGGGGGATTCTTCCTGCTCCTCATCCTGTGCGGAGCGCTGAGCGCAGGTGGCGGAACGCTGGCCTCCCACAAAATGCAGCGGACACTGGGGAAAGGGTTGGTGGAGGTGCTCACCCGGGGCGGTTCCCTGCCTCTCCTCCCACTCATCGAGCAGTGGGCGGGATCCGGTTCCTTCTTCCATGAACCGGACGAAGAAACGCTGCCCGGCGCCGGAGAGGGGGGAGCGAAGGAGGTGATTGACCTTGCGGCACTCCCCGGTATCAGCGTTGCGGATTACGAGGAGATGCTCGCGATGCCCGCCCGGCCGTTCACGGACGGGTTGCGGGGGCAGGCGGGGCCGTTTGCCCTGCAATTGAGGGGACTCCTGTGGGGAACCACGGCGCAGCATGAGCTCACGGTGCGCATGGCGTCCTTCCTCCCGCCGGCGGTCCGCCGTTTGGGGCAGGTCTTGGTATCGCTCACGAGCGTCAAGGACACGGGTGGCCAGGAGATGGCGGATACGCAGAGCTTCCCGGATGAAATGTTCAATGATGTGGAGGCGTGGGGGGAACACGGCGGCGCTTTTGAAGGGACGTACGACAACGTCCGTCTTCTCCGGAGGGTGAAGGATGCGGAGATCGGAGCCATCGAAGGGAAGGTGGTGGTCCGGCTGCCGGTGGGCATGAGGGTCGCGTCGTTCGAAGCGGGGGAAACGGGGGTGACGCGCACGTTGGGGGACGTGGAAGTGACGTTCCGGGAGGTTACGGAGGATGGACTGACTTTTGCACTCAAGGGCACCACGTACAGGAATGCCTTCATCCTGGGCCTCAACGGGGAAGGGGAGGTGGTGGAGATGGAGAGCTCCGCCATGAGCGGCGGGGAAGACGAGGGGACAATGCAGGTATCCTTCAAGGGTGAAACCAAAATGCTCCATGTGGTGGTGGCAAAGAGCATCCTCACGCGGGAACTGCCGTTCGTGATGGGGCGGTGAAACAAGGCGCGGCATCCGTCCCTTTCCGTTTGGCGGGGGGCGCCGTACAATGAAGGGTGCTTCCCCCTGTCCCCATGGCCCAGACCCGTTCACGCGCGCTGCTCTGGATCCTCCTGACCATTCTCTTTTTCCTGGCTATCCTGTTTGGTAAGAGAGCGTTCTTCTCCGCGCAGTTGCTCCTGCAGCGGACCGACCTCTCCATCTCGCAACAGGGTCCGCTGGAGGTGTCGCGGGGAGGGACGGCGGTCTACACCCTTTCCGTTCGCAATGCCGGCCCGGATGCCGCAGCGAACGTGGTGGTGAGCGACGTCATGCCGCCCGGGCTGCGCTTCGAAGCCTCCGCTTCCCACCCTACTTGCGCGGTGTTCGACGGCATCGTCTTCTGCGGCGGCTGGCCGCAGACGCAGGGATTCACGCTGGAGAAGGACGAACAGCGGGAATTCCCGGTGGCGTTCACGGTCCCCGCCGCCGCCGGTTGCCGCATCACCCTCATGAACAACGTCCTGGTGCAGAGCACGGGGCAGCGTGACGCGTATGAGGGGGATAACCGCTCCATGAGCACCACGACCGTTGTCTGCGACGGGAGGTAGGGTTTCATCACGCCTCCCCGTTTTTGCGCTCCGGCGCTGGCACTCCAATCCGCGGAGTGCTATGCTTTTTGGCATGAATGACCGGCAAAGCAGGCTTCTGGCGGCCATCATAGACCAATTCATCCACACCGCTCTCCCTGTGGGCAGCAAGAAACTGCTGGAGTGCGGAAATTTTGCCGTTTCTTCGGCCACCATACGCACGGAAATGGGGGTACTGGAGGATGAGGGGTACTTGGAGCAGCCGCACATCAGCGCCGGGCGCATCCCCACGGCCAGGGGGTACCGCGCCTTCGTGAAGGAGTTCATGGAACCCACGGCCGCGGAACGTAAGGTTCGCCAGAAGTTCGAAGGGCTCCGCGAGCAGTACTTCCAACGCAAGGACCAGGAATACGCCTACGAGGCGGTGGCGCTCCTCGCCAACATGATCCCCAATGTCGCCTTCGCCACCGTCCCCCACAAGCCGGGCGTGTATTTCATGGGTCTGGCCAACGCGCTCCGTCAACCGGATTTCCAGCTGAACCCGCTCCTGGCCAGCGGCGTGGTGGAAATACTGGAGAAGCGCCTCACCGGCCTCCTGGGGCGGGTGGAGGTGGATGAACGCGTGCGGTACTACATCGGGGAGGAGCATCTGCTCCCCCAACTCCTCAGTTGCAGCCTCATGGTCACGGCGTACAGCCTGCGGGGGAACGGAGGAGTGGTGGGAATCCTGGGACCCCTGCGCATGGATTACGCGTATAACACAGTGGCGTTGGAGCTGGTGGCGGATATGCTGAGACGGGCGGCGTAGGAAAAACGGACGTTGTAAGGACGCGGCATGCCGCGTCCCTACGTGTATAATGCTCTCAATGGTAAACGTCCTGCTCCGGATCCGCCCTTCCCTGCCCGATCCGGACGATACCCTCAGCGCCGCGCGCGGCCCCCTGATGATGGAGGCGGTGCTCTCGGCCATGCACTCGCTCAAGGGCCCCGACGCCACGGTGTGCTTGGAAATGGGCGTGAGCGAAGGGAAGATCTCGCTCTACGTCCGCTCCACCCGGCGCGCCGCCGCGTTGATCGAGAGCCAGCTCTACGCCCACTATCCCGATGCGGAAATCGAGGAAGTGCCGGCGGATCTGCTCGATCCCAAGGAGGGGGAAGTGGCCGTATCCACCGACCTCATGCTCGGCGGGCCCGAAGTGCTCCCCATCAAACGCTATCCGCAATTCATCGATCTCGTCACGCGGCAGCACGTGGACACGGTGGCGGGGATGGCTTCCTCGCTCGTCCGCTACCCCGCACCGGGCATGCGCGGCCATATCCAGGTGGTCCTCCGGCCCCTGGGGCCGCGGTACCGGCGACGCGCCCTTGCCTTCATTCCACTCCTCGTCAAAGGCCTTTCCAAGCAGCTGCCCTGGTACGCCAAGCTCTTCTGTTCCGTGCACCTCGCCCGCGGCTGGCGGCGGCTCTTCCTCTTCCCGTTGGACATGGTCATGGGCGGCTTCCGGACATGGTTCATCAACCCCATGGCCTTGGCGATGATGACGGAAGAGGATGCGCGTGCGGGAGAAGCGGATGAGGACCACCGCGTGAGCATGCGCAGCCACGAGCGGGAAGACGCAGAGACGGCCGCCGTGGATAAAATGAACAGGCTCCTCTTCCTGGGAAACGTCCGCCTGAGCGTGGTGGCGCCCGCCGCAGCGCAGGCACAGGCGGAAGCCAAAGTGGACGAAATCACCTCCGGCTTCCGCCCCTTCACGTTGCCGCAGTGCAACGGCTTCCAGGAGAGCGCCAAGAAGACGGGCACCACCCTTCATCACGGCTTCCGTGCACAGCCGTACGTCCTCTCCGTGGAAGAGGCGGCCACCTTGTGGCACGTGCCCAATATCCTCGTCAAGACGCCCAATTTCGACTGGGTGATGTACCGCAAGGTGGAACCGCCCGTCGATTTGCCCATTGTGGGCGACCCCCCGGATCCCGACCTCACGGTGCTGGGGGAGGCGGTGTTCCGCGGCGAACGGAAGAAGTTCGGCATCCGCACCGATGACCGCCGCCGCCACATGTACATCATCGGGAAGACGGGGATGGGGAAGTCCGTCCTGCTGGAGAACATGATCCGCTCGGACATCCTGGCGGGGAAAGGCGTTGCGGTGATCGATCCGCACGGGGACTTGGTGGATGCCGCGCTGCGGTTCATCCCCTCCGGCCGCACGAACGATGTGATTCTCTTCGACCCCGCGGACCGCGAGTTCCCCATCTCTTTCAACATGCTCAACTGCCCCGATCCCGCGCAGCACACGCTCGTGGCGTCCGGGTTGATGAGCATCTTCAAGAAGCTCTGGCCGGACGCCTTCTCCGGCCGCATGGAGTACATCCTCCGGAACACGCTCCTTGCGCTCATAGAAGCCGAAAACAACTCCATGTTGGGCATCCTCCGCATGTTCGTGGACGATCCCTTCCGTGCCAAGATCCTGGAGCGCGTCACCAACCATCTCGTGAAGACCTTCTGGGAGGACGAGTACACCAGTTGGTCCGAGAAGTACCGCACGGAGGCCATTGCGGCCATCCAGAACAAGATCGGGCAGCTCGTCTCCACGCCGCTCATCCGCAACATCGTGGGACAGGTCACCTCCACCGTGGACATCCGGCACGCCATGGACACGGGGAAGATCATCCTCATGAACCTCTCCAAGGGGAAATTGGGGGAGGATAACGCCGCTTTCCTGGGTTCGATGATGGTCACCAAGTTCCAGCTGGACGCCATGAGCCGGGCGGACGTTCCCGAGAGCGAGCGGAAGGATTTCTACCTCTACGTGGACGAGTTCCAGAACTTCGCCACGGAATCCTTCGCCACCATCCTCAGCGAGGCGCGCAAGTACCGCCTCAACCTGACCATGGCCAACCAGTACGTGAACCAGCTCCTCTTCGGCGAGAAGAACAACACCACCCTCAAGGACGCCATTTTCGGCAACGTGGGCTCGCTCCTGTGCTTCCAGATCGGTTCGGACGATGCGGAACCCCTCAGCGAGCAGTTTGAGGAGGTGGTGTCACCCAAGGATATCCTCAGCCTCCCCAAGTACCACGCGTACCTGCGTCTGATGATCAAGGGAATCCCCAGCAAACCCTTCTCCGTGAGCACGCTGCCGCCTCCGGAAGCGGAGGAGGATCCCAAGCGTGTGGACGTGATCCGCAAGCTCTCGCGGGAGCGCTACACCGAGCGCGTGACCATGGTGGAGGAGAAGATCGGCAAGTGGCTGTCCTCGAGCAAGGCGGCAAAAACGCAGGCTAAGGTGGCGGTGAAGGCCAAGGAGAAGGAGGAGGAAGAGCTCAAGAAGGCCCGCAGGAAGGGGATGAGCCTGGAGCAGTACCGCAAATGGCGCGACAGGGAGCTGTGGACGAACGAGTTCAATGCGTTGCGCAAGAAGCAGTTCGTGGGCGAAACGCTCACGGTGGAGGAGCAGAAGAACTTCTCCGATCTGGAGAAGAAATTGGTGGATTCAGGCGGCGTGCCGCCGCCGAGCAAGACGTTGATGGCGGCGAAGGAAGCGCAAAAGTAAAGAAATCTCCGTAGATGCCAATACCACCAAAGATTTAGAAAAATGCTTAGATTGTCCGATTAGATGTATTTAACATAACTTGACACAAACAAGATATCAAATATAATACTTTCACTATGAATTCCATCATCAAGAATGAATCAGCGGGAGAGCCACGACGGATCACGAAAGCTGACTTGATGCAGTTTCTTGCCCACGAGTGCGATGATGAGATGCGCGAGATCATTGCGCGTGAAAGGAATGTGGCGGGGAGCCCAGTACAGGAGTGGTTTGCGCGTTTTCAGCAGAAGTGCGCCAATCCGTTGAACGTCGATTGGGGTGCAATTGCTTTTGCACAGGATCCGGATGAAGTGCCCGAAACTTCCGAAGATGATGAAAGTCAAGATTGGGAAAGCTTGCTCGAAGATCTGAAACTCTCACCGGAAGCGGCCAGCAAACTCATTGATGGAGTTTCCCCAGAACCTGTTGATGAGCAAAGAATTCGCAGTGTATTTGAAGGGAAAGGTGATGAAGTTGAGAAGAAAGAAGTCTCTGAGCTGATAGAGTATTACAGGGCATGGCATGACGCCGCTGTGCGGGTTGCAGAAAGTCAGTCGAAGAGCGAAGAAACTCGTGGATGATAGAATGCCACTGTAGTCCGCCGCAGCGGACGAAGGTGGGCGGCGCGTCAACCACCTATTTCCAACAATACTTCTTTATTAGGGGATTCTCAGTAGCGCCATGAGCCTTCCATTACAGGATCGGGTTGTGTTGTCGGAGGGATGGCTGCATGGTCAAACCGGTTGCCCAGGAGTGCGCGGGTTGCCTCGGCGACGCCCTGCACAACCAACAGGCGATCCGCCACTGCGGGGTTTGCCTCGCCGCTTTGCCTTTCGGAAATCATCTCAATGTCGCCATTGTGCATAAAATAATCCTACCCCTACAAGATCGCGATGCAACAAGAATTGCACCTGTGACATGTACGGCTACTGCGCTTTCTGTTCGGTTGCCTCCAGTTCTTCAAGAACTTTCAAACGAATGTACAGCCCAGCTTGTTCCACTAGCGGAATGTCCGCGGGCTGCAAAACGTTCTGCGTCTGTTCTGGAGTTGTTTGCATCGAATCGGCAGATTCGGGGTGGTTTGGCATAGCAATGCAAAGCTACTATCAGCATTCCGGACAGTCAAGGACCATCCTTAACATCCTCGGCATCTGCCAGGGCAAAAATAAAAGACCGAACACTATGTCCGGTCTTTATCTGGATGTGTGTCTCTGTGTTTGAGAAGGCTCGTTTGGCCTCGGAAACGACAGAGTGATAATGGCGGGGGAGGATCCCCATCGCTGCCCTGCGCGTGGTTCTTGTGTATCCTCGCAACCGAACGAGGTCCCCGGGACGGCCAGCCATAAGACCCGAAGGGTCAGAGGAGACACAGGGGAGTGGAGGGAACGGCCGTCCATGCGTCCTCGGCACGGGCGGGCGATTTTGCAGAGCAGAGAGGAGGCAAGCCACGGTAAGCTAAGACGATCACTGTGCCCAGAAAGCGCAAGTGAAGCGAATTGTGACTAGGAGGAACGTTTAGCTAGTCCATGGCTTTCCTCCTCTCTGCGGTACCGGTGGTGGGAAGGAGCGGGAGAGTGGGTACCCCGGGGTACTGTGGGTGTTTGTCTCTCCTTTGTGTGTGGATGATTCCTGCCATCAGCAGAAATCATGTCATCTTATCGAACATGTAGGATCAAGCAACTATCTACGGTGGCGGGAGCAGGAGTGTATGACTCGAATACAATAAGTGTACAAATATGGACACAAAAATAATGGCTTACGGAAGCTGAAATAATGTTCATTGTTCAAAATAATTGTCTCGTATCACTTCACCATTCGACACGAGGCGCTTTCCGGCATGGGATAACGAAGCCAGGCGAAAGGTTCACGCGGAGTGTCTCACGAAGCGGTCCTTCTACTCGTCGTACGCGATGTGCTTCACCGTAGCTTCCGGCGGATTGCGGTAGAGGCGGATGAGGGTACCCTTGCCGTCCACATGGGCGTAGGAATTGACGTACCGCACGCCGTACTGTGCGCGGAGGGCTTTGGCAGTGTCGTAATCCACCCTGTAGACGGGGACTACGAACTTTCGTGCTTCCGACCACTCCTCCAACAGCTTATCCATCCCCTGGCACTGCCGCGACCACGTGCCGCAGAAGAAGAGGAGCGCGCTCTGCCCTTCGTCCAGCACGCCATCCGTGTACGGCGCGAAGAGGAACGAACCGGATTTGGCGGAGGAACTGGAAGAGGGGAGAGGCCTGTTGCCTTCCGCGCGCTCTTTCCATTCCAGCCTCTTGGCACGCAGGAGGGCGCGGTGGCTGGAGCCCCGTCCCGTGGTTTTCACCACGCTGCTCGCAGTGGAAGAGGAGGAGCTGGCATTGGAGAGCGTTTCGATGCGGCGCGCGGAACCCGCGGCGGGCGCGAGGAGCGTAAGGACGAGGGCGGCGGAGAGGAGGGAGAGAGTGCGGTGCATGGCGGAAGTGTAGCGGATCGGGAGCACATGGAACAGCGGTCCGGACGATCACTCCCAGTTGTTCGGGTCGATCCCCGGGCAGGGGAAGCTCTTGCAGAGCTCCGCCACTTCGCCTTTGACGCGCGCGAGCACTTTCTCATCCCCAGCATGCGCAAGCACCTCGTCCATCCAGTCTCCGATCTTCGCCATTTCCGCTTCCTTCATCCCGCGGGACGTGACGGCGGGAGTGCCGACGCGGACGCCCGAGGGGTTCATGGGGGAGTTCGTGTCGTAGGGGACCAAATTGCAGTTGGCCACGATGCCGGCGCGGTCCAGGGCACGCGAAGCGTCCCGTCCCAGGATGCCCTTGCTCTTGAAGGTCTCGAACAGGATCAGGTGGTTGTCGGTGCCGCCCGTAACGAGCCGGAAGCCGTGGCTGAGGAGGCGCTCCGCGAGGGCTTTGGCGTTCGCCACGATCTGTGCGGCATACGCCTTGAATTCCGGTTTTTCCGCTTCCTTGAAAGCCACGGCGATGGCTGCCGTCGTCTGGTTGTGCGGGCCGCCCTGCAAGCCCGGCATGATGGCCTTGTCGATCCCTTGCGCATACTGCGCTTTGCACACGATGAGCGCTCCGCGGGGGCCGCGCAGCGACTTATGGGAAGTGGTCATGCCTGTGTCCGCCATGGGGAAGGGGCTGGGGTGCGCGCCGCCCAGGATCAAGCCCGTGATGTGGGAGATGTCCGCATGGAAGATGGCGCCCACTTCATCGCAGATGGCGCGGAACTTCTCCCATTCGATGATGCGGGGATAGGCCGTATACCCGGCTACGATGAGCTTAGGCTTGGCTTCCCTGGCCAGCTTGAGGATGGCGTCGTAGTCTAGACGTTCGGTTTTGGGATCGAGCTCGTAAGGGACTGAATGGTACTGCTTACCCGAGAAGTTCACTTTCCATCCGTGCGTCAGGTGCCCGCCCTGGGGCAGCGCGAGGCCCAAGATGGTGTCGCCGCTCTGGAGGACGCCGTGGTAGACGGCCATGTTTGCGGGACTGCCCGAATACGGCTGCACGTTCGCATGGTCCATGCCGAACGCCTTCTTCGCGCGTTCAATGGCCAGCGTCTCCACTTGGTCGGTGATCTGCTGACCCTCGTAGTAACGCTTCCCGGGATAGCCTTCCGAATAGATGTTCGTGAGCGCGCTCCCGGAAGCTTCCAACACCGCGCTGGAAGCGTAGTTTTCTGAGGGAATGAGGCGAATGACGTTCCATTGTCTCTGCTCTTCCGCGATGATCAAATCCCGGATTTCCGGATCAGTCTGCTGCAGAGCGGAAAGGTAAGCCATGGATGTGATGGGGGAGAGGAGTTCCAAGCCTACCCCACGCTCGCGAACACGCGCAAAGATGTCGCATACAAGTGTTGCTCGTCCGGGGAAGATTTCAGGAGGGAGACGTGGAAATCCTTCCTTCCGGCGTCACCACTCCATCCATCCTTTCATCATGCTCATCCATAGGGACGCGGTCCACCATCTGCTCGCGGAACGCGATACCCAGGAAACGTGTGGAAGGATTGGTTTTCCGCTGCCCTGCGATCCATCGGTCATAGCCGCCCTTTCCCCGCCCCAACCTTCCACCGGAACGGTCAAAGGCGCGGCCCGGGGCGAGGACAAGGGTGATGTGCGAGGGATCGGCTTGCGGAGCATCCCGCGGCGGTTCCGGCAGGCCGTTGCGTCCCTTCCGCACCTCGTCCAATGACGCGACCCGGTGGAACGTCAGAATTCCCGCATCGAAATCGAAGAGAGGGAGGAAGAGGGGAATCCCCGAGCGGAGGAGTTCCTCCAGCGCCGGGCGCAGATCCACCTCATCAGTAAGGGGGAGGTAGGCGCAGAGGCTCGCTGTGTCCGGAGGAAGGGACTGCAGGATATGTTCGCAAACCGCAGAACTCTCATCGGCCTTCCGCCGCGCATCGAGACGGGAGAGTTCCTTGGAGATGTTCTGCCGCAACGCAAGTTTCTGTTCAGGTGTTGTCACGGAGAGGGAGGGAACGGGTTCATCGGCATCCTCGGAATCGTCGGCATCCTCTTCAAAAGATCTCATTCACCGCTTCCGCCAAATCCACCAGGGACTCGTCCGCCATCGGCCGCACGTCCTTCTCCTCATCCAGCACGCACTCCAGGCGCAGGGGACGCTTGAAGTGGTCGTGGAGAAGCTGCTCCAGCATGTGGATGCCCTCCTTCTGCGCCACGCGCTCGCGGTGGAAGTTACTGGCGAAGCTGAGGGTCACCGTCTTGCCGGCCACCGCCGTCACACGCCCGTTCTTGAGGGACATGCGGAGGGCGGCGGGGACGGCCTTGGCCGCGATCTCCGGCCAGACGGCCGCCATGGCATCGAGTGTCACCTCGGGCGCTTCGATGAGGGTCTCCTTCCCCGGCGCCTTCTCCTTCGTTTGCCCTGCACCGGTGCGGAGCGCCTGGTTCTTGGCCTCTTCCGCGGCTTCCGCCCGTGACTCCTTTTGGGGCGCCGGTGCGGGCTTGTTTTCCGCCGGCTCCTCCTTGGCTTTCTTGAGGAGGCGGAATTCCTTCTTGGGCGGGGGCGTCTCATCCGCTTCTCCACAGAGGCGCAGGAGGGCGGATTCCAGCACCAACCCGGGGACGGGGGCGATGCGGATGTCCCGGATGACGGTGAGGAGCACATCCAGCATGCGCACGTGGCCTTCCGCGGACCCCCGCGCTTCCACGGTGGCGTGGAGCCGGGTGCGCACTTCCGCCAGGAGCTGCCGGACGAAGGTTTCCAGCGCGATGCCGGCTTCCTCCAAGTGTTGCACGATGCGCAGCACTTCCTCGCGGTCCCCGTTTTCCAGCGCCTGCAGCAGCGGCAGCACGTGTTCCTGTCCGGATTCTCCCAGGCGCCGCTGCACTTCTTCCGCCGTCACGTTCGCCAGGGAGCGCAGCTGGTCGAGCAGGGAGATGGCGTCCCGCATGCCCCCCTGCGCGTGGCGGGCGATGGCGCGCAAGGCGGCGCGGTCCGCCGTGATGCCCTCCCGGTCGGCGATGTACTGGAGCCGCCGGATGATGTCTTCTTCCCGGATTTGATGGAAAGAGAAGCGTTGGCAGCGCGATTGGATGGTGGAGGGGATCTTCTGCAGTTCGGTGGTGGCCAGGATGAAGTATGCGTAGGGCGGGGGCTCTTCCAGCGTCTTGAGGAGCGCGTTGAACGCCCCTTTGGAGAGCATGTGCACCTCGTCGATGATGTACACCTTGGCGCTGGCGGCCACCGGGGAAAACTGGACCTTCTCGATCAAGTCGCGGATGTTATCCACGCCCGTATTGCTCGCGGCGTCGATTTCCACGAGGTCCACGATAGTGCCCTCAACAACGCCGTTCTCGGTCTGCCGCTTGAGCACTTCGTCCTCCATCCGCTGCGTGAGCAGGTGCTTGGCGAGGATGCGCGCCACGGATGTTTTGCCCGTGCCGCGGGAACCGGCGAAGAGGTAGGCGTGCGCCACCTGGCCCTGCGTGATGGCGTGTTCCAGCGTGCTCACCACATGTTCCTGGCCCACCACATCGGCGAGGGTTTGAGGCCGGTATTTCCGGTAGAGCGACATGGGGGAGAAGTATAGCGTCGTTCCGGAAGGAGTGCATAGCGGTTGGTTCTATTGGGAGGATTCCGAGGATTCCTCAGCTCCATGGTTTCATTGATCAACGGCCCGATCTCTGTCATCATAGCCGCCTATGAAAAAGTTCCTCATCGCCACATTTCTTTCCCTCCTCCTCGCCGCGTGCGTGGATACCACCGGCCTCTCGGCGGAGTCCAGTAAGCAGCCGAAGGGGAACCCCAATGCCACGGTGACGCTCACGGAGTACAGCGATTTTGAATGTCCCGCCTGCCGCGCGGCGCACGTGCTCATCCTCAAGCCCCTCCAGCAGAAGTATGCGGATACGGTGAAGTTTGAGTTCCGCCAGTTTCCCCTCATGACCATCCACCAGCTTGCCTTGCCGCTTGCGGAAGCCTCCGAGTGTGCGGCGGACCAGGGGAAGTTCTGGGAGTTCGTGGACATGGCCTACGAGCGGCAACTGGAAATGGACCAGGAAGGGCGCTCGGTGGCGCAGGGCGACATCACCACCTGGTCGCAGGACCTCAATTTGGACCAGGACCTCTTCACGCGCTGCACCGCGTCCCGCATCAAGAAGGATGGGGTGATGGCGGAGTTCGAGCAGGGCCGGCAATTGGAGGTGGGAGGGACGCCCACGTTCTTCGTCAACGGCGTCCAGATCCCCTTGGAGACGCTGGACGTCGCCGCGGTGGAGAAGGCGATTACCGACGCGTTGGCGAAGGATGAAGGGAGGAGGCTCTGATTACTGTAACTGTGCGAATCCGTACAGCCGCTTGAGCCGGGCATCGAACACCGCAACGGTGCGCAATTCTTCCGTCTTCACGCTCTCGGGCAGGAGGTATTCCTGCGCCCCGTATGGTGATTCCAGGCGCCCTATGTCCACGCTCGTTTCATCCGGAAACACCCCGTCCCGCGGGTCGAGCATGGTAGTGAGGAGGAGACGGAGATCGGCGCCGGGGGAGGTGAGGAAATCGGGGGAGAGGGACAACGTGCGCCCGTGCAGGAAGGCGAGCCCCCCCACCGTCTCTTTCATGGAAACGAAGGAGCCGAGTTTTCCGCCTTGTTTGCTCAAGGATTCCTCCTGGGCGTGCTGCAAAGCTTCCCGCCGCACCTCGTCCACCGCGGCCAGCGTGCCGGCATCCAATGTGTCCTTCTCCCGCAGCAGGATATCCACCATGCGCTCCGTGAGCTCATCCCAGTAGCGCTCCGCGTAGAGGGGGTTTTGCATCAGGTCCTCCCGGCGAACGCTTTGCACTTCCGTTGTCGGGCGGGCGGTGCACGCAGCGAGCGGCAGGAGGAGGGCGAAGAGGAGCGAGAGGCGGCCGAGGCGCATGGGGAAAGGGGAAAGAGGGCGTATTCTAGGGGGGAGGAGCCTGGCTCTCAAGATCCCGTTTTCAGTTCAAGGAAGCCTCCGGCACGCGATGGGCTTGTCCGGTGGGGATATGCCGTACTGTACCGTTCTGGGTGAACAAGATGCCGCGCTGCTCCATCTCCCGGCAGAGGCGCTTCATCTGCGGATGGATGTTCTTCACCACATACCGGTGCTGCGAGTACGGGACTCCTTCCGGAATGAAGCTGGTGTAGTACCACCATTTTCTGTTGTCCCTCTGTCGCTGGCAGAGATCCGCCGCCGTTTGCCAGCTCTCCTCCCCGATGTAGGTCCACTGCGGCGCCCCCATGTCCTTCTGCTCACGCACGGCGGCATGCGTGTTGTTGGCGCCGCGCAGTTCATTGGCTTCGAATCCCTTGCGGTGGCCTTTCTGTATGTAATCGGGGGTGAACTGCTTGGCTTCCTGTTCCTTGCGCAGTTGCGTCTTGGGGTCCCACCACAGGTGTTCCTGGCACCATACGAGGTTGTACCAGGCGGTGCAGTTGGTCCAGAACGTGGTGTACCCCCGCCGCAGGCATTCCTCGTGGAGCTTGCGCTGGGAGGCGGGGAGCATGAGCATGAGGGAGCGCATCTGCTCCACCAGTTCCTGGTCGGTGGGCTTTTCCTTCTTCTCCTGACGTTTCCCTGCAGGGCGGTGGGTGCGCAGGTATTCCTGCATGGAGCGCAACTTCCCCTCGTCCTCGGGCGTCATGTCCTTCGCCTTCTTCCACTCCTCCCCGATCAGTTCCTCCGCTTCGTCCCAGTCCTTGACATCCAGTGCGTGGCGGATGCGGAGGAAGGCGTCCCGTTCCTTGTCGATGTCGGAGAACCGCCGGCGCGCTTCCCCCACGTACGCTTTCCTCTTCTCGTAGTCCCATCCCAGGAAGATCTCCAATGCCACGAAGGAGAAGCTCCGCGGCGTCCCTTTCTCCTTTCGCAAATCTTCAATGTTCATGTACTCCATGCTCACGTTCGCCCAGTTGCGGATGAGTCCGTCCAGGTCCGTCTTCCCCCTCCCTTCCACGAAATCCCTGATGAGTGTTTCACGGGCGTTGCCCTGGAAGATCCGGCGCATCCACGTGCCCACTTTCCAGGAAGCCAGGAACCCGTTCTGCGCAGCACGGGTGAGTTTGGCTTCCGCCATCTTGTAGAGCCGCTGCATTTCCGCGGAGCTTTCGGCACTCTTGCCGTCCTTCCTGAGAACGGTGAGGAAGGCGATGGCCTTGTCCACGGCGCCGCGGCGGATGTTGAAGTGCTGTTCCGGGAACTTCGCATCGCGCAGTGCGGCGAGTGCGGGGTTGCTCGCCCATTCCGCTTCCGTGATCTTGAGTTCCGTGGCCAGGCTTTCGGCTTTCTTCAGGTCTTCCGCGACTGCCTTCCAATTTTCCACGAAGCGGGGGAGCTGATGGTTGATGAAGCTCTCCTTCTCCAGCCACCCGGTGGCATTGCTCTTGAGCCGCTCCTCCCAGCGCCTGCCGCTCTCCGCCGTGATCCACCCGTTCTCCACGGCGTCCCCGATGGAAGCCAGCGCCCTGGCGCCCGCCTCTTCCGCCTTCCGGATGAAGAGGGGGACGTACTCGGCCTTGTGCTGGAGGAGCGCCTGCGTCTTCTCCTCCTCCGATTGCGTATAAGCCAATACCCCCTCCTCCAAGCCCGTTCGCTCGTACTCCTGCACGTCCTCCCATGTCATCGCGGTTCGGCGATTGGCAGCGCATTCCGCCAGTGCCGCGCGGCACTCCGTGCGAATCCGTTCCCGCGCGCGGTACTCCCGCTCTTCCCTGTTCGCCGCCTCCCACGCGGCCGTCTCCCCGTTTTCGAGAGAGGGGAAAGAATCCATCGCCGGTGGTGCGTTTTCGGGGAAGGCCGGCATGAGGGACATGCATTGTAGCATGCCGGGGAGGGTTTTGCCGCCATCTTCCTCACCGTACCGGCCACTCCTGTGGTACCCTGTGCCTCTATGATTTTGTCAGACCGCGACATCAAGAAGGCGTTGGAATCGGGCAAGGTGAAGATCGAAGGCGCCGGAGGGGAATCCCACATCCATGCCTCCAGCATGGATCTGCACCTGGGCAACGCCTTCAAGCTCTACGAGCACAGCAAGTTCGCCATCCTCGACCCCAAGAAACCGGAGACGTTCACGGGCAACATGCGCCTGATCACGGTGGCGGAAGGGGAGCCGTTCATCGTGCAGCCGGGGGAGTTCGTCCTGGGCGTGACGCAGGAGAAGATCACCGTGCCGGATGACTTGGTGGTCCGCGTGGAAGGCCGCAGCTCGCTGGGGCGGCTGGGCATCATCGTCCACTCCACCGCGGGGTTCGTGGATCCCGGCTTCTCCGGCACCATTACGCTGGAGATCAGCAATTTGAACCGCCTGCCCGTCGCCCTGTATCCGGGCATGCGCGTATGCCAAATCGCCTTTGAGCAGATGAGCAGCCCCGCGGAGACGCCCTACCACAGCAAGCCGGGAAGCAAGTACCAGGGGCAAATGCTCCCGGAGGAGAGCCGGCTGGACCGGGACGCGGAGTTCGGGGGTTGAACGCCGTCATTCCACCCCCAGCACTCGCCGGTGGTCGCCCGTCCTGATCAGGAACACGATCAGCTTCTCGTGGTCTTTCATGTACACCAGAAGCCAGTCCGGCGCGATGTGACACCCCCGCGTTCCGTGCATTGTTCCGTGCAATGCATGATCACGATAATGGACGGGGAGCGGTTGGCCGGATGCCAGTATGCGAAGGACGTGTTCCAGTTTCCGAAGATCGACGTTTGCCCGCTTCAGGCGGCGCATATCCTTACGGAAACTTTTCGTAGGTTTGAGGGTGTATCTCCTCAGTCTTTCAAGATGTCTTGCATCATTTCTTCCACGGAAGAATAGCTCTTCCCATGCTTCTTTGCCCATTCGATCTCCTTGAGAATTTTCCGCTCCTTCTCCGGCGTGAACCCGTTCTCCGTCACCACCCGGAAGGGGATGCCCCGCGTGGCGATGATGCGGACGAGGTAAATGTTGATGGCCGTGCTCAGGTCCAGCCCAAGCTTCGCCAGGATCTTCTGCGCATTCCTCTTGGTGGCCGGGTCCGTGCGGACTTGGATGGTTGCGGTCATGCATCCAGTGTAGGGGAGGATCATGACGATGTCAATACATTGTCGTTACATTGTCATATCCGATGCGGGAGGACGTCGTTTCAGTGGCCTTTCCCCATGTCGATGAAGAAGCGGGCTTTGAGCAATCCTGCATCCATCCCCGGTACGGGAGTGACGGCAATGCTCGTTGCGCCGATGTGGTAGAGGTTCACGTCTATGCGGTCGGCGCAGTAGGCCACGATATCCTGTGGCTGGTCATCGAAGCTCAAATAGGCGCTCACATCCCCCACGCCCCTCTCCTCTTGGATGAGGATGGCATGGCGCTTCGATTCCATATTATAGGCGAAGACATCGGCCCCTTCGCTAAAGGATCCCCATCGGGGGAGGAGCAGGATGAGGGGAAGAGTAGCGGGGACAAGGGGATCACTATTCGTCACCAGCTGGACCCTGCGCGCATCTTTGAACTCGATGGTGGCGAAGGGCGTCCCCTTGGGGAGAAAGGCGCTGATGATGGGGTCCATGCCCGTGAGGGTGCCGGTGGGTGGAGTGCGGAAATCCACCACCATGCCCTTCACGTCCTTCCACTGCACCGCGGCGAGGGCTTCCCGCAGGGGTTTGGACGTGGCGCGGTTGAATGCTTCCAACTTGAGGTGGAGCAGGCCATCAATCAGCTGCAGCGCGTACTCCGCTTTCTCCACCGCTTTCTTCCTCACAATCGTGATCGAGAGTATCCCTCCGCCTTTCTGCCGGCCAATCTCCAGCACCACGCTTGTCCCCTCCGGGCCGTTGAGGATGTCGGTGATGTTCTCGTTCGTGTACTTCTTGTAGACCTCCTTTCCATCCACTTTTCTGATCTCATCGGCGGGGAGTATCCCCGCCTGGTCTGCGGCGCTCCCGGGAACGATGGCGCTGACGTAGAACGCCTGGGCATTCTTGCTGATCCTGAGCCCCACATCGATGGAGGGGGCTTGGGGAGCAGAAGAGGCGGCGGAGGACGCAGGCTTCTTCCGGCGCGCCAGGCGCGCTGCCTTCTGCGCGGCGGCCTTCTGCTTGCGGGTGAGGCCGGAGGCCGGTTTGGAGGAGGAGGAAAATTGGAAGGGTTTGAGCCGGGAAGAAACGCTTATGCACTGGGAAACGCCGCTGTACGCTTGCGTGGGTTCCGTACCTGCAATGAGGGTGCCCAGGACGATGAAGGAGAGGAGTGCGGCTGCGATGGCGCGCATGGGGGAGGGGGGAAGACGCTTCCACTCTAAACAGGGGAAGTATCATGCAATAGGTATCGGCGATGAGAAACTTCTGCGGAAGTCAAAATCATGGCATACAGAAGCCAAAAAAGACGTTCCATGACCCCGTGGAACGCCCTATGCTATCATGGCGCCCGTCCGGACGATTAGCTCAGCTGGTTAGAGCGTACGGTTCACATCCGTAAGGTCACTGGTTCGAATCCAGTATCGTCCACCACTTCTTGTCCAGCTTCGGCGGGCAGGGAGCGTTCGGCCTGTCCTCCGAAGCCCGAAGCGAAGCGGAGGGCGAAGGGGGATTCACATCCGTAAGGTCACTGGTTCGAATCCAGTATCGTCCACCATTCGACTCGCTTCGCTCGCTCATGGTGAACCGACTCCAACTCGGTGCCAATCTTTGGAGTTCGAAGAGTCGAATGACAGTGAGCGAGGCCGCAGCCGAGTCGAACTGCCTCGTTTGTTCGAGTTTGAACGTCATCCACTAAGGTCCACCATTCGGGATTTCTCCGAACTGAAAAGCTGGTAATTTGATACAGGCTATATCTCTGATGCCAGAGTTGCATAATACACTATATATGCTAAAATCAATATATCCTTATCCCGACGAGGGATTAGGAGAATGTCTGATGATCGATCTTTCCCACAATCTGAAAGGAGCCACGCCATGGCCGAGAACGACAACCCTCTGATCATCCAGTACACGAATCTGCTGAACCAGTACCGCGACCCCAACGCGCCGGAAGTGAAAGCGTTCGTCGAGCAGCACAAGGATGATGTTGTGTTCGTGGGGCGAGCGAAAAAGCTCAACAAGATGTTCAAGCTGAAAGAGGATCTTGGATAGCGCCCGAAAAAATGATCATCAGGCAAGGCCGCATACTCGTTGTATGCGGCTTTTCAACAAAGTTTGAGAGTCCTCCCGAAAGCTCTTTGACGAAACTGTATTGCATGATCACGTGGCGTGTCTCATCTCGAGGCATTTCGGGTATCTCGCTCCACCAACCTTCGCAACGCGAACGATATCCCGTGACACGCGAGCCACGGGAGCATACCGAGCAAAAGGATCTTTTGGCTTCCCCTTCCCCTCCGTCTATTCCCCATCTTTCATGACCTTGTCACGGCAAGAGGGGAAGGCTTAGCATGCGCCCCTATGGAACACTACAACGAAGCTTCTCCGGAACAGCCGGATATTCTTCCGGAACAATTGAAGGCAGCGTTATCAGAGAAGGGGGTAACCCCACAACAAATAGAGGATTTTCGCCGCAATCTACAAGGGGTAGGGGATGTTCAGGGCATACATCCCAAGATGCAGAGAATGATGATTGAACTTTTTAGCATATGTCTGGATAGTGCGCTTCATTCTGATGTTCCGGACCTTGGGAGGCTCAACTCTCCCAAGCAATCTGATGAGAATCTCGAGCCCGACAATGAGGCAGAACCGGGGTTTTCTCCACGTGCGTCTCGGAAGAGTATGCTGGATCGGCTTCGTCGCTTGTTCCGTCTCTAATTCCATTGCAACGGTTGCTCAAGAGTCGCGGTCATCGATATTGCTCCGTGAGGAACACCGGCATACGCTCGTGCTTGGTCATTTCGGCGTACTGCGGCGAGGCGGCTTGGGTGAGCATGTAGACGTGGGGGAGATCCTTCTCATCCTTCACCATAATGCCCCTCATGCCTTTCTCGACGGGGAACCACACGCCCTTCTCCACCCCCTGTGCAGCGGGGATTTCCACGGGTTCGGGATGCAGCCGGTTCCATTTGCCGGCGTCCACGCTCTCGGCCTTGGCCCACCCCGTCTTGGGCAGGCGCGATTCCCTGTTGTCCCGGTTTCCCCAGGCGTAGATATCCAGCGTGCCGCGGAAGAGGGCGGGGAGGCGCGGGACGGGGTCGCGGAAGTGGAAGCGAAGCACGCGCTCCTCGGATCCCACGCTTATGGGCAGCAGGCCGTACTGCAATGTCAGTTCCTGCGGGATGCTGCGCCAGTGGACCGTGATGCCGCCGCACATGGATCCTTCATCCTACGCCGGGGGAGAGGGGCGGGCACGCGGATGGCGGAGTTCATGAGCGGGAGTCCGCAAGGGGCGGGAGCATCAAAAGGAACACCTTCACTTCCCTTTTTCTCAGGAAGAGGTTTAATAGCTTCCTCATGCCCTCTGCACGCAAGAGCCGCCGCCCCCAAGCCCACCGCAACCACGGCGGGTTGTTTGGCTATGCCGCAAAAAAGCGGGGCACGGACAAGGTCCGGAAAGCGAAGAAGCGCTACCCCACACCCGCCGAGGAGTGGGACGAGCAGTTGCATGTCGTTGCCGAGGCGTTACCGCAGATCGTATGGACGGCGGATCCCAGCGGGTACCAGGATTATTTTAACAGCCGTTGGTTCGAGTACACCGGCCTCACGGAGAGGCAGGCATACAGGGGCAAAACAGCACTCCACCCCCGGGATTTCCCCGTCTATGTGGAACGCTGGTCGAAAGCGTTGAAGTCCGGGAAGGCCTATGAGGCGAAATACCGGTTCCGTCGCGCTTCCGACGGCATGTACCGCTGGCACCTGGTGCGCGGGCTTCCCCTCCGGAACGGGAAAGGGAAGGTGGTGAAGTGGGTGGGGACCTTCACGGATATCCACGACATCAAAGAGACGGAGGAAGCGCTGCGGGAGAGCGAGAGGCGCCTTGCGCGCACGCAGAAGATCGCCCGCCTCGGCAGTTGGGAACTGGACCTCGTCAAGGGTACGTTGGCCTGGTCCGATGAAGTGTATCGGCTCTTCAATCTGCCGCCTCACACGTTCGAGGCTACCTACGAGAAGTTCCTGAAGATGGTTCACCCGGACGACCGCAAGGCCGTAGACGATGCGTATACGGGATCCCTGCGGGAAGGAAGGGATACGTACGAAATCGAACACCGGATCGTCCGTCATCGGACCGGGGAAATACGCTGGGTGTATGAGAAGTGCCACCATTCCCGGAATGCAGATGGCAAGATCGTCCGCTCCGTGGGGATGGTGATGGACATCACCGAGCGCAAGAAGACGGAAGAGGAAATGGCTCGGCTCGCCTCGTTCCCCAGGCTCAATCCCCATCCCGTTTGCGAGGTGGACCTGGAGGGGCGCCTCCGGTACGTCAACCCCGCTGCCAGGAAGCTGTTCCCCGGCATGCTGAAGAGCAGGCTCAAGCACCCTTGGCTGGCGGGGCTGCAGACGTACACGAAGCTTTTCCGAACGCAACGCACCGGCCTTACAACGCGTGAGGTGACCGTGGGTCCCCTGTGGTTCGAGCAAACGCTGCACCTCGTCCAGCCGAACTGCATCCGCATTTACGGTGTGGACATCACGGAGCGGAAGAGGGTTTCCGAGAAGGTGCAGCGGCTCAATGAGGAATTGGAGAAAAGGGTGGAGGAGCGCACGCGGGAAATCGAGATTCTGCGGAACCGCGACCGCACCACCCTGCGACGCCTCAATGACATGATCAATAACGTCCACGTGGGCATGATCGCCACCGACGAAAACGGGGTTCTTCTCCATGTGAACAACCATTACTGCGACATGTTCAACATCATCGACAGGAGCAACCTCATCGGCAAGCACATCAGGGATCTGCTCCATGAAGTGAAAGGTTTCTATGTGCAGCCTGAGGAGGCGGAGCGGACGGTGGAAAGGGCCCTGCGGCATTTGCCCGTGCAAGGGTCGGAGATGCAGTTCAAGGACGGCCGCATCATCCTGCGGGATTACATCCCGATCTTTGATGAGGGGGTATTCCGCGGCAACGTGGGTGTGTTCCGCGATATCACGCGGGAGAGGCGCATCGATGCGGCGAAGTCGGATTTCATGTCCTTTGCTTCCCACCAGCTCCGCACGCCCCTCACGGCCATCCGCTGGGCGCTGGGAAGGCTCCGGCGCGCTCTCCCTCCGGAAGCAAACCGCTCCAAGGAACTGGTGGAGCTGGTGGAGGCCGCCCACCGGGGCGCAAAGAACATGGCGGAAACCATCAATACCATGCTTTCCATTGCGCGCATTGAGGCGGGAACGGTGTCCTTAACCGTGTCGGAGGTACGTTTGCGTTCCCTGTTGCAGCAAGTGAAGGGTACCTTTGAGCAAGAGTGCGCCCAACGGAACCAGACCGTCATCATCCGCTGCCCCCCCGCCCTCAAGATCCATACGGACCTCAAGCTCTTCAGTGAAGTGGCGGTGAACCTGCTCAGCAATGCGGTGAAGTATTCACCGGAAGGCACACGCATCACCATCGTCGCGCACACATCGCGGAAGGGGATGCGTTTGGACATCCATGACCAGGGGTACGGCATCCCCGGGCACGAGCAGGACAGGATATTCGGGAAGTTCTATCGGGGGGAGAACGCGGTGCGGACGCTGGCGGAGGGCACGGGGCTGGGGCTGTATCTGGTGTCCCTCCTCGTGCGCACGCTGCAGGGGAAGGTGACATTCGTGTCCAAGGAACGGAAGGGGAGCACATTTACCGTGGTACTGCCTTTGCGCCTTCCCCAAGCCGCCCCGGAGCAACCCGCGGTTTGAATTGATTCGCAGGCAGCGACTGCAAGAGCATATGGCGTCTGGAGCATATCGGTTGTAAAGTATTCTATCTATCGTCTTTCTTCCGCATGCCTCACTCCGAATCAGAATCCGGGTTTCCTCCTGCCCTGGGTTCGGCATCCCCTTCGCATCTGTACCCCGCCAGAGCCGTGGGCGAAGCCTTGTCCGTGGTGTACGGCATCGTGGAGGAGCGCGTGAAGCAGAGGATGGTCCATACGGGTAAGGACATACAAAGCCTCTTGGCCCCCCAATTGTGCATCAGTGTTCCCGCCCTCATCCATCGCATCATCGACGATATCGTCTACGTGTTGGGGACACATGCCATCCTGAAAATGAAAGGCGAGGAAGGGTTGATACCCGTCGACCTCACCCGATACATTCTCCTCACTGAGGTTGCGATTCGGGAACTCATGAAGCAGCCGGAACGCGTGACGGATGATATTCTCTTCGATGCCATGAAGGATGAAAGCTTGGAGAGCGCCATCTACCAGGAACGGAAGCAAGGATGGCCAACATTCCACAGGTTCATCTCTTCACATGAGGCCAAAGCGGGTCTCATGCGCAGAGTGCCCGCGGAAGGGAGATGCGCATGGAAAGTGGAAGATGAAGCCGAAGCGGATGCATTATGGAGAAACCGCGAATCCGTCATGATTTCCGAGGATGTCAGTACGGCGTTTCAGATACTCCACACGGATACTACGGGATGGAACGTGGTGGCCTATAATGACATGCAACGTGTCGCCACCATGATGGGGGGGTTCATTACGCCGAGGACGCGTGAACAAATCGCAGAACGCATCCGGGACCCTTCCTTCTGCATCATTCGCGGCGGCGGGGAGGTGCGGAACGCCAACACCGGACAGAAGGAGTTCATTGCGCCCGCAGATATCCAAGTGCACCTTCCGAAGGATCTGCCACCGCATCCCATGATGCGGAAGGAAGACGAAGAGTATCCGTTTACAACTCCGGAAGGCTGGCAGCGGGGGAAGAGCCCGTATTTTTTGGGTGCGGAAGACGTGAGCGCGGATCTTATTTGTAACCCATTTTCCGTCGCAGCGGTGGAAGACTTGTGCTGTGCCTTCGGGTGGGAACACCATGGGTTCGCATCCTTTGCCCGCAAGGAAGCTGAACGGTACATCCGCGACGAGGTGAACCCAGGCCGTAAGAATCCCATACGCTGGCTCCTGGCAGAAATCTTTACCATCGATTCCCTCATTGATACGCAGCCGGGACGCCACGGCCTCAGCCGTTACCGGCACATTGATCCGCTGACGAATCAAGATCTCGGTCCCATGACGAACTACAACAGCCGGAACGTGCATCGCCAATTCCTGCCCGTTTGGGAGCGTCTCAAGGATGAGCCCATCTTTCGGCGGGGGAAGGACAAAGATCCGGAAAACCCCCGTTACCGGCTTCGCATCATCTGGCGCGCTGAGGCGTATCCCTTGGATGAGGAAGGAATGGACCTGATCCGGCGGGTCTGGAATTGCGATTAAGTGCCCGTAACGGGTTTCTGGGGGCAGAGGGAATCTGTACACTCTTCCCATGCCTATCCACCCCGACCGCATCCTTTGGGAAGATGATGCCTTCCTCGCCGTGAGCAAGCTCCCGCGGGAGCTGGTGGTGAAGGGCAGCGGCCCGGTGCAGCGTCTTCCCCTCCTGGATTTCCTCAAGAAGGACTATCCGGGGCTCCGTCCCGCCAATCGTCTCGATTTCGAAACGTCCGGCGTGGTCCTGTTCGCCAAGACCAAGGCGGCGCTGGAAGCGGCCATTGCCCAGCAGAAAGCGGGAGAGTGGGCCAAGACGTACCGGACGCTCGTCGCGGGCTATGTGAAGGCGGATCGGGGGGAAATCGCCAAGCCCCTCCCCGCGCGTACGGGCAAGGGGGACGCGCACGCCCTCACAAGGTACCGCGTCCTGGAGCGCTTCGCCGGAGTCACCTCCCTCGAGGCGGAGATCATCACCGGCCGCCATCACCAGATCCGGCGCCACTTCAGCCTCATCGGCAACCCTCTCGTGTTGGACCACGTGTACGGGGAAGAGAAGTTCAACAGGGCGTTCGCCCACGAGTTCCGGTACCATCACTTCTTCCTCCATGCGTTCTCCCTGGCCTTTCCGCACCCTTTTACGGGGGATAAGGTGCGGGTAGAGGCAAAGCTGCCGATGGCGTTTGAGGAAGTGTTGGGGAAATTGAGGGGAATACAACATGAGAAATGAGAAATGCAAAATGGCCGTCGGCGCCGTTTGGGGAAAAGGAGGCATTTCACATTTTGCATTTTGCATTTATCATTCCGGGGCATGCGTGTCCTCTCGGGTATCCAGCCCTCCGGCCAGCTCCACCTGGGGAATTACTTCGGTTCCATTAAGCCCAATCTGGGGTTCCAGGGCAAAGCAGACCAGGGCTTCTTCTTCATCGCGGATCTCCACGCCCTCACCACCGTGCAGGATGCGGGCGTGTTGCGCCAAGCGCGGGAAGATATTCTGCTGGATTACCTGGCCTGCGGTTTCGACCCCGCGAAATCCATTCTCTTTTGCCAATCGCACGTGCCGGAGCACACGGAACTGATGTGGATCCTCTCCACCGTCACGCCCATGGGCCTACTGGAACGCGCCGTGAGCTACAAGGAGAAGGTGGAGAAGGGGATGACGGCTTCGGCGGGGCTCTTCACCTATCCCGTCCTCATGGCTGCGGACATACTGCTGTACCAGGCGGACCGGGTGCCTGTGGGCAAGGACCAGAAGCAGCACCTGGAGATCGCGCGGGACATCGCGGTGAAGTTCAATAACCTCTACGGAGAGACCTTCACGGTGCCGGAGCCGATGATCCGGGAAGAAGTGGCCGTGGTCCCCGGCACGGACGGGCAGAAGATGAGCAAGAGCTACGGAAACACCATACCGCTCTTCGGCGACGAGAAGGCCGCGAAGAAGGCCATCATGGGGATCGTGACGGACTCCAAGGGGGCGGAGGACCCCAAGGATCCCGATACCTGCGTCATCTTCCAGATCCATAAGCTGTTCCTTTCGCCCGAGGGGCAAAAAGCCCTCGCCGAGGAGTACCGGTCCGGCCTTCCCTATGGGGAGGGGAAGAAGAAGCTGCTCCAGGCGTATCTCGATTTCAGCGCCCCCCTGCGCAAGAAACGGGAAGAGTATGCCGTAAAACCGGATCTCGTCCGGCAGATTTTGGAGGAAGGCGCGCTGAAGGCGAAGGGTATTGCGGAGGAAACGATGACAAAGGTCCGGGAAAAGGTGGGACTCCTCTGAAAACGTACGTTCCCCCTTCCTCTTACCCCTCATCCTAGCCCTCTCCCGCCCTTCGACCTCGCTCAGGGTCTGCGAGGAGAGGGCATACTCCTTCACAAGAAGATCTCATTCCCATGAATCAGAAGCTTATCCTCGCGTCGGCCAGCCCCCAACGGAAGACGCTTCTGGAAGGCCTGGGGCTGCCTTTCGACGTGATTCCGAGCACGTTGGATGAAGGGGTGCATCCGGAATGGGATGATCCCGCGCGCCGTGCGCGCCTGCTGGCGGAACTCAAGGCCAAGGAAGTGGCGCTGGCACACCCCCGCGATTGGGTGATCGGCTGCGACACGCTGGTGGAATCGCCCGATGGCGTCATCTTCGAAAAGCCCCGTGACGAGCGGGAAGCGCGCGCCATGGTTGCGGCGCAGAGCGGCAGGACGTCGGTCGTGCATTCCGGCCTCTTTGTGATCACGCCGGAGGGGGCGCATGTGGAGGGGGTGTCTTCCTCCCGGGTGCGCTTCAAGCAACTGACGGAAGGGGAGTTGGATTGGTGGATCCGTACGAATCAATGGCAAGGCCGTTCGGGATCCTTCCAGATAGACGGGCTGGGTCAGTTGATGATTGAGGAGATCACAGGGGATTGGACGGGTGTCGTGGGGCTGCCGGTGTTCCTCCTCGGGGAGTTGCTGCGGGAGGCGGGGTATCCTCTCCACGTGTAAAGACGAAGGGTGAAGTCAAAAATGTGTACACATGTGTGTACACAATATATAGGATAAGTCCGACTCGTTCGACAATAGACGGCATCCGTCTTCTCACTTACTTCACTTCATCCTCAATGGGGTCGTGCCCTTCGCCTGCCCTGGTGAGATCGTCGCCAAGGTTGCCGTCACCGTAGATGGCTTTATCGGATTGTTCCTCTTCCTCCTTCTTTTTCTTCGTGTCGTCATCATCTCCTCCAGATCCTTTCTTCTTGCCGCCGCCGATGTGCGCTTGGTTCGTCATGACCGTAGTATATATCTCTCCCTCCCGGCCTCACAATGCGGAAAGGCGGAATGTTCGCAGCTTCTTGCGGGCTTCCCGGAAGGCGGGGAATCCCGTTTCCACGGTCCGCCAGTAGGCTTTGGTATGTCCGCGGTGCAGGCGGTGTGCCAGTTCGTGCACGATCACGTACTCCAGCAGGTCTGCCGGGAGGAAGAGCAGGGCGGGATTGAGGGAGATGCGTCCCCGGGAAGAGCAGCTGCCCCATTGGGACGTGGCGTAGCGGAGGACCACGTCCCGCAGGGGGACGACGAGGGTGCCGCGGTTCACGCGCAGCACGAGCGCGGCCAGGGACGGGCGTTCGCTGCGGCAGAGGAGGCGCCAGAGGAAGCGGTGGAGCGTCCGTCTGTCCGTTTGCGGCCCCACGGCAATATCCCATCCGTCCCGCGTGCGACGTCCCAGGGTTCTCTTTCCCGGCCGGAGGGAAAAGCGGCAGATCCTTCCGTGGGAGAGGGCGAGGGCGAGGTCCGTTTGTCCTTCCAAGAGGGGGTGGAACGGACGGACGGCGGTCTGTGTACGCTCGCGGCGGAGGACATCCCGCATGCGGCGCAGCAGGATCTCCACATGTTCCCGCTCCTCACGAGCGGAAAGGTTGCGGGCGAGGCGGATGACCACGGTCTCCTCCCGCAGGACGGCGCGGGAGTGCCGATTTCTTGTACGCTCGATGCGGTGGTCGGGGTTGTTGTTCATGAGGAGGAACTCCCGCTTCCGGATTGCACAGCCTGCCCTGCGCATGCGTTGATCGTTCCCAATGCCACAGGGAGGACGTCGGTGCCCGCATCTCCTCGCTGGACGGCGCGGAGGGTGGCTTCTTCACTCAGGAGGCATGCTTGCAGCATACCGTGCACGGTGGAGCCGGAAGCGCCGGCCGCTTCCAGGTCCGAGAGGAGCAAGGACGTCCAGGCGAGGGCGCGGTCTGTGCGCAGCAGGGTGCGGGCGGCGAAGAACTTGGAACGGAAAACGCGCTGGAGCTTGCCGCGTGCATCGGCCACTTGGACGGTGTCCTCGTAGACGTCGCTGTCGATGCCGTTGATGATCAGTTGGATGGCCTCGCGGAGGGCATCGACCTGCGTGAAGAAAGCCTTGCGGATGCCGTCATCCACGCCGGCGAGCAGGGCGCTGTATTCGCGCTCGCGGCGCAGCTCCTCGCGTTCCAGGGAGAGTTCCGAGCGGTAGCAGCGCAGCAGCGTGGGGAGCTTGGTATCCCGGTTCGCCTGGCGCAAATCCGCGCGGCAGGCAATGCGGAGTTCCGTGCGCATGCGGAGGTAATCCGCATGTTCCCGCGCACGCGTGGCATCGCGTTTGGAGCCCGCCACCAATTGCTTGCGCATGTTCAACGCCCGTGCGGCGCGTTCGGCCTGCCAGGCATCGGCGGAAGAAGACCCGGATCCCGTGGGAACGGTTTGCGCACACACGGATCCGACCGTGAACACCAGGAGGACGGCAGGGAGGAGGAACAGGCGACGCATGGGAGGATGATAAATGCAAAATGAGAAATGAGAAATGAGAAATGGTCTAACCGCAAACTCCGCATGAGGAAATACCCTCGTCCTTCTTCATTCTTCATTTTGCATTCTTCATTCTTTACCGTCCCCCGTCCCTACCCGGCAGTTCCGTCCTCTGCAAGAAACGGAACGTGGAGAGGATTTGTTCCGGCTCCGTGAAGATGGATTCCAGGTCCTTGATCTTGGCCGCCTTCGCGGCCACGAGGTCCGGATCCGTGGTGCTGAGGGTAAGGGTGGCGCGGACGATGGTGTAGGTGCCATTCAAGCCTTGAGTGGGGAAATCCCGCACGAAGAGGTAGGTTTCCGAGAGGGAGCGGAGGTCGTCGTTGGTGAAGTACGGCGTGGTGAGTGCATAGGCCTGCCTATCCTGCACTTTCCATCCGGCGAGGCGCATTTCCGGCACCTGCTCCTTTTTGAGCGTGGAGCGGAGGGTGGTGAAGACAATCTGGTTGCGGACGCCGTTCTCCTCGGGAACCAAGGCTTCCAGAACCGTCGTCTTCCCTTCTTCACGCACGGCGTAGGTCTTGGGATAGCGGAAGGCGAAGGAATACTCGGCGGACCGGTATGTGTTCCAATCCGCGTCGCGCACATCCTGCACACAGCGGACGAAGGAGGAGGCAGGCAGAGGGGGAACGGCGCTCGCCGATCCCGCGTAGCGGCCTCCCAATGTCATCGCGCCGGTCGTGGTGAGGACGAGTCCGCAGGCGAAGCCCGTGAAGAATGTGGAGGCTTTGATGACGGGGAGTGTAGTTCCGAGAGGGCCGATGTATGCATTGCTCCGGTGCTAAATTGTTTTCTTTGATATCTCCTCCTCCTTCTCCAGGTATTTCAACACCGTTTCCACGAACGTGGAATGGCTCCATGTGAGGGGGGCGACGGAGAGGGGGGCGCCGGTCTGGGGATGGTACTGTTCGGCGAGGATACCCGCGGGGGAAGCCCGGCTTGCAGCCCAGTGCAGCGCTTCGCGGGCGTAGAGGAGGTCTTCGGGCTTCTTTGCCCGGGCGATGCTCCACTGGGCGTCCCAGAGCGTGGTGATGATCCAGGGGTTGCCGGGGAGATCTCCCCCCACGGGAACCACTTCCTGGTACCGGTCACCGGGGTACCGCGCCATGCCGCCTATGCCCATGCGCACCTTGAGCTGCTGCCGGAGCTGCTGCATGGTGGAGATGACACGGGGGTCATCGGGCGGGAGCACGTCCAGAAGCCATACGGCGGCCAAACTGGCGTCGGGCGTCAGGTTGCGGCTGAGGGTGGCGCCGTCTCGGCGCTGGATGTACTTCACGAAGCACTTCGTCCCCTCGTCGAAGAGGTGGAAGAGGAGCGCCTGCCGCATCTGGTCCGCCACGGTTTGGTACCGCTCCGAGTGCTGGTGGTGCCCCAGCACGTTGGCGATCTGCGCGGCGGCGTGCAGTCCGGCGATGGTGCAGGCGGTGGTGTACGTGAACACCCCCCGGAATTCCTCCCATGGGTCGTAGCTGGCGAGGGGAAGGCCGGTCTGCTCCTCGCGGAAATCGCACAGGAATTGCGCGGCCCGCTTGACGAAGGTTTCGAACATCTCCTGCAGGAACTCGAAATCCTGCTGGCGCTCGAAGTGCTTCCCCAAGGCGTAGATCACGAGCGCGGTCTCATCCTCCTGGATGGGCAGCTGCGGCTCGCCGTCCTTGAACCAGGGGTGCCACGTGGAGCCAGGGGAACCGTCCGGGTTGTACTTGTGCAGCAGGTAGCCGTCGGGCATCTGGATGGACGCGCAGAATTGGAAGAACTTGCGCGTCACCTCGCCGTACCCCGCCCGGTCCAGCGCCAACGAGACGAAGGCGCCGTCCCGCGGCCATACGTAGGAGTAGGTGTCGCGGTTGAAAGCCATGATGTCCGCGTCCGCCGCGGCCACAATGCCCCCCTGGCGGTCCACGTGCGTCCGGATGATGAGGAGGCTGCGCTTGAACAGGTCCACGATGTCCGGCGCCAGCGAGCCGAACGCCGGCTGCGTTTTGTTCACCCAGCTCTTCCAGTAGTTGTGGCAGTTGCGGTGCAGGCGGTCCGGCGTTTCCGTGAGGACGGTCTCCTGCAGGTGCAGTACTTCGTCCAGCGACATCCCTACGCACACCCACAGCACTGCTTCCGTTTCGCCGGCGGCAGAGACGTCGCAGTGGAGGCTCACGGTGGAATCCACGGAACCCTGCTCCACGGGATTGCGCGCCAGTACGCCGTCTTCGGCGTCTTTCCACGTCCCTTCCAGACCGCGGAAGTGAGATTTTCCCACCGTGAAATCCGAGAGCCCCGACCGGCGCAATTTCTCGCGGCTGCGGAGCGCGGTGGCGTACGTGCCGTCCCCGGACGCGGCGGGAGGGGTGGGGCGGGTGGCATCCGGCAGACCGCCGATGAGGAAGTAGCGCTTCTGGCGGAAGTGGATGACGCTGTTGGTGTACGGCTCGTAGAAAGCGGTGTCCTTCTGCTTGTCGCTGTAGATGTGGAAGTCATGGTTGAAGAAAATGCGTACCTTCTTCGGCTGGCCGTCCTTGCTCCGCAGGAAGAAGTGCCGCATGAGCAGGTTATGCACGGGATGGACGTAATCCCTCAGGGTAACGGACAAGCCCAGTGCGTCATTCTCGAGGAGGGAGTTCCCCACCAGCGTCTCTTGCGCGTACCGGGGCGCCACTTTCCACGAAGGGTCATTGAGCCAGGCGAAGCCTCTGCCCTCCACCCAAAAGCCCACGCGGTGCACTTTTCCGTACGTCGTCTGGTCCTCCATCCCCACGGAGGGGTAGTAGAAATCCCGCAGCTGCAGCGCTTCGTCGAACGTGGCGAGCAGGGTGCCGTTGCCGATGACGAGGGAGCGGGGCATCTGAGGTAAGCGGGAGAAGTGATTCTTCCGGAGAGTTTTCAGCTGTCAGCTCTCAGAGGATGGGAGAGAGGAACGCGCGCGCGTTCGTGCTGGTCGCTGAGAGCTGAAGGCTGACCGCTGTTGCTCCGCTTCCGCTGCGACGCGTTGTCGCAGGTCGCACAGCGCGTGGGAGTATCTCCGGTACGCCTCGTAGGGGGATTCGTAGGGGCTGAAGTACTTGTGCACGTCCCCGTCGCTCCAGTACTTGGTGGACATGTAGTAGAAGTGGTCGGAGGTCTGCAGCTTGCGCCAGATTTCCAGGAGGAGGGGATTGTCCAATGCCTTCACCTGCTTCTCCAGCGCGTAGACGGCCTCCAACGCCGCGCCCTGGATGCGGTTGCCCTGCCAGGCGGAGAGGTCGCGTTCCATGTCCGCCCAGGAGATGAAGTGGTGCGCGTCGTATTCTTGCGTGTGCTCCCGTTCCCACACATCGATCACTTCCGAGGGCGTCGCGGTACGGATGCCCCGTTCGCGCCAGATGCGGGGGAGTGCCTTGAGGAACTCGAAAATCCCCGTATCCGCCCACTGGTGCTCGCCGAACGTCTCGTAGTCCATGAAGAGGTTGATGCAGTGTCCCCCGCTGGCCAGGAGCCAATCCGTGAAGGTGTCCGCATGGAGCGGGAAGCCGATCCAGGACTTGTCCGAGAAGCGGAAGGCCACGTCGTCGGAGAGGCGGTAGTTCTTGAGGAGCACGTGGATGTGCTCGGCGGGGCGGGGGAGGGGGCGCTGCTTCCGTATCGTCGCTTCCATGGTGCGGGAGAGGCGGAAGGAAGGCGGGACGAACGGTTCGTTGGGGCTCCTGCCCCGCAACAGGTGGTCGGCGCCCTCGGCCAGCACGCCGTGGAACCCCATGAGGCGCGCGATGTGCGCGAGCTCGTTGCGGTAGATGAGCTCCGTATTGCGGAAGATGCGGGGCGTTTGGCCGAACAGTTCCCGTACGGTGCCCACGTGCTTCTTCACCTGGGAGACGAACTCCGGGATGGATTTGAGGGAACTGAGGGAGTGGTAGTACGTCTCCGCCAGGAACTCCACCCTGCCCGTGGCCGCGAGGTCCCGGAAGGACTGCAGCACGTCCTGCCCGTACTCCCGGCACTGGTCCAGGAACACGCCGGAGAGGGAGTAGGAAATCCGGAAATCGTCGTACGTTTGCAGGAGCTCCAGCATCAACTTGTTCGCGGGCAGGTAGCACTTCTCCGCCACCTTGCGGAACACGGCCTTGTTCTTGTGCTCATCGAAGTACTGCGGCTCCCCTTGGCCGATATCCCCGATCCGCAGGTCGCGGAGGCGGTAGGGTTGGTGGACCTGAAAGTAGAAAGAGATCAGAGGGGTCATGGGAGTGGAGGGAGGAGGGGAGAGAGGAATCCGAAGAAACCGAGGAAACCGAAGAAAGACGATGGAATGACTCCTCGGACTCTTCGGTTTCTTTGGATTCCTCGGTTTCTTTTTGCCAGATACTGCATTGCAGAACAAACAGGCATGTTCAGGAATGGGAAAGGTTAGAATAAATAGACCTCACCTTGTCCGCCTGGTTCCTCCACGTGAGCCGCTGCAAGATCCGCGGAGCCTCCGTCTTGAGCTGCAGGGCGAGCGGCTCTTCCCGCAGGATCGTGAGGATGCAATCCGCCATCTTCTCCGCGTCCCAATAATCCACCTTGAACGCGTGGTCCAGCACTTCCGCCACGCCCGATTGCTTGCTCACGATCACGGGCGCGCCGTGCGCTATGGCCTCCAGCGCCACCAGACCGAATGGCTCCGAAAGAGACGGCATCACGAACACGCTGGCCGCTTGGTAGAGCGACTGCACCTCCCGCTTGTCCACCTTGCCTGTGAAGATCACGCTGTCTTGCAAGCCCAATGCGCAGGCGCGGTCGATCAATTGCGGCATCATGGGGCCGTCCCCCGCCATCACGAATTCCGCATCCGGACGGTGCGCGCGAACAAGGCGGGCGATTTCCAAGAACTGCCAGGGATTCTTCTGCACCGTGAGCCGTCCGAGGAACAGGATGAGGGGATGCCTACGGCTGCCGTAACGCGCCAGGAGGGCGGGGGGGGCCACGTCCCTGGGCTGGTCGTGACCGTTATGGACCACGGAGATCTTTCCGGACGGGATCCCGTAGTGGCTCACGAGGAGCTTCTTGGTGTAGTTGCTTACGGCGATCACCCGGTCGGCGGCCATCAGCCCCCGGCGCTCCCTCTCTGCGATCCAGGAGTTGGGATGGAAGTCCGTGCGGTCGAATTCCGTCGCATGGATGTGCGTGACGAGCGGTTTCCCGTGATGCTTCGCCGCGCGCAAGCCCGCTTCATACGTCATCCAGTCGTGGCAGTGCACCACGTCCGCAGCCACATCCTTGGTCAACTCCACGCTCAATGCCGTGAACTGTTCCACGGCCTGGGCAAGGTCCGGCCCGTAGAGGTGCGGGTTGTCTTTGGCGATGCAGTCCTTCTGCCACCGTTCCTCATACGAGCGTACGCCGTCGTAGGGGTCAAGGATGCTTGGCACCAGCACCTGCGACTTCATTTCTTCCGTGGGGAAGCGCACATCCAACTGGTCTTCCCCCTCGCCGAGGTTGTGCGGCAAAACCAACGTCACACGGACGCCGTTCCCCAGGAGCCCGCGCACGAGTCCCTGGCATGCGACACCCAATCCTCCCGAATGGTGCGGGGGGTACTCCCAGCCAAACATCAGCGTATGGAGTTTCATGGAATGGTGTTTGTGTCTGCGTGTCCGTTCTCTGAAAAATTCTTCAGAGAATCAATAGATTGTATCACAAATCATTTTGTTGGGCTATGGCTTATCCGCCCCCTCAAGACAGGGAAGCAAAGAACCTATGGACGAATGCAAAAAAGTATCTCTCAATACTATGTTGATGACCCTTCCCCTCAGGATGCGGTGCGGAACATCTTGATGATCGCCAAAAGAATGATGGCACCGATGGTTGCGGTGACGATGGAACCCGCAAAACCGTACTGCGTGATGCCCAGTAGGCTGAAGATGTAGCCGCCGATCACTGCACCAACGATACCCACGATAATGTCGCCCACAAGGCCAAGGCCGTACCCTTTTACCACTTGGGATGCGATCCAGCCTGCAATGAGACCGATGAGGAGGTACGCAAGAAGATCCATAGAATAGAGGGGGAGGAACTGGAAAATCGTATGTACGACGGGGACCGGAACGGGCACTTACAGCCGGTATTGCGGTTTGGGATGGTCAAAACGCGGGAAAACATGGTATACTACTCAGATTTCCTCGCTCATGCGGGGAAATGCAACATGGTCTCCCTTTTCGCCTCTTTCTGGCAGGTGTTGATCACCACCCTTCCGGGACAGCTCTTCCTCTTCAGCGGGGTGGTGCTGGTCATCGGCTTGGGTTTGAAGGTGTGGGACCGGGCTGTGCAGTGGTCGTTCGTCAACACCATGGCCCTCGCCGATATTGAGAAACGTCACCCGCACCTGCCGTCCAGCAAGATCATCGCCATCATTTTCCTGTGCAATATCCAGCTCCTCGTCCTCTCGATGTACACGGTGAGCGGTTCGCTGTTCCTGCGGGAAGCGAATTACTACTGGCTCTACCTGGCCGTCATCTTCATCATCAGCACCGTCCTGTGGATTTTTGCGGAGATGCGCGGGCAACGTTCCGCCGAGTACGGCCTTGCGTTCAACGTGGGGACGACAGTGGCGTTCTTCTTCCTGCTCCTGCAACTGAGCTTGATGCAGTCGGGAGGCGTGGAGCTGTGGCTCCTTCTTTCGCTCTTCGTCTGCTGCATCATCCTCATGTGGTTCGTTCTCTCCCGCATCCTGTTGCGGGCGCCACGCATCGTGCTCATCGCCACATTCGCATTCTGGCTCCTGCTTTCGCAGCTCCAGTAAGCCCATGGAATCCGCGCAGCCCCAGCGGCCTTGGAATATCTGCCTCACCCGGCAATGCAGCGTCGCCGATATCCTCGTGGGCATCGGGTTGGCCGGCATCCTCCTCGCCGTCATCTTTGCGCTGCGCAGCGAGCACGGCCAGCCTCCGGGAGCGGTTTCGGGGGGGAAGGGGACGCCGGACAACCCCTACCGCATCGCCAATTGCCGGGAACTCCAGAACATCGCGGACGTGCCCGCCGCCGCCTACGTCCTCCTGCGGGACATCGATTGCTCCGCCACGGCGCAGTGGAACGGTGGCGCGGGATTCTTCCCCATCGGGTACTACGATTACGGCTTTTCGGGCATGTTCGACGGCGCGGGGCACATGATCCGCGGCCTCACGATCAACCGGCCGTCCACGGATTACCTGGGGCTCTTCGGGAAGACGGACGTGGGCAGCGTGGTGCGTGACATCACGGTGGAAGCGGACGTGCGGGGCAGGGATTACGTGGGGGGGGTGGTGGGGTGGGCGGTGGGAGGCTCGTTCACCAACGTGTATGTGCAAGGCAGGGTGAAAGGGCGCTCCGGCGTAGGAGGCCTGGCGGGGGTGAGCCAGGGGGGGCTGCAGGATACGAGCGCCGATGTGCGCGTGCAAGGGCTGGGGAAGTGGATCGGAGGACTCGTGGGATGGAACTACACGCGGGGGGTGGTGGATGGAAGTTCCGCCACGGGGGATGTGGATGGGGATGAGTACGTGGGAGGCCTGGCGGGGGTGAGCCATGGAGGCTTCATCCGCAAATCCTTCGCCTCGGGGAATGTGAAGGGGCGGGAGAGCGTGGGGGGCTTGGTGGGATACGTGGTAGGAAACGACGAGAACCCGAGCATCGTGCGGAACTGTTACGCCTCGGGCATCGTGTCCGGCACGTCCAAGGAGGGGGAGGTGGTGGGGTGGACGGATGACAACGCCGTCGTGGAAGAGTGCTTCAGCTTGCGGGGGGCCGCTCCGGAACCGGGGCGCTGAAAAAAAGGCGTGAGGTCCGCTCACGCCCGGAAGATACAGCGTATGTCGGTGTTATTCGTCGGTACTCGTTTTCAGGTTGTCAATCTTGTCCTGGAAACTGCTCATCTGACGCTCGTACTTCGTTTGGAGCGCCTGTAGGTGGGTGATCGTCCGCTCTATGGCCGTCCGGCGATTCGCGTTCTCCGCTTCGGCAAGCTGGTCGTTCTTCTTCTCGATGAGAACCTCCAACTTTGCGATGTTCTTCTTCAACGTCGTGATCCTCACTTCCAGCGTGCGGATGAGCAAGGCAGCTTTGTCCGCGGCCGGCGCCGGGGAAGGCTGCGGGTTGGATTCCGATACCGGAGCGGGGGATGGTTGGGGATTGGATTCGGAGACGGGTGACGGGGAAGGCTGCGGGTTGGATTCCGACACGGCTTCCGTTCCCGTCCTCTTCTTCACGCCGTTGAGGATTTCCTGCCGGCGCTCCTGCACGTTGCTCTTGATCTCCTGGCGCCTCTCCTTTGCCTGCTCGCGGAGCTCCTGCAATCGATCCTTCGCGTGCTGCCGGAGTTCCTGGCGTTTCTCCTGTGTTTCTGCCCGAACCTCCTGGCGCCGCTCCTTGACGTCGCTCCTCACTTCTTGGATCCGCTCCTTCGCCTCGGTACGCAGTTCCTGGCGCGCCTCAACGGCATTTGTGCGCGCTTCCTGTATGTTCTCCTTCGCCGCCTCCCGTATCTCTTGCCTGTTCTCGATGACGGTCTCACGTACGGTGTCTGCTTGCGGCACGGCCGCCGCGGGTGTAGTGACCTGTTCGGCCGCGGGCCGGATTTCCGGCGAGACGATCGAGGCGTTCAAGCCCATGTAGGTTGTACCCGTCGTAACGGCCAGTGACACGGCGGAGACCATGAAGGCGGTGGCGAGCACGTGGAGTCGTGTTTGTGTGTTCATACTGTGGGGGGAAAGAAAGGAAAGAGCGGAAAGATCGGATAGTGTAAATTACTGCTGCGATGCCGCGGAAGAAGCATCCTTGGCATCTGCCAGTTCCTCCTGCAGTTCCTCGAGCGCCGCCCGCATTTCATCCAGACCGTCCTGCATGTCCTCCACTCCCTCCTCCATATTCATCATCATCTCTTCGTAGAATTCGATACGTTCCTCAATACGCTCGATCTTCTCCTCATCGTCCGTTTTCTCCAGCTTGGCGTTCTCCTTATCGATCTTCTTCTGCGTATTCGCGATTCTCTTCTCCAGGTTCGCCATCTTCTTTTCGGTGCGCTTGATCTGGTTCGCCAGCTTCTTCACTTCCTTTTCCATCTGTTTCTTGGGCGAGCCGAACATGTCCGCGGAGCCTTGGCCTTGCATCGAACCGTTCGCCGGCCCGAAGTTCTGTTGCCCCTGTGGGGAACCCGTCGTGGGCACGCCGTTTATCCAGTAAATCTGGGCGTTGGGATTGGGGGGTGCGGTATTCAGAGGCGAGTAATTCTGGATCGGCATCAGTCCCTGGTACGGCTGTTGCGTACCCGTATCCCCGGGCATGGGTTGTACCGGCTGCATGGGTTGCTGCGGTGGCATCCATGGCTGGGGAGACATCCCTCCTCCGCCGTTTCCGGCGGGGGATGGGGCGCCCCACGTCTGTCCCTGCGAGGAAGCGGTTCCACCATCCGTTGCCGGCTGCAGGCCGTAATCCTGCGCGCGGTAGATGGTCCATCCGGAAGCGTTACACACGGTGACATTGCCTTCCCATTTGGTCGTTCCGGTCTCAAAGCACACGTCATGGCCGCCATTGGCTTTGATCGCCTGCGCGATGACGTCGGCGGAGAGGCTTGCGCCCGGGACCATCGTGTCGCCCTGGGCGGAGGAGCCGCCTGCGCCGCCGGCCGTATTGGCGGGAACCACTTGTGCCACGAAGCTCGTGCCCGTTATGGCCGTGAGCGACACGGCCGCCGCCACTATCCCCGTGGTGAGAAGGTGGATATGTTTTTGTTTGGACATAGAGAATGAAGGAAAGACATGTATATAATACAACAATATGACAAAATGAGCAATGAGTGAGATTTACGCAGCAGAAAGGAACAAATTGATGATTTGTCATCAATAATAAACACTCATTCCCCTTTCGGCGCGTCCCGTAGGCCCAAAGGCAGCTCATTCCCTTTTTTGAAGTACGCTTCGCATTTCTTATCTTCCACCAGGATGTGGTTGACCAACCATTCCCTTGCGTAGGTGACGATGCGGCGGAAGAGGGAAGGGAGGTCCGCTGCGGAGGATTCCACTTCCTCCAAAAACAACGCAATGCGGTCACGGAAGATATCGTGCTGCCGGCGGTGGAATGCGATGCCGGGGTAACGGTACCGTTCCAGGTACTCCTCCTCGGAAGCGAAGTGGTAGAACGCGTAATCGCTGAGGGATTGGAGAAGAGGGAGTACGTCGGCGCGTTTGATATCCCGCGTATCCGCCAGCGCCCCCATCACATTCAGTATCCGGAAGAATTCCTGATGTTGCTCATCAATCTGGTCCAGGCCGACGGAGTAGCGGGCTTCCCAAACAAGTTTCGCGTCCATGCGAAAAGGAATGTAGGTGGAAGAATACAGTATTCCGCATGGGTGCATCCACAACAACGGTTCATTCCGTCGTTTTCCCGTCGAAATGGTCATCATGGTCCCGAAGTGCGTCCGCCTTGGTGGCATGGACCACGCTGTCCTTATGCTCGGGAGGGGAGTAGATGGTGTACAGCTTGAGGTCGGCGGTCGGGGAAACGTTCACGACGTTATGGCGCGTTCCGGCGGGGATCACGATGCCGTCATCATCCTTCACGGGGTGTTCCACGCCGTCCAGCAGAACCTTCCCTTCCCCCGCCTCCACGCGGATGAACTGGTCCAGCTCGTGCACTTCCTCGCCGATGTCCTCCCCGGGCTTGATGCTCATGAGCACCAGTTGGCTGTGTTTGGCGGTGTAGAGGACGCGGCGAAAATCGGTGTTCTCCCGCGTCACGGTATTCAGATTGGTGATGTAGCCGTGCATAGACCTCCTTATAGCACGGAAGAGGCGGAGAGGCCAGAAAAGATTCGGCTATCAGGCGGTGCGCGCATGGCGGAGGCGCGCGCGGGTGTGCCAGCCGATGCTGCGCATCCGTTCCCACGAGAGCGCATCATCCTCCTGCCTTTCCTCATCAAGGGCGTCCTTCTTTCTCCGGTTCCACGGGCGGAGCGGATGGAAGAACAAAGCGAACGATCCGGTGAGGAAGAGGAGCGGCGCGAAGGGGGAGCGGAGCAACCGGGGGAGGGAATGCGGGGCAGCCCTCCCGCTCCTGCCGAGGAGGAGCCACAGCGTTCCCGCGCGCTTGTACAACATTCCAGGCAGCCGGAATGCAAAGAGGGCGCTTTGCAGGAGGGCATGCAGGAGACCCCGCAGGAATGCCCCTACGCCTCGCAGAATAGCCCGGAGGACGCTGCGGAAGAGGGAGAGGGAAAACTGCGAGGTGGCACGGAACAGCAGCGAGAGGGGCCGCAGAAACAGCGTACGAGGAAACCGGAGTGTTCCGTGGAGGAGTCCTCTCAAGAGGGAGCGCACAAGGAACCCCAACGTGCGGGTGAAGAAGGATCGGACGGCATTGAGGAGCGGGCGGAGGGATCGGAACACGGTGCGAAGCAGGGAACCGAAGGCATGGAGCAGGTGCCGGAGGATGGAGAAGAGGGACGCGAGAAGGGGCACGGCAAGCTTGGCCAGCAACACCGCCGCTTCACCGGCGAACCGAAGGAGCATGAAGAAGAGCAGGAGCGGCACGGCGATCAGCGCGAAGAGGCTGTTGGCCCCACCTTTATCCTTCCGTTCTCCCTCCGTGGTTTCCCCGGGGAGTAAGTCGTCCACCAGCACCCAGACCACAAAGAAGCCGGCAATGGTGAGGAGGATTGCTTGCAGCATGAAAGTATTGCATAGTACAATATAATCAAAAGAAAGCAATACCCAATCCGTAACCGCTCACTCTTTTCTCTCTCAACAAAGAAGGGGGTTGGCGCGCCGCGGGGGGTGAAGGGGAAGGCCCTGCTTCGACATGGCCAGCCGACGAGTCAGCCCCGAAACCTTGCAGGGGCTGACGAGGAGGCACAGGGCCGGGCGGAGGGGAGTTCGGCGCGCCGGCGTTTTGGCCACTTTTTCGCCGGAAAAAGTGGCATCACAAAGAAATAAAGTGAGCGGTTACCTCAATCCATAGCTAACCAAAACTGGGAAAGCCGTCCATTCCGCTTCCTCACTATTCCGAAATCACCTCTGATGAGTCACATTCTCGAATCTCTCTAAGGGCAGAGCCGTCTGTCTCATGGAGGTTATTGGCAACAGAAGACGTTTCGGAATAACGCATCAACCTCCTCCACGAGCTGTTGTACATCCGCTTGAGGATCAAAACTCGCGCCGGCCTCCCGGTTCCGTAAGACCTTAACCAAGCGGCTCTGCTCCGAACTCAAATCCTTGGCTCCTTCGAGCGCATCGAGCATTTGCGCAACGTCGTCGGTGTGCATGCTGTCCATCATGGTTATGGGAAGGGAAGGGAATCGGGGAAAGAAGGTATTCCGCTGCCGGACGCGAGTCAATCATCAGCACGGTCGAGAGGCTCCGTTCCGTTTTGCGGAGCCGAGAGAGCGTCGTGTTCCTCCTCGGGATGGAGCCATGTGATGGTTCCGTCGCGGTTGCACCGGAACTCTCGGAATCCGTTCTTTGCCTTCAGCGCGGTGAAATTCTTTTCGAATGTCAGGTCTTCCGCAGGCCACACGTCCTTTTCCGTTGTCATCCAGTCCACGTGCAACTGCCGCAGGTCGAAGGTGCAATAACCTCGCAAGGTCTGGAGTTGGTGGCGATGGAGACTGGGAGTGTAGTTGTCACCGTAGGAAAGGATGAGGTCTCGCACGTTCTTGAAGATGGGGGGCCGTCCCTTCAAATTCGGTTGCTGTGATTGTGCAATGGATCCCCATTTACCTCTTTCCCGGAAGAGAAAGAGCAAATGGTCAAAGTCTTCGTCAGCTTCCATGCACGCGAGAAGGGGTGGATAGCCGTGGTGGGCAAGAATGGCCGCCGCCGCCAAGGCCCCCTCGAAGCAGTGGGCTACCCTGTCCCGCACCACCCTGCGAAACGAGCGCAGCCGCGCCACACCGTCGGATTCGAAGTTATACGCGATCGTGTTGATGAAGTCCTGGGTCTCTTGAGGTGTTTTGCAGGCGGCGATGATGTTCCGTTCTTCTTCCGTAAAGCGCTCTTGGTCATGGGGAAGGCAGAGCTTCATGCTGTGCATTATGCAGATGGAAGCTCGGATTGCAATGTGACGGAGAGTGCAGTGGGCTCCCTGCCCTTGCGCCCGGCATTATCGTACCGTGGAGGCACGCGAAACCCTCCGTCTCCCTTGGAAGGGTGGAAGCCTCGTGTTCCTATTTCGAGAGCCGCTCACGCCACTGGCGCAGGGAATCCTGAATGATGTCCGAAATGTTATCGCGGAGAGGGGGCATGTTATGGCTCCATTCCACATCGCCGTTGGGATGGATGCGGAAGAGAGATCCCTCAAAGGAACAGTACATGGGGACATTCTTCTCCTGCGCCATCTGCGCTATTTGCTGAATATTCTCTTCAAACGCCGCAGGCCGGAAGGGATCATCAAGGGTGCCGAGTCCGCCCAAAGGGAGGGGTTCCGCATGCAAAGACATGTCTCCAACCTGGTCATCAGAGAAGTTATTCATAGTAATAATATAATAGCGAAAATACATCAAATGTCAATATATCATCCAGAGCCATGCATCGTTTCCCTTTCCCGGTACGGGAATGGCTCGTCTTCGCCACGCACTGCAAGAGATTGTTCCCGCGCACGTCACAACAAAGGTGCATATCAACAGGCTGTATTGGATGGCTCTCCTTCACTTTTTGGCGATGTACGCGCTCATGTACGCCATGGTCGACAGGTTCAGCAATGTCTACCTTAACCTGAACACCTTCTACATGGCCGGTCTCATGACTACCCCCATGCTCATCCTCGAAGGCCTCTTGATGGGAGCCATGTACCACAATACGAAGGCTCTCGTAGCCGTCATGGCGGCGGGCGCAGTGCTCTTTGTCGCGTTCTTCGTCTTCATCCGACAGCAGACCGCGATCCGTGACCGCGCATTTCTCCGTTCCATGATCCCGCACCACGCGGGAGCCATTCTCATGTGCGAAAAGGCTTCCCTAGAAGATGCGGAGATCCGGAACCTGTGCGGATCCATCGTGCAGTCCCAGCAGTCAGAAATAGACCAAATGAAGGGGATATTGCGACGATTGGCGGAATAGATTCAGTCCTCAGAGCCGGATGAAGCCGTGTGGAGCGGGCGAGCGGAATCGAACCGCCATTCCCAGCTTGTCCTTCGACTCGTCCGCCTCGGCGGACTCGCTCAGGGCAAAATTCTCTTCGAGAATTTTGGAGCGGGTAACGGGAGTCGAACCCGTGTGTCCAGCTTGGAAGGCTGGCGTACTACCGCTGTACTATACCCGCTTACGGTGATGCGATGGTTAAGGAGCAGGATGGCCTGCCCTCCGTAGCTACGAGGAGCGAAGGAGGTTGTAATAGCCACTATACGACGCCCGCAATGATCGGCTTGGGGAGTATAGGGAGGGGCAAACCTCCTGTGAAGCACTCCCTCCCAGCCCCTCTCGTTTCTCGTTCGTATGCCCTTCACGGTTTCAACCACTGTCCGTCGCGATAGTTGGCTATACATTTTCCTCCTTGAGGCATGCCGTCCGAATCATATGACACAGAATGAAGAGAAGCCGAAAAGCGTGCATATTCGTCTCGTTCCGGATTCGTATGATCGTAGGTAGCTCGTTGGTAATTAAACACGGTCTTTTCCCCATCAATGATCATCTCTGCTTCAAATATCAAGACACCCTTATCATCACTGTTGGATCGTGTAATGGAATATTCCTTTCCTTGAAGATGCGTCGCGAGAAGCGCCTCAATTTCTGCCTGATCAGGAAAGTGTTCAGTTGGTTTTTCCAAGTCATCGTCGTACGAATCCATACTTTCTGACATGTATGAATTATAGCAGAATATCTTTGGATGTACATCACGGCGCCCGAGAGCAGGATCGACTTGCGCGTGGGCGGAAGCTATCTCTTCTGCATGCGGTCGTCGGACGGCAAAAAACTACTGGAGCACAGTGGCATTCCCGAGGGAAAGGACAGCAATGATGCACGGCAGGGGTGGGAGGAGTCCTTGGATAAGCTGCAGGAAGCCGTAAGGAAGAGATCGAGGTAGTGCCGTTGTTATTACGATTTCTGTTTCCACCTTTTCCCGGCGGAAAAGGTGGAGCCCAGCCTTCGTCCCGCAATGCAGGACTACGGCCGGCAGGCAAAACGCCGGCGCGCCGAACTCCCCTCCGCCCGGCCCTGTGCCTCCTCGTCAGCCCCTGCAAGGTTTCGGGGCTGACTCGTCGGCTGGCCATGTCGAAGCAGGGCCTTCCCCTTCACCCCCCACGGCGCGCCACCCTCCCAAGGGGTATCACAGATGAATGAAAGAATATGTGCGTGTAGATTGAATTGATACTTTTCTATGTAGTAGCGGAGAGCACCTTCTCCGCCAGTTCCCTCATCTTCGCCTCATCCGGCTTCCGCCACGGATGGCACGTGAGGAGCCGCCGCATGCTCAGGAGGGATCCCATCACCAAGCCGCGCTTGCGCAGCATCTCCATGGCGTACGCGGAGCACGTCGGGGTGTGGCGGCAGTAGCCGTAGGGGTAGAGGTGTCGAAGGGGGCCATGATCGGGCGACAGGGTCCCCTGGTAGAGGCGGATCATGCCGTTGGCAACGTTGCGGGGGAGATGCCAAAGGGGGGCGAGAAGTGCTTGCACCATGAATCTTGAATACGTGAATTGTTCATAGTGTACGGAAGCGTTACCGTACGAGCTACTTATTTCCCTCTTCCTATGGTGATCACGACAGGAGACGTCCTCACCTTCCTGTACATCCTCGTGGGGATCATGCTCGTGGTGGTGCTCTACAACGTCTTGCAGCTCTTCGTGGACGTGCGCCGCATCGTCAAGCGCGCGGATCGCCTGACGGAGAAGGTGGAGTCCATCATCCTCAAGCCGCTGGCGATCGCCGATGAGGTGCTGGGGAACGTAATGGCGCTGTTCGAGGGGAGGGGGAAGAAGGAGCGTAAAGGATTCGATCACAAGAAGGTTCACTGATAGTCTGGGGGGTATGGTGAAGAAGGGGGCAGCGTCGGCGGAGGAGAGGCTGGTGCGGGCGTTGGAGCAATTGAACCGTGCCGTGGCGGACATGCCCGCGAAGTACGGCTATGTGTTTGATCGCAAGAAGTCCCTGGCGCACTCGTTCTTGCAGGGGGCGGCGCGCGGGCTGGGGTTTGTGGCGGCTATCGCCATTCTGGTGCCCCTCATCATCGCGTTCCTGCAGAGCTTCGACTGGGGCCCCATCATCGGGAGTTTCGTGAAAGACATTGTGGAGCAGATGGAACAGCTGCAGAGCGCCCCTCGCTGATCCTCCGGTATCCTCAAATAATGGGTTGCTTATCCACGAACACCCGTATGTAGAGGCGATGGAGCATGTCGAGCGTGGCTTCCACCAGCTCCAGCAGCAGGGCGTTGAGGCGGCGGATGCGGGCGTAGATCTGGTTGAGGCGGAAGGCGTCGCCGGGGCGGGAGGCGCGCGCGGTCTTCTTCGCCATCTTCCGCAGGTGCGTCATTTCTTCCTGCACATGGTCTTGCAGTTTCTTCTGCAGCACCAGGGGTGATGTGGGCATGGCGGCTATGGCCTGGTCCCGCGCGGAAATCTGCTGGTCATCGCCCTGGTCCGTACTGGAGCCGGCCCCGGCCCCTCCCAAATCACCCGAGCGGTCTTCGCCCGTGCGTTCGCTCACGCGGTTGGTAAAGCTCTCGATAGTGCTCAAGTCCTGCAGGAGCGTCTCCAATTTCTTGGGTTGGCTCACCACCAACTTCGCCGCTTCCACGTGGGAGGTGAGGGAAGGGCCTATTTCGCGTGATGTGAGATCCGCCATTCCATAGCTATTTTCTCTTTTTTTAGCCAAAAAGTCAATCCCGCGGGATCGCACTTCACCCACGCACCAGGAAGCGCCGGCCCTCACCGGGAAGCTTTATGACAGGTATTCCCGGCTCTGCAACCTGTAACCGCGATGAACGTTCGCCGGGGGAGATGGGGAGGCAGGGAAAGGGAGTGGAAAGGGTAAGCAGACACTGTTGTCAAATATTTGAACAGAAAGGAAAGATGACAGTGATGCCGTTGCTTCCTCCTGTCCGGCTGCGTACAAAGGGGCATCACGTTCTTTTCCCTTACATCCCATGTCCATCGACACATGCCCGTCTTCCGTACACGATGCACCCGCCGGTGTGGCCGACCTGCGTGCCGGCCTTGCGCTTCCTGCGCCGGAGGAGCCCCGGACGCAACGTGAGCTCTTCGCCTTCATGAATATTGTTCTGAATGGGGAATTTGGAGAATATCGCACGCGCTTGGCAGATTCCGACCATCCCGATTTCACAACCTTGCGGGGCTTGGAGCGGCAGCTGATTTTTTCCTGCGACGGATCGATTCCGGAGGATGCCGCCCTGACGGAGGAACAACGGGAGGCGGTAGAGGCGGTGATGAGCATTTTCCATCCATCCGTCAGAAGCACCCCGCAGGCCGGCTTGAAGCGCGTCCTCCTCCATGCCCGCGAACGCCTCGGTCGTATGATCTATGGATGAGCCGACGTGATACACTATGGCCATGAACGAAGAGCGAACGATTTTTCATCAGATCAGGGACAAGGAGATACCCGCGGACATCGTCTACGAAGATGACGACGTCCTGGCGTTCAAGGACATCCACCCCAAGGCCGCCACGCACCTCCTCTTCATCCCCAAGCACTTCGTGGCGTCCATTGCGGATGTGACGCCCGAGACGGCGCACCTCCCCGGCATGCTGATCCTCAAGGCGCAAAAATTCGCCAAAGAGCAGGGGATTGCGGGCTACAAGCTCACCTTTCACGTGGGGAAGGGAGGGGGGCAGGAGGTGATGTACCTGCATTTGCACCTCTTAAGCGGTGAGAGGTTGAAGGAGTAGGTGGGAGGATGCAGATGATGCAGAAGAAACAGAAGATGCAGAGGAAGGATATGCATACTGCTTCCGGGGCAGTGGAGCATCATTTCCTCTGAATCCTCTGCATCATCTGCTTCTTCTGATTCCTCCGTCAGGCGCTATACCCGGCTGCCTCGGCCTCCGCGGCACTCTTGAACTCCACCCTATTCTCCTCCTTGATCTTCTTCCCCGCTGCGGAATCGGCGGCGTAGTACTTCTTGCCGGTCTTGGATGCAACGAAGCCGCTGACGGAGGAGGATTCCTTCGCGCCGGTGCTCGCTTCCTTCCCGCCACCTTCGGTGCCGTCAGCTGGCAGGGCAGGTGTCTGCTGCTGTTGGTCCGCTGATTTGGCGTCCTTGGCCACTGCGGCCTCTTCTTCCTTCTTGCGCTCTTCCTCCTCGCGCTCGCGCATGATGCGCTCCATGGTCTCCTTATCAATCGGCTTGAGGGCCTTGATGGAGAGGCCGATGCGGCGCTCGTCCACGTCGATGTTGATCACCTGGGCATCCACTTTCTGTCCGATGGTAAGCACCTCGGCGGGATCGGTCACTTTGTGATGCGCCAATTCGCTCAGGTGCACCAGGCCGTTGATATCCTTCTCCAGTTTGAGGAACGCGCCGTAATCCGCGAAGCGGACGACGGATCCCGTCACCTTCTTGCCCACGGGGTAGCGCTCGGCGATCTCCTCCCACGGATCCTTGGTGAGCTGTTTGATGCTGAGCGAGAGCTTCTCCCCGTCCACGCCGATCACCTTCACGGTCACCTTGTCGCCCACCTGGGCGTACTCGGCGGGGTTCTTCACGTGGCCCCAGGCGATCTCGGAGATGTGGACCAGCCCCTCCAGCCCTTCGAAGGCCACGAAGAGCCCGAACTTGACGATGCCGCTCACGGCACCCTCGCGCACATCGCCCGGCTTGAGCTGCTCCAGGGCTTTGGCGCGCTCCTCCGCCATGGCTTCCCGCTCGGAAACCACGATCTTCCCGGCCTCCTCGTCCATGGTGATGATCTTCACCGTGAAGGTGTGGCCCACGTACTTCTGCAGGCGGTTGATGATTTCGGAAGCGTCCGCGTTGTTCACGCGGGGGTAGTGCACGGGGGCGAGCTGGCTCACCGGCAAAAAGGTGCGGATGCCGTCGATATTGGCAAGGAGGCCGCCCTTGTTGGCTTCCTGTGCCGTGAACTTCATGGTCGTATCTCCTTCCACCAGCTTATGGAAGCGTTCCCAAGCCTTCTGCTGGCTGGCCATGCGGAGGCTCATCACCACCATCCCTTCGTCGTTCTCCTCTTCCAACACCAACGCGGAGACGGAATCACCGACCCTGAGTTCCTTGAAGGTATTGAAGGAATCGCGCAGTTCGCGTCCGCTCACGATGCCCGTGGCCACGCCCTGCAGGTCCAGGAGGAGCTTATTCTTGCCGCGGAACACCACGGTACCTTCCACCAATTCCCCGGGCTGCACGCGCAGGATGGGAGGGGATTCCTTGAGGAGTTCATCCATCATGGATTTCTGTTCGACGGGCACGTTTGCCATAGGAGAAGAAGGGTGCGAGGGGAAGGAAGTGAAGAGGGGAGTGGAGCCGTCCTCGCACGAGCGACGGGGATCCAGTGCGTATACTTTATACGAGTGGGAGAGGATGTCAAAGGAGATCCTTGAATGAAAAGGTTGTAGGGGGTAGGTCGTAGGTGGAGCAGCCTATATTCTCTTTGAGAAAATATCCTGCTCTACAACCTACCACCTACAACCTACTCCCTCACAACACAGTCTTGTCTACTTTCATCTGCCCCTCGGACGGCAGTTTTTGCTCCTGGTTGGTCTTGGGGTTGTAGATCTCGTAGTAGAGTTCGATCAGCTCCTTGGTGGTGAGTCGGCGGGAGAGCAGGCCGATGTTCTGCAGGCCGGTTTCCACAAGGTTTACGCGGTCCTTGAGCGTGGTCTGGGCCCCCGCGAAGTCCCGGTGGCGCTGGGCGATGTTCGCGGTGGAGTCATCCGGGCTCATCCAGCCGAAGAACTGTTCAATGAGGGTCTTCTGGCGGGGGTTCACGTCCACGGGGATCACCACCAGGAACCGCTTCTGCATGATGTCCGCAACGTCCACCAGCTTCTCGATGAAGTCCGCGTACCCCAAGGTCTGCTTCCGCAGGAGCTCATTCTGCTGGTCATGCGCGAGCGCGCGGAGGTGCACCAGGTACGGGTCAATGTTCATCTTGGACGACCGCACCACGATCTGGAGCGGGAAGTTGAGCGTGTTCATGAAGGATTGGTACCCCGCAATGATGCCCTGCTGCTCCGTTTCGCTCTTCAGGTTGAAGTTGAGCGCTTCCACGCCCAGCACGGCGCGCAACCCGCCGTTCTTGAGCACCACGGTGTCGTGGTGGATCTCCGCAATGGGAAGGAAGCGCTGCGTGGAACTCAGCGTGCCCTTCTTGCGCTGGCGGACGGTGTCTTTGGCCGAGGAGAATCCGGGAACGGGCATGGTCAGGGTTGGGGGGAGATGTCGCGGAAGACGCCCTTATAGGCGGAGAGGTCCTCCGGCGGTTCCGCGCCGGGAAGGTCATCCACCTGCACGCTCTTGCGGTCCACCGGACGGCTCGGCGCCTGGTGTTCGGCCGGTGCCGCCTCCGGCGGGGGCAGGCCTTCCTCCGGGGGCAGGGAGAGGGGATGGTCGAGCATGGAACTCAACTCCCGGATGCGGTTCTCCGTCTTCTGGACGGGGGCATTCCCCGCCAGGATGTTTTCCTTCCGTTTCTCCGCCTTCTCCGCTTCCAGGGCGCCTCCCGTGCGGATGTGGATGGTGAGGCCCCTTCGGGGCGTCCACACGCGCTCCGGGGGCTTGTTCATCTTCTCAATGGAGAGCAACACGATGCGGAGCAGGCTCAAATCATTCACTTTCACCAGGGCGAAAACCACCGAGACGGCGGCCGGGATCCACACGAGGACCGTGGGGACCAACCCCATCTGTCCCCCCGCGGCCTTGGCGACCAATGCGTACAGCATGTAGCTGAAGCCTCCCCCGAGCGCGATGATCAGCACCTGCTTCAGGGTCAGCGGGCCCACGATGCGGTCCTCGATGTACACGTTCTGCGGTATTTTGACGGGATCGATGGCCATGAGGTGATGTTCAGGGAAATCCAGATATTGTAGCAGAAAAGAGGGGATTGGACAATTCCTACAACGTCGTACGTATGGCGTATTTCCTCGTACGTATTATCCCTTCAAGGACATACGCAATACGTAATACTTAATACGAAATACTAACAAGTTACGTCAACCAGCGGCGACTTCTTCCTCCTGCTCCAGGGGTGCCGGCGCTTTGCCGTCCCCATGGAGGAACTCGAGGTTGTCCTTGTCCTTGCGGATCACGTGGATGGTATCGCCCTTGCGGAAGATGCCCCGCAGGATGTGTTCGGCGATTTCGCTCTCGATCCGCTCCTGCACGGTCCTCCGCACCGGCCGCGCGCCGTATTCGGGATCAAAGCCTTCCTCGGCAAGGAGGTTGATGGCCTTGGGGTCGATATCCAGGATGTAGCCCTGCTCTTTGAGGCGGTCCGTGAGCTTCTGCAGGTGCATCCGCACGATCTTGCGGATGTGCTGTTGGTTTAAGGCGTTGAAGACGATGATATGGTCCACGCGGTTGAGGAATTCCGGCCGCAGGTTGTCCTTGAGCTCCTGGATCACTTCCTGGGACTTCTCCTCGTAGGCGGCTTCTTCCCCGCGCGCCTCGTCCGCCAGCTGGAACCCGATCTTGGCCGCCTGCTTCGTGAGCTTATCGGCGCCGATGTTGGAGGTCATCACGATGATGGTGTTGGTGAAGTCCACTTGCTTGCCCTGGCCGTCCGTGAGTACGCCGTCCTCCAAAATCTGGAGCAGGACGTTGAAGAACTCGGGGTGGGCTTTCTCCACCTCGTCGAAGAGGACCACGGAGTAGGGCTTGCGCCGCACGGCTTCCGTCAGCTGTCCGCCCTCCTCGTATCCCACGTACCCCGCGGTGGCGCCGATGAGGCGGGAGACGTTATGGCGCTCCATGAACTCCGACATGTCGATCTTGATGAGCGCGTCCTCCCGGTTGAACATCTCCGCGGCGATGGCGCGCACGAGCTCGGTCTTCCCCACGCCCGTGGGGCCCAGGAAGAGGAAGGAGCCGATGGGTCTGCGCTGGTCGGAAATGCCCACGCGGCTGCGCCGGATGGCCCGCGCCACCTTCCTGAGGGCTTCGTCCTGCCCCACGATGTGCTTCTTGAGCACCAGTTCCATGTTCGTGAGGCGCTTGGCCTCGCTCTTGAGGAGCTTGGTGACGGGGATGCCCGTCATGCGGCCGATCACCTGCGCTATGTCATCCTCGGAGATCACCACGGGCGACCTGCGGTCCCCGTCCAAACTGCCCTTCATCTTCTCCAACGCCTCCCGCAGGTTCTGCTGCTCCTGCTTGAGCTTGAGCGCCTGGTGGTACTTCTGGTCGCGGACGGCATCCTGCTGCTTCTTGAGCAGGTGCTCCAGTTTCTCCTCCGTCTTGCGGATTTCCGGGTTCGTCTCCGACGCCTGCAGGCTCTTGCCCGCGGCGGCCTCGTCCAGCACGTCGATCGCCTTGTCCGGCAGGTAGCGTTCCGTGATGTAGCGCTTGCTCAGGTGTACGGCGGCCTCGATGGCCTCCGGCATGATTTCCAGCCTGTGGAAGTCCTCGAAGCTCTTCCGGAGCCCCTGGAGGATCTGGATGGCGTCCGGTACGCGCGGCTCTTGCACCAAAATGCTCTGGAAGCGGCGCTCCAGGGCGCGGTCCTTCTCCACCGTGCGGTACTCGTCGATCGTGGTGGCGCCGATCACGCGCAGCGTCCCGCGGCTGAGCGCGGGCTTGAGGATGTTGGCCGCGTCGAGCGAGCCTTCCGCCGAGCCCGCCCCCACCACCGTGTGCATCTCATCTATGAAGAGGATGATGTCGTTCTCGCTCTTGGTGGCCTCCTTGATGATGTCGTCGAAGCGCTGCTCGAATTCCCCGCGGTACTTGGTGCCCGCCACGAGCGAGCCCATGTTGAGCACCAGCAATCGCTTGCCGCGCAGCAGGTCGGGGACATTGCCCTTGGCGATGCGTTGGGCAAGCCCCTCCACGATGGCCGTCTTCCCCACGCCCGGCTCGCCGATGAGCACGGGGTTGTTCTTCGTCTTGCGGTTGAGGATGCGGATCATGCGCTCGATCTCCTCGTCGCGGCCGATGATGGGGTCGATCTTGCCCTCCTTGGTGCGCGCCACCAGGTCATCGGTGAAGTAGTCCAACACGGGCGTCTTGCTCTTGGGGTCCCCCTTGCGCCGCCGCAGCCCCTCGGGGTCCGCCATCTGCGGCTGCATGCCCACGATGGCGCCCTGCAGGCCGTGGAAGAACGCCTCCAGCGACTGCTCCAAGTTGCGGTTCTGCTGCTTGAACTGGTTGATCTGGCCGAACATCTCCTCCACGCGCAGGCGCAGGTCTTCCGGATCCACCTGCATGTTCTCCAGGATGAGCGTGGCGGCGTTCTTGCCCGTGGAAACCAGGGCGTGGAGCAGGTGCTCCGTACCCACGTTGGCGTGGCGGAACTTGTGCGCGGTCACCACGCTCTGCTCGATCACCGTGTGGAGGAAGGTGGAGAGGCCGTGCTTCACGTGCTGGCCTTCGATATTGGTGGACTTGAGCGCCTTGAGGAGGATGCGTACGTTCTCCTGCGTCACGCCGGCTCCCGTGAAGATCGAGAAGCCGAGCGACTTGGGTATGGAGAGGAGGCCGAGCAGAAGATGTTCGGTCCCGATGTACGGGCTTTTGAGGCTCTTGGCTTCCTGCTCCGCGATCTGCAATGCAAGCTTGGCGTTGGGCGTGAAGCGGTCGAACGGGTGCATGGAGAGGGGAAGGAGGGAGTGAGGAGAACTGGCAGTCTAGAATAGTGAGTGCCAGTTGTCGAAATAATTCTTAGTATTCTATCAGACGAGGGCACGAACCTTTAATGACAAGGAAGAGAAATACTCGTTCTGCTAATCATAAAGAGAATACGAAATTTATTCAAAGAATTTGGGTTGCAGATAGGAAGAGATCGAAGGGGGTTTGGAGGAAGTTAAGAATGATAGACACGCTGGGTAACCGGCCCCTGTTTTCTACCGTGTCCTCTTCATCCTCGTCTCCCGCCAATCCTCGAAGAACAGCATGAGGACGGTGGCGATGGGGATGGAGAGCATGATCCCCAGGATGGGATGGACGATGGAAGGGAAGCTGATGCCGATGAGCATGGCAAGCAGGATGACGATGGGGGAGAGGCCGATGGTGCGCTTCATCACCAGCGGAACGAGCAGGTTGCTCTCGCACCACTGGATGACGTAGTAGATGAGGGCGAGCATCACCGCCCACAGCAACCCCTGCTGCGTGAGCGCAATGACCACGGCGGGCACCGCGGCGATGAAGATGCCGATGACGGGGATGAGCTCCGTGAAGCCCGCGAGGATGGCCAGAGTGAGGGCGTAGGGCATGCGGAGGATGACGAGGGCGAGGAAGACGAGCACCGTCACGGAGAAGCACAGGAGCAGTTGGCCGCGCGTCCACTGGGCGAGTTTCCAATGGATCAGTTCCGATTTGTCATCCACGTACAGCCGCAAGCTCCACGGGAGGAAGCTGCGCACCCAGGACACGATCTTCTCCTTCTCCAGTTGCATGAAGAACGCCAGGACGAGAACGACGATGAGGTTGAGGAAGAAGTTGAGCGCGGAGCCCGCCACTTGCATCGCGAAGAGCAGGGAATCGGCGGGAACGGAGAGGTTGCGTCCCAGGGTTTGGAGGGCGTCGGCGAGGCGCTCGATGTTCATGTACGCCAGCACCGTCTTCAACAGGTCCGTAAGGCGCAGGTTCACTTCCGGCGTGAAGAGGGGGAGTTGGATGCTGGGAGCCAGGAGGAAGGCGTTGACGCGGGCGTTGAGGAAGGCGCCCAGTTGCTGGATCTGGTCCGCCACCACCGGAATGAGGGAGATGAGGAGGAAGATGGCGAGGAAGAGGGCGATGAAGTACTGGAGGAGCATGGCGACGCCCCGCGGGATGCCCATCCTTCCCAGGAGCTTGACGCCGGGATCCACGATCACCGCCACGAACACCGCCAGGAGGAAGAGGACGATCTTGTCCTGGAGGAGGTACAGCACCAGCACGCCCACGGCGATGGCCAGGATGACGAACGTCGCCTGCACCATGCCCGAAACGGAAAGATGAATGGTCACGGTGGGAACAGCCCTGTGCGGCGGGAGGCGCCGGGAAGGCTCCCCGCCCCCGTCATTCCCCCTGCCCTCCCGCGCACGGAGGAAGAGCTTCTGCGCCTTCTCCCCGATGATGCGGAGCCGCGTGAAGGCGTTGCCACGGCCGTTCGCGAACGGCGTGGCGTTGGCCGGGGATTTCTTTTTGGGGCTGCTCATGTGCCCAAGGTAATGCTGCTGATGACGAAGTTCATGATGGCGAAGACGAGGAGGGAGAAGATGAGCCCCGCGATGGCCCCCCACAGGCGCTTCTTCGCGCTATCCACGCTGGTAATGGAGGTCACGCCCAAGCTGCCGACCGCCCACTGGTACCCCGCGATCATGATCTGGACCAGGGCGAGCATCCCCACCGCTGCGAAGAGGTATTGGATCAGGTAGGCCAGCAGCACGGGAAAGCAGGCGAAATGAACTTGCCCCGTGAGGATGTTGCAGGTGACGCCGTCCACCGTGTACGGCTCGCGCGGAATGACGGTGGGCGCATCTTCCGGCAACGCCGCAGCTCCCATGGGGAGCAGGAGGAGGCCGAGGAGAAGCCACGGGCGGAGGCGGAGCATACCGGGAACAGTGTGAGTCACGGAGCCCTTGTGCGCGATAGCGCGTGGCAGTTTTCTGGTGGCCAGGGGAATTGTTCTGGTGTTCTATTGTTATATTGTTGAGCAAATACGCAGGCGCGCTTGCGGTGAGTAGAACAATATAACACTATAGCAATCGTGCTGCGCTTTTCTTGGAACACAACCGAGCGGCCGATCGTTTGCCTCGCCCCCATGGCGGGAGTGACGGATGCGTCGTACCGGCAGTTCATCAAGCGGCTGGCGCCGGACGTGATCCTCTATTCGGAATTCCTGAGCACGGATGCGCTGGCGCACGGGTCGCGGAAGACGAAGGAGATGATGCACTTCCGTCCGGAGCTGGAACGCCCGTTCATCGTCCAGGTCTTCGGCAAAAAACCGGAGCACTTCATCGAAGCCGCGCGGGTGGTGGAGCAGATGGGCGCGGACGGCGTGGACCTCAATATGGGGTGCCCCGCGGCCAAGATCGTGAGCAGCTCCCACGGTTCCGCCCTCATGAAGAATCCGGATCTCGCCGCGGAACTCGTGGCCGCAACGGTGAAGGTGGTCTCCATCCCCGTGAGCGTCAAGACGCGGTTGGGGTGGGATTCCGCGGACAGCCTTATCCCGTTCTGCCGGAAGCTTGAGGAGGCGGGCGCGGCGGCCTTCGCCGTCCACGGTCGGCGGTACACCGACAAGTTTACGGGCATGGCGGATTGGGAGCCCATCTACGAACTCAAGAAGCACGTGAGCGTGCCGGTGATCGGGAACGGGGACATCAAGTCTGCCGACGATGCGCGCGCGAAGCTCCATAATCTCGACGGCGTGATGGTCGGCCGCGGGACGTTCGGGAATCCGTGGGTCATGAAGGAGATTTGTGACGTCCTCACCCCCACCCCCCATCCCCCTCCCCCTTCGGGAGAGGGGGGGCACGCCTTTCATCCTCCTGTCACTTTTCAAGAAAGGGTCCCTTTCATCCTCGAGCACTGCCGCCTCGCGGTGGAGCTCAAGGGCGAGGAGCGGGGGATGAGGGAAATGCGGCGGCACCTCTCCGGTTACGTGAAGGGATTCCCCGGTGCGGCGGAGATGAGGGCGAAGCTGGTGAGGGTGGAGAGGTTGGAGGAAGTGGAAGAAATATTGTCTTTTAAGCAGGGAACAGGCTAATGAAATCTGTATTCCATGAGGGCCTTCTTTCATCCAAAGCACTCAACCGAATTTGATAGTTATGATCTTCCTCGAGTATGTATCTACGACCTGACAGTGATCGAAAAACAACACAATAATAATTGCCAGGATATGATATGGGTGTAGGTGAAGGATCTAGAAGCATCAATAAGGAATTTCCAACTTTAGAACCAATTCCGGAAGCCCACGTTTGTTTGCCTCCTAAAATAACTTTCCTTTGCTGTTGCGGTGCTGCATTTATTTGTTGAATGACTTGGGCGAATGCTTTTCTATCGTGAAAATGTACAATGTGAAATTTTCCATCTTTTAGCAGATAGCCTTCAACATTTGTAATAATTGAATCAGGCAAAACAATGATTCCTAACGAACGTTCGAGCATTTGGTTTGCCTCTGCCAGATCAAGGTTTATGACTGGTTGTTTAAACAAGCATGAATCCCAATTGAAAGCAGTACCATCTTTGTCGGGATCGCCACACATGCGTGTTATCCGTGGTACAAGGTTAGACTCTGCCTGACGAATAGCATCTCGATGCTGTCTAACAGCTACTGTAATGACGGCAAGACCCCCAAGAGCCATGGCAAGATCTTCAAATGTTCTCGGAATCAATTGAATTCTCACACTGAAGAAAACATGCAATATCCAGAGTAATAGTTCTATGATTATAGAAAGTGTAAGGAGGTATGTGACCCACCAATATTTGTGATACCAGAGGAATATCCGGTCGAAGAGTCGGTTGGCAAATAACTTCACAACAAAATGATACATGTTCAAAGAAATAGATGACAAGATGACTATTTAGAACAAACATCACGCCTGCACCTTCACCCCCGGCCCCATCGTGGGGGAGATGGAGATGGAACCGATGTATTCGCCCTTGATGCCCGAAGGCTTGGCTTCCTGGATGGCCTGGAGCACGGTGTTGAGGTTCTCTTCCAGCTTCTTGGCGCCGAAGGAGAGCTTGCCGAAGACGGAGTGAATAATGCCCTGCTTGTCCATGCGGCACTCGATGCGGCCTTTCTTGAGCTCCTCCACCGCTTTCCCTATGGCATCCGTCACCGTCCCCGCCTTGGGTGAAGGCATGAGGCCTTTCTGGCCCAGGATCTTGGCCACCTTCCCCAGGTCCTTCATGATGCGGGGCATGGCCACGGCGATGTCGAAGTTGATCTTGCCGTCCTGGACGTCCTTGATCAGGTCCTCGTTGCCCACAATGTCGGCGCCCGCCTTCTTGGCTTCATCAATCTTGTCGTCCGTCACGAAGGCTGCCACGCGTACGGCCTTGCCCGTGCCGTGCGGCAGGGCAACGGTGGTGCGCACCAGCTGGTCGGCCTGCGTGGTATCCGCCAGGATGCGGATGTGCAGTTCCGCCGAGGCGTCGAACTTGGTCGTGGAGAGCTGTGTCAAAAGTTCCACCGCCTCGGGGACGGGGTAGGACTTCTTGGTGACCAATGCTTTCTTTTCGGCGTACTTCTTGCCTCGGCGCCGGGCGAGGGGACTCCTTTTGGAGGTCATGGAAATGGGGGGAACGTGGTACAAGTGTCGTGATGAGACTCCCACGAAGTGCGGTGATTGTGCATGAAAAACTTGCAGTCCGCAAGAGGGGTAGGGAGGAGGATTCCGATGTTGCCGACGACTCCGAGGATTGTCAGGAAGAAGCCCAATTCTGCATATCATTCGTTCGTCGACAGGCTCGGCATCCTCACTTCTTCCTCTTCTTCATCAGGGGCTCCAGGGACGGCAGGGAGAAGGAGGGGGCGGCATCCGCGTGGTGGATCTTCCGCACGCTCCAGGCGAGGAAAATGCCGTAGAGGAAAATGACGAGGGGGTTCACCCACCAGCGGGGCGCCATGCCCACCGGTTGGTAGACCAGGTAGGAGAGCAGGGTATAGCCGCCCAGGAACCCGCTGGCGATGCCGATGAACTTGAGGGTGAAACGGTAGAGAAGGAGGGGGATCGTCTTGGATGCGGGGTCGATTGCCCGGAGGCGGTGCTCGCTGCGCAGGAAGATGATGCCGCCGAAGCCGAACACCATGAGGAAGACGAGGTAGGTGAAGGGGGGAAAGTCCACGCCGGCGAACACGCCGATCACCGCGGCCAGGCCGCTCATCGTCATCAGTACGGCGCCGAAGAATTGCAGGAGCACATGGAAAACAGCCCTCGCCACTTCCTCCGGCTGCGCACGGTCCGCCAGCAGCGCGGTGATGAGCACCGGAACGTACACGGCCATCACGACGAGCGCGAACAGAGCGGCGTATCCCACGAGCTCAAGGTTCGCGGGGCTGTTCGATGACAGGACGGGGAACATAGGTCAGAGGAAAGAGCGGAAGATAGCGTACGTTTTCGCCACCCTGACTGCACGTTAATCCCATTGCTACGGGGAATGAATAAATGAGAAATGCAAAATGCAAAATGACGGAAATGTATCGTCACGTTCAATCAAGATTGTCATCTCAGATTTCCCATTGTGCATTTCTCATTACTCAATCGTCACTCCCATGCTCCGCGCCGAACCGGCGATGATCTTCTCCGCCGCTTCGATGCTCCCGGCGTTGAGGTCCGGCATCTTGGTCTCCGCGATCTTCCGCAGCTGCGCCTTGGTGATCTTGCCCACTTTGTTCTTGTTCGGCTCGCCGCTGCCCTGCTCCAGCTTGGCGGCCTCCAGGATGAGCGCCGTAGCGGGGGGTTGCTTGACCACGAAGGAGAAGGTGCGATCCTCGTAGACCGTGATCACCACCGGCAGAAGCTTCCCCATTTGCCCTTTGGTCTTCTCGTTGAACTTGGTGCAGAAACCGCTGATATCCACGCCCGCCTGCCCCAGGGCAGGTCCCAACGGCGGGGCGGGGTTCGCCTGCCCGCCTCTGGCTTGCACTTTGATGACTTTCTTAATGGCTTTAGCCATAGCGGGGGGACTGTACAGAAAGGACGGAGCGTGTGCAAGTTGTTCTTGGTCCTTACTTCGACAGCTCCGTGAGCAACGCCGCGATGTCCGCATCCTTCCCCTCCGCCACGTGGAATTCGAACAGCCGCTCTCGCACGCGGAGGAAGACGATGCGCTCCGGGGCGATGGCGGGATCGCGGAACGTGAGGAAGTTCACCACGGGCTTCTGCGGCGCGGAGAACGTCTCGTCCTTCAGCTCCGTCATCCCGGGGGAGAAGGAGGCGTGAAGCGCTTCCTTGATGGCATTGAAGTAGGTCTTCACATCGGGGCTTTCGATCCACGAGGCCCAGGCCAGGCGGTCCTCCTCCCGCAGGAGCACCGCGCTCTTCACGTTCTGCGGTTCGGGGACGATGCGCGCGATCAATCCCGTTTCCCGCGCCGTCGCCGTTTCCATGCGGAGGGAGGAGAGGATCTGTTCCACGCTCGGGCCCGTCTGCTTGGGCACGCCTTGTCCGCTCGCCACCGGGGGTTGGAGGTTGGCGGGGAGGGAAGAAGGGAGTGCGGGGGAGGTTATCACGGCGTCCGCAACGGCCAACGCCAAGAGGACGGCCGTGAAGCCGAGGGCGGTGAGGAGGGGGGTGCGGCGCACGGCGGGAGTATAGCACAGCGGCCGCTCGCCCCCGTCTCACCAGGGTACGGGCAGGTACACGTACACCAGGCTCCCGTTGTTCTTCGTATTCTCTTCTTCGCGGGAGGTGGCGGCCGTGGAAGTGAAGGTGACGGAACCGCTCATGGTGGAGGGGAGGGAGAACAGCACACGGACCTCCTTGTGCAGCGTGAGGGAAGAACACGTCACGCCGTTCCCCGAGCCTTCGCACTCTTCGGATGTACCCGGCCCCTCGACGTACGAGGCGCCGGAAGGCGCGGTGATGGCCAGGGAAATATCCCCTTCCTCCGCGCTGGATCCGCTCTCCCTCACGCAGGTGGAGTAGAGCAGCCGCCATCCCCATGACTCACCTTCCGTTTGGGTCCACAGGGAAATGACGGGAGGGCAAGGAGAAACGTCACTCAACGCCGCCGTGGCGGCAGGCGTGGAGGAGGGGGCGGAAGACGAGGAGGGGGGCGTGACGGGCGTTTCCGTTGCCGGCACCGCAGTCACATACTCCAGACGGTAGAGGATTTCGGCCACTTCGCCGCGCGTGAGCAATTGGTCGGGGTCCCGGACGGAAGCGGGGAGCGTCCGCAGGAGGTAGAGCGCCGTGACGTACGGCTTGTACCATGCCTCTTCCTCCCATTCCGTGTATGCGATGCTGCGGGCTTGCACCAGCATCTTCGCCGCTTCCGCGAGCGTCACGGTCTGTGCGCCACGGAACGTGCCGTCGGGGAACCCCTCAATGATGCCCGCGCGGTAGGCTTTGCAGAGGTCCTTGTAGAACCAGAACGAGGGGGTGATATCGCTGAAGGGGGATGTGGGGCAGGAAGCGGAATAGATGGGCGACGGCATGGTGCGAATGAGCAGCCGCACGAACTCCGCCCTGTTTACCGGCTGTTCGGGGCGGAACGAGCCGTCCTCGTATCCCTGCGCATACCCTCCCTCCGTGAGCCAATCGATGGATGCCATGCTGGGGTGATCTTCGGGGACATCGTCGAAGAAGGCCGCGCCGGCGGGCGGCGAGAAGCGCCAAACCGTCCCTCCCACAAGACCCGCGAGGACGAAGACCGTGGCAATAGTAGTGCGCTGCACGGCGATGAGTGTACCATATTTCCATGGCGCTCGACCGCCCCAAAGCATCCCGCCCCGTGGAACCCTCTTCCCTCCCGCAGGAGGCAGGAGCCGTGGATGCGGCGCTCCGCCCCAAGCGGCTTGCGGAGTACGTGGGGCAGGGCAAGGTGAAGGGACATCTCCTCATGCACATCCAGGCGGCCAAGGCGCGCAAGGAGTCCCTGGGACACACGCTCCTCTACGGGCCTCCGGGTTTGGGCAAGACCACGCTGGCGCACATCCTGGCGCGCGAGATGGGCGCGCAGATCCGCATTACGAGCGGGCCGGCGCTGGAGAAGCCGGGGGACCTGGCCTCCCTCCTCACCAACCTCCAGGAGGGGGACGTGTTCTTCATCGACGAAGTCCACCGCCTGCGCCCCGTGGTGGAGGAAATGCTCTACGCCGCCATGGAGGATTTCGCCTTGGACTTGGTGATCGGCAAGGGGCCCACCGCCCGGTCCATGCGCCTGCAGATCAAGCCGTTCACGCTCATCGGCGCCACGACCAAAATCGGCGCCATCAGCGCCCCCCTCCGTGACCGCTTCCTCCACCAGTTCAAGCTGGACTTCTACAACCTGCCGGAAATGCAGCAGATCGTGGAGCGTTCCGCCGGCCTCCTCCGGGCGCCCCTGGAGGACCGCGCGGCGCACCGCATCGCCCGCTCCAGCCGCGCCACTCCCCGCATCGCCAACAGGCTCCTGCGCGCCGTGCGCGACTACGCCCAGGTGCGGCGGCAGGGGAGGCTGGACGTGACGGTGGTGGAGGAGACGCTGCAGGCGTTGGACATCGACGATGACGGGCTGGACGCCACCGACCGGCGCATCCTGGAGACCATCGTGGATACCTTCGGGGGAGGTCCCGTGGGCCTCTCCACCATCGCAGCCGTCCTGGCGGATGAGGAGCAGACGGTGGAGGACGTGTACGAGCCGTTCCTGCTCCAGCAGGGCTTCCTCCAGCGCACCCCCAAGGGACGCATGGCCACCCGCAAAGCGTACGAAAAGCTGGGGAGGGAGATCCCGAAGGGCGCACAGGCATCCCTCTTTTCCGGAGCGTGAGAGGGTACACAAATGTGTACACAATGAACACCCATGCCAAGCAGCGGTTCGGCCTCCCGATCCGTCAATCCACGAAGTCCACGGAACCGATCATCTGCCGGAACATCTGCGCGTAGCGGTCCAACGATGCGGGCGAGGATGCCAGGGACCACACGAACGCTCTGCCCTCCCTCAGCAGCCAGATCTGTTCGAAGGCGACCGTGGTCTCGCCGTCCAGGCTTCCCGTAAACGCAACGCGGTGCGCGGGCATGCCGTCGATGAGGAGCGAGTGCGAGGCCAGGAGGGTGTAATCGGTGAAGATGTCCCGTTCATTCTCCAACGCAGCCGCGGTGTATTCCTCCAGGGTGAGGCGCGGGGCGCTCAGCTCTTCTACCAGCAGGTTGATGTTCTCCTGCGCCTCGTCCTTCTCCGCTTCCAAGGGGGAGACGAAGAGGATGATGGTCTTCAGGGTGCCGGCGCCCTCCTGCATCACGTTCTGCATCTTCCATCCCTTGGGGTACCGAAGGGAGAACCCGTACCGGTTGTTGCGGTAGACCTGCTGCAGAGCCGCGGTGTAGAGGAAGCGCGTCTGCTGCATCTGGTCCCGGCGCCGTTGTTCCGCGGAAGCGCGGATGGCGCGCGGGCTCATCCTCTGGACCGTGGGAGCGTTGAGGGGAGAGGCGCGACGTTGTGTTCCGCCGTCCTCTGCGGGTTGGCGGAGCGAAAGGGAGAGGGCCAGGAGGAGGGCGACGCGCATGGACGGCATCCTATCTGCCTATTGCCGACGTGTACAACCGTCAATTCTGACCCAGGAGCGCTTGCGCTTCCTGCAGAATAGCCGCTTCAAACCGGGGCCGAGAAAAGTCCCTGGCGCGTGCTTTACACAGGTCCGGGGAGAAGACCATCTTGGGGAACCGCTCCATGACCGCAGCCAGCGACGTTTCCACGGGTTCCTCGAAGAACGCCGCTGTGCGCGCGTCCAGGGTTTCCTTCGCCCCGCCGCTTGCGAACGCGATCACGGGCGTGCCGCACGCCAGGGATTCCAGCGGCACCAGGCCGAAATCCTCATCCCCCGGGAACAGGGTGGCCGTGGCCCCCGCGTAGAGGCCGCGCAGTTCTTCCTGCGTCCGGTACCCCAGGAACTCCACCGTGGGTCCCGCCAGGGATTCCAGGCGCTTGCGGTCCGGTCCTTCCCCGGCGATCTTGAGCGGAACCTGCAAGCGGTTCGCAGCCTTTACGGCGAGATCAATGCGCTTGTAGGGGACGAGGGTGGAAGCAACGAAATAGTAGGGAGTGTTCTTCGTCGAAAGAGCATCGGAGAAGGAAGGAGGACTTAAGACAGAGGACTTAGGACTTGATTGTTCGAGCCAAAAATCATCAATCGGCGGATAGAGGACGGTGCTCTCGCGGCGCCAGTAGGCATTGATGCGGCCCTGTACCGTCCTGGAGGCGGCGAGGAGGCGGTCGGGCCGGTCGGCGGCTTCCGCATCCCACACCCGGAGCTTGTGGAAAGCGCGGGAGAGGTACGCGCGCCTGAGGAGGCCCGGGAGCCCGTTCCCCGCGCGGTCCATCACGTCGTGCGTGCGGTCCCACAGGTAGCGGGCGGGGGAGTGGACGTAGCAGAGGTGCTTGGGCCTGCCGTTGGTGAGGATGCCGTGGGCGAAGGCGGAGGAAGAGGAGAGGACCAGGTCGAAGCCCGAAAAGTCCCATTCCTCCACGGCGCGGGGGAATCTCTTCAAATAGAGGTGATGATTGAATGCACGATTGAAAATGGAAAATGGAAAATGATTGAGGCGCTCCGCAGAGCGTTGGAGCCGGCTCGTCCTTATCCGTTCCTTGGGGAACCAATCGCCCAGCTTCTTCTCGTCGTAGAGCAGGGTGTAGATGGGGGCGTCGGGGAACAGTGCCGCGAACACGCGCAGCACCTTCTCGGCGCCGCCTCTCATGGTCAGGAGTTCATGGACGAGCGCGACTTTCATCGGCGACAGGATAGCGGAGAAAGCCGCGGCGCGGACCGCGAAGTTCCGGGCGTCGTGAGAGGGGGAATCATGCCACGCGCGCCGCTTCCCCTTCCTGCTTCTTGCGGGCCTCATCCTCCCTTCTCCTGATCGTATACTCCTGGAGTATGCCCTTGAGGTACAGGCGCCCTTCTTCCCTCCCGCTCTTGATTGTATCAATGACGTCGTTGACACTGATATTGCGTCCTTCACTGCTTTCAAAGAATGGCCCCGATCTGACAGTTTCTTTCTTGAACCAATCGAGTAATTGATCTTGCTGTTCGGGGGTCAACGGAGGTAATTCGATCGTGTGCATAGTGGTATGGTACTAAGAAAATAGAAAAAGGGAAGAGTGAGAACAGCGGCTCAACGAAGGGGATTGCTAAGGATATAGAATATGTTATTGTCATTCCATGGACCATGAACAGCAGCGTGAGATCATGGAATGCATCGGGAAGATCGAGCGGGCGAAGGAGCAGCATCCCGAGCACTGGGATGCGGCGGTGGAAGAAGCACGCGAACGAATGGGCGCCCTCTTGCGAACCGATGGGGCGGAAGGCAACGACCCGGAATTGGCAAGGCTCTCCGATGCCATGAGGAAGCATGCGGAGGCGCAACAGCACATCATCTGTGTGACGCCCCAAGGGTATTTCCGTGATGTGTATTATTTCATCGGCAAAATTCGCAACGCAAGAAAACAAAGTCGCGAACACTGGGAAGCGGCGGTCGTGGAAGCCCGCGACTACTACGGGAATATCTTCTACGGGGATGTGATGGACGGCATTCCGCTTGCGCTCAAATTGCTCGAAGCCGAAATCAATGAGTACGAGGAGTGGAGGGACTATCAATAGGACACCATTCTGCGGCCACAGAGAAAAGGCGAGCCCCGGGGGGCTCGCCGTTCATGCCGGATTGAACCAGCGGTGGTTCTTCTCAGACAACCAGTTTTCCTTCCCGGTCCCGGGTGCTGATGGGCACTTCGGATGCAACGACCTTCACCGTGAATTCCCGCTCCCCCAGGGAGGTGGGCAACATCACTTTTTCGAAGGTGACGGTGCCTCTCAGGAGGTCGGAAGCAGCGTGGCGAATGTGCTTTTCCGTGAGCCTGCCTTGCAGGTACAGGTGTACTGCGTCGTAAGGGCTCATGACGAGGTGGTCGATGCGGTCTCCATTTCCCTCGGCGATGTCTTCATCGATGATCCTTTGTATTTCCGACGTCGCGAGCAAATGATCTTCTTCTTCCAGATATCCTCCGGACAAGACACTTACATACCACTGTCTTCCCTTCTTGAACCCAGAAGACTGAAAGATGTGGAAAATACCACCTACGATACGCGGAACTTCCAAAGTATCCTGCTGAGCGGCCATGGCAAAACCTCCTTTGTACGATGATGGAAAGAACCGATGGTGAATATGTCCTTTGGAGAAAAGACCGTCAAGGGAGGGGAGGTACGGGTGTGGTGGGTCGGCTTCGCTTTGGTATCGGGTGTCTGTATCGAATGTGATGTTCCTGGAGCCTGACTTTGCACAGCGTGGCCTGCCGACTACGGTCGGCAACCTTCGCTGCACGAAGGTTGGTGGGTCAGGTGGGGATCGAACCCACGGCCAATGGCTTAAAAGGCCACTGCTCTACCACTGAGCTACTGACCCATGAGGCAATGAACAAGATGGGACTGGCGCCCACTATACTGCTCTGCGAAGCCAGAGAATAGGACACCTTGACACATGTTAATAAAACTGTACATTACTACCATGTATCCGCTTGACGCAGATTTCTCCCAGGCAGCCTTCACCCTCCATCGGATGCGCTATCCCGATGACCTCATTGATGCGCAGGATTTCAAGGAAACCGCAAGACGCGCCGAGCGCCTTTTCTGCAACGTTGACCCCGTGAGGACGGACCTGAGGATGCAGGCATTCCAGGATTTGCTCGCCGCCCAAGAACATTGGGATCCTGAAGCGCAGGATGCTTATCAACGTGTGGAAGTCATCCGCGATACGCTCCATGAGCTGGCACGGGCGGTCGCAGAGCGGAATTGACCTGCCGTTCCGGAGGGGATGCCGTCCTGCAGTAGTGTATTCTTTGGATACGCGTATGGTTTCTCCCTATGATTGATACCCACTGCCACCTCGCCGATCGGAAGTTTGCGGAGGACCTCGACGCCGTTCTGGAACGCGCGCGTGAGGCGGGAGTGGACCGGATGATCACCATCGGGGACGGCATGGAGGAATCCCGGCGGTGCGTGGAGCTGGCGGAGAAGCATAGGAACGTCTTTTGCGCCGTGGGAGTGCATCCCCACAACACCAAGCAGTGGAAGGAGGGGGATCTTCATTCATTGCGGTTGATGGCAGAGGGGTCGAAGAAGGTGCGGGCGATAGGGGAGATAGGATTGGACTACCACTATGACTTCTCCCCGCGCGAGGTGCAGAAGAGGGTATTCGAGGACCAGTTAAAATTAGCCAAAGAAATTAACATATCATCCGTGGTACACAATCGGGAGTCCATCGGGGACTTGCGCGACATCATCGGGCGCGTGGCGCCGCAGAAGCTCGTCCTCCACTGCTGCACGGAGGAGTGGAAGGACGTGGAGCCGCTCGTCCGGCAGGGATACTTCCTTTCCTTCACGGGGATCGCGACGTACCCGAGCGCGGGGAACATCCGGGAGACGATCCGCCTGTGCCCCCTGGAGCGGATGATGGTGGAGACCGATGCGCCCTACCTTGCCCCGGGACCGTTCCGGGGGCAGAGGAACGAACCGGCGTACGTGACGGAGGTCGCCACGCTCATCGCGGAAATCAAAGGTGTGTCACCGGAAGAGGTGGAGCGGATTACCACGAAGAATGCGGAAGAGTTTTTCGGACTGTAGAAAACGCGATGAGACTGTACAATGGACGGGAAGCATTTGCGCTTGTAGCTCAATTGGATAGAGCGTCGGCCTCCGAAGCCGAAGGTTGTGGGTTCAAGTCCCGCCAAGCGCACCAAGTTTCGCTTCGCTCGCAAGAGCTCTCCCTGCCCTTCGCATCAACCGCGGGAGCTTTTCTGCAGCAGCGCCTTCACCTTGGGCATGGCGGCATCAGCCGCCTTGTAGCCCGCCCGGATGAAGGCATCGAACTTGTCGAAGCGGAAGGCGGAGGCGGCGGGCTTGGGGGTGATCACCAGGTCGGCGTTGCGAATGTCGCGGAGGAGGTTTTCATCGTTGAAGCGGAGCCAGTCGCGGAGGAAGGGAGGAGAGAAACGGGTGAGGGTGCGGAAGCTGGGCGTGGTATCGGTGGCGATGACCGCGTCGGGATGCGCGTGCTTGCGCAACGCCCGCACCGGCACGGCGCCGAAGTTGCAGATGTCCACGAAGGTGTCGCCGCCGATGGTGACGGGGGAGAAGACGACGGGGATGGCGCTGGAGGCGAGGATGGCGTCCAAAATGGGTGTGGAGGGGGGGAAGACGTATTCCTCGATGCACGAGGAAACGTAGCGGGAGAAATTGCGGGTGACGATCTTCTCCCAGCGTATGGGCGCCTTCACCCGTCCAGCTACGCACAAAAAGGGGATCGTGCAGTCGCCGATCATGGCGCCGCGGAAGATGTGCGCCAGATGGTCCTCCAGGCGCTGGCGGAACAAGCCGCCGTGCAGGCCGCCGCTGAAAGGCCGTTCGCTGGGTTTGACCACGTTCGTCATCTTCACGCGGGGGGCGAGTTCGCGGTAGGTGGAGAGGGGGAGGCCCAACGCGTAAATGGCGCCGACGATAGCCCCCATGCTGCTGGCGGCGATCACATTCGGCCGCAGGCCTTCCTCCTCCAGGCGTTCAATGACGCCGGCGTTGGCCATGCCCAGTGCGGATCCTGCGGAGAGTGCGAGGCCCCAGGTCATCAGGAAGAGTGTAGCACCGAGGTTGTAGGGACGCCCCGGCGGGGCGTCCCTACAAATGGCCAATGCCGTGCGTGTGATACGGAAATCGGGTACCCTCTCCCCATATGGCACCCATCACCCAAGCCATCCTCCCCATCGCCGGCCTCGGCACCCGTTTTCTCCCGTGGACCAAAGCGGTGCCCAAAGAAATGCTGCCCATCGGCACGCAACCCATCATCGGATTGCTCGTGGACGAATGCATCGAACTGGGGATCCGCGACATCTGTTTCGTGATCTCCAAGGGGAAGGAAATGATTCCGCAGTACTTCGACCGGGATATCGTGTTGGAAGGGGAGCTGGCGCGGCGGGGAAAATCCCATCTGCTGGAAGAGCTCCAGCGCTACGACGCCACGCGCTTCCACGTGGTGTACCAAGAGCAGCAGCTGGGGGACGGCCACGCTATCCTGCAGGCCGAGGGGTGGGTGGAGAGCGACGAGCTGGCCATCCTCTTCGGCGATGACCTGTTCATCGGGGCGGAGAGCGGCCTCAAGCAGCTGCAGAAGGGGTACGGGGGGGCGGGGGGCGGTGAGAAGGCCGTGATCGCCGTGGAGAACATCCCGCGGGAACTCACCGTGAAGTACGGGATCATCGACGTGGCGTCGGAAGTCCCCTCATTGCCGCGCCTGAAGAAGGTCAAGGGGCTCGTGGAAAAGCCCACGTCGGAGGCGGCGCCCTCCACGCTGGGCATCGTGGGTCGCTACCTCATCCCCCGGTCCACGTTCGCAGCCCTCCCCAAGGTCCAATCCTCCACGAAGGACGGGGAAATACGCCTCATCGACGCCCTGATCGCGCAGCTCAAGGACGTGGAGATCTACGGGTACGAGTGTGAAGGCAAGAGGCTGGATACCGGCACGCCGGAAGGCTACCGCGACGCGCTGATCGCCTACGGGGAGCAGGCGTTCCATGAGCAGCAGTGAGGGTGTTGAGTGAAACCTCGGCGTAGCACCCGCCTTGTCCTCCGTAGACTTGGCGAAGGAGGAAGGAGCGAAGCCGGATGGAGCGGGATACGGGAATCGAACCCGTCTCTCAAGCTTGGGAAGCTCGCGTACTACCACTGTACTAATCCCGCAGTATTGAGGTGGTTGAAGGATCAGATCGCCCTCTTCCGCACGCTCTTTGCATCCTTCGCGTTGCGAAGGATGGAGCGGATGACGGGGCTCGAACCCGCGACCTTCGCCTTGGCAAGGCGACGCTCTAAGCCAACTGAGCTACATCCGCAGAAATGCGTATCTCTAGTGTAAGGAACATGAAGCATGAAGCCAACTGCCTGCCCACCGTAGCCCCGAAGGGCGCAGGCGGGAGCTACATCCGCTTGAGCCCGAAAATGCTACGGAGAAATCCCGGAGGATGCAAGGTGTAGGGCTTACGACTGCAGGAATCCCATACCAGAGAGCACTCGCAGAAAAGGCTCAAATCTGCTATAATAGTTTGATGCGTGCATTCTCCAGGTTTTGGGCGCCGTGGACGGGCATTCTTGGGCTTCTGGCCGCCCCAAAGGCGTTTGCCCAGGAGGGCGGCGCCGGCAACGGTTTCCTGAGGCTCTTGGAGCCCATCGGGTCCTGCAACGTGTCCACCACGAACATGTTCTTCGGCTACATCAACTGCCTCTACCCCTGGGTGATGGGCGTGGCGGCCGGCCTGTGTGTCCTCTATGGCATTTGGGGTGGGTTGACCATGATCAACTCGGGGGGGGACCAGGCGAAGTACTCCGGCGCCACCAATAAAATCATGGCTGCTGTCGTCGGTCTCCTCATTCTCCTCTTCGCGAGCGTTATCCTGCAGACCATCAACCCTCTCTTCTTCCGGCCGGGCCTGTGATGCTCAAGAATCTCCTCCGCGCAACGGCATACGCAATGCTCCTGGCGCTTCCGTCCGCGGCATCCGCCGCCTACATCCCCCCGCTCATTTGCACCGGACTACCCGGGTGCAACAACAGCAACTTTCCGGGGCTCCTCGGCAACGGCATCCCCGTCATCGGGAGCGTATTGGTGGGGCTCGCCGCGGGGCTCTCTGTGGTGGCCGTCCTCTACGGGGGATTGCTCATGCTCCTTTCCGTGGGGGATGAAGGGAGGGTGACCAAGGGCAAGAACAGCATCATGTACGGGCTGGGCGGCTTGGCGCTGGCGTTGAGCGCGCAATCCCTGGTCTCCTTCCTCGTCACCGAACCCCTGCTGCAATTCCGTACGGTAGGCGGGACGCTGGGCCCCATCCAGGGGCTGCTCATTGCGGCGGTGACCATCGGCGTCAACGTCTTCAACGCCCTCCTCATCCTCGTGGTCCTCTACGCAGGGTTCCGTCTGGTGTACGCCCGCGGCAAGAGCGAAGACGTGAAGAAGGGGATCAGCACGCTCAAGTATGCGTTCATCGGCGCCGTGGTGGCCAATCTGTCCCGCGCCCTGGTGGAAGCATTCATCTCCATGATCACCTGGTAAATGGCCTCCCTCATCCGTCTCCTCTCGGCCTTCCTCCCCACCGCCCATGCGGTGGAACTGCAGGAGATCGGGCAAGGGGGGCCGGGCATCGACCGCATGTGGCAGATGATCAGCTCCATCTTCCCTTTCAGCTTCGGCGCGGAAATGACTCCGCAGGCCATCTTTTACAGCATCAACGTCCTCATCCTCACCACCATCGCCAGCGTCGCGGTGGTCCTCCTAGGCTACGCGGCGGTGCGCATCACCACGTCCGGCTTCGACGAGCAGGGCATCGCCCAGGCCAAGACCATTGCCAAGAACGTGGTGATCGGCCTCCTTGCGGCCATGGTGGCGGATGCCGTGGTGTATTGGGTGTTTGAGCTGATCTTGGCGATTGCGGGTTCCTGAGGCGGTGCGGGTTCACGGTGGAGGGGAATTCCGCTATCCTTTCGGCATGTCCCGCCAGTACGTCACTACGGCCATTGATTACGCGAACGCCGCCCCGCACATGGGGCACGTGATGGAGAAGATCATGGCGGACGTGGTGGCCCGGTGGTTCCGGTTGCGGGGGGATGACGTGCGCTTCCAGGTGGGGATGGACGAGCACGGGGTCAAGATTCAGCAGACCGCGGAGAAGCAGGGGATCACCCCCGCCGCGCTGGTGGAGAAGCTGAGCCCCGTCTACCGGGATCTCTACGCCGCGCTGGATATCTCCTTTGACGTCTTTGTGCGCACCACCGACCGCGAGCGTCATTGGCCCACCGTCACGGCCCTGTGGGAGAAGCTCCGGCAGGCCGGCGCGCTGGAGAAGCGGTCCTACATGGGTCTCTACTGCCCCGGGTGCGAGCGGTTCCTCACGAAGAAGGACTTGGTGGAGGGCAAGTGCCCGCTGCACAACGTGGCGCCCCAGGAAGTGCGGGAGGAGAATTACTTCTTCCTGCTCGCCAAGGAAGGGAAGAACCTCAAAACGCTGCTCACGGCGGCGGAGGGCGGCTACCGCATCATCCCGGATTTCCGCGCGCCGGAGACGCTCTCCCTCATCGAACAGGGATTGGAGGACGTCTCGTTTTCCCGTCCGCAAACGAGCCTCTCGTGGGGCATCCCCGTCCCCGGCGACCCCGGCCAGGTGATGTACGTGTGGTGCGACGCCCTCGCCAACTACATCTCCGGCATTGGCCTTCTCACCGATCACGAGGAGCTTGAGTGGTGGAATGATGCCACCGTCACGCATGTCATCGGCAAGGACATCGCGCGGTTCCACGCATTGATTTGGCCGGCCATGCTCCGGTACGCCGGCATCCGCACGCCCGACCGGCTCCTCATCCACGGGTTCCTCACGAGCGAGGGGCAGAAGATGAGCAAATCCATCGGCAACGTCGTCGTTCCCCAAGACGTCATCGACAAGTTCGGCGTGGATCCGCTGCGCTTCTACCTCTCACACCAGATTCCCGTGGGGAACGACGGCGACTTCTCCTGGAAACGCTTTGAGGAGCTGTACGAGGGGGTACTGGGGAACCAATTGGGGAACCTGCTCAACCGTGCGCTCGTGCTCCTCAAAAAAGAGGGGGGTTCCTTGGGTGATTTCGGCAAAGACCCGTTCTCGACGGACAAGAAATGGCTGGCATACGAGAAGAGCTTGCATGAATTCCGATTGGAAAATGCCGTGGCGGAAACGCTCGCACTCGTCACGGGCGCCAATCAGTTCGTGGACGAGAGGAAGCCATGGGCGATGAAGGGAGAAGAGAAGGGGCAGGTTCTCTCCACACTCGCGGAGGGTTTGCGGCATATCACGCTGCAGCTCCTTCCGTTCATCCCCCGTACGGCGCAGAAGATGGCGAAGCAATTGAACCTGCCGTACACGGAGAGGATGTTGGGGAAGGACTTTGTGATCACCGGGCAGATGAAGGAATGGGGAGGGGAGAAGGCGTGGAAGAGCGTTGGAGAGCCGGAGATCCTGTTTCCGAGGCTTCAGGGGTAGCGGTTGTTGAAAGAATACGAAAGGAAGGACTTGAGGATGCGGGCTTTGGCATGGAGCTTTTCTTTTCAGGGGCTTGAATGACATTCCCGAAGTCCGAAGTCCGATGTCCAAAGTCCTCGCTTCCATATTGCATTCGCTCTTCCATTTGCTACCATAGATCCGCTTCCCAACCGGCCGAACAGCGAAGACGAGGCAGTGGTGATGGGAGCAGCGATTCATTCCTTCCCCCTTCCTTATGTTCGATCCGATGTCGGAGCTCTCAGGCACGCCTGCGCAGGACGATGCCCTCGGCGGTACGCTGCCCAAGGGTGGCAATGGCGGAGGCCGCTACGCGCAAGATATCCATTCCGTCACCATCCACGCTCGCCAGCGCACGTTCTACGTAGACCTCAAGGAGAGCGGCAACGGAAAGTTCTTCAAGATCTCCGAGAAGTCACGCGGCGGACAGAAGACCACCATCATGTTCGACGTGGAGGACCTCGATAAGATGATCGAGGCACTGCAGGAGATGAAGACGAAGTTGTGATACGCGTAGACGTATCCGTATTTCGTATCCCGTATTGCGTATCAAGTTGTGTGAGAAGTAATGAGTACACATATGTGTACACATTCACTGCTGGCGTCCGCGTGCCCATTCGGCACCGCCCATTGGCCTCTTGCCGGCGGGCTGGACGGTGACGAGGTGGAGCGTGGTGTTGCCGGCGCAGGGGAGAGGGTGCGAACCGGGGACGAGTTCCAGGGAGCTCTCCAACACTTTGAGTTGCTTCCCATCAACGGTGAACGCGACGCCCGGCCACGGATTCAATGCCCGCACCTTGCGGTCGATCTCCTCCGCCGTCATCGCCTGCGGATCCGAAAGGCCGTCTTTTCGCGTCAGCTTGCCGCAGGGCACAATCCCTTCGCGGGCTTGCGGAGAAGGCTGCAGGGGTCGGAGGAGGGTATCGCGCAGGAGGGTGGCGCCCAAGGTTGCGAGGCGGTGGTGGAGGGTCTGCGCCGTCTCCCGCGGGTCCATGGCCACCTTCACTTGGGAGAGGATGGGTCCCGCATCCAGTTCCCTCACCATGTGCTGCACGGTGACGCCCGTCTCCGCATCCCCGGCCAGGATGGCGTGCTGGATGGGGGAGGCGCCGCGGAAGCGCGGGAGGAGGGAGGCATGCACGTTCACGGGGGCGGCGGTGGGGAAATCGAGGATTTCCTGCGAGAGGATTTGCCCGTAGGAAACCACCACCAGGAAGTCCGGGCGCTGCAAGCCGAGGGCGAGGAATTCCTTGCGTATGGCGCGGGGCTGCAACACGGGGAGTTCCAGTTCCAGGGCGGCGGTTTTGACAGCGGGGGGGGTGAGCGCCTGCTTGCGCCCCGTGGGCTTATCGGGCTGGGTGATCACTGCTTCGATGTGGAAAGCTTCCTCCTTGGCCAGGAGCCGCAGGGCAGGGACGGCGAAGGGGGAAGTGCCGAGGAAGATGATGCGGAGAGGGGATTGTCCCATGATGCAGGAGTGTACCGGTAGGGACGCGACATGTCGCGTCCTTACGAATATTGCTACAGTGAGCCTATGACATCGTCGAATCCCAAGAAACGTCCGGCCATGATCGCTTCCGTGGTCCGCGAGATCATTGCGCCGGCGTTGCGCGGCTGCCCGCCTGCGTGCGGCATCGTCACTATCACGCGGGTGGAGGTTTCCCAGGATGCCTCCTACGCAACCGTCTACATCAGCGCCCTCAAGGAACCCAAACTCGCCCTCGCATCCCTGGAGGAACGGCTGCGCGAGATCCAGCATCAGGTGGGGAAGAAGCTGCAGATACGCCTGACGCCGCGCGTGCGGTTCCGTTTGGATGAGAGCGGGGAACGGGGGGCAAAGATTGAACAACTGATCGATCGGCAGTTACAGGAATGAAGGACTTAGGGATTAGGACTTAGGACTTAGGGATGAGGACTGTGGATCCGGCGATGATGGCTATGCATATGTCATTCAATCTGGACGAAAGAGATGCAGATGACACTTCGAATCACCTGCAACACGAAGTTGCCGGCGCGCGTTGAATGGATCTTCCATCACCCACTACACTCCACTCCTTTACCTTTCCCTCTTCGGGCGTGAGGATCCGGAATGAAATTTTCCTCATCCCGCAGCCACAGTCCCTATGGCAATCGCCAAGGCAGACGCAGACCGGGCAACGGATATCCTCAGTACGGCTCGTCGCGTCCGCTGCATGTGCCACCGCAATCCCGACGGGGATGCCATCGGCGCGCTCCTGGGGTTCGGCTTGCTGATGGAGGAGCTCTTCCCCCACATCGAAGTCTTCTTCCACTGCGTGGATCCCGTGCCGGAGACGTTCCACTTCCTGCCCGGGGCGCGGCGCGTGAGCGTCCCTCTGCCCATCGAGGAGTTCCGGCCCACGGAGGATGCGTGCGTGTTCCTGGATTGCGCGGAGCCCAAGCTCACGGAACTGCAGGAGAGCCATCCCCAGCTCTTCGACGGCACCTTCCGCACCGTCGTCATCGACCACCATCCCAGCAACCCCAAGTTCGGCACGGTCAATTTTGTGGTCCCCGAGGCCAGTTCCTCCTGCGAAGTCATCGTCCAGCTGGCGGATTTGCAGGGGTGGGAGCTCTCGCCGGACATCGCCACCTGCCTCCTCACGGGGGTCTATACGGATACCGGAGGGCTCCTGCACAGCAATACCACCGCGCCCGTGTACCGTACGGTGGCGCGGTTGTTGCGCTCCGGCGCCCATCGCCAGAGCGTGGTGAACGCCGTGTTCCGCTCGGCCAAGATCAGCACATTGCGTCTGTGGGGGCGGGTGTTGGAGAAGGTGTCCGTCACGGAGGAGGGCGGCGCCATTTCCGCGGTCACGGAAGGGGATTTTAGGGCGACGGGAGCCGATTACAGCGAACTCACCGGCGCCATCGACTACGTCAATGCGGTCCCGGGGATGCGCTTCTCGCTCATCCTCTCGGAACGCGAGGGCAAGGTGAAGGGGTCGCTCCGCACGCTGCGGGACGACGTGGATGTTTCCCAAATGGCCGGAAAGTTCCACGGGGGAGGGCACAAGAAGGCGGCGGGATTCGCGCTTTCGGGCTCATTGCGGCCGGAGGTGCGGTGGAAGGTTGTGGAGGAAGAACGACCGACGGACCGGGAGGAAGAGAAGGGAGGGGGGTGAATGTTTCTCGTTTCTCGAATCGAGAAAAGCCCTCAGCTGCCGAACAGGGGAGCTTCACCCGCACTCCCTTGTCATTCCGTCTTTTCATCCTCCTCCTTCGTCGCTTCCGGCGTGGCGGTTGAGTCCTGTTCCGCAGGTTTCGCGGCGGCAGGTGCGGCGGAAACGTCAAACAGACTATCGAGGTTGGCGGAGGGAGGAGTGGTGGACGGGGTTTCCGCCTTTACGGCTGCGACGGGCGGCGTCACGTCCGCGGGGGTGGCAGGAGGGGCTTCCGGCACGGGCGTTTGCGGAGCGGTCACTACCGGAGCCGGAGCATCTGCGGGTGGCTCGACGGGCGTTGCGGCGGTGGGTTCAGCGGGAGGTGCAGCGGGAGGTGCAGCCGGAGCGTCCTCCGCAGTATTCTCCGGAGGGGTTTGTGCGGGGGTGGTTTCCGCAGTGGGCGCCTTGAGCATGCTATGGGCATTGGGAGGCTCCACGGGTGACGGAGGGGGTTCCGGCTCGGTGGGAGCGTTCTTGCGCGCCTCAATGGCCTGTGCGCGTTCCTGGACCGCTTCCGTGGCGCGCCGTGCCAGCATCTCCTCGGGCTTGGTGGTCACCACGGCCGCTTCCTCCGGGGAGGCGACGATCTCAATGGCCACGTGCTTGTTCCCCGCGAAGAAGATGCCCTGTCCCACGCCGGAGTTGAGGAGGATGTATTTCTCTCCGTCCGTCAGGTAGAAGAGCTTCTGGAGGTTATCCACGGCCGTGGGGGATTGCTTGAGGAGCACCTGCAGGGAGGAGTTGGTGATGATGGGCTTGCCGTACGGCGAATTGACGAAGTCCTCCACGTCCTGCGTGATGGTGGTGATCCCCAAGTAGTACTTGCGGGCGCGCTTGACGATGCCGTACAGGAAGCGGGCGGAATCCTCGTACTGCATCAGGTTCCAGGCCTCGTCGATCACCAGGTAGCGCCGCTTGAGCTCGGTGCGCACGCGGTTCCAGAGGTAGTTGAGCACGATGTAAATGGCAATGGGCCGCAGCTGCTCCTCCAAATCACGGATCTGGAAGACGATGAGCTGCTTATCCAATTCCACGTTGGTCTGCCGGTCGAACAGCCCCGCGAAGCTTCCCTGAGTGTACTTCTGGAGCACCTTGGCCATGTTCTCGCCGCCGTCGGTAGTCATGAGCACGTCCACCAGGTCCTGCAGGGTGGGGGGCTCCAGGTCGCCGGGGTTCTGGGTGGCCAACGTGATGCCCTTGAGCGCGTAGGTATCCAAAATCGCCTTATCCAACACCCCGTCCTCCGCCGGCGTGAGCGAGCCCAGCATCAGCTTGAAGAGGCCGTGGAGGTTGATCACCGCGGCGCGCAGCACTTCCCCCGCCTCCGCTTCCTCCCCGCGGATGGCGGCGGGCAGGTCAAAAGGATTCACGCGGAAGGAGCTTTGGAGCGAGAGGGGGATGTAGGAACCGCCGACGGTCTTGCACAGGTCGCCGTATTCGTTTTCCGGGTCAATCACCAGCACTTCGGTGCCCAGCATGAGCGCCCGGAGGATCTCCAGCTTGATGGTGAAGGACTTCCCCGCGCCGGAGATGGCGAAGATGTTGGCGTTGGCGTTCGGGAGGTCAAAACGGTCGAAGATCACCAGGCTTTCGTTGTGCCGGTTGATGCCGTAGAGGATGCCCCGGTCGCTCGTCAGGTCGCAGCTGGAGAAGGGGAAGCTGGTGGCCAGCGGCGACGTGTTCATGTTGCGGTTGATCTCCAATTCGTCCAGGCAGAGGGGCAGGGTGGAGGTGAAGGCGTGTTCCATTTGGAAGTAGGCGGGTTTCGTGAGCACCAGCTTGCCGCCCAGCATGGATTCCACGTCCGTCTGCATCTTCTTCAGCTTCTCCTCGTCATCCGCGTAGAGAGTGAGGTACAGCCCCAGCTGGAACAGCTTCTCCTGGCCGCGCGCCAGCAGGTCGCGCAGCTCTTCCGCATCCTGGAGGGCGGCTTCCAGCGCCGGGTCGCGCACGATGCCGCGCTGCTCGAGCATGCGGATGCTGGAGCGCAGCTCCGCCACCTTCTTGCGGAGCATCTTCATGATGGACTTGTTGCTGGAGGGGTAGATGTACTGCGCAATATCCATCTGTGCGTCCGTGTTGATGGTCTGCGACAGCCAGTTGGGGTAGATGTAATTCGGCCAATTGTAGGCGTACAGCGTGCGCGTGTGCTGGTCGTTGAGCATCAGTTCCGTGCTGCGCACGTCCATGGCCGACGGCGCGATGATATCCAGGATCTTCTGGAGCCCCTCCTCGTAGTGTTTGAGCGCCGTCCTCTCGTCCAACGTCAAATCATCCCCGGCGGAGAGGCCTCCCTTGTCGATGCCGGGCTCGGCGCGGAGGTTGAGACCGAGCAGTTCATCTATGGCGAGCAGAAGCGGAGAAGGTCCCGCAGGAGCCTTGGGCTTCGTCGCCGTAGGGAGAGCCTTTGGGGGGACGGGGGGGGTGGCCACGTGGGCGCAGTGAAATCTAGTAATTATAGCGGAAAAACCGTGTTTTTACAACGGATGTTGACAGAAGTACCTATTGCGTATTTCGTATTAAGTATCCCGTATTACGTATAAAAAACACATACGTAATACGCAATACGTGATACGTAATACGTTGAATCAACACATACGTAATACGCAATACGCCATACGCGATACGTTCTTAGAGCATCCACGTGCGGTCCTGGATCGTGGAGCCGCCGCTCCGCCTGCGGTTCTGGGCTTCCTCCAAGATCCCCAAGCTCTCCACTCCCGGCACTTCCACCACCTTGAGCCCGGAGATGAGGATTTCGCGGTTCTCCCCGATCGCCTGCAGCCGTTCATCCGCGATTTCCAGCAGCTCCTCGTAGGTGCGCCCCAGGTCCCGCACCTCCTCGTTCTCCCCGCCCACCTTCGTCTGCTCCAGCTTCGCGGTGCTCAATTCCTGGCGCAGCGCTCCCGCGGCGGAATAGTCCTGGTCGCGGAACGCCCGGTCAATGTTCTTCTGGAGCGTGGAAACCGCGGTGCGCGCCTCCCGCTCCTTCACGCGCAGGACATCCTCGCGCTGCTGCAGGTCTTCGCGCATCCGCAGGCAGCGTGCCGTAATGTTCTCGAGGGATTCCACGTACGCGTTCAGCGTGGTGGTGCGGTCCGTGCTGCGGTTGAGGAGGTCGGGGATGTCCACCTGCAGGATGTTCCCGAATTCCTGGAGGAGCGCGAACGTATCTTGGCTCTCCAGAGGGTTGAAGCCCGCGACGAGCACCAAACCCGCTTCCAAGCCGGTCATGGCGGAGGAAGTGAGCGGCAAAATGCCGCCTCCCAAGTAGTGGCTCACGAACATCCCCAGCGAGGCGCTCGGCCGTGCGAGGGTGGGCAGCTCCTCCTGCTGCGTCACGGGAGGAGGTTCTTGTTTGCGGCATCCTCCGAGGACGATGAGGGGGACGATGAGGATGGAGAAGAGGGGACGAAGTTTCATCGACGGGGATTGTAGTGTTTTTTGAAGAAGATAGGAATCACGGGAGCGCGCCAACCTCCGGAACCTGTGTTTTGCGTGTCTATACACTGTATAAACACTGTCATTACAGACGTTCACAAATAGTGTTCAGAATATGAGGACATTCTGTGTGCAAGATCAATTTTTTGTTTCAAGTGGAATCTGTACATACAGCTGCTACATTTGCGTACATTCCTGAGTAGCATTGTTGTTCAGGAGACGTCTGAGTCGCCCAGATGTTTTCCACACTGACAGCAGAGGCCTTGCGTGTTATCCGAAGCATAGCGGGTGACGAAGCTGTTGTAGAAGCCACTCTTTGGCAGTTCCCACGGGAACCGGAGCGTGGGGATTTGGCGACGAGCATCGCATTGAGCTTGAGCAAATCATTGAAACAGAACCCTCTCGATATCGCGAAGACTTTGGCGGAGGGAATGGGAAAAGTGGCGGGAGTGGAGCGGGCGGAAGCGACGGCCCCCGGCTATGTGAACGTTTGGCTCACCACCGCGTCGTTCATGGAAGAGTTGAAGGAGGCGAGAGATTCCACCGCTCCGGCGAAGACGCGGAAGAAAGAGGCGCCGGTGATCATCGATTTCTGCGGACCGAATATCGCCAAGCCCCTCGGCGTGCACCATTTGGGATCGCACGTCATCGGGCAGGCCATCATCAACCTCTATCGGCACACCGGCGCGAACGTCATCGGCTGGAGCTATCCAGGCGATTGGGGGACGCAGTTCGGCAAATTGGCGGTGGCATTCCGCAAATGGGGCGGGGGGAAGAGTCCCAAGGACTACTCCGTGGAGGAATTGTTGGCGCTCTACGTCCGCTTCCACGACGAAGCGGAGAAGGATCCGTCCCTGGAGGACGAAGCGCGGGCAGCGTTCAAGAAGATCGAGGACGGGGATCCGGAGCTGCGCAGCTTCTGGGCGGACGTGGTTGCGGTGAGCAAAGAGGCTCTCCTGAAGCTTTATGAGCGGCTGCATCTCCATGTGGATGTGGAGACGGGGGAGAGCTTCTATGAGGGGAAGATGGCGCCGATATTGGAAGAGGGGAAGAAGAAGGGGGTGTTCCGGACGGGGGAGGGTGGCGCCCTCATCGTGCCGTTCCCGGAAGAGGCAGGCATGCCGCCGCTTCTCATGCAGAAGAGCGACGGGTCCACCCTCTATGCCACGCGCGACCTGGCGATGATCCGCCATCGTATAGACGAGTACCATCCTTCCGCCCTCTATTACGTGGTGGATGTAGCCCAGAGCATGCACTTTAAGCAGCTCTTCGAGACGTGCCGTTTGTTGGGGTGGGAACTTCCCGTGCTGGAACACACGCTCTTCGGACGCATGCGCTTCCCGGATACGTCGATGAGTACACGTAAAGGGACGGCTCTCCGCATGGAACAAGTGCTGGACGAAGCGGTGAAGCGCGCAGACGACACCATCCGTTCACATGGGGAGTCGATACAGACGGACGATCCCTCCGGTTTGGCCGAAATGATGGGCATCGGGGCGGTGGTCTATGGCATTCTGAGCCAGAACCGCAAGATGGACATCGTGTTCGATTGGGACAAGATGCTCAGTTTCGATGGGAACAGCGCCCCCTACCTGCAATACACCCACGCCCGCGCGCGTTCCGTCCTCCGCAAGGCGAAAGAGGGGAAGATGGCAGTGAAGGAGGGGATTGTCCCAGAAGCATTGGGAGCCGGTGAACGCATCCTCCTGCGCTCCCTTCTGCAATTTCCCCTCGTCCTGGAAGAGGCGCGGGAGACGCGGTTGCCCCACAAGCTCACCAACTACCTCTACGCGCTCTGCCAGGACTTCAACAAATTCTACAACACGGACCCCATCCTCAAAGCGGAGGATCCCGCCCGTTCCTTCCGCCTCACCCTCACCGGCCTTGCTGCGGACATTCTCAAGAGCGGCGCGGCGATCCTCACCCTGCGTGTTCCGGACCGTATGTAATTCTTTTCGCGGGTACGAACATCCGCGCTTCATTCTCTTCTTCTCTTCCCTTCCCGTCCCATGAACGCCTATCGTCGCACGGCCCGCCGGCGCCCCTCGCGCCTCCACGCCGGTCCCATTCTCGCCTTTCTCCTTGTCGCTTCCTTCGGCATCCTGTTCGCGGGGTGCGGAAAGCAGGTGAACGTGAAAGGCCCCGAAGACATGCCGCAGGATGACATCACCTTCACGGAGGAAGACCTGGCGCGCTTCCGGCGCCTCGCGGGGGTGGATGAGGAGACGAGCTCGGCCGGGCTTGCGGGGGACCAGGCATCATCCGGAAGTGCAGAGGCCTCCAGCGCTCCGGTATTGCGGGCGGGCGAGGGGAGCGGGGCGGCGGTGGCGTCGAACATTCCCGTCCTGGATCTCAGCATGGTCCAGCGCTACGACGCCATGCGGTCCGCGGGGGCGGTGGAGGGGGAGAACCGGTACCGCGTGACCAACACATTCCTCAATGTGCGGTCGGAAGCCAAAGTGCAATCGGCGCTCGTCGCGCGGCTGAACGGGGGGGATGAGGTCATCGTGCTGGAGTTCGTGAATGCGGGGTGGGCGAAGGTGAAAGTGGGGGACAAGCAGGGATACGCCGCCATCCAATACCTGGCCAAAGTGACGACGGATGACCTGCTGGCCAAGGAACAGAAGGCATTCGAGGGGCTCTACTACGTGAGTTTCGGCTTCGTGAACGTGCGCGCGAAACCGGAGCAGAAGAGCGAGAAGCTGGGGGAAATCCCCGGGCAGGCGTTCATCCGCCCCTTGGCCATCGAAAACGATTGGGCGCGCGTGGCGTTCCAGGGGAAGGAAGGGTACGTCTCCATGGGGTACCTGGCGCCGTTCCGCCCCACCTTCGTGGTACGGCAGGAGAAGTTCGTGCTCCCCATCTTCCGCTACGCCATCGGACAACCGGGAATGCTGGACGCGCTTGCGGCGCACGTGGTGGCGCTCAAGCAAGCGGGGGCCGCCTTCACCACGCTGCGGGATTTCCAGGCGGTTCTTTTGCAGCAGGACCAGAAGAAGGATGCGCGCCTGCCGGAGAAGAGCGTGCTCATCGCCATCACCGACGTGACGCCGGAAACCGTGAGAAAGGCCTCGGACATCCTGTACGGCAACAGCGTGCGGGCGACGTTCTTCCTCCAATCGGGCCGCGTGGGCCTCTCCGGCATCACGCAGAAAGCCCTCATGACCTTGCTTGCCAACGGGTTCGACATCCAATCCGCCGGGCACAGCGGGGATGACCTGCGCGCCCTCACCAACACCCAGGTGCAGGCGGAGGTGGCGCAGAGCCGCAAGACGCTGGAGGACATGCTGGGGAAGCAGGTGTTCGCCATCGACTATCCCCAGGGCGGCGTGAACGACCGCGTAAGCGCGGTGGCGGCGGAGGCGGGGTACCTGTTCGGGGTGGGGAACGCGCCCGATAAGCAGTTCCTGCGCTCGCAGTTCCTGCGCCTGCCCAGTTACGCCGTCACCACCAGCATGACGGCGGAAGACATCCTGCAGATCATCAAATAGGACGCCCCACAAGCGTCCATCCATCCCTTTCCTCCCCATGACCAGCACCAGCTCGCCATAACCGGCCCTCCCGCGCGTGTGGACCATCGTCTGCGTTCCCGCAGAGAGTGACATTGAACCTCATGTCCTGTGTCGCTCACTTCAGCCCGAGTTCAGGTAGGGACAGGATGTTTGAACCATTTTTCCGGACGCCGAACGGATACGCCCGAGAGGGAGGAATGTCCCAACGGGGGATTATTTATTTTGAAAGAACTTCTGCAGCTGCTGCAGTTGTTCGCTCGAGAGGGATTCCGAGACTTCGGCTTTGGTGAATGATGCAGCCTGTTTAGCCGCTTCCGTTGTCACTTTCAGGATGATCTCATCCATGTGACGGATGCTGTACCACGTGGCGAAGAGGAAGATGAGGATGGGGATCAAGGCAAGGAGGCTGCGGATGAAACCTCCCCACGTCCGCAGGCGATCCCGGCGGTCGAGGTTCTGCAGATGCGTGAGGATCTGGTCGAGTTTGTCGTCGGGAGTGGAGGGTGACATGGAGGAGATGATAGCAGAGGGTTCTAGGTAGTAGGGGAGGAGGGGGTAGGGAGTAGGTAGTAGGGAGTAGGTAGTAGGTAGTACAAGCTCAAAGTAGTTGCTCCGTTTTCTCTGTGTGGATGTACTACAACCTACCCCCTACTACCTGCCACCTGTTAAAAGCCTCGCCTCCATTTCCTTATCATCTCAATCCCCAGCGTCACCAGGTACTTCTTGGAGAGGGGGATATCCGTGCAGTGGGCGAGTTCCAGCAGGCGGCCGCCGAAGGCCGTCTTGAACGTCCGCACGCCCGCGAAGGGGTGGCGGGTGACGCCCTCCGGCGAGATTCCCCAGAAGTTGTACACCCGGTCCCCGCGCGCCAGCGCTTCCGTCACCGCCGTCCACTGCAGCAGGTAGGAAGCGGGGATGTTCTTGTACTTCTGCGTGCTTGCGCCGTGGTGGTAGCTGGTTTCCCCCCCGAAGTGCATGTGGATGGAAGCCGCGATCACTTCCCCGTTGTAATGGGCCAAATACAGGCTCACGTCCCCCTTGGGGGCGAACTGGCTCACCTGCGCGCGGAAGAAGTCCGTGGAGTAGGGGGTGAAGCCGTGGCGCTTGCGCGTTTCCTCATGGAGCTTGAGGAAGAGGGGAAGGTCATCAATGGGGGAGAGGGAGCGCGCCACCGTCACGCCCTCGCGCTCCGCACGGCGGATGAGGTTCCGTGCCGTGGAGCGCATTTTGGCGAAGAGTTCATCCTCGCTCCGCCGCTCGGGAGGCGCATCGGAGACGAAGGTATCCCAGGTATCCGGGTACTGGAGCGGCAGGTACCACAGGTGCTCCGCCAGGAGGTGGAGAGGCGCCGCCCGTCCTTTCTCCGCCTTCACTTCTTCCAGGAGCGGGGACGCGGGGAACCAGAACGGGCTCAGGCGCACAAAGGCGCAGCCTTTCTCCCGCCCCGCCTGCTGCAGTTCCCGCAGCATCAAGCGCAGGGCTTCCGGGCTCTCCGTCACGGGCCCGTAGGGGACGGAGAGGTGCCTGCCACGGCGGGCGTTGACGACATGCGCAAAGCAGATCCCCGTCACTTCGTTCCCGTCGCGCACTTCCAACCGGAGGGGCTCCTGCCCTATGTCCCGATACACCTCGCCCATGGTCCAGCTCTGGAGGAACGGCCGGAACCGCTGTCGTGTGAGGAAAGCGTCCCAGGAGACGGGGTCGGGGGTGCGGGAGAGTGTGGAGGGCATCTGCTTCTACTCTAGCGTATCAAGCGAAGGTGTCAGCCTGGTTCCGTTGTCAATGGAGCATTGTACATACACCGCAATGGCAGACACATCTGTTGATTGTTGATTTGCCACCTTTTCCGGCGAAAAGGTGGCGCACCACCCCTCCACCTTCGTTCAGCAAGAGGAATTGAATGGATTGGGTGAGCACTCTCTCGCGGGAGAGGCAGGGGCTGTCATCGCAAGTAATTCAGATACTCTTTCTCGCCAGTCAATGCATTTTGCTTTCTCGTGCAGCCGGGAGATGTAGCATTTCAAGTGAATGCAGTCGAAGCGGCTCTTCCTTTTGGTACTCGTGGCCGTTCTGGTTGCCCTTGGCGGCTTTATTGTTGTGAATCGCAATAAGCAGATTGTGCAGGAGGAACCCGCCGACATTCCCGAAGCACATGTCGATTTTGGATTCGATCTTCTCCGGCTTCTGGGTATGCAGAGACAAGATCGCAATCTCCTCTTCTCCCCAGCCGGTCTTGCCTGGTCACTGTCGATGACGATGAACGGTGCTGAAGGGCAGACAAGAGATGAGATTGCTCGGACGCTTCATTTGGAGAACTATTCCATCGATGCAATCAATGCCGCTGCAAAGCGATCGATTGCGCATCTGGGTTCTCTTGATCAACAAATCCAGGTCAGTATCGCCAATTCCATTTGGCTTAAGCAAGGATACCCTCTGAAGGATTCTTTTAAGACGACGATGGAACAGTCCTATTTTATGGAAGGAGATACGCTGGATATTTCGTCACCCCAAGCCTTGCAACGGATCAATGGATGGGTAAATGAAAAGACGCAGGGAAAGATTCCGAGTGTCATTGATAGATTGGATGACGAGATGGGAATGATTCTTCTCAATGCCCTGTATTTTCAAGGGAAATGGAAGGAGCCCTTTAGGCCTGATGACACGGAGGAAAGGAGATTTTCATTAACCGATGCTTCCTCGCTCATGCATCCTTTCATGAAGAGGTCAGACATGATGCAGTATCTGGAAACGAAGACGTTCCAATCCGTACGTCTCCCCTATGGCGATAACAAGGAGATGCAGATGGTTGTCCTTCTTCCCAAGACTTCAGATGTGCATACATTCCTTGGTTCAATCACTTATTCTGATTGGATGAGATGGATGTGGCTATATGAGGAGGAAAACGGCACTCTTCTGCTTCCTCGTTTTCGCATGGAATGGAGCAGTGAGCAAAGTGATTTGAAGAGCGCGCTCAATCAGCTTGGTATGTCGCAGGCATTTCTTGATTCTGCAAATTTCCCGGGGCTTTCAGAGGAACCGACTAAGATTGGATTTGTCGGTCAGAAAGTATCAATGGAGGTGAATGAGGAGGGGACGAAGGCGGCGGCCGCAAGCCCCATCGGCTTTGGGATAGCTACAGGAGTGGGGATTAACAGTGAACCTCCGGAGCCGTTCTCTATGGAAGTGAACAAGCCCTTCTTCTTTGCCATCATCACTACCGAAACGCAGGAGCCTCTCTTCATGGGAATTGTAATGAATCCCGCACAGGATTGATCATTCGAGGCCATCCAATCGGTGTTCTTGTAAGAATGGGTGCAAAGCTCTGATGAGCCGTTCCGCGTCTTTCATCCGCATGCCCGTATGCGTGGGGAGCGTCAGGATCTCTTCGCATGCTTCCTCCGCCCGGGGGTCCGTTCCCTTACGGTACCCCACCTCGTCCACCCGGACGTCCGCGGGGCATACCACGCAACCCGTCCAGCCGTCGTTGAGGTGGATGTTCCGCTGCTTGAGCTCCCTGCGGATCTTCTTTGCGTCCTTCATGAAGAGCGGGAATTTCTGCAGCGGAAGGTCACTGCGGATGCCGTGGAGAACGCCCCAGCCGTGTGCCGCGCAGGCTTGCAGGTACGTTCCGGTGAGCATGCGGCGGTGGTCATTGATCGCCCGCAGGTTCCTCCACTGCTGCAACGCCAGGGCGGCGCAGGGCTCCGGCATGGCGTGCAAGACCATTCCCTGTTTCCCGTGCTTCTCTTCCCCCGTGACGATGGGGAGCAAAAGGCGGAGGGAGCGGGCTGCGGCAAGCATCAGCTTCCCCGCGCCGATGCCGTAGAGGGGGCGGGCGAGGGTGTAGAGGAGGGGATAGAGGAGGAGGCGGAGGATGACGTTCCGCGGGAGTGACGTTGTTTGTTGTTCATAGTCACGGAGTAGGGACGCGGCAGGCCGCGTCCTTACGACAATAGCGCCGCCGGTGATGCCCGAGATCGCCTTATCCCGTCCGAAGCTCAAGAGGAGGGCGTCGCCGCGCGATCCCACGTCCTCCGGCCCCCGGTCATCCGGCAGTATGTGGGCGCAGTCTTCGATCAAGAGGAGGTTGTGCCTATCGCAGATTTCCCGAAGGGCGGCGACAGGCGCCGGAATGCCGAAGGTGTGCTGGCAGAGCACGGCTTTGGTCCGAGGCGTGATGGCGCGCTCTACGGCTTGGGGATCCAGGCTCAGCGTCGCCTTTTCGATATCCGCGTACATCGGCACGAGCCCGGCCGCCTGTACGGCGTTGGGCACCACCACGCAGGTGTACCCCTGCACGATCACCTCATCGCCCTTCCGGAACCGTTCGGGATCCCCTTGGAACAGCGCCAGGAGCGCTTCCCTGCCGGAGGCGAAGAGGAAGGCTCTCCCCCCGAAGCGTTCTTCCAGCGCGTTCATCAATTGGAGCCGCGCCAACTTTCTCCCTTTCCAACCGCGGAGGATCCACGCGAGGGCGGAGAGGACCTGCCGGCGGTCCGCGAGGGGGGCGAACGTATGATGGATGGGACGTGTCATCATGTTCAGTGCGAGGGAAAACAGGGATGGTAGGGACGCCCCGCCGGGGCGTCCATGTCAGGAAAACGGTAGGAATCGTTGGAGGGTGGCCGGGGACATCCTGCCGACGCAGACCAGGAGGGATCCTGCGGGGACGCGGGGGGTTAGCCGGGTGAGACTCGACACGGGCTTTCCGTATCCCTCCGCGAAGAACGTAGCGCTCCCGGGGTCCAGGAAGACGGCGTCATGGAAGACCGCGGCGGAGAGCATCCCCAGTTCCCGGTGGGTCCGCTCGTGTTCCTCCCCCAGCTCGATGATGCCGCTCGTGAGCAGGATCTTGCGCTCAAAAGGCTGGTTCTTTGCCCAGGCGATAGCCGCCTTGAAGCTGGCGGCGGAGGCGTTGTGCGTGTCATCCAGCACCGTCACGTCCCGTTCCCTGCGCACTTCGAACGTCCGGTGCGGCGGCGTAAAGGTCCGAATCCGTTCCGCTATCGCTTTGCGGGAAATCCCCAGCCGCTCCGCCACGGCGATGACGAGGAGGATGTTGGCTACGTTGTGCGTGCCGTGGAGGGGAAGGGAGAAGGGGACGTCTCCCACGGTGAACCGGATGCCCGAGGTCGTCTCTTCAATATCGAACGCTTCCAAGTCCGCGGCGCCGCCCGTTCCCACCACCGTCACGGGGCAGCGGCAGAACGCGCGCATGTCCCTGCATCGTTCGCAGTCGCCGTTCAGGAACGCATGCCCCTCGTCCGGCAGCGCCTGCAGCAGTTCCCCCTTGGCTTCCAAGAGCGCCCGTGACGATCCGAAGAGCGCCAAGTGCTGGTTGCCGATGAAGGTGACGATGCCGAAGCGCGGCTGCACGATGGAGCAGAGGTTGCGGATCTCCCCCTTGCGGTAGGCGCCCATTTCTATGATCAAGGGCGTGCCCCGGGGGATCGTCTTCCCCGAGAGGTTTTTAAGCATCCACTGCGCCACGCCCACTTCCGTATTCACGTGCGCCGGGGTGAAGAGGACCTCACCCACCTGACCTCTCTCCTCCTGTCCTCTCTCCGCCGGAGAGAGGAGAGACGGGTTGTTGGATGCCCCGGCCTGGCTGCTTGTTTTACCAGAAAGCACATGTGCCAGGAGTTCCTTAGTGGTCGTCTTTCCCACGCTCCCCGTGATGCCGATCACGAGCAGTTCGGGATGGGCGCTGCGCACCGCTCGTGCGGCCGCAAAGATCCTCCTCTTCAGCGCGCGGTCCACCGGCAGGAAGAGCGCCCAGGAGAGGGTGAGGACGGCGGATTGGAGAAGGGGGAGGAGGGGAATGACGAATGGCGCATGGCGAAAGAAAAAGGGGGCGGCGATGATGAGTGCGGTATCGAGAAGGAGGGCGAGCGCCACGAGGGCTTTCGCTTTGGAGGTCCATACGGGCGTCCGCTGCTTGCGGAAGGCGAACTGGATGACGGTGAGGAGCGAGAGCAGGAGGAGAGTCGCCGGGACCAGGCTCCCGGTCCGCAAGAAGAACAGGGTGATGGCATAAACGATGACGAGGAGCGGCCGGATCTTTCCTCCTACGAGCGGCAGGATCGTCCGCTCCCGCACGATTTCTTCCCGCAGCCTGTCCCAGCGCCACTCCTTGACCTGCCAGAGCGAGGCATAGGTGAGGAGGGGGGAGAGCGCCGCCAACAAGCCCAGCGGCACGGTGAGAAGAAGGGCATCCATGGGAAGAATGATACTGGAAGTCGGAGGAACGGTCAGCAGTGGGAAAGGCCGATCCGCTGCGGAAAAGCGCCGTGCAGCCCTGCGGCCGTCTGCCGGGGATACGCCTGCATCCACCTTTCCGGTTCCTGTCTGCGGCAAGCGGCGCAGGATATCGGCGTTGATCATCAAAAAAACGGCCTCGAGAGAGCGGGAGGTGTATGCCTCTCGAGGCCTGATCGTTGTGTTCCTTCTTCTGTCCTCCTTTCTTGAAAAAGGTGGTTATCGTTGAAGGAATGACTCGCATCTTTCCCTTTGCATGCATCACTGTCAATACGTCCATGTGCCTAAAAAATAGGGCGTAGAACGCGAGAGGCTCAGCGAAGGTGCTTCCGAATCACCTCCGCGATCTCCTCCGCCTTGTCCCTGTGGACGCGGTGGCGGACGTCGGGGAACAGATGGAGGGTGCTCTTCTTGATCCTCTCATGCATCAGGCGGGCGTCGGAAACGGGGGTCATACCGTCCTTCTCCCCCCAGAAGATGTCGGTTGGCATCTTGATGAAAGGGAGGAGCGGACGCAGGTCCTCCTTGGACACGTTCACCATAGTCTGGCGCATCACCGGGCTGGCCGTTTCGTAATCGTGGACGCGGAAGAGCTTGTAGAGCGCCTTCTTGCCCAGGCCGTCCAGTTGCTTGAGGCCGGGAAGCGAGAGGAGAAGCTTGCCGGGCTTGGCGACCATCAACCCCAGTGCGCGGCGGAAGTGTTTGGGATGGCGAATGCCCGCTGCGGCGCACAAGTAGAGGTGCTTGATCTTCACCTTTCCGCGGTAGGCCACCTTGAGCGCAATCCTTCCGCCGTGGGAATGACCCAACAGGAAGAGGGGATTTTCGATCTCCTTCATCTTCACCAGGCGCTCCACCCATTCCGCATAGTCCGTGACAGTCCAGGGATGTGCAGGCTCGGGTTCTTTTCCGAATCCGGGGAGGTCGGGCGTGAGGATGGTGAGTTCGGTTCCCTTGAGGGCGGCGCGGAGTTCCGTGAAGGATGCGCGGGAACCTCCCCATCCATGCAAGCAGAGGAGTGTCACTTTTTCAGACATGCGATGAGTATACACGCAGTGGAAAAATCCACGATGCACATTCAGCGATAAGGGAAGAGGGAGAAGGGAAGGTGAAGTGGACGGGAGGGCATGTGGGCTCAGGGGGAGGATCCGTCAAGGGAAAGGCCTTGAAATGTGTACACATATGTGTACCATCATCGGCGCTACCCATTCCCCCAGAACCATGTCCCGAGCAAACCTCGTGAGTGTCCGTGAATTCCGATCCAACATGACGCGCTACCTGCAGGAGGCGCAGGAGGAGGGGAAGTCCATTGTCATTATGCGGCACGCGCAACCCGTGGCGCGCATCGTCCCCTTCGAGGAAGGCACGGTGCTGGAAGATCTGGTGAAGGAACTGCCCCGGGCGAAGAAAGTGAAGGGCAAGAAACACGCCCCCAAAGCCAAGAAACGCTCCGGTCTGCGGAGGATGTTCGGGCTGTGACGCGCGTTCGTCTCTTGGGAAGAGCCGCCTGGGACGAGGAGACGATCCCGCCACCGGGCTCATCCCCGCCCTCCTGGAAGTGTGATAGAATCGGCGCATGCTCATCCCCCGGAAACTGATCTCCGATAACGTGAACCCCATGGAGTGGGGCGAGTTTGGGCGGGCGATGGATACGCTTATCCGCAAGCTGGAGAAGTACATGAAGGACACGGGCATACGCTTCAACCTCATCGCGCCCATTCTCCGCAGCGGCGGCATCCCCGGCGCCATGATCGCCATCCACTTCAACATCGTCACCATGCTCCCCATCCAGCTCAAGCGCCTGCCGGGGTCCATGGAGCCGGTGGAGGTGATCGTCACCAAGCTCAACTGGGGCGTGCCCAAAAACCCCGTGATCCTCCTCTGCGAAAACAACACCGGCCACGGCACCACGGCGCGCAAGGCCATCCGCATCATGCGGCAGAAGTATCCCGAGGCCAGGCTCTTCTACGCCACGGTCACCAAGGCGTACGGAGGGCCGGACAAGCTGGATGGCGTGGAAGAATACTTCTACGGCGCGCTCACGGACGAGCTCTTTGTGGCGAACGCCGAGGACATCCGCAAGAAGCACATCCGCCCCAATACCGTCCTCTTCCCGTGGGAAATCCTGGAGGAGGAAGTGAACGAGGCGAACAAGCTGAACGGGGTGGCATGAGGGAAGGGGGGCGATGTTCCGGTGGAAGGAGACACGGGAATCGGCAGGGAATGAGCGAATGCGGGCCATTGACCGATAGTACGGTGCGGTATAGTCTCCCCCCTTCGTTTGTTCTTTGGAAACATCGTTCTTCCTCCATCCATTCTCTCTCTACGGTACAGCGGATGTTCCGTTGTACGGATGGGCAGCCTTCGTTTAGTGCCACGGCTTCCCTCTGCAACGAGAGAGGATGCCGTGGGGGAAAGGAGCGTGTGTGATGAATCTGGAAGTGGTAAACTATTGGACTCACATTGGCGTGAGGGAAGGAGCGCAGAAATTTCTAACAGAATGCCTTGGGCAACCGATGGGCGACCTACGCGTGAAGCTTGTGTATCCGACGGACCTGCCGGACAGATGGGTCAAAGATGCCGCTTACTTTCGCTGGATTGCGCGGAAAAGTCCCATGGATCCGAGTGGTATGGATGAGGATACCAGGCTTGCGAAAGCCGAACTCCTCAATACGCCGCTCGGATGGGCGTTCTTCCATATTCTGAGGGGGAAAGTGTATGTTCCTCTCGTTTTGGTTTCCCCGCCCTTGTCTAAAGGCCTTAGGACAGAGGTCTATCAGGCGTTCATCAGGGAATTCTGGAACATGTGTGGAAGTGTGGTCTGCTTCCTCCCCTTTGCCCAAAATGAAATCCTTCAGACAACCTTGCAGCGAAGCGGTTTCATAGCATCAGATGTGGGGTGGACAAAGTACAAGTAATACCACGGCAAGCGCCGCCTGTTCGAAAGAGCAGGCGGCCTTCGTTAAAACCATGTGTTCATATGGATAGAATGTAACAGATAGAGGCATCTCACTACCGTTGAAAGCCGGATTCTGCTACGCTTCCCGCATATGGAAAATTCACACAATCCTCGTCCGGTAAGCCGCAGCACCATCGGAGAAGTTCTCATAGTCGCTTTGGTTGTCGTAGGCTTCTTCGTCGCCATACTTCAGAACAAAGTCACACTGCAGGATATCTCACTCGTGGGGTTCCTCGCGCTCATTGTCATCTTTTACATGGCACTTCTCTTCTGCAGAATGCTGTTCTTCTGGATGACGGGCGGCGACCGACCACACTATCCATGGTGGAAGAACGTGGAAATGATGAAGAAGTATGAGCAAAAGTCGAAGTGATGAGGTATGAAACGCCAATGGTGCCACGGGCCAGGATTGAACTGGCGACCCCAGGCTTATGAGTCCTGTGCTCTACCAACTGAGCTACCGTGGCACGGGGATAGGTGTAGTATGCATCAGATATTGCGCTACTTGAAGGGCATTTCTAGCTCTAACACCTCCCTCTCACCACGCCCCCCTCGATCTTGATCGCCTTCCCGTTGAGGAGCGCGTCGGCGGTCTTCTTGTTTGCGGAGACAAGGATACGCTGGAAAGTGCTCTGGGAGACGCCCATCTTCTTCGCGGCTGCCGTCTGGTCCATCTCTTTGAGGTTCTTCAGGCGCAATGCCTCCACCTCATCCAACGTGAGGATGACCTGTTCCAACGTGCGCAGCGGGATGCCGCGGGGCTTGAAGTACGTTGCGCCGGGTTCGGCGCCGATGCACCGTGGTTTGAGGGGACGGACCATGGGGCAAGTGTATCACTTGCCGCCGAGTTCCTTGAGGCGCGCCTGGAGTTCTTTGAGGTACTCCGAGATCCCTTGCACTTCCTCGGCGAGCATCGTGCGCTCATCAGCCGCCGTGATGCGTGGGCGCCTAGAGGAGGGGAACCCGAAGAAGCCTCTGCGGCCGAACCCGCGCCCCATTCCGCGTCCGTTTCCGGCGCAGCAGCCCCTGCCCCAGCCGGTCATTAGACCGTATCCCAGGGGACCTGTTCCATCCAATGCTGGCATATACGTGGGGGTAAGAAATGAAACGTATTGAATATATATTCATAACTATCAAACGTCAAGAAATATTCTGGTTACTGATTCTTCCAGAAGAACGTGGCTGTCCTCTGAGAGCAACAGAATGATTCAACGCACGTAAGAAACTGCCCCTCATTCCGTTTCATAAGCAGTATTTTCCCCTACACTTTCCCCTCTCCCTATGTCCGTTCGCATGCGAACATTTGCCGTTTCCGCAGTTCTTCTTGTCTTGAGCGCCTGTACGGGAGCCGGTACCCCCGTCCCCGACGGTGAAGATACCTCCTCGTCATCATCTTCCGCGGTTTCCTCTGTCCTGCAAGAAGAGGCTTCCAGCAGCTCCTCTTCCCTCGATGGCGGCGCCCTGTCCGCCTCCGGTGCTTCCGCGGCAGTCCGCGTGATCGATATCACCGCCAAGGATTGGGAGTTCTCCCCCTCCGCCATAACCCTCAAGAAGGGAGAAAAGGTGGCATTCCGCATTACGGCCATCCAAGGCCACCACGGTTTCCTGGTTCCGGAGTTGGGCTTGAATACCGACATTCCCGAAGGCCAGACGGTGACCACGGAATTCCCCACGGACCGCGCCGGCACCTTCCAGTTCCGTTGCTCCGTGCCCTGCGGAGAAGGACATATGGACATGACAGGAACTATTGTTATCCAGGAGTAAAGAGAGTGGACAACATGGCGTTTGTCCAGCGGAATAGAGTGCCCAACAATTCCGCCGACTGCTATGCTTCGTCAGTCCTTTACTTTTTTCCAAACATACCATGTCTGTTCGCATGCGTACGTTCTTGTCTACTGCGGCGATAGGGCTTCTGCTCACCGCCTGCAGTGCTACTCCTCCCGTTGAGGAGCCCACGCCTCCCGTTGAGGAGCCCACGCCTCCCATGATTGAGGAGACGTTGCCCCCCACGGACGAGGAAGTGGTGGATCCCGCGGCCGAGGAAGTGCCGGTAGACGGGACGCCTGAAGAAGTCCCGGCTGAGTGAGAGAGGACGTCCATTCACTCGCAATTCTTCATCAAGAGCGGCGCCGCTCCCGCAAGGGGGCGGTCCGCTTTTGTATTTGCCACGAATCAGTAAATTTTGGCTGATACAAAAGCACTCTGATGTCTGTAGTCTCGCGCACGTCTCCCTATCTATTGTTGGATAACATGCACCTCCGCCCGGTACATGCCCATGGAACAGGTGAGGGAAAAGTCCTTCCGGGGGTCGGAGATGGGTCCCAGCCAGTTCCCTCCCTTTTGAATGGGTGTGGCGAGGTTGTAAGCGGGGGCGGTGAGGAATGCGGCGCAGCCCGCTACATCCTCGGGGGCGTAGGCGTACACCCACGTCTCCTTCCCCGCGCGGATGGTGAAGGAGGAGGGGGAATACCCCAGGCTCGTGACCGTGACGGCGATGACCTGCCGCCCTTGTTCATCAATGGACACGGAGGGGTCCCGGTCCTGCGCCAGGGGAGCGGGAAGGAAGGAAACCACGTCCACGCCGAGGAGCAGGAGCCCGCCGCGCAGGTTGAGGAGCCCCAACACCACCACCAGCATGCCGGAGAACTTGAAGAACCAGCGGAGGAACGCCCCTTCCGCCAACGAGCTCAAGAGGCTTATGCCCAGGAGGGAGGGCAGGGTGCCCAGGGCGAAGACGAGCATGATGGTCCCGCCTTTGAGGAAATTCCCCGAGGAGAGGGCGAAGAGCTGCATGGACTGCGTGAAGCCGCAGGGGAGGAAGAACGTGAGGGCGCCCAGCAAAAGGGCGATGGGGGCGCTCCCCGAACGCGCCATCCGCATCAGGCGGTTGGTCACTCTGCCGGAGAAGGGGGAGCGGAAAGGAAAGCGTGGGAGGAGGCGGAGGAGGTGCAGCCCCAGGAGTACCATGATGGCGGAAATGACCGCCGTGAGGGCGCCCGTGGAGCGCAGGGAGGGTTGCAACACGGCGCCGAGCGCGCCGATGGCGCCTCCCAGAAGAAAGAACCCCGCCAGCCTTCCGCCGTTGAAGAGGAGGAGCGGGAGCAGGCGGCGGGCGGGTGTTTCCCTGTCCGCAACTTCTCTCCATGCGATGGAGAGGGAGAGGAGGAGCCCCCCCACCAAGCTCAGGCAGCTGCTGGAGGAAGCGACGAAACCGAAGAGAAACACCGCTCCCAAGCCGGTGGTGCTGTCGGCGGGCGTCGTGATGGTGAGTCCGAGGGGCGCAAGGAGTTTTCCCAGGATGAGGATCAAAGCCAGGGCGCCCCCGAGTTCCACCCAAAACTGCACTCCGTGGGGCTCGGCGGGGGCGCAGGCGGCGCAGTGGGGATGGGAATGCTGTTCCGTCATGGATGGGGCATGATTGTATCAGAAGGAAGGTGTGGTTGTGTGTTTTTCCCTCTCCCCTAGCCCCTCCCCCATAGGGGGAGGGGAATGTTTTTGTTTTGTGGTTGTTTCTCACTTCGAGTATGCAATGAGGGGGGAACTCGCGCGGCAGGCCTTGCATTTGGTACTATAGGGTCATGGAACCCAAGAAGACGCAGCCGAAAGCAGAGGGAAACAAATCCACCCCCCCCGCGGCGGATGGCATGATCGCGGACAAGGTGCGGGAGCTGGAGGAACAGGTGAAGAAGCTCACGGACATCGCCGGCCGCGCGCAGGCGGACCTGCAGAACGCGAAGATGCGGCTGGAGAAGAGCGCGGAGGACATGCGGAAGTACGCGGCGGAGTCGCTATTGCTGCGACTGCTGCCCACCATCGACAACTTCCAGCGCGCCTTCCAGCACCTGCCGGAAGACCTCCGGGAGAACGATTGGGTAAAGGGGGTCACGGCCATCGAACAGGAATTGATGCGACAGCTCACGGAAATGGGGCTCAAGAAAGTCGATGCGCTCCATCAACCGCTCGATCCCTCCAGGCACGAAGTGCTCCTGCAGGGGGAAGGGGAGGAGGGGAAGGTCATCGAAGTGCTCCAGGAAGGCTACGAACTGCACGGCCGCGTTCTCCGCCCTGCGAAGGTGAAGGTGGGGGCGAAGAAGGAGGGATAGGTGGATGCTAGAAGAATGCGTCCACCGCTTCACGTGCTTGGGAAGAATCCCTGCGCACCTCCTCGGCGAGGTCCTGGGCGGAGAATTCGCGCTCACCGTCCGTGTACACCGGTTCCTTCACATGGGGGACGGAGGCCAGCACCGATGCGATCTTCCGTTCCTTCTTGAGCCAACGCGCAGAGTTCTTGAGTGCCATACGGTACTACTCTATGCATTGCAGACCCAAATACAAGCAACATCGCAAGTCTTTTGATTTGGGCTTGGGTAGGACAAAAAAAAGAGTTATGCCTCCTTTGGGGTGACCGTTGTAACCAATAGGTGATTCTTGCGCTGCATGCGGCAGCATGGCATCCATGACATTCACGCATTGCCCGTTCCAATCCATTGTTTGAACTGGTCGCCCTTATCCTCGAAATTCTTGAACATTCCATAACTCGGGGATGCGGTGGAGAGAAGGCAGATCATTCCGTCCGGTGTGGATTCCTGTGCAATGCGGACGGCATCTTCCATGGAATCGGCGTCGTGGAACGTCACCGTAGCCTCCGCGTCCTCAAGCACCTTGCGGATGCGGGGGCCGCTTCCAGGGAAGAGGATCACGGTGCGGACGGACGATCCCTTGATCCTCTTCGCAAGCTCCGAAAAGTCATTCCCGCGGTCTTGGCCGCCCAGGATCACGGTCGCAACCCGGCTTCCCAGAGCGTCGAGCGCGGCGATGGTGGATTCCGGCGTGGTGGAGATGGCGTCATCCACCCACGTGATGTCGTGGAAGACACCCAGGTCCTGCAGGCGGTGGGGGAGGCCGTGGAAGTTGCGAAACACATCCAGGCAGGTCTCCTTGGGGATGCCCAGTTCCTGCGCCACCTTCCATGCGGCGGCGATGTTGCTCAAGTTGTGTACACCCAGAAGCTTCGTTTCCCCGATCGCCACCGGCGCATCCTGCGGGCCGAAAGGGATCTTCTTACCCGCGCTCTCCTCCGCGATTTCCCGCGCCCCCGGGGAATCGTGAAGGAAGAAGACAAGGTCCTCCTCCGTCTGGAACCGCGTAACGTGCTTCTTGGCTTCCTTGTACGCTTCCAGGCTCCCATGGTAATCGAGGTGCTCCGGGAAGAAGCTCGTGACCACGGCAATGTGGGGGCTCCTCGTCACGTCCATCAATTGGTAACTGCTCATCTCCAGAACGAAGAATGCGTTCTCTTGGGAACGCTCCAGATAGTCGAGCGCGGGATTCCCGATGTTCCCGATGAGGGAGGCATTCTTGCCGGCTGCGGTGAGGAGCTCAAATATCAAACTGGCTGTGGTGCTCTTCCCCTTGCTCCCCGTGACACCGATGACGGTTGCACGGTCCTCGGCGACGGTATCGAGGAAGATCTGGGTGGCATTGGTGAGTAGGGAGGAATGAGTATGGAGTATTGAGGGCGGGATACCGGGGGATTTGATGAGGACGTCGAACTTCTCCAGGTTCATGAGCCACCCGGTGCCCACCTGCAGCCAGCACTTTTCGGGAGGAGCGACGAGCGACGCATTCCGGTCCGCGATCGTTATCTCACAATGCGTCGCATGCGCGTTCAATGCACGGAGGATCGATTGGCCCTCCTTGCCGAATCCCAGGATACACACGTTCTTGCCGCTGAATTCGCGGATATGCACGCGTCAGGAGGGGAACGAAGCGGTGAAGAGCTCCATAGCCGGCGTCCCTTCCCATTCCTTGCGCCCATGGGCGAGGCGGAAGGCCTCCCGGGTCTCCTCCGGCGTCCCCACGCACTCGAACGGCTTGAAGCCTTCCAGCCCCAGGAGCTGCTTGTACAGGGGGAGGAGGTTGGCATCGGCGAAGAGATCCTTGCCGAAGGTCTTGAGGAGCGTTGGACGGGGGAGGGAAACGGCATACAGGGCGAAGACGAAGGCGCATTTGGGGCATTCCCCGCACCATAAGTTTGCCGGCCGCTCCTTCACGATCCTCCAATTGGTATTACAACTCGTCGTCAGGGGAAGGTACTGCGGGTACTTGGCGAATTCCCGCACAACGTTCAATTCGCTCCACGTGCGGAGGTGACTGAAATACCGGAGGGAGGGATGAATGGAGGCAGCAATGTAGTTCCGCACCATCTCTTCGCACGCCAGGCTCTTGCTCCACTGGTGGTTGATCTCCTTTCCCAGGTACGTCACGTTGCCGTAGGAAGCGCTCTCTTCGTTGCCGAAGGCCACCGCGTCAAAATCACCCAGCAGGGCGACGACGACGGCGAGGAAGGAGAGATAGCCCGTAATGGGGACGTGGCCGTTGAGGGCGCCCTCCTCGTTCAATGTGAAGAGGCGGGAGGAGAGGCTGCGCTTGACGGTGAGGAGGGGGAGACCCATGGCCTCGGCCAAGCGGTCGATCACCGGGTGTTGCCCCACGCGGAACAGGGTCACCGTGGCGCCGGCCTTGCGGAGGAGCTCGGCGGTGACCACCGAGTCTTTTCCGCCGCCGATGGGGACGAGAACCTTCTTTCCCTGCATTCCCTCTTCTCGCGGGGGGAGAGGGGGAGTACTCCCGGTTTCTAAGCCCGGCTCGAAGGGAAAATGAATGAGGCCACGGAAATCGATCCGGTTCCTGAAGAAGAACTCGCCCAGGCCTTCCTCGTACATCGTGTGCCAGAACCTTGCTTGCGCTTCCGTGAGCGGCTGCGTCCTCACCTCGATTGTTTTGGGGAGGCAGGTCTTGTAGTAACTGATGCCGCCGATCATGTGGAGGGCGTGGAGGGCTTCCGGCAAGCCGGGCTTGTCTGCCGCAGGGGGAAGGCCCAGGGGTAAGGTAAGGGTTTCGGTGAAGCGGATCTCATCGCCTGTGGTGAGGCCTTCCGCACCATCCAGTGCGTAGACGAGTTCGATGGTTCCCGTTTCCGCGTTGTGGGAAAAGGAATCGAAGATGAAGGTCGTGTAGGGCTTCATGGGGAGTACCAGCATACCCGAAATCCCATTGCACTGCCCCACCGTTCCCTTCCTGCCGTTCTCTGCATCGAGTACAATAGAGGGCGTGCCGGAGTGGCGGAATTGGTAGACGCGCACGACTCAAAATCGTGTGCCGCAAGGCATTGAGGGTTCGATTCCCTCCTCCGGCACCATCCGGCTTCGTGCCCTCTGGGGCACTACGCCGCGATATTCGTTCATGAGAATAATAGAGGCCAGATGCCGCGGCGCAGTCCGCAGACGAAGCCGGGCTAACAACAAGGGGTAGAGGCATGCATTGCCTCCACTGGGTGTGCTGTCGCCCCGAACAAGGGGGGGACTGTATGCGGAAAAAAAAGCAAGGATAAGGAATCCCGAAGTGGAGCCACCGGGTTTCGTGCGGCCATGGGAGCGGAAAGAATCGTCATCCCGATCCTTCTGGTTCGGGGGAGGACTTCGTGAATACCATGGAATCCTTTCCATCCCCCCTCATCCTCCTATGGAAAAGCAACCTCACATACTTTGCATCAGTCAAATGGTGAAGGATATCAAGGTTCCGACGGGGAATCCGGAACTGGAACAGGCGATGGGGAAACTGCTGCGCGGGGTGAAGAAACATAAATTCGTCCCCGGCAACAAGATATCCGCCGAGTTGCAGCCGCGGGAGGTCAATGCCGAGGGGGTCCTGGTTGCCGATCTTGCCGGTGGGAAGTTGAACAGCGATCTCGATGTGAGGATCACCCAGTCTTTTCCGCTCCACCTTGAAGGATACGAAGGGCCGATGGATATAGAATCCATCTTCAGCCGTGTGGAGGGGGCGCGCATTGATGACGGCGGCAACGTGCAGAACCAAGTGGTTGATATGGCGCTTGTCGTGGCTTTCTCCAATATCCAACAACTGTTGGATGATGTGCACAAACGCCTCGTTCTCACCGTGGCAAGCAGCGGTGACCCCTTTGATAAACTCCCGCTCCACCTGAAGAACCGGGTAAAGGGAGTGGTGGACGTCCATACATTGGACCTGCCGGGCCGCGTTGCCGTACAGGTGCCGTGGGTGGACGGGGCTGAGCATGGAACGCTGGGCATCACGTCCGAAGCGAGGGAGTCGAAAGCGGCCGTGGAGAAGCTCATACAGGAATGTGACGAGTTCCGTAAGGCGTTTCACGTTGCGACGTGTTTTGCCACGACCGACTCGCTCTTTGAGCAACTGGAGAAATTTGCAGAACCGGATTACTGCTACATCATCAATGCGTCCACGGCGTTCCGGACCAGGGTCGCGGAGCAATCCTATAAACGGGCGGTTCTTCTCCCCATGAACGAAGGCGAAGCGGCGGATGTGTGCAGGGTCCTCCTCCTGCGCGCGACCGATGAAGAACAGGAACGGCCGCCTTTCCCCTCGCCGTTCAAGCCGAACGGGTATGAGGTGGATACGGAAGCATTGCGCCAGCTCGATGTCTCTCTCGACGTATTCCGCACGTACCTGCCCTTTGACCGTCAGATCAAGCGGGGAAGTTTTGCAGCCCCCATCAGCTTCGGTCCCAAGGGCGGGTTGATCGTGGGGGTGGGGCACGAGGACCTTGCCTGCTTCACTACGATCCCCAATCCCGATGGAGAGACCCGCATCCTCAAAGACTACTGTGAGCCGTCGGACGTGGTGATGGGCCGGGAATTTGAAATGGGGGCGGGGGATGCGGTGGCATCGATGGTGACGCTCTTCCAAGCCATTGATCCCCAGCTGTATATCAAGCCGTTCATGGAGGAGGGGGAAGGCAACAACAGGCAGTTCATCAATCTCGTCAGCACCATCTTCCTCAGCGTGCTCAGCAGGATCGTGGGAAATCTCGCCGTCCGTAACCGCCAGACCAACCTCTCGAATGTGCGGCCGGACGCCTTTACGAGCATCTTCGAGGATGTTGCGCAGGAATCCATCACCCTCGCGCGCACGCAGTCGAACATGATGGGGGAGAAGCATGTTTCCGGCACCATACCTCGCTGGGGTATCAGTGCGCTCAGTTGGAGGGTGGGACAGATCGCGTATCCGCCGTCGCGGTTATCCTGAGCGCAGGACGTCGCCATGGCGGCGGCATCTCCCGCGGCACAGTAGACGGCAATCGTCCTCTCTTCTACAGTAGGGGCCATGTTGCCCACCACCCGCCTCACAAAGTTGAGCCTCTTCCTGGGAATCCTTTCGGTGGCCTCAGCGGGTGTCGCGTTGCGCTCAACGATACGGTTGGGGGCATCGCTGGACGAGTATTACCTGTTCCAATCATCACAAGGAGTGGTGGCTGAACGTTCCCCCGGAACGGAGATCATGGAGCGGACGGCAAGCGGGGGCGTGATGGAGGAGCAATCGTCCCTGTTGGGAACGCTGCAGCCGCTGGAGTGATCACTCCAGGGGATTGCCGAAGATATCCAGGAGCGCCCGGCGCAGTTGTTCCGCAGGTTCCGCAGCCAACACCACCATGCGTCCGCGTTGGTAAACCTGCAAACGATCCGGGGGAAGCCCCAGGGACGAGAGGTCATTGCCCAGGGTGAGGATCCTGCGGGCGTCCGTTGCCGCAGCCTGCGTGGATTCGTAGCTCACGAGGAGCAGGGATTCCTCCCCCACGCGGATGGTGCGAACGGGACGGTGCAGCGCGGGGTCCACGGCCACATTCGAGGCCAAGGCGTCAATGCCGCGTTCGCGCAGGATGGCGGTAAAGGCGTCCGTATCGGTTTCCAATTGCTGCGTCAGCGTGCGCGAGTGCGCCGTGCCGGCGGAGAGGGTGGAGCCCGTTTCCGTTTCCCGCGTTCCCAGCACGTCGGAGGGGGAGCAGGCGGAAAGGACGAGCATGGTGGCGATTCCCAGTGCAGGAGCGGTGATACGTGTGTGCATAACCGAATAGTGTACGGCATTTTGCCCGCCGTTCCATCACTTTGAGGACTTCTGCGCCGTGCGTTTTCCGCCTTTTCCCTTGCGTTCCAGGAGCAGGAGCACGTCCTCATCCGTGAGCTGCGGGAAGGAAAGGTACCACTGTCCCACGGCATGGAACGGCGCGGGGGCGGCCAGCACCACCACTTCATCCGCTTCCTTGCGCAGGTGATCGGCCGTGTCCAGAGGGGCTACCGGCAGGGCGACAACGATGCGCAAGGCCTGCAATTTCCGCATGTCCTCCAGTGTGGCGAGGAGCGTGGAACCGGTGGCGGCGCCGTCATCGGTGAGGAGCACGATCTTGCCGGTGAGGGAAACGGGTTCCGGCGGCGCAAAAACTTCTCGGCGCCTGCGCATTTCTTGCATTGCATCCTCGATGATGGGTTCGATATCCGTGAACTCCAGGCCTTCATGCGCCATCATGTCCTCATCCAAATAGGTCCCACCGTCTTCCGCAATGGCCCCTAGCGCGAATTCCGGGTTCGCCGGGTGCCCGATCTTGCGCACGTTCCACGGGAGAAGCGGGAGGGAGAGCGCATCCGCCAACGCGCGTCCCACGGCCACGCCGCCCCGCAGGATGCCGATGATCACGGTGTCCTTGCGTCCGCGGAAGCCGCCGAGTACTTCGGCCAGTTTCTGCCCGGCATCGCCGCGGTCCAGGTAGGGGAGAGGGTCGGGAATATCCATTGGAGCATTGTCGCCGTTCCGCGCCGCGGCGGCAACGGAACGGTCTGTTTTTCAGGGTTCAATCCACGAGGGGCGTTCGGGTTCAGGCATGAGAGGTTTCGTATAGCGCAGTGTTTCCGGGTCGTAGGCGGTAGGATCAAGGTTCTTCCCGCCGCGGATGGTTGCCATGTCCATGAGGGCGAGCGTGTCTTCCAGTGACCTGCTTCCTTCCGGAAGATGGGCAATGACGCCGTCTTCCCCTTTGAGCGCCGCCTGCATGGCGGTGTTGCCCAACCGGCGGGCGAAGGCCGCATCGCGGGTCGTAGGGGGGCCGCTTCGGAAGAGGTACCCCGGGCAGAGCTGCATGGTGCTGATATTTGCGTTATTGAGCCACCGTTCGATGTAGCCTCGCACCCCTCCCAAGCGCATATGGCCGAAAGCATCGGGCAGACCTGCAAGATGGATTTTCATCCCGTCGATCGGGTACCCTTCCGCAACCACGAGCACGAGCGCCTTCCCCTGCGAGCGGATCTTCTGCTGGATGGCGCACACAACCTCATCTTCAGAAAGCTCCATTTCGGGGATCAACACGCCGTCGGCATTCTCCGCGCTCGCCGCAGCCAGCCATCCGCAATCCCTTCCCATGGCTTCGATGATCATCACTTTCTGGCAGTTCTCCGCTTCCACGCGCCCCTCGCGAACGAGATGCTGTCCGCAGAGCGCCGCAGTGGTTGCGCCGAAGGAGTAGGCGATGCGCAGAAAATCATTGTCGATCGTCTTCGGAACCCCTACGGCTTGAACAGTTTGAGACTTCCCGTGCGCGTTCCTCCTCTTCAGGATGTCGTAGCGGTGGAGCATGCTCGCGCCGCGCCAGAGCGTATCGTCGCCGCCGACGATCGCCAGGATATCCACGCGGTTGCGCGTGAGGTTTTCCTGGATCACCTCCGCATTGCGATGGAACACCTCCAAGTCCACTTGGATGATGTTCCCGTCGGTGTTCACGGGAATGGGCTTGGTGCGGGATGTGTGCGGCAGGGATCCCGGCTCGAGGAACAGAGCGTCCAATCCCCTCTGTTGCACCAAGGGATACGAGAAGATGTCCCGGTATTCCTGTTCAGGCGTTATCAACCCTTTATACCCCTCGGGGATCACCACCACTTCATGGCCTTCTTTTGTGGCGGTTTGCGTGAGGCCGTAGTGGGCTGCGTTCGACCCGGGGCAGGTTCCGCCACCCTGGAGGAGTGCGATTTTCATTGGTTGGGAAAATTAGAGTAAGGGGGGCCGCGTGTCAAGAAACAGTGACACCTGTCTCTCCCATGGTCGTTTTGATTCTCGGGGCGTTTGGCTTCATACTATGGGCGGTTCAAGATCGTTTCATCTTCGGTTTCGACCTATGTACGACGTCCTAGTCATCGGCCTCGGCGCCTCGGGATACACGGCCGCCATCTACACGGCGCGCTATCAGCTCAAGACGTTCCTCGTGGGCTTGGAGGAGGGGGGTTTGGGGATCACGGCGGCGGAAGTGGGCAATTGGCCGGGTGATGTGGAAGTGCACGGACCGGAGCTGATGGAGCGGTTCAAGAAACATGCCCTGAGCTTCGAGGAAGTGACGCACAAGGTGGCGCGCGTGGAGAAGATCGAGAAGGTCGCAGAGGGCTTCAAGGCGACGTTGAGCGGCGGAGAGAGCGTGGATGCCAAGGCGGTGATCTTGGCTACGGGCTCCAACAAACGCCATTTGGGCGTCCCCGGGGAAAAAGAATTTGCGGGGAAGGGCGTCTCCTACTGTGCCACGTGCGACGCGTTCTTCTTCCGCAACAAGACCGTGGCCGTGGCGGGGGGAGGGGATGCGGCGGTGGAGGGGGCGGCCATCGTGGCGCAGGTGGCAAAGCACGTCTACCTGGTCCACCGCCGGGATGCGTTCCGCGCGGAGCCGTATTGGGTGGATAGGGTGAAAGCGCGCGAGAATGTCACGTTCGTCCTGGAACGGAACGTGCGGGAGATCCTGGGCGAAGGGAAAGTGACGGGTATCAAGCTCGATCAGCCGTTCGAGGGGAACGATGTCCTCGCCGTCGACGGCATTTTCATCGAAATCGGCTCCGATCCGGCTTCCGCATTGGGGAAGAGCCTGGGGGTGGAGGTGGACGGGAAGGGCTTCCTCAAGGTGAATAACGCCATGCGCACCGCCGTTCCCGGCGTCTTTGCGGCGGGCGATGTGACGAACGGCAGCAACCGCTTCGCGCAGTTCGTCACGGGGGCGGGGGAGGGAGCGGTGGCAGCCAACAGCGCGTTCGGGTTCATCCACGGGGATGGCGTGGGGATGGGGGCGATCGAAGGTGGATGACCGTAGGGCGGGCATTCTTGCCCGCGTGAACCTTGCGCGGTCAATGTCTAGATTGGCTTATCCGGACTTGCATTCCTTGCGTTTTGTAAGTAAAGTCTCCGGGCTATGCCTCGTGGTAAGCGCACCGTCTTCGGCATGTTCTGCAAGGAATCCGGCAACCGCGTGGGAACCGTCCGTTTGCATAAGCAGAATGCAAAGGGAGTCGGTTGGAAGGATTTCAAGACCGAAAAATACTGTCCCGTGTGTCGCAAGAAGGTCGCCATGAAGCTCAAGGAGGAACGGCACGCCGCGTAAAGCTTCCGCGTTCTCCCTACACCTCCGCACGCATCAGTCCTATAGTACTCTCATGGAAGAGAAGTACCGTTTGGCGGCGTCCGTGATGGTCCTCAAGCCCATGGAGGTCTGTACCCGGGAAGGGTGCAAGACCATCCATCAATTCCTTCTGCTCCATAAGCCGCGCAAGAACGATGCGTGGCAATTGCCGCAGGGGGGTGTGGAGCAGGGGGAGACCGAGCGGGAGGGGGCGTTGCGGGAACTGAAGGAAGAGGCCGGCATCAGCGACACCACCTTCCTCGCCTCCAGCCCGAAGGTCTACCAGTACGATTTCCCGCCGTCGTACCGCCATTTCCGTCCGGATAACATCTGCGGACAGAAGATCTCCTTCGTCTTCACGCTCGTGGAACCGGAGGCGCGCGTGGAGGTGGACGGCAAGGAAGTGGATGCGCACGCGTGGGTGGATCCCTCCCAATTGCAGTTGTACGTCCATCGGAAGGAGTACTTGGAGCTGCTGCAGGGGCTTTACGAAGAGGCGTTGAGGTTCGTGGAGGAAAAGCCATCCGTCCCTCTTCGTCCATGAGCGCTATTCTATGCGTTGTCCTGCTCTCCTTTCTTTTGTCAGGGCGACAAAAGAAAGGAGCAAAGAAAAGCGCTCCGCCGCCGAAGCTCCTCCTCCCGGCCCTGTGCCTCCTCGTCAGCCCCTGCAAGGTTTCGAGGCTGACTCGTCGGCCGGTATGTGGAAGCAGGGCCTTCCCCTTCACCCCCCGCGGCGGCGGAACCCCCCTTTTTCACCATTGATCTCCCATGCGTTTACTCTCGTTGTCCCTGCAGGATTTCCGAAACTACGCAACCGTGCAATTGGATGTTTCGGAGGGGCTGCTCCACCTCTTCGTGGGAAAGAATGCGAGCGGCAAGACGAACCTGCTGGATGCCGTGGCAATCCTCTCCCAAGGCGCGTCCGCGCTGGGTTTGCAGGAGGAAGACCTGGTGCGCCGGGGGCGGGAGTTCTACAGGGTGCGGGGGGAAGTGGCGGGTGATAACGGCGAGGGGGCGGCGTTGGAAGTGACGAGCCAGCTGGAACCGCGGCGGAAGAAAGCATGTTTCCGCAACGATGTGAAGACGGCTGCCGCCGATTTTGTGGGCTTGCTGCCCACCGTCCTGTTCCTGCCCCAGGACCTCGACCTCTTCACCGGCGCCCCCGCCGAGCGCCGGCGCTTCTTGGACAACCTGCTCTCGCAAGTCTCCCCCGCCTACTACCGCGCGCTGGGCAAGTACCAGCAACTCCTCAAACAACGGAACACCCTCCTCAAGCGCATCGCGAACCGCGAAGCCAAGGAGCGCGATCTGGAGCCCTGGGACGCGCAACTTGCGGAGGAGGGGAGTGTTGTCACCCTGGCGCGGCTGGAGCTCATCGAGACGTTCACGCTCACGTTGGGGGAGGAGCTGCGGGCGCTGGGGGAAGCGTGGGAGGCGGTGCGGCTCGAGTACCGCCGGAAGGGGAAGGAGCGCAGCCGCGAAGGATTGGCGCGGGAAATGGTCACGCTCCTGGAAGCCGCGCGGGAGCGGGATATCCTCCTCCAGTCCACATCCGTAGGACCCCACCGGGACGATTGGGGCATCCTCATCAACGGGCTTGCCATGGAACGTTTCGCCTCGCGAGGGCAACAGCGCGCAGCCGTGGTGGCACTGCTCTTTCTGGAGGCTTCCTACCTGGAACTCAAGCGGGGGGAGCGGCCGGTGATATTGCTCGATGACGTTTTTTCGGAACTCGATGACCTCCACCGGGAGCGCGTGGCGGCGGCGTTCCCGCAGAACCAGGTGTTCCTCACCTCCACACACCTCCCCCCCTCTCTCGTAAAAGGGGCGGTCCTGTGGTCCATTGAAGAGGGGACAGTGAGAAAGATGTGATACGAAACAATCCCGCTTGAAGTCATCTTTAGGAGAAAGCCAAGGAAGTATGTGTATGGAGCGCCCCGTACGCCGCCATCGCCAATGCGTCCGCCGCATCGTCACCGGGCCGTTCCGCAAGGTTCAGCATGCGCATCACCATATCCTGCACCTGCCTCTTATCCGCCTTCCCGTCCCCCGTAATGGCGGATTTCACCTGGAGGGGGGTCACTTCGAGCAGGGGGATTGCCGCCTGCCGGAGGGTGAGGAGGATCACGCCGCGCGCTTGCGCCACATCCATGGCGGTCTTCACGTTCGTCTCGAAGAAGAGCTTCTCCACCACGGCAAGGTCCGGCTGCCGTTCCCGCAGGTACTGCGTGAGGTCATGGTGGATTTCCGCAAGCCTGTCTCCCATGCCCAGCCCGGCCTTGGTACGCAGGAGCAACCACTCCTCCAGGCGGATGTCATGCGGAGAAGATGTTATCACAACACCTAAACCGATAGTGGCAAGGCCTGGATCGACACCGAGGACTCTCATGCACGGAGTGTATCAGCAGAGGGTGAATGCGTAGAATGAAAGCCTGTAAACTGCTATAATAGAAGGAAAAATGGGCTTCCTGAACTTCAAAAACACACAGCGGCACCGTCACCTCGTCGCGGCACCCCTCGTGCTCCTGGCGGCGCTGCTCACACTGGGCGTAGCGGATTCTTCGCTCTGGAAAGCGTCGGCCGTACCGGTGACAACCATCACCATCCCGTCCGGTACGGAGGTACGGCTGGGGGGGGGTCTGCGGGCGCTGGGGGGGGAGGAGGGCGCCACGATGGGGGGGGGGGTGAAAGAATACACACTCCTCCGCGGCAGCATGCTCTTGAAGAGCGAGGGTGTCGCACGCGTGCAAATGGACCGATGGGCCATCACGCTGTTGGATGGCACGGTGTTTGTGGAGCGCACGTCATCCCAGAAGCTCTCCATCGCGGCCATCACGGCGCATGCGCTCGTACAAGACGGCGAAGGGAGGGGATTGGTGGTTCCCGTCACCCGCCAGTGGAAGAGCACGGACCCGTTGGAGGCGGCTTCCCTGCAGGATGTTCCCGCTTCCTTCCTCCAGGAACAGAGGACACGGGCGCAGGGGATGAAGGAGGAGGCCTTGCCAAACATCGTCAAGGAGCCCCCTGCGCTCATGGGCGGCCCCTGGGTGTTCCCCTCCGCGGTGGAGCGTGCACAAGGACGCAACGAGGACGCGGTCTTCGGCTATATCCGTCACCTGTTGGCTACGCGGCAATGGTCCGTATTGCAGGGGTATCTCGCCCTCCCGGAGGTGACGGCATTCCTGGGGGAATCGCCGCTCACGCAAAGCCTCCTGCCCGCTCTCATCCTGCAATCAGAGGATACGCAACGCGCATCCCTGCTCCTCTTGCCGTTCGTCGCCGCGGATCCGGATGCGTTCGTGCTCCTCTCCGTCCATCCCGTCTTCCGGGACGCAGCCTGGTTGCTCCCCGCGCCTCCACCGGAAGGGGAGAGGATGCTGACGCTCCTTCGGAGCGTCCCTGCGGCAGATACCCTGGCGGAGGCCTTTTCTGAGGGCATACACCTACGCTGGCAAGAGGCCGTGCGCCATGCCCTCACACGCGCGGAGACGCCTGCGACGCTTGCGCAATCATTCCTGGAAGACGGCATCGCCACACTGGAGAGCCTTCTCGAACGCGGGTACGTGCACAGGCTCGTGCGGTATGCGGAAGAGTACCGGGAGCTGGCGGAACCCTATGCGGACAGTGCCGAAGAGGTACAAGCCGCTCTGCGGCGCATCCGTGCGCTGGAGGCGGGGGCGGAGGCTGCGGGTGGGAGCGCGGGGGCGGAAGAGGAGCGCGTGGCTGATGTTCCGGCTCCTGTTTCCCCAAATTCGCCCTCCGAAGATCCGCTCTACACGGAGGAGGAAATCCGTTCCCTCACCTACACGGCACTTCGCGACGCGGGGGCGCTCTTCATGGTCACCACCGAGATCCGTCCACTCACCACCGGCAAGGCGGCCGTGGAGGGAATCCTCTTCGGCAATGGCTCCTTCTCCTTCGAATTCGATCCCCTCACGCGTACGGTCAACAGGATCACCAAAGGGGAAACTGTGCTGCCCTTCTCCCTTTCCTTCGAGAAATTCGTGGCGTGGGCGAGGGAATGAAGAATGTAGAATGATGAATGGAAAATGCAGCGGGGTATCAATTTGATTCGAGAGTCGCCTTCCGGAAAAGTGCATCGCATACTTCTTCCGTTACGTCCAAAATCCGTAGCAAAGGGTCATCCTCTCCGATCGTGAGCAGGCCTCGCGCCCCCTTGCGTATGGATTGCTTTATTAATTCCCGCCCCTCTTCACCTGCGTTGTATCCCTCTATCACATTCGTAACGCAATCGTGCTCAAAGCCCGCCAGTGGCCTGCCCAATTGTTCTTCTACAGCCGATACAACTCGGTTGTTATGAAGATGTATCATGCTTTGACAGTAAGATTCTCCTGTATTTGTGTCAATGATGGTGGGCGATGATGGATTTGAACCATCGACCTCGACATTATCAGTGTCGCGCTCTAACCCCTGAGCTAATCGCCCTGATAGAAACGATCCGTATCCTCGGCTGGCAGCAGTAATGCCTGGTCGTGCCCTCAGTACCCCGAAGCGGGAGCAACTTTAACGAACACGGAAAGACCCACTGCTCAGACCCAAAAAGCCTACGGGGAGCGGCCTTGTGAGTCAATAACAGGCGGATCTTCGATGGTTTGACAGTCTCTATTTCTCCGCCTTCTATTCCCATCGCCCACCAACCGTTTCTTTCAGTCATAGGGGTGAATGGATACTGTTGGTTGTAAGGGGGAATGAAGATATGGAAGCAATAGAAATACATTGAGTTTATGCCTTTCCGAGCGCAAATTGACAAAAACATACAACACGATAAAGTATAAAAGTGTTTCAGGAATCTACGTTGTTCTTTCTTGTACGAGGAGGTCCGCCATGAATTCGTGTGTCCTCGATTGCCATCCCAATCAATTGCAGACTGCGTTATCTACATGGTTAACAGAGCATCCGAAGGTCACTATCGTTCATGCTCAGCAAACTGTGTATAACTGCAAGGGGATCGAAAGAGTCCTCTTCACCATTATTTACACATAGAGCCTGCATAAACCTGAAGCCTGCCGCAGCTCACGCTGCGGCATTTTCTTTGATCACAAAAAAGCGGGGAACGTTCCCCGCTTGCAAGATCTCCAAGAGACGATTATTGGGAGCTTACGGATGAACTGCTGGAGGAGGAGCTCACACTGCTGCTCACGGAAGAACCGGAGCTGGCGGAACTCACGCTGCTCGAGGAGGAGCTGCCGGAGCTGGGTTGGAGCTTTTGCCATTTCTGTTCCAGTTTGATGCTCCTCGCTTTGGCCTGCTCTTCCAGATGGCGCTTCTGATTCTCGTATTTCTGGTTCACATGTTCCAGCTTCTTCTCGAATACCTGCGTGTTGGTCACCTTCTTCACTTCCAACTTCTTCAGTGCGGCGGCCTTGCGGGCTTCGATCTTCTGCTTTGCCTGCTCCCTCTTCCATTCCAGGAGGAGTTTCTTCTGTTTTGCGAGGCAGACCTTCTTGGCACCGGCACCCTTCACCACGGCGCATGCTTGCAACTTGGGTCTGACGATGCGCGAGGAGACGGAGGATGCAGAAGATGCAGAGGATGCAGAGGAGACAGACGAGGAGCTGCTTGTCACCGAGCTGGAGCTGCTCGATGAGGAGGAAGAGGACTCTTCCGCCAGGGCGGTGGATGCTACGGAGCCGGCAAGCACCAACACGGTGAACAGGGAAACGAATGTCTTCATACGGAGAGGTGGGAAGGTACGTATGTATGGTACGCAAGCTCGCCAGGAATCCAATTGCGGTGCACCCCCGGTCACCTTCTCGTATATCCTTGCCCTGTCATCTCTTGTAGATGGCGGTGACGCTCTGTCCACTTTCAACGTGTTGTATCACCCAGGCGAGCAGGGGGGCGATGGGGAGGATGCGCAAGCCCGGGAAGGCTTTGGGATCCAGCGGCATGCTGTCCGTGACCACCGTTTCCGTAAAGGCGGCTTGACGCAGGCGTTCCACCGCGGGACCGGACAATACGGCGTGGGTGGCGGCTGCGTACATCTCTTCCCGCGCCCCATTCTCCCTGAGCAGTTTCTTGGCGGAGACCAAGGTGCCTGCCGTATCGATCAAATCGTCGTACAGGATGCACGTCTTGTCCTTGATATCCCCCACGATCTCGTGGATTTCCGCAGTCTGGTGCGCGGGACGGGTCTTGTGGAGGATGGCCAGTTCCGCCCCCAGGGTATCCGCGAACTTCTTGGCGCGCTTGGCGCCTCCCACGTCCGGCGCCACCACCACGGGATCCGGAAGATTCTTTTCCTTGAAGTACTTGGTGAAGATGGGGCGGGAGGAGAGGGCGTCCGCGGGCACGGAGAAGAAGCCCTGGATCTGGTCGCTGTGGAGTTCCAGGGTCATCACGTGGTCCGCGCCCGCTTCCTCCAGCAGGTGCGCGATGAGCTTGGCGGAGATGGGTTCCCGAGGTTCCGTCACGCGGTCTTGGCGCGCGTACGGGAAGTGGGGGAGAACCACGTGCACGGTGTGCGCGAAGCTGAGCTTGGCGGCCTGGCACATGAGCAGCAGTTCCATGATGTCCTCATTGGGGCGGTGCGTGGCCGTCTGCAGCAGGTACACGTCCTGTCCGCGGACGGATTCCTCGAACTTGACGTAGTTCTCGCCGCAGCTGAACTTCTTGAGCGCGATCTTCCCGAGCGGGATGCCCAATTCCCGGGCGAGGGCGTTGGCGAGGGCCGGGTGTGAGGATCCGCTGAAGAGGTGCATGGTTGTGGAAGGAGTGACGAATGGGATCGTACCATAGGAGCCCTCTCCCCGCCCTCTCCCATTGGGAGAGGGGGACGAGGAAACTGTGAACTGCCTTGGGGATGCATACGGGGGAGTATCCTGTAGGATATTGGTACCTTTGTTCTATGCACGCACGGTTCTCCACCACGCTCCATCTGCCGGTCGTCGACGACGACGTGGTGGAGGAATTGGGGCGCATCAACGGCGTGCTCATCCATCCGGATACGGGAAAGGTGGAGGGGTTCTTCCTGCGCACACACGGCTTCTTCCGCCGCCAGAACTTGTTCCTGGCGACGGAGGACATTCAGCGGTGGGGGTTACGCATCACGGTGCGGGGACCGGAAGTTCTTGCGCCCGTGGAGGAGCGCGTGCGGTTGCAGACGCTCCTGGAGGAAGGGCGCTACGTTCTGGGACAGCGTGTGGTGACGGAAACGGGCCGCACGCTGGGACGGTGTGCCGACGTGCAGTTTGAGACGGAGTTCTTCATGGTGGAGTGGCTCTTGATCCGCAAGTTCTGGCGCTGGCGCACCTCTCTCCCGCTCTCCCAGATCCTCGAAGTGCGCAAGGATGCCGTGGTGGTCCGCGATCCCCTCAGCCCCGTCCCCGAGAAAGCGAAAGAAGAGAAATCACCCATGCTGCAGGTGCCGGAGGCCGCCTAGCCTCACCCGGCACCTTTTCTTCAAAAATAAAAGCGCGCCTTCCGGCGCGCTCTGAAAACCGAAGCGAGGAAGATCATGTGCCGAAGATGCCCGGCACCGTACCCATGATGAAGCCGACGATGATGCGAGCGAGCAAAATGACGATGAGGCCCACCACCACGTAGAGGATGGACTTCTTGGCCTTCTCCTTCGCTTCATCCTCCCCCTGCGAAACGATGAGGCGGATGCCGGCAATGATGATGAAGGCGATGGCGACGAGCGCGACGAGGTCGAGGACGAAGACGATGATGCTCAAGATGGCATCAATGAGGTCATCCTTGCCGCCTTCACCGCCGGAGGGCAAGCCGGGGATCTCGGGGATTTCTATCTGCGCGTGGCTGATGGACGGGGAGAGCAAGGTTGCCGCTGATGACAGGGCTGCCCACAGGCGAAGAGAGACTCTGTTGAACATGAGGGAGGGTGGAAATTACGGTTATTCTTGCTTGCTCTTCAGCTATCTGCAATGTGGAGCGCAGTGTTTGACCTTGACGGAAACCGCGTATCTTTCTGCTTTGCTTGCTCCGGGGGAAAACCCTACGTGTTGCTCGCAAACCCCGCGCCCACCAGCACTATGGCCGGCGCGGCGAAGAGCAGGTCTTGATTGAAGATCATGAGTTGCATGAGCATGCTCTGCCGGATGATGGGGGAGAGGGAGGCGAGGTTGGGGAGGGAGGCGTCCAGGAGGGGGAGGCCGCTGGCGTACGTGAGGAGGGTGGAGAGGAGCAAACCCGCCGTGGCCACGCCGCACAGCACCGTGATGACGATATTCACGATCATCGTCTCCCGTGCATACACCACCGTGAATCCCGCCTTGATGGTGAGCAGGATCATGATGACGATGAAGAGGATGAGCTTGGTGATGGAGAGGAGGGGAATGCCTTCCCCCAGCCCGAAGAGGCTGTTCTGGGTGAGGCCCGCCTCCGCGCCCACGCGCTGGATCACGTTGCCGATGCCCTGCACGGCCAGGATGGCGATGTACGTGGAGATGATCACCTTCACCGATTCCCTCTTTCCGATGATGAACGTGTAGGTCACGACGATGGCGAAGAACACGATGATGAAGAGGTCCCAACTCATCTGGAGGTTCGCCATGGGAGGGATCATACCGTGTTGCATCCCATCTTCAGCTATGAGGTATTGTTTCATTGTTGAATTGTTGCATTGTTCGCAAGCGAGACTTGCACCGATGGGAGCAATGGAACAATGGAACAATGGAACAATGGAACAATGATGTCTACAATGGCCACCACTCATGCGACACGGGTTTCTCCTCATCGATAAACCGGCGGGCATCACCAGCCACGATGCCGTGGCCATGGTCCGCAGGACGCTGCCGGAGACCCATGCGGGCCACCTGGGCACGCTGGACCCCGCGGCGACGGGTCTCCTGGTGATGGGCGTGGGACGCAAGGCGCTCAAGGTGATCGAACTGTTCAACGGGCTTTCCAAGGAGTACGAGGCGGGCGTCCGCTTCGGCGCGGTGAGTACCACGTACGACGGGGAGGGGGTGATAGAGGAAGTGAAGCCGCCGGGGGGATGGACGGTTCCCCAGCAGGTGATTCTGCAGCGCACCATCGCCGACCGCTTCATAGGGAAGATCGACCAAGTACCCCCCTCCTACTCCGCCATCAAGGTGGGCGGGGAGCGCGCGTACCGTAAGGCGCGGCAGGGGAGGAGCGTGGAGCTGGCCGCGCGACAGGTGGAAATCATCTCTTGCACCATCCTCTCCTATGCCTATCCGGACCTGGTGCTGGATGTCACCTGCGGCTCGGGCACCTACATCCGCTCCCTCGCCCACGACCTCGGCCGCCTCCTCCGTTGCGGCGGGTACTTGAAGAGTCTGCGGCGGACAAAGGTCGGCCGCTGGTCCGTTACCGATGCCGTGCCTCCCGATAAGGCTGCCTGGGCGCGCGTGATACCCCTCAAGGAGGTCCTCAGGGGCTTCCCCCGCCGGGAACTTACTTCCCAAGAGTTCAAAGCGTTGGGCTATGGCCAGGACATCGCGGGTACAACAGCCCCGGGTACCATCGCATGGCACGAGGAACTCCCCGTCGCCCTCTTGGAGCAGAAGGGGGAGGGGGTAATCCACGCGAGGAAGATGTTGTGATGGTGGGTCAGGTGGGATTTGAACCCACGGCCAATTGCTTAAGAGGCAACTGCTCTACCGGACTGAGCTACTGACCCGTTACGGGTACGGTACCAAAACAGACCGCTGTTGACAACGATCCTTAGGGGGGAAGACCGGGCTTACGATCACTCAGAACCCCTCTCCAGCTTGGCGCGGAGGGCTTCCTCGAATTGCTTGCGGTGTTCCCTGTGGCCAACAATTTCCTGCTCCCGCTTGGCGAAATCCTGTTCCAGTGAGGCGATCTGCGCCGCCGTACCGTCATCGCCCTTGCCGTCGTTGACCTGCGCTTGCAGCTTATCGTGCAATTCCTGCGCCTCCTCATTCTGCTTCACGAGCGGGTAGATGACGCCCGTGAACGCATGGATGGCATCCAGGAGTTCCTGTTCGCTCATGCCTCCCGTGTCTCCGGGGAGGGGGGGCGGGGCTGCGCGTTCCTCTTCCGTCGTCTGCGCTTCCGGGGCTTCACCTGCCGCCGGTTCCGTAACCGTCACAGGGGCGTCCGCAGGCGTTTCGGGGGGAGGGGAATCTGCCTCCGGGGGCGTTTCCTCTTTCGCCGTCTCTTCCGGGGCGGCCTCCTGCTCCTCTTCCTCCGGCGTGAGTTCCTGCGCCGCGGGCGCTTGCTCGTCACCCAAAAGCTTCCCACCCTCTTCGGCCGGCACCAGGGCATCGTAGATTCCCTGCACCTTCTGGAGGTCATTCAAGTCCGCCTTCTTCCCCAACGCCTGCAGCGGTGTGAGCACGAAACGTTCCGAAAAATGGTGCGCCGCGCCAGCCCGGTTCTGCGCATTGCGCAATTCCGGGGAAAGAGAAAGGATCTCCTCGCTCTCCGAAAGGGAAGGCCCCGGCTGCGGTACTTCCTTCTGCATCTGGAGGAGCCGGTGCTCACCTGCGCCGTTGCTGAAGGGCAGGAATCTCATTCGGCGGGGAATGCGGGGAGCGGGGAAAAATCGGAGAGCAGCGATGCTTCGTCATCCTTCTTGGACTTCTTACTCACGGCGTGGGTGCGGCACTGCTGCACGGCTTCCCGCAGCTCCTTGGTGAGCGCCGCAAACGCACGGTCATACTTGGCGAAGGCCGCCAGGTACCGCTTCCGGCGCTCGGCGTTCTGCTCCGGCGTCTCGTCCTTGTACGTGTTCTCGAGCGTGGGGATGGTCGCTGTCACCAGATCTGGCTCAATCTGCGCCATGAGCGCGTCGTAGATCCGACGTCCCGAGGGGATGCGCAACGGCAGCGCTTTGGAGGAGGGTTTCTGAGGGTTCAGAGCCATCCAGACATTATAGCACAACGAAGAGTATTTGTCTTGTGGAAGCGGATATCTTTAAATAGGCCCTTCGCTCCTTTCCGTCCGTTCAGGAAGTCTTTTTCATCATCTGTGACATCATCCGTGGGAGGACGATGGCATTATTCACGTTGTTGGCAACGGTCCGCAATTCCTTATCCGTCGGAAGGGTGGCGATCATGGTTTGGGAGACGGGGTCCGCCCTAAAGCCTTGCGTGTCCAGGATCTTTAAGAGATTGACGATTTCCGCGTCTGGCACCCCGCCCCTGTTCCTCAATTGGTTCAACTGGACAATCATGGTGTACTCGCCGTTGTCTTCCCGCGTAACGGCGATGGAATTACGAACGTAGACGGCATTGTTCTTATCATGCGGAAGCATGACGAAGGCGTTTTGAAGTTCCGTCCACACCTGGTTCTCCACGGTGGCGGTTTCCCGCGTCGCGGGTTGCTGGGGCGTTTCCACCGTCATGGACGGTGCCGGAGCCTCCGCAGGCGCGGCGACGGGTGTGGCGGTCGGTTGTGCGGAGGGCGCCGCTTCCGGTTGTGTGGGTTGGGGAGCCGGTTCCACCGCCGCAGCGGGGGGGGCCGCGGGGGCAGGCGCCGCAGCTTCCGCAGGAGCGGTAGCTGCCGGAGCGGGGGCGGGAGACGCCGTAGCACGGGGAGAAAGGAGCTTCTGGATCGCAGCCTTCTTCTCTTCAGCGGTTGCAAGTCCCAGCCAGTCGATTCCGAGTTCCTGTTTCATCTGTGACTGTAGGCCTTCCATGCGGTCCCCCGCGGGAAGAGGAATGTAGGGAAGCTGGAGGAATACATCGAATTCCTCTGCGGTCATTTGGGGAATGAGCGAGGACACGTTCTTCAGTTCTTCAGGGGTCAACGCTTGATGCTCCAATATCTTCCGGGAGGCTTCCGGCAAGCGTTGGAACAGACGAAGGGTGGGCAGCTGTTCCTGCGGATTGGTGGTGAGAATTTTCTCACGCGCCAGCTGCTGCAGTTCCGGCGACGCGAGCTTGTCGATTTCGGTTGTCACCTCAGCGGGGAGTTCGTCCGGCTTGGTGATCCCCTTGATGCGGTCCATGATGTCCCGGAAGATGGCGCCGAGGTAACTGAAGGTGCCCATGAGGCGGTTGAGGGACCGCTCCCATCCGGGGCTCTCGAGGCCGTACGCCTTGAGGTTGGGGTACTCCACCGCACCCTTCTCATTCGTCTGCGATTCGAGAACCTTGTCCCCGGCGCTCACATCCACCCCCACGCCTTGCAGGCGTGCGAGGAGCTTCGCCTTTTCCACGGCGGAGGCTTTCTTTGGGTCAAAGCCTTCGGGAATCAGTTTCTGCGCCTTCTCCAATATGTCGTTGTTCTCTTGCTGCGTCAGCGGTTCCGGCTCGAACATGCGGTCGGTGGCGTTCGTCAACTTATCCAACACCGAAGCGGACTCGAGCTTTTTCGTTGCCCTGTCCACGCCGTCCTGGGCCTGGGCGGTGCGATCCCCTGCGGCGCGTTCAAGATCCTGCTGCGTCTCCACTGTGGCTTCGGGTGTCGGCGTATCCATCACGTCCGTCAGTTCCGGCGTCGCCTGGGGGGCGTTCTGGAAGAGGAGACGGTGCTCACGGATGCCGGCGGGGGAGGGGAAGCGGAACATGGGATCATGCAGTGCCGATCTGGGATTCCAGTTTGGAAATCGCGTCGTCATCCTCCCCTTGCGCCTTCATCTCCGCCGTCTGCAACGATTGCCTGTGTATGCTCGTCACGGTCGCTTGCAGCTCCGCGGACCAGGCGCGGAACGCCTCGTCGTACAGCTTGTAGGCCCGGCTGTAGCGCGCGAAACGCTCCTTCCTCTGCGCCTCCGATACCCCGCGGTATTTTTCCTCCAAACCGGGGATGGCGGCGGTGAGGAGGTCGGGCTCGATCTGTCCCATGAGCGCGTCGTACACGTCCGTTCCGGTGGGGATCGGGAAGGTGACGCCGCCGACGGTGATAGTTTTGCCGGACATGGGTCAGGAAGTACGACGTTCCTTCTTCATCACCGTTTCCATGCAGTGGCGCTGTATGGTGCGCCAGTCGAAGGGGAATTTGTGCGTCTCTGCGGCGCGGACGAATGCGGCGAAAATGCCCCACCGGTCACTCCTCTCGAAGAGGAAGCCGTTGCCCGTCTCCTGAACGGGGTCGTAGTCCTCCAGGAGATCGGTCCCGGCGGGGGCAATGGGGACCACGCCGTACTGCAGGCTGTTCGCCACTGCCTCCATGCCGGATGCGTCCTTGAGAAAGAGGGCCATGTCCGATGCCGCGAGCATCTGGTGCACCTCCTTCTCATCGTCCGTCACAATGTGCACGCGGTGGTTCTGGTCTGCGGCGAGCTTGGTGAAGAGCGCCCCGTACTTCTCCGATCCCTTCCCCAGAATCAGGATTTCCATGGGTAGTGTGAGCAGGCCGGGAAGCGTTTCCATGAGGATGTCTCCGCCCAATTTGTCCGTCATCCCCGCAGGGAGACACACCATGGGGCGGCGCGGCTCAGCCGGCCAACCCAGTTCCCGCTGGAGCGCGGTCTTGTTCTGCAGCTTGAGATCGAGGGTCCCAATGCTGAATTTCCGCGCGATGAGGGAGTCGTAGGAGGGAAGGAAGGGGTGCATGGAGATTTCTAGATATTATAGCGCAAAAGTGGGTTTTTGTGGAGCCGTCGGGACTTGACGTAGGTATGAGAAAGTATGAAATGTTACATTTTCTTTCCATCCCCGGCACCCTCTCAATACACCATACGTAATACGTCATACACACTACGAAATACGCATACGCAATGTTGGTTCCCTCGATCTCTTTTCCGTGGCAGTCTGTGCTTCGATGAAGCACCTCGTCCTCATCGACGGTCATCACCTGATGTACAGGGCGTACTACGCCATTCCCCGAACGCTCTGCACGTCCAAAGGGGAGCAGACCAATGCCATGTATGGGGTGGCTTCCATGCTCCTGGCCATCCTCACCATCGAGAAGCCGGATGCGCTGGTCTTCTGTTTCGATGCGGGGGAAGAGACATTCCGTCACCAAGAGAACGCCACATACAAGGAAGGGAGGGCGGAAACGCCGGACGATTTCTACCTCCAGATCCCGCGCATCATGCAGATGGTGGAGGCCTTCGGGTTCAAGCATGTGTCCGATGCCAAGTACGAGGCGGATGACTTCTTATGCGCGTATGCCACGGCCGCCGCGGAAGGGTGGAAGGTGACCATTGTCACGGGGGACCGGGATGCCTTCCAATTGGCCACCGAGAACGTCCGCGTCGCCATTCCCCACAAGGGATACCAGCAGACGGAGTACCTGGGGCCGCAGGAGATCCTAAACAAATACGGCGTGCGGCCGGACCAGATCGCTTCCTATAAAGGCCTGGTGGGGGACGCGTCCGACAACCTTCCCGGGGTCACGGGGATAGGGCCCAAGGGGGCGGCGGCGCTCCTGCAGCAGTACGGGACGCTCCGGGGCGTGTACGAGCACCTGGCCGATATAAAGGAGGGCGTGAGGGCCAAGCTGGAGCGGGACCGCGAACAGGCGTTCTTCTGCGAGCACATGGCCACTCTCGTTTGCGACATGCCCCTCCCGCACTCACTGGACGATGTGACGCTACGGAACATGCCCGTGGAAGCTGTACACAACTTTTTCCGCGACGTGGAGTTCGCGGCCCTGGGAAAGAGGTTTGATACGCTCCTCAGGAGCCCCTATGGCCGGCAACATTGGAACGTACCGATGGTGGAGAAGAAGGTGGAACAGGTGGAGAAACAGATGTCGATGTTCTAAGAAACTCGAGAAAAAATGTTCACAATTCGTATTCACCTCTAAAACAGGGGTATATTCATTGAGTAACTTTTGTGGTTCATCCCTGTGTGTACACAAAATACCTGGGTAGAAAATGTGATCAGGTAGCGGATTTCTGAACACGAAAGATATTCATAGGCCTCTTGCGTGGCTCATCCAAGCCCCGTTAGACTTCCTTCCGTTTTCTTTTGCGACTTCGCCCTCTTCCGCCGGTCGTTTACCCCCTGCTTGTATGTCAAAGGAACGCGTCCTAGCGAGTCTCGACATAGGGAGCGCTAAGATCCGCACCGTCATCGCCGTCGTGGACGGCGCCGACGCCGACCATCGCATTCCCAATGTGATCGGCGTGGGCCTTTCCCCGTCCCTGGGCATGCGCAAGGGGCACGTGATCGATGTGGAGGAACTCATCCACAACATCATCTCCTCCTTGGAGGACGCGGAGCGCATGGCCGGCGTCCCCGTGAACCACGTGTGCGTGGGCATGAGCGGCTCCCACATCGAGAGCTTCGACAGCAGGGGAGTGATCGCCATCTCCGGGTCGGAGATCACCGTGGAGGATATCGCGCGCGTGTTGGACGCGGCGCAGGCCATCTCCATCCCCGCCAACCGCCGCATCCTGCACATCGAGCCCAAGGCGTACGCCGTGGATGAGCAGCGCGCCATCAAGAACCCCCTGGGCATGACGGGGATCCGCTTGGAGGTGGAAGCGCACATCGTCACGGGCCACGTGCAGCACGTGAAGAACATCGAGAAGTGCATCGACCAGGCGGGCGTGGATATCGACGCCCTCGTCCCCTCCACCATCGCCGCCGCGGAAGCCACGCTCACCAAGCGCCAGAAGGAACTGGGCGTGCTGGTGATAGACGTGGGTGCGGGGTGCACCAGCGTGGCCATCTTCGAAGAGGGGACCATCCTCCACTCCTGCTCCCTGCCCGTGGGGGGCGAGAGCGTGACGAGCGACATCGCGATCGGGCTGCGCACCTCCATTGATACGGCGGAGAAGATCAAAATCGAGTTCGGTTCCGTGCTCCCCGGCGAAATGAGCGAACGCGAGATGATCGACCTTTCCACTGTTTCCAAGGTGGATACGCAGACGGTGAGCAAGAAGTACATGGCCGAGATCATGCAGGCCCGCTATTACGAGATCTTCACCCTCATCAAGAACGAGCTCCAGCGCATCGGCCGCAGCGGCATGCTGCCCGCGGGCGCCCTGCTCACGGGAGGGGCGGTCAAGGCTCCGGGCGTGCTGGACCTCGCCCGCGACGTGCTGGGATTGCCCGTGCAAATGGGTTTTCCGGTGGATATCGGCGGCGTGATCGAAAAGGTGGATGACCCCGCTTATGCCACCGCTCTGGGCACACTGGTGTGGGGCATGCGCGAGGAGGAACACCTGGGCAGCCGCAATCCCTTCCAGATGAAACGTGCCGTCAAACAAGTGAGTTCCTGGCTCAAATCGCTCTTTCCCTGAATAGTTTCCTACGACGCCCCGGCGGGGCGTCCCTACACCGGTTTCCTTCCTCCTGTACCTTCATTCCCTCCCTCCCATGTCCGACACGTTCCGTTCCATCTTCGGCCCCCGGCCACAGGCGACACCCCCCACCGTCAGCGGTAGCGGAAGCGCCGGCAGTTCCGCGCAAGATGACACCAGCGCGCGTGAAGTGCGCCCCGATGCCCTTCCCGGAGCGGTGATCCGCGTCCTGGGTGCGGGAGGGTCCGGCGGCAACGCCGTTTCCCGCATGATCCACGAGAAAGTGCAGGGTGTGGAATTCATCGCGGTGAACACCGACGTACAAGCCCTGTACCATAATCCAGCCGACCGCAAGATCACCATCGGGCGGGGGACCACCAAGGGGCTCGGCGCCGGCGCCAACCCGGACATCGGCAAGAAAGCCGCCGAGGAGAGCCTGGAGGAGATCAAGGACGCGCTGGAGGGCACGGACATGCTCTTCATCACCTCGGGGCTGGGCGGAGGCACGGGGAGCGGCAGCACGCCCATCATCGCCGAGGCAGCCCGCAGCATGGGCATCCTAACGGTCGCCGTGGTCACCAAACCCTTCAGTTTCGAGGGGTTCAAGCGCAAGAAGCAAGCGGAGGAGGCTCTGGACCTGCTCAAGGGCAAGGTGGATACCCTCATCACCATCCCCAACGACAAAATCCTTTCCCTCATCGATAAAACCACGCCCCTCGTGGAGGCGTTCCAGGTGGTGGACGAGGTGCTCAAGCACGCCATTGAGGGCATATCCAGCATCATTACGGTGCACGGCCTCGTGAACGTGGACTTCGCGGACGTGAAGGCCATCATGCAAGACGCCGGTACGGCACTCATGGGCATCGGTTATGGCACGGGAGACAGCCGCGCCGCGGAGGCCGCGCGCGCCGCCATCGACAGCCCCTTGCTGGAAACCAGCATCCACGGCGCCATGGGCATCCTCTTCAACATCACGGGCGGCACTGACCTGAGCATGTTCGAGGTGGACGAGGCCGCGCGCATCATCACCGAAGCGTCCGCTCCCGAGGCGAACATCATCTTCGGTGCGGTGATCGACGAGCAGTTTACGGGCCAGGTGAAAGTGACGGTGGTGGCCACGGGCTTCAGCGAGAAGGAGAACATCATCACGCCCGCGGCGGCCAACCCCGCGCAGCGGCTCATGAAGGCGACGTTCTCGCGCCCCGCCACGACAAACGAGCGCGACCTGCGTTCTCCTCCCATGATGGACCCCAACGTGAAGTCCGCTTCTCCGCATCTGAATGAGGAAGAACTGGAAGTCCCGGCGTTCATGAGGAAGCCGCTCAGCAAGTAATTGTTTGTTGTCTCCCTCTCCCCTAGCCCCTCCCCCAAAGGGGGAGGGGGATGTTTGTGTTTGTTTCTTCGGCATATGTCCTCGAAGGAATAACAACTACAGAACATAAACATACCCCTCTCCCTCCGGGAGAGGGGTCAGGGGAGAGGGAGAGGAACACACACAACAAACCTACACATGCGTCCCCGTCGACCCGAATCCCCCCCGGGTCTCCGCACCGTGGCCATCGACTTCTTCCCAAACAGCCTTCTCCACTTTGACGAACAATCCCTGCGCTATCCGTTCGCCCCGCTCCACAGTGACAGGCTTATCCGTCACGTTCTGCACCTGCACGAAGATCTCGTCCTTTGGGCCGTGGTAGTCGCAATCAATCACCCCCAGGCTGTGGGGGCAGATAAGGCCCTTTTTGCGGGGGAGGGAGGAGCGGGGGAGGACGAGGAGGGCGTAGCCCTCCGGCACCTTGATGATCACGTTCCCCGGGACCAATCCCATTTTCCCCGCCTCAATCACCGTCGTCTCCCGCGTGAGAAGGTCAAAGCCCACGGCGCCGGGGGTGTGGTACGTAGGTAAGGGGAGGGTGGGGTCGACACGCTGAATGGAGACGCGCATGGAAAAAGCATACCGTGTCTCCTCCGCACGAGCGAGGGTCATCAGTGGGTGGCTTGGGAGCCGGGAACAGGCTCAGGAAGGGGGGTGTTGGGGATGCCGACATCCCGTGCCATTTCGCGTTCACTGCTTACCTCCAGAACTTTTTTGTACGTTAGTTTCTCGCTTCCCCCCTCGTTGAGGAAGTTATCCGATTGTGCAGCAAGCACCTGTTTGAATATTTCTGGGTTTTCCAGGATGACACGTTCCAGTTGCCGCACGAACACGATGAACGTGTTTTCTTTGCAAACTTTTTCCACGACCTCCTGTTCATTTCTCTTAAACTTTCCCGTTTCGAGCGAGAGCATTGCATTCTTTTGCACTTTGACTTTATTCCAATCAATCTTATCCATGAGCCCCGCGTTGTCCAGTGCTTGGAGGAACTCAATCATCTTGTTCCGGTAATCTCTCGTTACTGTGCCGCCGATTCCCGATGGGGAGGGAGTAGTGAATTGATATTCACTGAGGGAGGGGGGGGAGCCGCGCTCGGGGGAGCCATTCAACGTGAGGATGTTATCCATAAAGATATAGGCTCCCAGGTTTTGTGCGAGCATGCGCGCGTCCGCACCGGTGAAACGGTCGTTCCCCTTACCCTCCTGCTCCATCCTGGCGAGCATGCCGAAGATCTTGAATTTGGAATTGAACCCCACGTAGGCGTTCTTCCAGCCTTCCGGCGTCACCTTCTGGCGTTCACCGGAGATGACCTTGGCCATGTTGCTCATTTCCTTGTAGTCCATTTGTGTGACCAGGAAGGGGATATCCTCGTGGTCAATGCCTTCGGCGGAACGCGCGGAGCCTTTGCTCAAACGTGCGCGGACCGATTCCTCACGGGACACTTCAAAGTGAAGCCACAAGGTGGTTTTGATGCCGGGCTTATACGGCGCATCGGGATTGTCAGACGTTCCCTTTTCCCGAAGTTTTTTTGCTATGCGGCCGATCTCCGGGAGCGTGTTGTTCTTCTGGTAAAAATAATCAATGAAAGGGAACGTATTGATGATGCCGCCATGCTGGCCCGCCAGAGCGCGCAGGCGTTCGATGGAGAGGATTCCTTCAGAGACGCCCTGTACGAGGTAGTACATCTTCTGTTCCATGCTCATCTTCCCGTTCTTGATGCAGTATTCGAGGAGCTGTTCATACAGGTGCGGCTTTACGTCTTCCGGGAAAGGGGGATGTTTGGGGTCGGCTTTCCACAGAATGTACAGCTTCAGCTGCTTCTCCAGGTTTCCTGCCAATCCGTTTTGGACGTTGCTGAACTGGTCCACGATGGGGATGTACTTCTTCTTGTGAGATTCCGTGTTGGAGTCGTTGGCATTGCGCCAGTTGTAGTAGAGCTCTTTGTCGTTCCAGATCTTGGATATCATGCGGCGCAACCACACGTCGCGAAGGATGTCGTCCCGCGAACACGCCTCTTTGAGCATCTCGTATCCGGAGAACTTCATGAGTGTTCTCCAAGCGTTTTCGTCATCCCAATTCATTTCCCCGCGTTCGGTGAGCAGCTCAAAGATCCCCTTTGCCTGGTCCTTGTTCTGGGTGCTGCCGAGGATATCGAGGAGCCGGTGGCTGTCCTCGTTCTTCAGTGCGTCCTTCCATTTGCCCACCGATTCCACTTCCGCACCGGAGTAGCGGCGGATGTGATACCCCTTGAGGCGTTCCAGATAGCGAGGCCCCACGATGGGGATGCCTTTCATGTGGTAGGTGGCTTCGTGCACTAGGTTGCCGAAATCCTGCAGGAGGCGCTGCTGGTTGCGGCCCCAGATGGTCTTCACATCTTCAACCGAATCCTTCCAGAATTTGTGGAGATCGAGGAGACTCATGAAGCGTATGCGGCCCCAGAAACCCGCATGTTTCTTGGGGGATGCCATGGACGATTTCTCCAGCATTTCGCTGTCCGCAGCCTTGACCTGTTTAATGACACTATCAACCTCATCCTTGAACGCATGCAATGCCCTGATGAAACGCTCATCCTTCTCCGGTTCGGGAATAGCGGGGTTCTTTCCGAGCAGCGTGATGCGGGCTTGTTCGTAGAGTTCTCTGAATTCCCGATGACGTTGCTGCAGGATGGGAACGATATCCGCGAAATCCGGATTTGTACCGTACGCATTGATGAAGGAACCGATCACCTGCAACATGCGCTCGATATCTACGAGCATCTGCTTCAGGTTGGGAGGTTCGGAATCCCTGGCGCTCTCGAATGTCTGTTCGATGTCCGTCTGCTCCACCTCCTCACCGTCTACCTCATCCACACCCACACCGGAAGCGCCCTGGAACATTTTCAGTTCCAGACCGCCTTCGATGTTCATGGGGGTGGGGAGCGTTCCCGGCTCCAATTCACTCTCGATCATTTGGAATGCCTCACGCTCAATGCGTTCCTCTTCAAGTGCTTTGGCGCCAAGGGGGTGGCGGTCTTGCGCCCACAGGGCGTATCGCGTGAGCAGTTCGTCCATCAATGCGTCTTGACGCAGTTTCTTGGCATACCGGGCGGCCGCGCGTTCATCGTTGGGGAAACTGCGTCCCGCTGCGGTTCGGATTGTCTCTTCCTGCTGTGCGATACCGTAGTGCTGCGCCAGGCGTTCCAGGAGTTCCGTAAATGACTTTTGTTTACGTGCAGCGCTCTGCTCCAATTTGCCGTAGGCATCGGCGAGGAGGAAGGGGAACACTTGGGCGCGGCGCGTGAGAATATCCACAATCGCATGTGCGCTCTCGTGCCGCCATACGTGCTTGCGCTCCGTCTCCATGATGCCCTTGCGGACGTACACCGTCCCGTGGGAGCGGTCGTAGTAACCGTTTCCCCACTCCGCGGGGAATCCGCTCGCTTCCACCATCTTCTCTTCCGACACTTCCCGCAGCATTTGCTTGGCCTGTTCCAATCGCACCAGCTCCCGTTCCGCGCGGCGGATGTATTCCCGGGGGTTCCCTTCCGCGCCGCTCGCGGCACCCAGCAGATGGCTTTCTGTTTCCGTTTTCTTGCAGGCAAGGAGTTCGGGGAGGTTCAATGCATCGCTGATGGGATGGTCTTTAACGGCGGAGAGGAGCTCCGGAATGACGGCCTCCAAGCGCCTGCGCATGCCGCGTTGGATTTCGGCGACTTGCTCTCCCGTGTACGGCGCCTTTTGCTGCGATTCCATGGACGCCCTGCGCTCTTCTTCCATGGAAGAAGCGAGCGTTTGGTCCCTCTGTTCCAGGGTAGTGAGCAGGGTAGTGACCAGGTGTCCGCGTTCAAGGTAGAGGCGTTCCACTTTCCAGTGTTCCGCATGGGAATCGCGTAGGCGGATGAGGGCGTCCTTCTCGCCCTTCGTCTCCGCATAGGGGCGGAGAAGGCCGCGGATGGCCTGAAGGTCTTCCATGCCGTCCTCCCCCAGGAATTGCACTGCAAAACGTTCCAGATCTTCCCGTTCCCGCCCTTGCAGGCTCAAGAGCGCGTCAATCTTGGATCCCGTCCGGTGCGCCCACGTCAGTTCGGGCGTTTCCGCCGGGTGTTCCGCGGTTGTTTCCGCAGAGTGCTGCTTCTTGCGGGGGGGGACGGCTTGTTCCTTCTCCCACAAGCGGAACTTCTGCAGCGCGCTCGGCACGGTGATGCCGAGGAACTCCTCCGTTTCTGTTACGGCGGGAAGGTTCCGTATGTCGTCGATCTCCACGGCCCGCCTGGCGAATTCGTCCAGTATGGTGATGCCGGATGTGCCGTACTTCTCGCGGGCGCGGCGTTCCGCCTCTTTGCCCATCTCTTCACCCGTCCGCTCGTTCTCCGAAAGGCCGAGTGTTTCCACGAATCCCTCCCACTCCTTGTCCAGTTGCAGTGCGGCGTCTTCCGCCTTTGTGACCAATTGGCCACGCAGGTGCTCCTGGAGCGTATCCAAGCTCTCCGTGAGTATCCCGTAGTAACGCGTATGCCAGGGGCCTTCCTCTTCCTGTTCCGGGCGCCCGCGCAGTTCGTACGTCTTCCGCTTGTAGTGTTCGTCCAGAGCCTCGATGACCATATGCACCAATTGTTCACGGTCTTTCCGCTGCGCACGCGGGGCGTCGGGAGGGAGGGGAGTGAGCCCAAGCTTCTCCTCCACCAGGGCTCGGTCCACGGTCATGCCTTCCACTGCCTGTGCAAATCGCTCGATGGGAAGGGTGCCCTGCGGGATTTGGAATACGCGCTTCATGCGGTCTTCCACTAGATGGACGTGCTCATCGTAGCGTTCGATCTTCTTCTGCACGGCTTGCGCGAGGTCGAGCGTCGTCTCCGGCGCGCCGAGGAGTTCCCGCACCAGGTCCTGGCGATCCGTGGCCGTCCAGGTTTCCGGTGTGTTGGGTGTTTGCGATTGCAGCAGGGTGCCGCGGCGCTCCGCCAGGCCGATCATCTTGCGTTCAAGATCCGCGTTCGATTCCATTGCGAGCGTGGCCAGCAGGGGGCCGTTCTCGAGGATGGCTTTCTCCATGCCCAGCGAAAGCTGGGGGACGGCGACTTGGCTGCGCAGGCGCATGGAAGCCGCTATCTCCTCAATCTTCCTGCTCCCATCATCCCCGTTCTTGGGAAGCAATCCTTGCCTCTCCAGGTCCTTCCTCTTGCGTTCGTCATCCGCAAACCGCAGCTCCCGCTTCTCCCGCTCGGGGGAGCCGAAGACCTGCGTGCCGACGATGGTGACGTAGCGCGTCATCGTCAGAGCTTGAAGATGCGGATGAGATAGTCGAGGAGGCGTTCCTTCTGGTTTTTGCGTTCACGCAAGAACGGCGACAGGGTGTTGCGGATGAGTACCGGGTCCACGGAGCCGGTCTGAATGACCGTCTCGCGGTTCCATCCCGCTTTGCGGAGGATGCGGAGTTCGGTATGCGTGGGCAGGCGCACGAGCCAAAAGTCCGCGCAGTCCTTCCATTCCGTGAACGTGTCATCGTACTGGAAGCCGTGTTCGTCCATGCCGATGCGGTGGAGTGCGGGACGGGCATTGCGGAGGAGAAAGTAGATGCCGCCGAGGAGGACGACGGCCAGGGTGAAGCTCCAGGTATGGGTCAGGATCCCGTACGTTGCGCCTACCATCACGAGGATTCCCGCGATGAGGTACCACCGGGCGGAACGTTGGGGAGAGGGCAGGGAGGGGGCCTCCCATGCCAGGAGCGGTGTGGGAAGAGTTTGTGTGTTCAAATCCTATAATTCTAGCAGAAAAACCGACTTTTTTCTTACCCAAAAAGTTGCATATTCACACAAATATTGTATACATTAAACCTTTTCTCAAATCGTCAATAGCGCTTTCAAAACATCGTAGGAAAGACGAATGAAAATCCGCTTTGGGGAAATGAAAATGGACGTAGTTCAAGGACACGCCAAAGGGTTCGGGAGGTGGTATCACGATTGATACACACCCCCCGATTGTGGTCTTTCGCCTTGCGGCTACCCATCACATCCTTGATTACGACTGGTACGCTTCGACCGCAGCGCGAACGGAGAAGCGATCCTTCTCCTTTTCGTCCTCGCTGAGCTGTGCGTAGGGCGGCTTCTGGTGTTCGGACGCATCCGCGCCATTCCGTTCGAGCCACTTCTCGTGGGCGACCGCCGAGGCGGCTTCCACGAAGTTGGAGTCGAGCGGCTGGCTGGCGGCGACCGCGTTGAGGAGATAATCCACGACAACCTCAGCATTCGCCTTGTTCTCAGCTTGCCAGTCGGTCGGCAGATCGGCGTAGGCCAGTGCGGAGATGTCCACCTCTCCAATGCCACGGGCGTGAAACGCCGGATCCTTGGTCTCCTTGATCCGGGGCTTCCCCGGATTCTTGGCCAAGTAATCGGCCCTCCACCGCTCGTGCGACTTGGAGGCGACCATTGTCACCAGTTCGTCACGCGTCTTCATGGGAACTCCTTTGCCGCAGCGCGGCGAATAGGAACTGTGCTCCGCTCACTGTGAGTACCACCGACGCAAGGTGGCGCTGGTCGTCCAAAGGTATGGACGCGGAGAAAGCCAGCAGGGGAAACTACAGGCTGGAAATGGCCTTGATCAGCCGCTTCAAGCCTGTAGCTTGCATTTATAGGGTGTGATGATTGAAAAGAACACGCGCCATCGTGAAAGATGGCTCATTATTAAGATAACACTCAATTATATAACAGTCAATGTCCTGCGCAGCTTTGTAGGAGCAGGCAAAATTTCGCGGTGGGAGCAATGTGATTTTGGATGGCGTGCCACGCGAAGCTTCTCCGCAGAGGAGCATCCTCATTGGTGGACGAAGCTTGATGATGTTTGAAAGGCAGATGGACAGTAAGCCTTCGAACGTAATGGCCTGCCAACCGTAGACGCAGCGATCCAATAGCACGAAAACCCGCTTTCGACCTCGGGACAACGGTTGGTAACATCCGCTGCGCGAAGGTTGGTGGGCAATACTGGATTCGAACCAGTGACCTCCACAATGTCAATGTGGCGCTCTAACCAGCTGAGCTAATTGCCCGTGATGTAAAAGAGAAGTTCCTTCGATGCTCTCATAGCTTCCAAAGCGAAGCTGGAAGCTGCCTGCCCGCCGTAGTCCCGCAAGGCGGGACGAAGGTGGGAGCTAATTGCCCTGGAGCCGACATACGGTACCAATACTCCAAGAAGTTGGGAAGGAGTAAGCTGAAGGACTATGTTCCAAACCCTCCTCGACTTCCTCTTTCCCCGCCGCTCCCTCACCGGAACGGAAGGGGAGTGGATCACGGAAGAAGAACGGGCGCAGCTGAAGGCCGATCCCGTGGTCCTCGAAACGGAGCAGTTGCGGCGGCAGGGGTTCCTCTCCCTCGACCGCCTGGTGGCCGCCGCCGATTACCGAAAAGTTCCCCTGGTGCGGAAGGCGGTCCACACACTCAAGTACCGCGGGACGCGCGCCATGGTGCAGGAACTTTCCGCGTTTCTCGCGTCCGTGTCGGACCGGTTTTCCCTTCGGCAGCATCCTCACATCACTCCCGTCCCTCTCCATTGGTCGCGCCGTTTTAGGAGAGGATTCAACCAGGCGGAACTCCTGGCGCGCTGCGTCGCGGAAAAGCTCGGCCTCACGTTCAGCGATCTTCTTCAGCGCAAGCGCGCGACCGGCTCGCAGGTGGGGCGGAGCAGGGGGGATAGGCTGGGCGCGATGGAGAATGCCTTCCGGGTGCGAAGAGGGGGACCGGTGCCCCCGTCCGTCATTCTGGTTGATGATATCTGCACCACGGGGGCCACCATGGATGCGTGCGCAAAAGCGCTGAAGGAAGCGGGTGCGTCGTTCGTGGAGGGGTGGGTGGTGGCGAAGGATTGATGGCTAGTTCTACCACCTCCTCATTCCACTATCAGCGCAACCCAATAACGATGTGGATAACTTTTTAGTTTTCCACCAAGGCTGTAGCATCCCGATCCATGACCTTGTTCATCTCCGCCGTCGCATTCCTCATCCTCCTCTCCGTCCTCGTCATCATTCACGAGCTCGGGCACTTCTTCGCCGCGAAGGAAGCGGGCGTGGTTGTGGAAGAATTCGGCTTCGGGCTGCCGCCGAAGGCCATGCACCTCTTCGTGTGGAAGGGGACGAAATTCACGCTCAACTGGATCCCGTTCGGGGGGTTCGTGCGGCTCAAGGGGGAGAATTTGGAGAGGGAATCGGACCGGCATGTGCGGGGGAGTTTTTCGGCGGCGTCCATCCCCGCGCGCATCGTCATCCTCACGGCGGGCGTGGCCATGAACTTCCTCTTCGCCATGCTCCTCTTCACCATCGGGTTCTCGGTGGGGAGGTGGATCCCCACGTACCTGGATTACGAAGGCCTGCAGGCCGCGGCGGCGCGGGGGGAGGTGCACATGGTGCCGGCCGTGCTCATTGATGAATTGGTGCCCGAAGGAACAGCCCAGGCCGCCGGGGTGTCCGTCCCCAGCATCCTCACGCACGTCAACGGCCAGCCGATCACCTCGCCCGGCGAAGTGTCCGCCATCCAGAAGGGGAGGAGGGAAGTGACGTACACGCTCCTCGCGGGCGAGGCGCTGGACCAGGAGCAGACCATCACGCTTCCCATAGGGGAGGATGGCATCACCGGGGTCATGCTCCGTCCGTTCCCGCGGGAGCTTTCCGCCCCCATCCGCTCGCCGCTCTCCGCCGCCTACTACTCCCTCCGTGAGGCGCACATCATGACGGTGCAGACCATCCTGGGCATGAAGCAACTGGTGGTCTCCCTCTTCTCCCGCGGCAGCGTGCCCGAAGGAGTCACGGGAATCGTGGGGATCGCGGAACTCACGCATATGTCGGTCCAGGACGGTTTCATGACGTACCTGCGCCTCGTCGCCATCCTCAGCTTGAGCCTGGCCGTGCTCAATATCCTGCCGCTCCCGGCGCTCGACGGCGGCCGCCTGGTGTTCGTCCTCGCGGAACTCATCCGGCGCAGGCCGGCGAACCGCAAGTTCGAGGTCACCACGAACCTGGTGGGCTTCCTGGTCCTCATCGGCCTCATCCTCATCATCACGTACAACGACATCATCAAGCTCTTCTGAATCCTCCTGTGCCCATCGCAGCCCCTCCTGCACCGGCTTCTGCCGTCGACCCCGCGCTTCGAGAACTGTGGGTGGCTATCCTCAAGAAATTTTCCTCCCAGCTCCAGCGCAGCCAGTTCATCACCTGGTTCAAGGACACCGCCGTTCTGGGGTATGAGGAGGGCAACCTCGTGATCGGCTTGCCGCTCCCCATGTTCCTCAATTGGCACATGGAGCACTATCGGCCCCTCACGCTGCAGATCGCCCAGGAGATCGACCCCAACATCCGGCAGATCGTGTACAAGGTGGATGTGGGGCTGAAGGACAACCCGGAACGCTCCATCGATATCCTCCAGCTCTTCCCCGAGCAGAGGCGGCGCAAGCTCCCGGGCCGGCAAGAAGTGAAGCTGGCGGAGGGCATCGTGAGCAAGGTGCTCAATCCCCGCTACACGCTGGAGCATTTCGTGGTGGGGTCCAACAGCCGCCTCGCCCACGCGGCGTGCCAGGCGGTGGCCGCGCAACCGGGCGGCAAGTACAACCCGCTCTTCCTCTACGGCGGCGTGGGGCTGGGGAAGACGCACCTGCTGCAGGGCACGGGGAACGCCATCCTGCGCCAAATGCCCAAGGCGGCGGTGGTCTACACCACGTCCGAGGACTTCACCAACCAGGTGATCGAGGCCATCCAGCACCAGAAGATGGAAACGCTGCGCCGCCGCTACCGCCTGGTGGACGTCCTCATCATCGACGACGTGCAGTTCCTGGCCAACAAGGAGCGGACCATGGAGGAGTTCTTCCACACCTTCAACGCGCTCTACGAGGACCGCAAGCAGGTGATCATCTCCGCCGACCGCGCGCCGCAGGAACTCCAATTGGAGGACCGCCTCATCTCCCGCTTCGAGCGCGGCATGATCGCCGATATCTCCGTCCCAGATTACGAGACGCGCCTCGCCATTTTGGCGGAGAAGGCGGCCGAGTACGAAATCTTCCTGGACATGACCGTGCTCCAGTTCATCGCGGAACACGCCACGCGCAACGTCCGCGAACTGGAAGGCATCCTCATGCAGGCCGTGGCGCTCTACGAGCTGGAGCAGCGCATGCCCACGGTGCGGAGCATCGCGGAGATCATGCGGAAGCTGAACAAGGACCCCTACGCCGAGGAGGTGCCCGTGGGGTTCGAAACGCCGGAGAAGCGCAAGGCTACGTTCCAAGACCTTCTGGAGGCGGTGAGCCGTTACTACTCCGTGTCGGTGCAGGACATGATCGGCCAGTCCCGCGTGCGCGAGATTCTCATTCCGCGCCAGATCGCCATGTTTTTGGGCAAGAAGCATCTGCTCATGAGCTACGTTCGCCTGGGCGATATCTTCAGCAACCGCGACCACACCACCGTCATGAATGCCTGCGAGAAGATCGACCAAAAGCTGCAGAACGATCCCCAACTGTTGCGGGAGGTGCGTGCCATAGAACAGGAGGCGGGGTTGGTATGAAGATTGGATGGAGAGTGCCCCGATGAAGATCTTTCCACCTTTTCCCGGCGGAAAAGGTGGAGCCAAAACGCCGGCGCGCCGAACCCCCCTCCACCTGGCCCTGTGCCTCCTCGTCAGCCCCTCCAAGGTTTCGGGGCTGACTCGTCGGCTGCCATTTCGAAACAGGGCCTTCCCCTTCACCCCCCACGGCGCGCCACCCCCCTTCCGTGGCGGAGACAATGCTCTTCTGTTACCCTTTGTCCCATGTCCGATCAGAAAGCCCAACCGCCGGTCGATGACCTCTACAAGATCCGCCATAGCGTTGCGCATGTACTGGCTCAGGCCGTGCAGCGGCTGTTTCCCGAAACGCAGATTGCCATCGGGCCGCCGATCGACATGGGCGCATACTACGATTTCCTCTTCACAAAGCCCATAACGGAGGAAGACCTTCCCAAGATCGAGGCGGAGATGAAGAAGATCATCAAGGAAGGCCAGACCTTCCGGTGCGACACGCTCACGCCCGAGGAGGCCAAGAAGTTCTGGAGCTTGCGCGCGCAGCCGTTCAAGGTGGAGTTGATCGAGGATTTGGAGAAGGAAGGCGCAACGGAGGTGACGCATTTCGTGAACCTGAACAAGAAAGGGGAGGAAACGTTCGTGGACCTGTGCCGCGGAGGCCACGTGGCCAACCTCAAGGAAATCCCTCGGGACGCCTTCAAGGTCATGAGCCTTGCGGGCGCATACTGGCGCGGAGACGAGAAGCGCCAGCAGCTCACGCGCATCTACCTGGCGGTGTTCCCGTCCAAAGAGGAGCTGGAGGCTCACCTCAAGATGCTGGAGGAGGCCAAGAGGCGCGACCACCGCAAGCTGGGGAAGGAACTGGACCTCTTCCTCTTCTCGGAGGACGTGGGGCCCGGGTTGCCGCTGTGGACACCCAAGGGCACGGTGATCGCAGACGCGGTGGAACAGCTGGCGCGCGAGACGGAAGAGGCGGGGGGATACCTGCGGGTGCGCACACCTCACATAGCCAAGGGGGCTCTGTACGAGAAGACGGGGCACCTTTCGCACTATAAGGAAACCATGTTTCCGCCCATGAAGCTGGGGGACGACGAGGGGGAGTACTACCTCAAGCCCATGAATTGCCCGCACCACCACCAGATATTCGGTGCCAAGACGCGCAGCTACCGCGAGCTCCCCATGCGCCTTGCCGAGTACGGGCATTGCTACCGCTACGAGGGGTCCGGGGCGCTCTTCGGCCTTATGCGCGTGCGCTCCCTCACCATGAACGACGCGCACATCTACTGCACCGAGGAGCAGTTCGAGGAGGAGTTCAACGCCGTGCTGAAGATGTACCTCCTGTACTTCGAGCTCTTCGACATCAAAAAGTACACCATGCGTCTCTCGCTCCACGATCCCAAGGAGCTGGGGAAGAAGTACGTCAATGCGCCGGAACTCTGGGAGAAGACGGAGGACATGGTCCGCTCCGCCATGAAGAAATCGGGGATCGCCTATGTGGAAGTGCCCAACGAGGCGGCCTTCTACGGCCCCAAGATCGACGTGGAGGTGTGGAGCGCCATCGGCCGCGAGTTCACCCTGGCCACCAACCAAGTGGATTTTGACGTCCCCGGTAAACTGGGACTGAAGTACACCGACAAAGACGGCAAGGAGAAGACGCCCATCTGCATCCACCGCGCTCCCCTGAGCACGCATGAGCGGCTCATCGGCTTCCTCATCGAGCAGTTCGCAGGGCTCTTCCCGCTCTGGCTCGCCCCCGTGCAGGTGGCACTCCTTCCCGTGATGACGCCGCATGAAGAGTATGCGCGCACTCTGGAGGCAACCCTCAAGGCGGCGGGGCTGCGCGTGCTGTACATGGGGCCGGAGGATTCGCTGGGGAAGAGGATCCGGGAAGGGGAGAGCCAGAAGATCCCGTACCTCCTGGTGATGGGGGATAAGGAGATCGAGGGAACCTCCGTCGCCGTGCGGAACGTGGAGACGAAGAAGCAAGTGACCGTCCCCGCGGAGGAATTCCTCTCCAAGACGGTGGAGGATGTGAGGGGGAGGAGGTTGAAGGCGTCTATTGGCTCATGAGAAATTTGAAATGCAAAATGCAAAATGATGAGGTATACAGCCTTCCTCATTTTGCATTTTCAATTTTGCATTTTGCATTGTCCTAGGCCATCAACAGATTTCATCCCGCTTCGTTCCCTGATATCCTCTCCCCGATGTTTCAAGCCTTCGAGTTCGGGCCGTTCATCTTCTGGTCGCGCCTGGGTTTCACGCTCCTCGGGGTGTGGTTGGCAACGGAATTCCTGCTGCGGCTGGCCAACAGCGCCAACTTATCGCTCCAGCACTTCCGCGAGAACAGCGTGCAGTACATCCTGGCGTTCGCCCTTGGCGGCCGCATCGCGGCGATCATCGACGAGTACAAGGTGTACTTCAAGGAACCTTTGCGCGTCTTCGTCTTCTGGGACGGGGGATTCAGTTTCCTGGGAGGCGCCATCGGCATCGCCATCGTGCTGGCCTTTCTCACGCGGGGGCATCGTTCCACGTACCTGCAGTGGCTGGATGCGCTGGTGCCCGCCACAACCTTCGGCTTCGTGTTCTCCTGGCTGGGGGATTTCTTCTCCGGACACGCCTACGGCCATCCCACGGACGCGTTCTGGGGCGTGACGTACGACGCCATGAACGTCCGGTACGCCGTCCCCATCCATCCCGTGCAGCTCTACTACGCGCTCTTCTACTTCCTTCTCACCTTCCTCCTGCTTGTGGTGCGCAAGAAAGCGAAGCGCGTGGGCACCGAGACGCTGGTGGGGATCGTCATCGGCACGCTCGGCACGTTCTTTCTCGAGTACTACCGGGGCGATATCCCCATCCTCGTCTTCGCCACCAAGATCGATTTTATTCTCCTCGCCGGCCTCTTCCTCAGCCTGGGCGCCATGGCGGCGGTGGGGAGCAAGCTGCGGAAGAACGTCCTCTTCCTCTACGAGGGGGCGCTCTCCATCGCCGCGCTGGGCTACATGCTGTTGCGTCCGTTCCTGGACCTGGAAACCTACGAGCTGCGCTTCAGCCAGCTCATGGCAATCCTGGCGCTGCTGGGGGCCATCGTTTACGTCGTGGACCACCGGCGCCGGTATCCCTACCTCTAACCGTTCTCCTCCCTTATGCAGCTCTTCCTCTCCGTCCTTTCGGCTGATCCTACGGCGCGTTTCCTGCAGCTCCTCCTGCTCGGCGCGGGGAGCGTAGCCGTGTACCTCATCTGCTACACCACGCGCGATATCCTCCTGCGCAGCCGTTCCTTCCTTTACCAAGCGCTTTCCATCCTCCTCGTCACCATCCTCCCCGTCGTGGGGTTCTTCCTCTACCTCCTCATCCGTCCGGCACGGACGGTGCGCGAGCGGGAACTGGAGGAGATGGTGCGTTCGCTCCTCCCTTCCCCGAAAGAGGTGGAGCCGCAGCCCGCACCCGCACGCAAGGAGAAGGGAGAGTGACAGGGTCCGTTCCCTCTTGTACCCTTTCCCTCCGGTTCCCTCCCTCCCATGCCGAACCTCCAACCCCTCCTCCTCTACATCTTCTATCCGAACCCCGGCAATGCGACGTACGGAAGCACCTCCATGCTCACCTTCCTCGCCTTGTCGTTGGTGCTCTTGGTGCTGGCGATCACCATCCGCTCGTGGAGGGCGGGGTTGCAGAGTCCCGCCACCAAACGCTTGAGCAGGTCTTGGTCGGCCACATCCTTCTGGTTCGGCATCATCGGCTTGATTCTTGTGGTTTCCCGCGTGGAAAAAATCCAATTCCTGGCCATGCGGTTCCTCTGGGTGCTGTGGGGTTTGTCCCTACTCGTCTACATCGCGTTCCAAATCCGCCAATTCCACGCACGGAACTACCAGGTACTGCCCTCCCAGCGCTTCAGTGACCCGCGGGAGAAGTATTTGCCGGGGAGGAAGAGATCCTAAGAGTGGGAGTGCTGGAAGCATGTCTATAAAACTAGACAATTTGAAGAGGATTCCGACGATTCCAAGGATTCCGAGGAATGTCAGGAATATCCCCAATGTTCCTGTCCAGCCGATCGTCGGTATCGTCGGACTCTTCGGCATCCTCCCCCCCACGGAAGGGATTTGACAGGCATGAACATCACGTCGAGAATGTGCCTCCTATGCCTCTGAAACACCTCACGGAAACCCTCCTGGTGTTCACACTCGGCATCGCAATCGTGGTCACGGGGATCCTGCTGCCGACGCTGCCTCCGCTCCCGCAGGGGATTGTGCCGTGGTTGATCATGCTCTTCCTCACGCTGGCGTACCCCGTCGCGCTCTACCCGTTCCTCAGGCGCAACCGTGCGGACTACGCCTTCCGCTTCCTGCATTTTGCGCCCGCAACCATGGCTATCTTTTGGCTGCTGCTGCAGATGATCTCCCTGCGCGTTCCGTCGGCGGGGAGCGTGCTGCGCGGGTACTTGTTCGCCTGGACGCTGCCCGGTGTCGCCGTTTCCTTCCTTCTCCTGGCACTCTTCATCCTGCACGTCATCCGCAGGCGCGAGACCAGGCTCACACTCCTCGCTTTCCTCTTCCTGCCATTCCTTCTGCTCTCCACCGTGAGTGAGCGGACCATGGACGGGTCGGGGAGGCTTGCGGCCGCGCTGTGGCGGGGCAGTTGGTGGGATGTGACGGGAGCGGCCTCCTCCCCGGGCGGTAGCGGTTCCGAGGGGAGTTCTTCGGTGGGGACGTCGTCTTCCCTCCCGGTGGCAACCTCGAGCAGTGCACGGCCTCCCATTGCAATGGCGTCTTCCTCCTCCAAGCCGCCGCGGCTGCCTTCCGCGGGGTTGGGTCTGGACCTGCTGGCGGTGACCATGTTTGGCCTCTATGCGGGGACGCTGCATAGGAGAGCGGCACGGCGGCGGTCGATCGTGATATGATGCCTCCATGCCCACCATCTCCACTCTTGCCGCGCGCCAAATCCTCGATTCTCGCGGCACCCCCACCGTGGAGGTCGATTGTGTGCTCTCCGACGGCTCCTTCGGCCGCGCAGCGGTGCCCTCCGGCGCTTCCACAGGAACCCACGAAGCGTTGGAACTGCGGGACGGGGATCCCAAGGTCTATGGCGGCAAATCGGTGTTGCGGGCCGTACTGAACGTCAACCAGACCATTGCCGGTGTGTTCAAGGGCGCGGACGCAGCCAATCAGAGGGGGTTGGATGAGAAGCTCCGTGGATTGGACGGCACGCCCAACAAGTCCAAGCTCGGCGCCAACGCCATCCTCGGCGTTTCCATGGCCGTGTGCCGCGCGCGGGCCGCAAGCGAAAAGAAGCCGCTGTGGCAGTCCCTTGCGGACCAGTACGGCGTGGCGCTGGGGAAGGAGGTGAAGCTCCCGGTCCCTATGATGAACGTGATCAACGGGGGCAAACACGCCGATTCCGGGCTCAGCTTCCAGGAATGCATGATCATCCCCACGGGTTTCTCCAAGTTCAGCGACGCTTTGCGTGCGGGCGATGAAGTCTTCATGACGCTCAAGAAACTCCTCGCGGAGGCGGGATTCTCCACGTCCGTGGGGGATGAGGGGGGGTTCGCGCCCCATATGGGGAAGAGCGACGATGCGTTCTCCTTCCTCATGAGGGCCATCGAGACGGCGGGGTACGGCGTATTGGTCAAGCTGGGCATTGATGCGGCGGCCTCCGAATTCCACAAGGACGGCATCTACACCGTGGACGGGCACGGGTTCTCCTCCATTGACCTGGTGACGCATTACGACGGCCTCGTGAACCGCTGGCCCATTGTGAGCATCGAAGACAGCCACAGCGAGGACGATTGGGAGGGGTTCGTGCAGCTCCATGCCAAGCAGCCAAAGCTCCAGCTGGTGGGGGATGACCTGTTCGTGACCAACGTGGAGCGCATTAAGGAAGGGGTGGAGAAGAATGCGGCGAACGCGGTCCTCATCAAGCTGAACCAGATCGGGACCGTGAGCGAGACCGTGGACGCCATCCAGTTCACGCACCGCTCCGGCTGGAAAACGGTGGTGAGCCACCGCAGCGGCGAGACGGAGGATACCTTCATCGCGCACCTCGCCGTGGGGCTCCAGACGGGACAGATTAAGACCGGCTCCCTCTCCCGAACGGACCGCGTGTGCAAGTACAACGAGCTCCTCCGGATAGAGGAAGAGCTGGGGAAGAGGGCGGTGTATGTGTCGCCGTTTTGAGAGTTTCCCTACTATATGGTTTTCCACCTTTTCCCGGCGGAAAAGGTGGAGCCAAAACGCCGGCGCGCCGAACCCCCCTCCACCTGGCCCTGTGCCTCCTCGTCAGCCCCTCCAAGGTTTCGGGGCTGACTCGTCGGCTGCCATTTCGAAACAGGGCCTTCCCCTTCACCCCCCGCGGCGCGCCAACCATCCACTCTCAATTGTTATTCATCCAGGCTTTTTTGATCCAAGGGAGAGATAGCGTGGACAGGACGTAGCCGCCCGTGGGGACGAGCGCCTGGAGGAAGGGGAGCGCGATTCCCAGTTGCCACAAGAAGCACGAGGCGACGATGTACGTGAGAAACCCGATGGTAAGGCGTCTTGTCCAACTCACTTCCCAAGCCTTTTCCAGCTCCACGCGCGCGTTGCGTTGGAGGATGTTTTGTATGATGGCGTCATGGTCATCCATGCGATATAGTCTACACGATCGGGACGTAGCTTCCTCCTTCGTCCGCCTTCGGCGGAGCTACGGAGGACAGGCAGTTGGCTTCATTCAGAAGCACTCATTGGTACCATAGGCACTACTCGGGACGTAGCTCAGTTGGCTAGAGCGCTTGCATGGGGTGCAAGAGGTCGCTGGTTCAAGTCCAGTCGTCCCGACCATTCAGACAACCTGCGCGTCATCAACCGTTGAACATCACCCGCAGATGTTGTTGGTTTTTTCCCATGGGTATGCTTTCATACCTTCCTTTTATGCATACCAGCAGGAACCATGGGCAGGGAGGAAGAGTTGTGTAAGTAATGATAATATGTTATAATAACAAGTTAACGCATGACTGTCTCTCCCCCCGCCATCGCAGCAGCCCTTAAGGCCGTAACGGACCACCAGCGCATACTGGTCGTCCCGCACGCAAATGTGGATCCCGACGGGTTGAGCAGCGCTTTGGCGTGCTACGAAATGTTCCGGAGCCTGGGGAAAGACGTGACGGTCATCTGCCCCGATACCCCCCCGGATTCCTTCAAGTTTATGCCGGGGTTCGAGAAGCTGGAGCGGGAGATTGCGGAGAGCCAGAACTTCGTGATCACCGTGAACATGGAGGAGGGGGTGGAAATCGACAAGCTGCGTTACACGGTGGAGGACCGCCGCGTGAACATCATCGTGGTGCCCAAGCGGGGGAAGGTGAAGAGCTCCGCCGTGGCGTTCGGGGAAGGGGAGAAGAAGTATGATCTCATCGTCGTCGTGGATTCCGCGGATTTGTCGCTCCTGGGTTCCGTGTACACGGACCACATGGACCTCTTCTCGGAGGTGCCCATCCTGAACATCGACCACCACGTGAGCAATGTGCGCTACGGGCAGATCCACCTGTTGGACCCAACCTCCGCGAGCACTACCGAAATCCTGTACCACTGGTTCATGCAGGTGCCGCAGTTCCGCGAGCGGATGACGGCGGACTTGGCCACGCTGCTCCTCACGGGGCTCATCACGGACACGCGCAGCTTCCAGAACCCCAATACCACCCCGCGTTCGCTGGAGGTGGCGGCGGAACTCCTGGAGCGCGGCGCGCGCCAACAGGAGATCATCCGGAGCATCTACAAGACCAAGCCCCTCTCCACGCTCAAGATCTGGGGCCGCGCGCTCAACCGGATCCAAATGGATCCCGTCGCGGGCATCGTGTGGTCCGCCGTGAGCAAGGAAGACCTGCAGGAAATGGGAGCGCAAGCGCCGGAAACGCACGGCATTCTGGACGAACTCATCTCCACCATCCCCGGCGCGGACGTGTACGTGCTCTTCACGGAGACGGAAGAGAACAGCCTCAAGGCGAGCATGCGCTCGTCCCTTGCTGTGGATGCCACGCGCCTCGCCGCGGAAACGTACGGGGGGGGCGGGCACGCGCGCGCAGCGGGGTTCCGTGTGCGGAATTTCGGCAACTTCCAACTGCAAGTCCTGGAGTGCATACAGAAGATCAAGGAAGGTATGCGGAGGCAGAAGGGGGAGAGTGATCAGATGCCGACGAGCGGTCAGCCTTCATCCTCCTTCGCCAAGGCTACGGAGGACAGGGCGGTCAGCGACCAGACGGGGGTTCATCCGGCGCCGGCGGCTGCTTCACCGGAACGGCCCGTTGCTCCGCCTCCCACCGGAAAGGGAAAGGAGAAGGATATTGTGGAAGAGTTGACGCAATCCTGATACACTCTTCCACGTTCGTTCCCCTTTTCTCCGAACCTATGCGCCTCGTGCAGGTGGCAAAAGCATTGGGTATGACCGGGCAGCAGCTCCGCAAGGAACTGATGCAGGTGAACTTTGGCGTCAAGCCGACGGACAGGGAAATCCCCGAAGGCCTCGCCAAGGGCATCGTGCGTTTCCTGGCCACCAAGTACAACCTCTCCGTGAATGCCGAGACCATCGGCCTGCAGCCCGATACGGATGAGGAGGAGGGCGGGGCGGAGCCTGCCGCAGCGGAGGGCGGTGAAGGGGCGGACCAAGCGGCCGGATCCGCAGTGCAGGAAGGGGAGAAAGCGGCTCCGGGGAACGCTGTGGGCTCCATCGGCGTCATGTCCCGCGAAAGCCCGACACATGCGGAGGCGCTCAACGTGCTGCGCAAGCTCTCCCTGGATGACGTCTCCAAGGAGGCCATCAAGCGCGAGCAGAAGCAGATGGAGCACACCAAGGCGGAACGCACGGAGCAGCGCAGGGAAGCCGAGGTCCAACGCCTGGCGCAGAAGCGTCCGGCCGGCGTGGCTGAGGTGCAGGAGCAGATCAAGAAGAAGGAGGGGGTCGTCCTCTTGCCGGACGCCATTTCCGTCAAGGAGCTCTCGGAGAAGCTGGGAGTGCAGGTGCCGCGGCTCATCCAGACGCTCATGAAGAACGGCATCATGGCCACCGTCACGCAGTCCATCGACTACGACACCGCGGCCATCGTGGCGGCGGAAATGGGCATCACGGTGCAACGGGAGCAGAGGGCGGCCAAAGCCGAAGACCTCCTGAGCCGCAACCTGGAGGAACTCCTCAAGGAGGACCCCGAGAACCTGGTGGACCGTCCCCCCGTGGTGGTGGTGATGGGGCACGTGGACCACGGCAAGACGGCGCTCCTGGACGCCATCCGCCAGACGAACGTGGTGGCGCAGGAGGCGGGGGGCATCACGCAGCACATCGGCGCCTACCAGGTGGAGCACGCCATGAGCGGGAGTACCGAGAAGAAGAAGATCACGTTCCTGGACACTCCCGGCCACGAGGCCTTTACGGCCATGCGCGCGCGCGGGGCGCAAGTGACGGATATCGTCATCCTGCTCGTTTCCGCGGAGGAAGGAGTGCGCGCCACCACCATCGAAGCCATCAACCACGCCAAGGACGCGGAAGTCCCCATCATCGCGGTCATCAGCAAGATCGATAAGGAGCGGGCGGACCCCGAGAAGGTGAAGGGGGAACTGGCGGCGCAAGGCCTGCAGCCCGAGGAGTGGGGCGGCACCATCCCCGTGATCCTCACGTCCGCCGTCACCAAGCAGGGCATACCCGACCTCCTGGACCACATCCTCTTCATCGCGGAGGTCCAGGGATTCAAGGCGAACCCCCAGCGTTCCGCCGTGGCGACGGTGATCGAGAGCCGGCTGGATTCCGCGCTGGGCCCCCTGGCCACCGTCATTATCAACACGGGCACGCTCAAGCTCACCGATATCTTCGTCTGCGGGCAGACGATGGGCCGCGTGCGCACCATGATCGAGGCCTCCGGCACACGCTTGGACGCCGTCACCCCTTCCGGGCCCGCGCGCGTCTCCGGTTTTGCGGGCGTCCCCAGGGTGGGGGATATCCTGCAGGTGGTGCCCTCCGAACGGGAGGCGCGCTCACTGCTGGAAGCCGTGCAGGACCAGGCCGGACGGGCGCGCAAGCGCAGCTTTGCGGACCTCGTGAGCCGCTTGAGCGAGGGGAAGGCCGCGCAACTCAAGGTGGTGCTCAAGGCCGATGCCCAGGGCTCACAGGAAGCCATTACCGACGCCCTCTCCAAGCTGACCGGCGAGGGGGGAGTGAACGTGAAGGTGATCCACGGGGGGGTGGGCACGGTGACGGAGAGCGACATCATGATGGCGGCGGCCAGCGACGGGGTGGTGATGGCGTTCCACGCGGACGTGCCGCCGGAAGTGCAGAAGACGGCCGAGCGCGAGGGCGTCAAAGTCCGTGAGTATATGATCCTCTACGAGCTCTTGGACGAGGTGGAGGCGCTCCTCAAAGGCCTCGTGGAGCCGGTGGAAGAGGAGAAGGTCCTGGGCCACTTGGAAGTGCGCGGGGTGTTCTTCCAGAAGAAGAATGAGCAGATTGTGGGAGGAAAGGTGACGGACGGCACGCTCAAGCGCGTCCCGTTCCGCTTGCTGCGCGGCGGGCAGGTGGTGGGAACGGGGCGCATCTCCTCCCTCAAGCACGTGGACAAGGACATCAAGGAAGCCAAGGAAGGCAGCGAGTGCGGCATGCGCGTGGAAAGCGCCGTTCCCGTGCAAGAGGGCGACGTACTGGAGGCGTACAGCCGCGAGTTCAGGAAGAAAGAGGGGGCGTAACGGACGGGATGCCGCCGGAAGCCGCGATGTCGGAAGGAGGCGTTTTGTACAACTCCCGGGGCATGATCCCGTCGCGCAGGTAGCGCAGGACAACCTGTTGGGTTTCGGTGCTGAGAGGGGAATCGATGAGGGGAAGGGCGAAGCGTACGAAACCCCTTTCATCCAGCAGCATGGCGTCCTCCAAGGAAGGCGAGAGTTGTCCCCCCGTTGTGCCGCGGTTGGGGTTGAGGAGCCGCTTTATATCTTCCCTTGCAGCGATCTTCCTCTGTTCCCATTCCTCGGGCGTTTCGGAACCTTTCTTGCTCTTCTCCTTGAGGATACCCACAAGGTGCCGTGCTTCCTTTGCGTTCTCTTTCTTCATGAGTTGGGAAGCCGCTTGCTCCAATTGTCCGGGGAATTTGGAGGCGTAGGCGATGAATGAGGAATTTTCATCCATGAAAGAGTATTCCTTGCGGATGGAATCACCTCTGGAGGCTGTAAACCGTTCCATCCCCATTACCCCTATAACCGTTGGAAAGAGCCAGACCAAGCTGCTGTTGAAGTTGGGAGATTTCCTGTTCGCAAGGTAGGCAACAACGCCCGTCAAGAGCGCCATGGCGCCACCTACCAGCACCATGTGCACCCGTCCCATCTGCGACACGTCCTTATCCAGCTTCTTGCGGTGCTCGTCCTTGGGGAAGGGATCCAAATACTGTTGCATCATCTTCCTGTCCACGCCGATCTGCCCCAGGAGGTTTTCCAGGAAAGACTGTTCATTCCGGAGCGTTTGGAACGCGGGTTCCCCCGGTGCGTAGATGCCTCCCTCCAGCGCCTTGCGGATCTCTTCCAGTTCGTAGTTGATACCCATGCTCAGGCTCATGAGGTCGAAGGGCCTTTTTTCCTTGGGCGCCGCAAGTTTGCGGATTTGCTTGAGGTTGGTTATGCGTTCCTTAAAGAACTTGTCCTCCGATTGCTCCATTTGGCGAAGGAGGTCTTCCGTTGCCGCATCCAGTGCGTTCTGCATTTCCGCTGTGGAGAACGTTTCCTTGAGCACTTTCTCCCTCTGCGCGAACAGCATCTTCACATTCATGCGGGCGCGCCGGTCCGCCGTTTGGTTGCCCGCCTGTTCACGCTCAAGAGCGCGCTTGTTCCGGAGGTCCTCCGGAAGACGGAACGCATCCAACCGCGCATCCGGGGGGGGATCCTGCTGCGGCCGCAGTTGGTCGGGAGAGAGGCTTGCCATGGGACGTTACGGAGTGCCCGCCGGGGGAGGCGGGGGAGGCACCGGGGCGGGTGCGGGGGCGGGGGCAGGAGGAGGAGCCGTGGCCTCACGGATCTTGTTCAAGGCGCTGCGCATCTCCGGCATCACCGTTGCCATCTGTTCCTGCAACTCCTCATCTGTCATCGCTTGCATGCGCGTGTCGTGCGGCGCCAGGTCCCTGACCTTCTTCAGGGCGCCGCTGACGAATTGCTCCAGCTTTTCCCTTTCGGGCACCGTGGGAGCCCCCGCTTTATTGATGATGGTCTGGTATTCGTTGCTCCGGAGGTCCACTTTGATTTGGTTCGTCACCCGCGTCCCTTCGCCGCTCTCCATCAAACGCTGGAGCTCTTCCTTGGGCATCGATCCGGTTTGCCCGGTCAACGTCGCCAAGGCCTGGTCGGTTCTTCCCGTCGCAGCGAGCGTCGTTTGCGCTTGCTTGGCTCGGATGCCCAATTGCATGACGGAAGCCGTGCCGCCGCCGAGCGAACTGGGCACAGGCAGGAACGGCAAGCCGAGCGGGGCCTTCATGGCGAACTTGCCCAGCCCTTCTCCGGCGCCTTGAATGCTCTTCACAATGCCCGATCCCACCTTTTGGCTCTGGAGCGCCGTGAACACTCCTATCCACATGACGCCGAGCGACATGCACAGCCAGATGAGTGTCCACAGGCTGCTCATTTCTGCAAAGAGCGGGAATTTAAGGGCCTCAATCTCCGTCGGTATGGGGAGTTCGCTCCCGGCCTTGATCATGATGAATCCGATGACGAGGGGGACTGCCGTGATGGCGGGGAGGAAGGCGGAGGCCAAAAAGGTGTGCAGGATCTTCTCAATGGGGTCAAACTGCTTGAACTTCCCTTTCAATACGTACCCCAGCACCACAAACGGCATGAAGGCGATGGTGATCCACAGTATGGGTATGCGGATGACGAAAGCCGCAAGCAGCGCCAGCAGTGGGAAGAACAGAGCCACGTGGATGAGGAGCACCACCACCATCTTCACGATGAAGGCGATGACCTGCGAAATCTGTGTTGTTTCGCCCTGGATCACCGAGGGGTCGGTAAGGTTCTTGAGTTGCGAGTAATTGACCACAAGGCCGTTGAGGACGAGCGTGGAAGGGGAGGTGGCTTCGTTGTATTCCACCAGCTCTACGCAAATGAGGTCCTTGATACAGTGCCACGTTTCGCTGTCTGCTATATTCTCGGCATCCTCGAAGAATTTGACGTCCTTGAGGACCCGGCATGGTTCGAAGAATTCGTTGCCCTCCGCCGTCATGCCCGTGGAGACGCAGTCTCCGGTTCCCAAAGCCTCGGGGATGTTGTACACCGTATTCGTGAGGATATTGGCTACATCCAGTATCACGCGCGGTATGAACCATGTGAAGTTCACCACGATCAGCGCAATGACGAAGGTGGGCGCGTGTTTCTTGATATTCTCGTAATTGGCGGTCACGACGGTCATAATGGCGCCACCGATGAGCACAAAGGCCATGGCAACGTTCACAATATCGCGGCAGAACTGCCACACCTTTCTCAGCATTTCCTCGAAGGCATTCATCTCCGGGTTCTGGAGGTTGAGGACGAATGCGGGGTCTATCAAGATTTCCAGAAGCTTCACCTGAAGCCACAGAAGGACGTTTAAGCCCGTGATGAGGAACTGGACCAGGACAGAAATGCCGGTGACGATGCCTTCAAGATTGGCGTTCGGCATGGCTGCAAAGGCATCCGGCACAGCCACAAAGCCGTCCCATGCACCACCGGTCATCAAGAAGGCCAAGAACAGCAGGGATCCCCCTCGGAGGAGGGTCTTCCCCGTGAACGCCTTCGGAGGTTGGCGGGAGGACATGGAATGTGCGTTTGTTCGCTGCGTGTGAAGGTGCCGAAAGGGGGTTCAGCAATTCTCTATAGGATACCATGTTTTGGGAGACCTAACAATGCAGTTGCACATGCCAAAAAGCACCTATCGGCACGTCCTGATAGAACGATGTAAATAGTGTTTGACCATAAAGGGAAATAACAGGCGAGTAGAAATTGTGTTCAAGGGTAGGTCATAATCTGTATATACAATGTTGATATATGGCTTCCGATAGCCGTAATATAAGAACAACAATGATATTCAAAGCCGTGTATACTTTTCTTGCACTGTGGGGGTGTTTATGAGTAATGTTTGTGAACATGTCGTCCACGGTGCTCAAAGCGCTGTTCAGTTCCCAGACGAGGGTCAAGCTCCTCTCCACGTTTTTGCTGCATCCGGAACAGGAATATTTCATCCGCGAACTCACCCGGCTTCTGGGGGAACAGATCAACTCCATCCGTCGCGAGTTGGAGAATTTGCGCCGCATCGGGCTGGTGCGCTCAAGGCACCGCAACCGCAAGAAGTATTACCATGTGGACTCCACCTTCCCGTTCTACGGGGAATTGCGCAGCATCTTCAGCAAGGAAATCCAGCCGGAAAGCCCAGCCATCGCCAGCCTCAAGAACCTGCCCACCGTCCAACTCATCGTACTGGCCGGGATGCTGACGGGAACGGAGAGCAAAGTGGACCTGTTGGTGGTGGGGACGCTCAAGAAGGAGATACTGGAAGCGCTCCTCTCGCAGGAACCCACGCTCAAGAACGTCAAATACTCCATCTTCTCGGAAGCGGATTTCCTCTACCGCTTGAGCCTCAAGGACCGTTTCATACTGGAAATCCTCAACGACCCCCGCCACCTCATCGTCCACAACGCCATGCAGGAGCAGATTGCGGAGGCTCAGGGACGATAACGTTTCTCGTTGTTCGACCACGTATCGTTTATCGCTTAACCGCCACAGCACACCCTGACGGAACTCTCGAACAACGAACAACGAGAAAGGGTCGAGAAACGCTCAAACGATCGTTCAGAGGCCTTTACAACACCCGCGGGTTCCTATAGCCTTTCCCGGCTTATGACAGGAGCAGTTCTTCACGCACAGGCGGCACGATTCCAGAAAAGCAGGCCGGAGCTCAAGCCCGGTTACACCGTCCGTGTGCATGAGCGCATCAAGGAAGGGGAGAAGGAACGCGTGCAGATCTTCGAGGGTTTGGTGATCGGCGTGCATAACGGCCACGTGTCGACGGATGCCACCTTCACCGTGCGCCGCGTGGCGTCCGGCGTGGGTGTGGAGCGCATCTTCTCGCTGCATTCCCCCATGGTGGAGAAGATCGACGTGAAGAAAGTGGCCAAAGTCCGCCGCGCGAAGCTCAACTTCCTCAGGGGACGCGCCGGAAAATCCGCGCGTTTGAGCGAGCGCTTCACCAGCGCCGATGAGTTCGCTGTGGCGGTGGCAAAGGAGGAAGTTCCTCCCGTTGCGGAGCCGGACGCAGGGAAGAGTGAGGCGTGAGGGGAGGAATACAACGAGGATCGCACCATGCCAAGGAACCAAGGGTTTGTTTGACAGGGCGAAAAGCTGCTACGATACGCCTTCGATGAAGGCCCTCCTTGTCGGCAACTACGGCGTAGGCAACTTGGGGGATGAGCTCCTGAAGGAGTACTTCTTGCGCCGGTACCCCGAGGTGGAGTGGATCGTGGTGAGCGGCAACCCCCATGGGGAACGGGAAGTGCCGCGCATTCCGGCGGGCATACGGTCGTTCTTGGCATTGCGGTGGTGGAGGACGGTGCGCGCGATGCGCCGCTGCGACGCGGTGGTGTTTGGGGGCGGCACCCTGTTTACGGATGTGGAATCCGTGCGCGCTTGCGTCATTTGGGGGCTCCATGCGTCCGCTGCGCGCATCCTCCGCAAACCGCTTCTCCTCACGTTCCAGGGCGTTGGGCCGTTCCGTACGCAGAAGGGCAGGCGGTGGACGCAACGGGTGTTGCGGCAAGCGCGCTTCGTCTCCGTGCGCGATGCGCATTCGTTCGACCGCGTGAAGGAACTCGTCCCCGCCGTCCGTGCCATGCAGTCCTTCGACCCCGTCCTGCTCCTCTTCCACGAGGACCAGCAAACGGCGCGGTCGGGGAAAGTCTTCAGCATGATCCCGCGGCACAACACCCCGGCGGCGTACGTGGAGTACGCCAAGCTGCTCCTGCGGCGCGGGAAGTACGAGGGGGTGAACATCCTCTCTCTCCATCCCGACCATCCGGGGGAGAAGGCGGTGTGCCGCGAGCTGCAGGAAGCCATGCCCGTGGCGGAACTGTGGGAAGTGCGCACGTTGGAAGGTCTCGTGCGGCACCTGCGCGAGAGTTCCTACGTCCTCTCCGCCCGCTACCACGGCGCGCTCGCCGCGCTTGCGCTGGGGATACCCTTCGAGACATTCGTGCAGGAGCAACGGGACAAGCTCTCTTCCCTCAAGGAGACGGAGCTGCAGGGTGCGCTCTTGGAACTGGCGGAACGGGGGGAGCGGGAGCTCAAGCAGGCGCTGGAAGGGCTCGTCCCCTCTAAGAAAGAAGCTCATATCGTTGAGGGGCAGGCGCACCCTGCGTAGGATGGGAAAATGATGCTGCGCATAGGGGACACAGCGCCGGACTTCGAGGCTCCGGACCAGGAGAGGCGACTCCACCGCCTTTCCGATGAGCGCGGAAAATGGGTGGTACTCTACTTCTACCCCAAAGACGAGACGGCGGGCTGCACCGCAGAAGCGTGCTCGTTTCGGGACGCCGCAGAAGACTACCGGGGCAGGGCGACGGTGTGGGGGGTGAGCGCCGATACCGTGGAGAGCCACCGGGCGTTTGCGGAGCATCACCGGTTGCCGTTCCCGCTCCTCTCCGATCCCGACCGGCATATCCACGGGCTGTACGGTGCGGGATCCCTCCTCCATAAGCGCGTGACGTTTCTCATCAACCCGGAGGGGGAAATTGCGCAGATCTATGACAACGTGGTGCCCAAGGGACATGCGCAGGAAATCCTGCAGGATGTTGCCGTAGAAGGATGAATGATGGTATTGCGTCTAGAATTTGGAGGCGCATTTGTTCTTGTGCCCTCAATACTCAATACTCCTGTAGAACTGCTATCATTTCCTCCAATGGCGAAGGCAACGTCCCTTCCGGCTTCCTCTGAACCCCTTGCCTACCGCATGCGTCCCCGGACGCTCGCGGAATTCGTGGGACAGCAGGAGATCGTGGGGGAGGGGACGGCGCTCCGTGCGGCCATCGAGAAGGACCGGCTGGGGTCCGTGATTTTGGCGGGGCCGCCGGGGACGGGCAAGACCACGCTGGCGCGAATCATCGCCGAAACCACGGAAGCCAGCTTCGTGCAGCTCAACGCTGTGACGAGCGGTGTAAAGGACCTCAAGGCGGTGTGCGAGGAAGCCCAGCGCCTCAAAGAGACCTTTGGCACGCGCACCGTCCTCTTCATCGACGAAATCCACCGGTTCAACACGTCGCAGCAGGACGCGTTGCTGCCCTACGTGGAGAGCGGCACGGTAACGCTCATCGGCGCCACCACGCAGAACCCTTACTTCGACGTGAACCCCGCGCTCGTGAGCCGTTCACGCGTGAGCCTCCTCAAGCCCCTCGCGCAGGAAGACGTGGTCGCCATCCTCACGCGGGCGGTGGAGGATGAGCGGGGGTTCGGGGGGAAGGTGAAGGTCCCCCTGGAGGCGCTGCGCCATTTGGCGGCCGTGAGCAACGGCGACGCGCGGGTGGCCTTGAACGCGCTGGAGCTCGCCGCCGTTACGGCGGGGGGGAAGGTGACGTTGGAACAGGCGCAGAAGCTCTTCGGGGAACGGCACAAACGGTACGATAAGAAGGGCGAGGACCACTACAATACGGTCTCCGCCTTCATCAAGAGCATGCGGGGCAGCGACCCGGATGCGGCGCTCCTGTGGCTCTTCAAAATGCTGCAGAGCGGCGAAGACCCCCGTTTCCTCTTCCGCAGGATGTCCATCTTCGCGAGCGAGGACGTAGGCAACGCCGACCCGCGCGCGCTGCAGATGACGGTTGCCGCGTGGCAGGCGTTCGAGCTCGTCGGCTTGCCGGAAGGGGAGTACTTCCTCGCCCATGCGTGCGTGTACCTGAGCCAAGCCCCCAAGAGCAATGCGGTCACCAGGGCCATGGGGGCGGCGAAGGCCGCCATCAAGAATGCGCCCTTGCTGGAGGTGCCCAACCACCTGCGCAACGCTCCCCTCAAGGGCATGAAGGAACAAGGGTACGGCAAGGGGTACCAGTATCCGCACGATGCGGAAGGGGGCGTGGTGCGGGAACGGTACTTTCCCGTAGGGATGGAACCCCGTGATTATTACGAGCCGACGGGCAGGGGATTCGAGCGTGAAATCTTGGAGAGGATGGGAGCGGTGAAAAAGCTCATACGTTGAGGAAATGTGAGGGTATAGGATGATAGACAAATGAATGATTATGTTATATAATATATGCAATACCTATGACCCGAATCCGCCTGCGGTTTTCGCTCTCGGCATGGGAGGGGCTCCCTGCATTCCAGGCGGGATTGTTCGTGGTCACGGCGATCGTGGCATCACTGGTGAACTTCGGGGTGATCGCGCTCGTGCTCGTGGCACGGATGACCTATGACGTGGTGCTCGCCACGACCCGCGGCGCGGAGAGGAAGGCGGCACTGTACGGCGTCATCCGCGGGAGCCTGCTGGATATCCTCCTCCTGGTCTACGGCATCAACCTGGCCGTGTATGCGGCTACGCCTCCCGTCACCCTGCTTAAGGATACCGTGGACATCGCGCTCTGGACCGTGCTGGTGGGCACGGGTTTCTTGGTGGCGAAGATGGCCATCCTCTACCGGTCCTACCGCCACGTCGTCATCACCAAGAACGATGCCGCGCAAACCGGTCCCCTGAGCAACGAAGAGACGACGCTGATCTTCCTCATCTTCGCGGGCGTACTGGCGCTCATCGCGTCCCCGCGGCTCATCACGGGAGGGGCGAGGAACCTGCTGGGGATTCTGCGGCGCCAGATCATCCCGTGGAGGTTGTAAGAGTTCAGCGACCAGCTTTCAGTTTTCAGCGATCAGTTTCCCGAAGGAGGTTAATACGGGACGCCGTCGGGGAAGAGCTCCTGCTCCAAACGCTTCGCTTCCTCAAACCATTCTTTGGATGCGGCGCGGTCGTTTTCGCCGTACCTGTTCCGGAAGTCGTCGAAGCGCGCTCGGAGAGACACCACCGCGTCCTCCTGTACGCGCTTATCGGCGTAGAACAGCACCTTCTGTTCCGTGGTGATGCGTGAGGGGGAGGGAAGGCGCAGGCCGTGGGAAGAGACGATTTCTCCCAGTGCGGCAAAGCCCTTTTCACGCAGGAACGTGGCTGCCGCTTCTTCATGGGTCAAGCCGGCGTAGCGCTTGCGCCACTGCGTCCACCGTTCCTCCTGCTCCGGCGTGGGGGTGAAGAGGCGGGTGTGCGGAAGCGCGCGGAAATCCACGAAGCGCAGCAAATCATGGAGTTCCCCCGCAGCCAGGAGGGTGGCGGGGCGCGCGATGGTGTGTCGTCCCCACAGCGCTACGGCCAATGCCTTGGCGAAGAGCCCCACCGTGTGGGAGTGGGCGATGATGCGCGTGGGGAGCAGCACGTCCGTCCGCCACTGCGCGATTTCCTGCAGCGTGGGGAGGGGGATGTCGCGGAAATCAACGGTGATGAGCCGCCCGTCCTTCCCGCGGGAGGAAGGCGGTTCATCGGAGAGGGAGACAGAGACGGCATCCGGGAATACCGCTTCCGTTTCCATTTCCAACCGTTCCGGCCATTCGATGCAACGGATACCCCGATGGTCATCGGTGGCGGCCAGAAGTTCCCGCGCCTGGGAGGCATGGAGGCGATAGAGGTCGATGTGGAGGAGTTCCCCCAATTCACGCGTCGCATAGCGCTGTTCCAGCGCGAACGTGGGGCTCATCACATGCGCGTGTACGCCCAAGCCCTGCGCAAAACCTTGGAAGAACGTGGTCTTTCCGGCGCCCAGTTCCCCCCGCAACAGGAGGGTGAGGGGCATGCGGTACAAGGTATGGGCGAGGGAAGCACCCGCATGAACGGTGCTTTCGGCGTTGGGAAGGGAAAAGGAGCAGGAATCGGGAATTGACATATTATTTATAAAATGTTATCATAATACATGTTCACACACATCCCATGACGCACAGAAAACGCAAACAATTCACAAAACGCAGCCTGCATACCCATAAGCAGCCGCATCCCGCCATGCAGTACCTGTCCCAGCGGGTGACGTTCTGGATTGCGGTGCTCTCGGTGATGGCGTTCGTAACGGGGAACATGATGGGGCAGCATGGGTGGAGGGTCTTCTGGATGTCGGTGCTCGGCGAGCAGAATGATAGTCTCATTGTGTATTCCGGGACAGTGCCTCCCGTAGCGTCCGTACCGGATTACCGCAACTGGCATGCCGCCGCCGGCATCTCTTCCCTGCAGTTTTCGGATATCCCCGCAAGCGCCCTCGTCCCGCTGCTCCAATACAACAGCAATCGGCAGAAGAGCGGCGAGGACCAGTACGTCTACTCCATCGGATACATGGGAGCCTACGACACGGGTGCGGAAGGCGAAGGGAGCCACCCCGGCACGGACATACGCATGCCGGTGGGGACACCGGTGCAGAGCGTGATGAACGGCATCGTGACGCGCGTAGGGGAAGACCGCGGCGGCTTCGGAAAGTTCATCGTCATACGGCATCCCAACGTGCCGGATCCCGACCAACCCGCCAAGATCACGGTCCTCCATTCCGTCTACGCCCACTTGAACGAGATGAGCGTGGTGGAGGGGGAAATCGTTGGCAAAGGGCAACAGATCGGCAAGAGCGGACAGACGGGCCTCGCCTCCGGTCCGCACCTGCACTTCCAGATCGACCGGGACACGTTCCGGGACGGTACCAAGGTGCCCTATCACCCCTACTGGCCTTTCACCTCCGCGGAAGCGCGCGCGGCGAACTACTCCTTCTCCCAAGCCATCGACAACGGCCTGTTCCAGGACCGCGGCTACAGCGCGACGGTGAACCCGATGCTCTACGTCCAGGCGCAGTACGCGCCGGTGCTGGTGGCGCAGAGCAAGGCTTCCGATCCGCAGCTGACGCCGGAAGAGCGCCGTGAACAGCGCATCGCCGGGCGGCTTGCGCGTCGGCAGACGGAGGAAAAGGAGGTGGCGGTGAAGGCATCACTGGTCGCGACCGCAGGCACGGAGGAACGAGCCGCGTCATCGTCTTCCGCGCAGGCATCGTCCGTCACCTCGGTTGCACCGCAAGCAGCGGCGTCATCCTCCGCGGCTCCTTCCGTGCTTTCCGCACCGTATTCCGCGGAAGTGGCGGGGGTGGATATCCAACATCCCCGCACGTTCACCGGCAGGAAGTGGGAAACCATTACGGTGATCTTGCGCGATGCGCAGGGCGATGTGGCCGCATCCGGAAGGCTGGACCATGACCTGTATTTGCGCACGGCCTTCGGGCGCGCGGAATTCCGCCCTCCCATCCTCACGCCGCTCGATTTCCGCAACGGGAAAGCGACGGTGCAAGTGTTGCCGCTCGGCCATCAGACGCTGGTGATAGAGATCAAGCCGGAAGGCGTCCTGGGCGGGCCGATGCGGTACGTGGGGGAGTGAGGAGATTGACGAAGAATCCGAGGAAACCGAGGATTCCGACGAAGGGATCTATGATTCTTTAACATCAGCCATCTGCATCACGTGTATCGCCGGCTCCTCGTACGGATGGGCTTTCTTTACGGCCGCAACCACAGCCTTCAAGTCGTATTCCGATGCGGCATCCACCATCACCTCGATCCTTTCCTCTTCCACCTCTTCCATCTTTCCCACGGTCCCGATGGCGGGTTTCGCGCCCTTCAAAGGCCGGAACCGTCCCGTGCCGCGCGAGGAGAAGGAACAGCCGTCGTAGTTGCCCAGCCGTCCTGCACCCGCGGCCGTGAGGGCATCGCGCACCGCCTGCGCATGGGGAACGGGGACGTATACGATCAGGTGATAGCGCATAGGGTAATGGGCGGGAACATCGTAGGGACGCCCTGCTGGGGCGTCCTGCATCTATCAAGAAAGCGATGTGGGGTGTACAGAAGGGCGCGAATAGAAAGAGAGTAGTAACATCAACAAGAACAGCAATCCCGCCGAGACGAATTTTTCCACGGTATCCATGAACAAAGCCGCGAGGCCGAACACGGTCCCGATACCGGCCGTGAGCGCCACAATGACGGTGCGCGGCCACCCTTTGTGCAGGAGCCGGTGGTGGAGGTGTTCGTTGGTCGCATTGCCCCGGAGCGGGCTCTTTCTCTTCATGATGCGCCGGAGGATGACAATGCCGAGGTCCAGGAGAGGGACGCCGAGCACCAGGAACGCCGTGGCCACCTTTCCGCCCGAATAGATCGTGAGGAGCCCCAGCATCAATCCGAAGAACATGGCGCCCGTGTCGCCGATGAGCGTCAATCCCGGCAGTTCGAAAGCCAGCGATCCCGCCGCGATGCCGGCGAGCACGAAGGAGACGAGGGCCAGTTCCGGCTGGTTGACGCGCGCGCTGAGGGAGAGGAAGCCTATGGTGAGGAAGCCGATGACCGAGAGCGCGGAAACCTGCCCCGGGATGCCGTCGAACCAATTGAGGGCGTTGACGGTGAGGAGGAGCCACAGCACGGTTACGGCGATGCTGAGGAGGGGCAGGGCGCCGTGCAGGTCGATCACCGCGCCACCCATGAAGCCGTTCAGCGGGTTCGTCACGGAGCAGATGCGGCCGCCCAGGCAGTTGCCGGGGAGGACGATGAACAAGGCGGAGGCCGCCTGGATGAACAGGCGCAGGGGCGCGGGGAGGGGCTTGCGGTCATCGATGAGCGTGAAGACGGCGAGGAGGATGACGGCTCCGGCGAGCCATGCGGTGCGCACGTTCCAGCCGAAGGGGCTTGCGGACGTGAGGACCAGGAGAAACAGCAGCACGGAGACGATACCGACGGGGTAGGGGAGCCGTCCGCGGACGTAGCCGTACCGTTCGGGAAAATCGAGGAGCCCGATGCGGGGAAACACCGTGAGCGTGGCGGCGTGCGCCGCGAGGGACACCGCAAGCGCCAGCAGGGGAGTCCAGAAGAGGGGAGTGGTGAACACAGGAGGATCATAAGTGATAAGCGGCCAGCTGTCAGCGCTCAGTAATGGTGTGGAAGGAGGGCAATTGCATTGTCGGCAGGGGAGGGGTTGGGAGGGGAGTGATCACCATTGACAAAGAAGGCGAACGAATCAGAACGCACTGCCTTGGTGTAGGTTGACATCATGAGAAGTGTTCGCCCCATGTTCACAGCTTCTCTCTCGTCGGTAGAAGTCAGGCTCCTCTTCACCACTGCACCACACAGAGAGGATCCGATTTTTTGAGAATGTGAAAGGGGATTGCTATACTCGACCCATGCCAACCTACGCCACACTCGCGGACGCGAAGCTGAAAGGGAAGAAGGTGCTGCTCCGCGCGGGTTTCGACGTTACCATGGAGAAGGGAAAGGTGCTGGATACGTCGCGCGTCGAGGCGGTGCTCCCCACCATGAACTACATCCTCGAGCACGGTGCCGCCCTCATCATCATGAGCCACCAGGGACGCCCCAAGGGGAAGCCCGTCCCGGAATTCAGCCAGAAGCCCCTCGTTCCCGTGCTGGAGAAACTCCTCGGCAAGAAGGTGGCCTTCGCGGCGTCATGCCGTGGAAAGGATGCGGTCGCCGCGGCCAAGGCGCTCAAGCCGGGGGAGGTTCTCTTCCTGGAGAACTTGCGCTATGAGGCGGGGGAAGAGAAGAACGATCCGGCGCTGGCCAAGGAGCTTGCGTCCATGGGGGACCTCTACGTCAACGATGCCTTCACCAACTGCCACCGCAACCATGCATCCATGACAGGCATCCCCAAGCTCCTGTCCTCCTTCATGGGGCTGCAGTTGCAGAAGGAGGTGGAGAACCTCTCCAAGGTCACCGAGGATCCGCGGCACCCCCTGGTGCTCATCATCAGCGGGGCGAAGATGGAGACCAAGGTGCCCGTCGTGGAGCAGTTCCTCAACAAGGGAGATGACATCCTCCTCGGAGGGTGCATCGCCAACACCTTCATTGCCGCGCGCGGTTTCGATGTGGGAACCTCGAAGTACGATGAGACCGCCATGGAGAAAGCGCAGGAACTGATGCTGGAGGCGGAGAAGACGGAGAAGGCGGATATCCACGTGCCGCGGGATGCCGTGGTGGCCACGTCGATGGCGGATACGGCGCAGAAGCTGGATTTGCCCGTGGAGGACATCGAGGGGGACATGAGCATCCTGGACATCGGCAAAGTGACGGTGGAGCGGTATAAGAAGAAGATCGAGAAGGCGGGGACCATCGTGTGGAACGGGCCCGTGGGGTACTACGAGGTGAACCGTTTCTCCCATGCAACGAAGCGCATTGCGGAGGCCGTGGCGGCCGCCACAAAGAAGGGTGCGGTGTCCATCGTCGGCGGCGGCGATACCATCGATTTCCACGAGCGCTACAAGTATCCGCTCGACGCCTACACCTTCGTGAGCACGGGCGGGGGGGCCATGCTGGAGTTCATCGGAGGGAAGAAATTGCCAGCACTCGAAGCCCTCAAGAGGTAGTCGGTAGTAGGTGGTAGGTAGTAGGTTGTAGAACAGGAATAATTTCAAAGGGAAAATAGTCTTCAACTGCCTACCACCTACAACCTACAACCTCGTCTCTGCTACCATCCCCATCATGTCCCACCAAGGGATACAAGTCCTCTTTCGGCGGGAAGAAGAATCATGGGGACGCTTCGCGCGCCGCATCCGTGAAACGGAGGGGTCCCTCGTGGTGGTGCTCGGCGCGGCGGACACGTCCCTGTTCCTGCAGGAGGAGCAGCGCGCGCTGTTCCTGGAGGAGTGCGCCAAGTTGAAGCAGAGGGTCCGCATCGCCACGCGACAACCGTTGGTCCTCGCCGCCGCACGGAACCTGGGGATACGGGTCTTCGACAGAACGAAAGCGCTGAAGCGCGCTCTCGCCCACCATCCGCAGTGTGAGGAAGCGGTGCGTGTGTTCTCGCCCAGCCTGTGGCGCCAGCAGTGGCGCACGCGGCTGCAGAGCGCCGGCCTCCTCTCGCTCCCGCGGGTCCGCATCCTCCTCCTCATCTCCCTCAGCGCCGTGCTTTTCCTCTTCGTCATGTTCCGGCTTCTCCCCTCGGCGGAGGTGCGGGTATGGCCGCGCGGGGACATGACCACCCAGACGATGAACATCCTCCTGGTGCAGTCCGGGGCCACCGCGCTGCCTTCCCACATCCGCACGCTTCCCCTCTACCCCATCATCGTCACGGTGCACCAGCCCCTCGTCTTCGACCAGATCAGCAAGCAGTTTACGGGGACCAATGCGGAAGTCCCCATGACCCTGGTGAACAAGACGCCCGACCCCTTCCCGCTCCTCAAGGGCACGCGGCTGCGCAACCAGGCGGGCATGATTTTCAAGACCCAGAAGTCCGTCACCGTCCCCTCCAACGGCACCATGACCGTCCTCTCCACTGCGGATACGCTGGATGCCTACGGGGAGATCGTGGGGGAACGGGGCAACGTCCCCGCCAACCTCAAGTGGGAATTGCCCGGCTTGGACGAGGAAGAGCGCAAGCACATCTATGCGGAAAACCGGATAGCGGCCAAGGGGGGCGCCACCTCCTACCGCACCGTCTTGCAGCGGGATGATATCGACACCGCCCGCAAGCGCCTGGAGCGGGAATTGCTCGCCCAGGCAAAGAAGCTGGCGGATGAGCGCATCACCGCAACCAATCTTATGGAGGGCAAGAACTTGCGCCTCTTCACGCATGAGCAGCTCGTCCAATCTTCCTTCACGGGCGTGGTGCTGCCCCTTCACCTCATCAATACGCCCGTCGCGTCCATCACCGTGGAAGGCACCCTCGTCCACAGCGCCCTGGCCTACGATGCCGCCGCCATCCTGGATGTCATCCGGAAGGAACTGGTCATGCGCATCCCTGCGGATAAGAGGCTCCTGGAAGATACCGTCACGCTGAAGCAGCTGGAGATCAGGGTGTTCGATTACGCCGATGATTTGCAGTGGATCAAGGCGACGGCGGAGATCGCCGCCACGGAGCAGTTCATCCTGGACCCCCTCTCTCCCTCCGGGGCGCAATTCGCCAGGGACGTGCGCGAGAAGATCCAGGGCCTGGGGGAAGAGGAAGCCGTCCGCATCCTCAAGAACCTGCCGGAAGTGGAGAAAGTGGCCATCGAGCTTTGGCCGCCCTGGGGCAGGCTGTTACCATCCATCCCCTCCAGCATTTCCATAGTTCCCCAGAAATGACGCAATCGGTGAAACGGTTCTGCAGGCGGCTGCTCCGCTCGCTCCTTGCGGTCGCGCTCTTCGCCGTCCTGGTTTTCCTCCTCACGGCGTTGTATGTGTTTGCCGGGTTTGACGGGGAAGGGGATTTGCCAGCCGATTGCGGCGTGGTGTTCGGCGCAGCGGTCCATTCAGTATTTGACAATGATGAAGAAAAGTATGTAAATGTTGCCGGACCCGGAATTTCCAGGAGAGTGCTCACAGCCGTTCAACTCTATAGGGAGAAGAAATTGAAGCGCCTCATCATGAGTGGGGGACGTGGAGAGGGGATGCGCGCAAGCGAAGCGGAAGTGATGCGCGACGTAGCGGTGGCCGAGGGTGTGGACCCCAAAGACATCACGATCGAGACGCAATCGACCTCCACGGAGGAGAACTTACTCCTCGTGAGGCCCCTCACGGGCTCTTGCAGTTCTACGGTCGCCATAAGCGATAGGTACCATTTGGCCCGTATCGGATATATCGCGGGGAAACAGGGGTGGGAGTTATCCACATTCCCTGCACAACGGCATGCGGATAGCTTATTTGAGGTCTATAGCGTAATCCGTGAGGTTGGAGCCCTCTTTATGTTTACCCTAGAATCTCTATTAACATAAAATGCATTATGTTAATATAATCGTATGCCCCACTCCCACTCCCCCCTAGACCAGGCAGTCGAAAGGTACCTCCTCTTTCTCCGTGCGGAGGAGAACAAATCCCCGCTCACTTTGAGCAACTATCGACAGTCATTGGATCTCTTTTTGACACTATCCCCTCTTGGTGATGTGGGCGACATAAGTAAAGAATCCGTCAGGATGTACAAGGGGAAGCTGCAAGAGTTCCTGACCAAGCAGGGGAATCCGCTCGCCATCCGCACCAAGAACCACCACCTCACGGTCCTGCGCGCCTTCCTCCGTTACCTGGTGCAGGAGGAAGAGATGGACGTGTATCCCCCCGACCGCGTGCGGCGCTTCAAAGAAGAGATGCGGAAGGTCAAAGTGCTCTTCAAGGAAGACCTGGATCGGCTGCTGCTGGCGCCGGATACATCCACCAAGGAGGGGAAGCGCGACAAGGCCATACTGGAGCTCTTCTTTTCCACGGGCTTGCGTCTCGCGGAACTCCGTTCCCTCAATCGCAAGGATTTGAACTTCCACACGCGGGAGATCAGCGTGCGGGGCAAGCGCAGCAAGCTCCGCGTGGTCTTCCTCTCGGATAACGCCGTGGAGGCGCTCAAGGCCTATCTTGATTGCCGGATGGACCACCTCGAACCGCTCTTCATTCGCAACCACAACTTGGCAGCCAACGAGATGCCCCCGGGCGAATCCTTCCGCCTCTCCCGCATTTCCATCTACAACCTGGTGAAGAAGTACGCCAGCGCGGCGGGGATCATGAGCAACCCCTCGCCCCACACCCTTCGCCACTCGTTCGCGACGGACCTCCTGAGGAACGGGGCGGACCTGCGTTCCGTCCAAGAGCTCTTGGGCCACAAGGACCTCTCCACGACGCAGATCTATACGCACGTCACGAACCCCCAGCTGAAAGAGGTCCATAAGAAGTTCCACGGAAAGTGAGGGGACGCGGACCGGCGGCCGTGCGGAGGGCGATGTGCCCCTCTATTTCGGTTCCTCCTTCGTCTCTTCACGCAAGAACCTTTCAAAATCCGCAGTACTCATTCCCAGGAAGGGATCGGGAATATCGGCGACGTCCGGGGAGGCGGCGGCACGATGCTTCTTCGCGAGCTCGAGGAGCGGCCGGTCTTCTTCCGTGACGGTGACGGGAAGTCCAAGCTCTTGCGAACCGTTGAGGACGTCCCCCGCACTTTCCCTCGTACCGTCCAGAAGTTGTTGCAGTTCGTCCGGATCCAACTCTATCCCTTCAAAGATGAATTCATTTCCATCGTTCTCCTCCGGTCTTCCAGGGGTGTTGTTCATGGGATGAGGGGGAAAGGACCCTATGATAGACGCCGGGTGGCACGAGGAAAGTAAATGAGGGAAGAGGTCGCTTTATCCTCCAATGGAAGCCAAATAATCAAGTTTGCGTCTTCTCGGAGAAGGAGGAAGCGGATCCCCCACTCCGGACGGCGGCTGAAGGCAAGTCCCCCCTCTGCAGCCGGGAGACGATGGCCGGCAGTGTCGTCCTTCTTATGAATGAAGACTTGACAAATATGGAACATATGACAATAATTCTCCCTTTGTGGCGTCTCACAGGCAGACCCCAAAAGGTACGCATCCCATGAACTCCGAACACTCCTTCCCGCAGGCACTCCTCGTTGCAGCCATTCCCGTGCTGCTCGTGATGTCGCTGGCCATGCTCCTCGCCTCCGTGAAGGCGGAAGGGAAGACAGGACTCCCCTCCTCCGTTACCGGCACAGGTTCTCTCCACGTTGATGCGGGGGAGGTGGTGAGATTACTGTGAAGGAAGTGCCGCCGCAGCCTGCGTTTGCTCTTCAAGCATTTCCTGTATTGTTTGTTGCTGAGAAAGATGAAGAATTCCACATTCATCTCCAAGCTTCATTTGTATACGGTCGGTATGATGACGTAGCAATCGTATGAGACGGGTATGCTCCACAGACAAAGTATTACATGCAACGGCGGCTGCGCCGCTTTCTTCAAGTGATGAGTTTGAATAGTTCGTAAGGGACTCCGCCGCTTTTTGTCCAACGATGTTCACAACACTCTCGATCCTTTGCAGAATATGAGCCGCCTCGGCATGCTTGCTGACTTCAACGGTCTCAGTATATTCGTCGAGGAGACGTCGAACGTGATTCATTGCCGCAACGCCTTTTCTTGTACATTCCATGAAGACGATAGTAGCGAGTCATCCGCTTCTTGACAATACTGATATGTTGCCAGAATTCATGCTTGAAGCTGGTGAAATGTTTCGGCTGCTCTGAAAATCACAAATCCTGCGTTGGGCTTTGCTCCGGAGGGGGCTCTTCTTTGCTCTCTATTAAGGTTACCTCGAAATCATCGGTAACAGTCCACAATTCCTTTTCTTGAATCGCCTTACGAAGGGCATCGCGTTGATGTTCGGTCACATGTGAAATCACCAGCGTCCCCAGGTTGGGGAGCACGTGGACATTATGGCTTTCGATACCGAGATGCACGAATAATTCCATTAATTGGAGACGAACGCCATCCATATTATGACGGCAAGATTCTGCATACTGTTGGCGTTCCTCCGGGGAGAGGCGTTTGATCCTTGGCGTCGTGCGCGGCGGTGGGGGAACGGAAATGATGACCTCCATGTTTCCACTGTAGCGTTACATCTCTGCTTGTCTACGAGGACAGTGTGACCTTGAGGAATTTCCTCTTCCCCACCCTCAAAATTCCCGGTTCCGCTTTTGCGTCTATGGTGGTGACGGTCTCTTCGTTCATCTTCACGGCGCCCTGTTGCACCAAGCGGCGCGCCTCCGCTTTGGAGGGCGCAAGCTTCTCCGTGGCGATGATGTCCACGAGGAGCGTACCGTCTGCCACCGTCACTTCCCGTATCTCCTCCGGCAGGCCGCCCTTGCTGAAGACCTTGTGGAATTCCTGTTCGGCCGCCGTCGCGGCATCCGCCCCGTGGTAGAGGGCTACCACCTCGCGCGCGAGGCGCATCTTGAGTTCCTTGGGGTTCGTGCCTCCCTTGAGCGCCTTCTCCGCGGCCTTCACCTCCTCCATCGGCATTTCCGTCACGCACTCCATGTAGGTGAGGATCAGGTCATCCTTGATGGAGAGGAGCTTGCCGTACATGTCGCTTGCCGCGTCCTCCAGCCAGATGCAGTTATCGTACGTCTTGCTCATCTTCCGCCCGCCGTCCGTGCCCTCGATCAATTTGGTGGTGAGCACGAACTTCTCGCGCTTGCCGAAGGCCTGCTGCAGTGTTCTGCCGCAGAGCATGTTGAACAGCTGGTCGTTGCCGCCCACTTCAAAATCAACATCCAACATCACGGAGTCGTATCCCTGCATGAGCGGATAGAGGAATTCGTGCGCCCCGATGGGGCTGTCCTCCTCCAGTCTGCGTTTGAACATGTCACGCTGGAGCATCTGCTGAATCGTGAATTGCGACATGATCTTCAGGAGGGCTTCGAAGTTGAGTTTGGAGAGCCACTCTCCATTCTCGCGGATTTCCACTTTGGAGAAGTCGAGGATTTTGGATGCTTGCTCTTTATACGTCTCGAAGTTCTTCATCACCTGTTCCTTGGTCAAAACTGGACGGCCGGTTTCGCGTCCCGAAGGATCGCCGATCATCGCCGTAAAGCTGCCGATCAGGAAGATCACATGATGGCCGGCGTCCTGGAAGGCTTTGAGCTTGCGCAGCGGCACCGAGTGACCCAAGTGGAGCTTTGCGCCCGTGGGATCAATCCCCAAGTAGAGGCGCAGCGGCTTGCCGGAGGCGATCTTCTTCTCCGCCAGGTCCCGGGGGACAACGGTTTCCACGGCGCGGGTGAGGAGTTCGGAGGAACGATCCATGGCAAGAGAATAGCAGCGGCGGGGCCGCCGGAACAGGCCACGCAGAAAACGGGGACTCCCCGCTCCGCGTCGCGGAAGCGACAAGTGATGGAGCTGAGAATCCCCTCTTCCGCCCGGATGGCGGCACATCCTTCCTTCACGGGGTATAGGTTTGGACGGAAGGAAGGATCCCGTTCCGAGTGGAACGGTACTTGCAGGGTACGAAATCCCGGATGGGTGGCAAGGTGAAGTCCAAGATTCCGCTACACTGTATCCATGTCCGAATGGACGGTTCCCCTTCCCGAACGGCTGGACGTGTTCCTCGCTTCCGAGGGACGCATGCTCAGCCGCGCCAAGGCGCAGAAGGCGATTGAGGAAGGGCTCGTACGCGTGAATGACGCGCGTGCCTCTAAAGCATCGATGCGGTTGCAGGAGGGGGACAGGGTAACCGTTCGTATTGTGGAACGGGAGGAGGAGAATCCCTTTGCGCCTGCAGATCTCGGCCTTGCCGTGCTCTACGAGGACGATGCGTGCCTGGTGCTCAACAAACCCGCGGGCGTGGCGGTGCACCCGGGCGCGGGCATGGCGCCGGGCGAGCAGACGCTGCTCAACGGTGTCGCGTTCCTCTTCTCCGCACAGTCACGTTCCTTCTCCGCCGATGCCGTGCTCGTCCACCGCTTGGACAAGGACACCACCGGTTGCTTGCTCATTGCCAAAGACCCCGCCTCCCACGCCACTCTCCAGAAGCAGTTTGAGACGCGGACGGTGCGCAAACAGTACCTGGCGCTCGTCGCGGGCGTGCCCGAGCGGTCGGCCGCGATGATCGATGCACCCATCGGGCGCAGCACCGCGAACCGGACGCAGATGGCGGTGAGGGGTTCCTCCACCAGCCGCGAGGCGCAGACCACGTACCATGTACTGGAGAGCAAAGGACAGGCCGCTCTGCTCCTCTGCGATCTGCACACGGGACGCACGCACCAGGTGCGCGTCCACCTCTCCTCCATCGGCCATCCCGTGCTGGGGGACGGGACGTACCGGAATGACTTGAGTGAGCGCCTCGGGGACGAGTTCGACGTCCCATCGCTCTGCCTCCATGCGTGGAAGCTGGCGTTCACCTCTCCCGCGGACGGGAAGGAACATCACGTGGAAGCGCCTTTGCCACGGGAGTTCGAAGGAGTGTTGGAGAGGATGGGAGTGGGATGGAGGCCGTGAGGAGGTTTCCGAGGTTGCCGAGGATTCCGAGGAGTGTCAGGAAGAAGCTCTGTACTTCCAGATACAGCAATTCCTCGGACTCTTCGGAATCGTCGGACTCTTCATTTCCTGTACTCCACCTTCACTTCCATCTTATCCAAGATCTTTCCTTCACCATCCCTCGCAATCACCGTGAACGAGTTGACGCCTTCCTTGAGCGTCTTCAAGTCCGGACTTGCGATGTAGTTCCAGAACGTCTTCCCCGCCGTGTAGAGCTTGAGCTGGTAATCGTTCACCCATACCGTCGCCGTTTGGGGCGAGGTAGCCCCTTCCAATAGGAAGCCCGTGCCGGTGGCCGTGAACCCGGCCTGCGCGGCGTCACCCGTCACGCGGAGCGTCCCGGGCGCCGTGGGGTCGTTCGTCGGCAGCGTGCGCGGATCCACCGCAACGGGCGCCGAAGCGGAGGAGGCGCTCCCCTGCCCCACCACGCCCTCCGCCCCCTCGCCATGGATGACGGTGATGCGCACCGGCGCGCTGCGCCGGCCTTGGGCGTCCTCGGCGATCACGTCGTACGTGTTGGTGCCGGGTTTCATGTTGCCCAACGCCGTACCCGCCAAATAGCTCCAGGTGCCCTTGGACGGCGTGAAGAGCTTCAGCTTGTAGTCGTTCACGTAGATGACGGCGGCTTCCGCGGGGGAAGTGCCGCGGAGGATGAGTTCGGCGGCCTGGGTGCGGTACGTCTCGCCCGATCGGGCGGGGCTCGTGATGGCGGGGGAAGGGATGGCGCCCACGGGCGTGCCTCCCGCCCCTCTCTTCACCATGCGGCGCATTTCCACGAGGGGTTGCCCTTCGGCGTCCATCGCCTGGATGCGGACGAGGAACTCCTGCTCCCCCTCGGGGAGGGAGACATCCTGCGTGAACGTACGGGCTTCACGGTCGAGTACGGCGGGGTACCCGTTCACCTTCACGGTCTCCACGCGGGTCCCGAACGTCCCGGAAACACGCACCATGGCCCCCACGAGGGTTTGGCCGTCCGATGGCGTGGCGACGGAGAGGATATCCGATCCGGAGCCGCCTCCCGTCTCCACCATGGAGAGCGAAAAAGCCTCCCCCTGCGAACGGCTCTCCGTGAGGAGGGCCAGCTGTACCGTGGAGGTATCCAGGGGGGTGCGGTAGTCGTACAGGTCCTTCTTCACGGAGGACGCGGGAAGGTCGCCGGGGAGGGTGAGCTTCTGCCCCTCGCCGATGGCTACGGACGGGTGCTTGGGGAGGGACACTTCCACACCCTCACCTTCCGCGGCGAAGACGAGGATAGAAGAGGGGGAAACAATGGCTTCTGTCCCCGGGGGGAACGTGAATGTGAGGGTGGGGGTGCGCAGAGAGCGCAGCGTGCCGCCCGATGCGGAGGTATCGGGCACGTGGACCCACAGGGAGCCGCGCTCCAACGTGAGGACGATCCGGGTGCCGTCCTTTTCGCGGGTGCTCTCCTCCACGACGAGCGAGGAGTTCTGGTCGAGGCGCGCCAGCGTGCCTTCGAAGAAGCGGAGCGTGGCATGGCCGCTGCTCCCCGTGCCGATCCCCTCCCCCGCGAACAGTTTCATGGAATTCTCCGCGCGCTTGGGTTCCTCGCCGTCCAACGTCACCGTCACGGTGCCGCGGTCCTCAACGGCGACCGTGGCGGGCAGCCTCTCGATGGGTCCCCCGAAACCGAAGAGGCGCAGGATATTCCCTCCGAAGAAGTACGCCACCGCCAGCACGAAAATGACCGTGGCGATGAGGCGCCGCGGGATGCGCGGCCGGGGGGCTACGGGATACGCGCTCCGCCGTCGTCGGTAGTGGGTGAGCATGGGGGTGGGTTCCCTATGCTACGGAATCGGAGCGGGTGGGTGCAAGAGGTTATGAGGAGGATGCCGACGAGTCCGAGGAGTCCGAGGTTTGCCAGAAAGAAGCTCTGATTATTCCTATGCATCAGTTCTTCGGTATCGTCGGACTCATCGGAATCCTTGGTACGTCACATACACACTCTTTCCACTTCCACAGTACTAGTGATTCTCGCTTTGATGAGCTCTTCCCCCCACTCCCGCATGGTGCGGAAGCCGCCGGTCTTGGCGATATCCAGCATGGAAGCGGCGCTCTCGAAGGAGAGAATCGCTTGCTGGAGGGGCGGCGTGACGGTGAGGAGTTCCGCTATGCAGGTCTGCCCGTCGTAGGTGCCGTTGTTTATCGGGTCGCAGGAAGCGCCTTCCGCGCGGCAGTCCTTCCGCATGGTGCGCACGAGGCGCTGCGCCAGAACGGCGCGGAGGGAGGGGGCCAGCGTATACGGGGATACGCCCATGGAGAGCAGGCGGTGGAGGCTTTCCACGGCGGAATTCGTGTGGAGCGTGGAGAGCACCAGGTGTCCGGTGAGGGCGGCGTTCACGGCGGTTTGCGCCGTCTCCAAATCGCGGATCTCGCCCACCAGGATCACGTCCGGGTCGTGGCGGAGAATGGAGCGCAGGCCCGCTGCGAAGGAATACTCGTGTTCGGGGTCGATTTCGCTCTGGGTGATGCCGGCCAGTTCGTACTCCACCGGGTCTTCCAGCGTGATGATGTTGCGCTCCTTGCCGATGAGGGTGGAGAGGAGGGCGTAGAGCGTGGTGGTCTTCCCGGAGCCCGTGGGGCCGGTCACGAGCACAAGGCCGTTGGGGAGCTCGACGAGTTTCTGGAGCTCCTCTTTCATATTGCCCGGGAACCCCAGCTGTTCCAGGGGGATGATACCGCGGCGGGGGTCCAGGAAGCGGAGCGTGATCGCCTCGCCGAAGCGGGAAGGGATGGTCGCCACGCGGATATTGATGGTTCGGCTGAGCTCACCACTTACGTCGGTTCGGCCTTGCCTGTCCCGAGCAGTGTCGAGGGACGCGCCGCCATCGGCGGATTGGAAGGTGTACTGGCCGTCCTGCGGGACATTGGTGATGTTCAGCTTGAGCTTGGCCATGAACTTCACGCGGCGCAGGAGTTCCTCATAGTGCGCCTTGGTGATCTTCGCGAGGGGCAGGAGAACGCCGTGCAACCGCCATTCCAGGCGGACATCCGCCTTCTCCGGCGCCATGTGGATATCGGACACTCCGTTCGCGACGCAATCCTCGTGGAGCGTCTTTAGGAGCGTTTCCCCGTCGAGGGAAGCGTAGTTCGGAGACATCAAGATATTATACCATAGATCAGAGTTTGATGGTAGGTAGTCTCGTCCGTGAGAGAGGATGCCAAAGATGCCAAAGATGCCGACGATTCCGAGGATTCATGGCTTCCTTGGTCGGCATCGTCGGACTCCTCGGACTCCTCGGTATCTTTCTGTCCTGCTATCCTCCACCACCGCCGATGTCCGCACGCCTTTCCCTACGATCCACCGAGACCCAGAAGAAGCGTTCCCTCCTGCGGCGCATGCTCATCGTGCACGGCGTATTCGTGGTGGCGCTCCTCCTCATCGTTTCGCGGCTCCTGGAGCTGCAGGTGTTGCGCGGCGGGGAGTACCGGGAGATCGCGCAGGCGCAGCACTACGGGGGGGTCAAGCTGCCCGCGAAGCGCGGGGAGATCTACGCCTTCAACAGCAAGACCGGCGAGCAGAACATCCTCGCCACCAACACCACGCTCGATCTCCTGTACGTGGATCCCCTCATCACCACCAATCCCACCCGGGTGGCGGAGACGCTCAGCGACCTGCTGCTCACCGAGGAATTCCACGCCGCGTGCACCAATGGCAAGGATACGTGCCCCCGCGAGCTCATCCCCTTCTACGCACCCGCCTTCGACGCGCTCACGCAGTACACGCTCCTGCACACGGGGGCGCTCCTCGAACCCCTCCCCACGGGGGAACTGCCGCGGACCCTCCTCAAGCTCCCAGACATCGTGGAGGCGCGGCGGCTCTATGCGCGCGACATTGAGCAGCGCATTTCCGGCAAACGCATCACATTCGTCCCCCTCAAGTACGGCGCCACCAAGGTGCAGTTGGCGGCGGTGGCTTCCCTTCAGATCCCGGGGCTCGTGGTCTCCACGGATGACAAGCTCATTTGGGCGAATCCCGAGGAGATCCAGCAGATGCGCATCCCCTCCATCTCCCGCGCCCTCTCCGTGGCGTTGGAAACGGACAGCAAGCGCATTGCGGACCTCCTGCGTTCCCGGCCGCTGCGGTACGTGGCTGTGATGCGGCGGCTGCCCCCGTCCCTTTCCCTGCTCGTTAAAGAGGCGCAGATCGCCAACTACAAGAAGGCCGTGGAAGAGGCGCGCGAGGGGCAAGGGCAGCGTGTGGGGGAAGTGGATTACAACCTGCGCAGCGTGGCGCTTCTCCCCGAACACTGGCGCTACTACCCCGATGCCACGGTGGGGTCGCACGTCGTCGGCTTCCTCAACGCGACCCAGGAGCCGCAGTACGGCGTGGAGCGCACGTTCAATGCGCAATTGCGGGGGCAGGAGGGGCTCATCAGCACCGTGAGCGACCCCCACGGCGGGCAGATCCTTACGCCGGAGCAGACCATCATCACCCCGCGGGACGGCGACACCCTCGTGCTCACCATCGACCGCGCGGTGCAGCGGGAAGTGGAGCAGCGCCTCCAGGCGGCGGTGGACCAGTACCGGGCGGACAGCGGGCAGGCCATCGTGATGGACCCCTTCACGGGCCGCATCATCGCCATGGCCAACGCGCCCCTCTTCGACGGCAACGACTACGCGTCCGTGTACGAGAAAGAGCCCATGACCCTCTCCACCGAGCACCTGCAGACGGTGGTGGTGGAGGTGTACCATCCGGAAACGAACGAACGCGTGGTGAAGGCGTACATGAAGGACGTCTTCACGGAGGAAGGGCGCACCCTCCTCACGGAGAAGACGCGCAAGGCGATGGAGAACTTGGAGAAGCTCTACGACCTCCGGGACCTCACCCGCTACTACTTCTACGTGGGGCAGAACCTGCGCATGGAGATCTTCCCCACGGAACGTCCCGACATCTGGCTCAAGTTCAAGAACACCATCGGCGTGGGGGCGTACCTCAACCGCACCATCCAGGAGATCTACGAGCCGGGGAGCGTGCTCAAGCCCATCACCATGGCCATCGCCCTCGACCAGGGGGAGGTGCAGCCCGGCGACATCTACGACGACACGGGGCCCGTGGAGGTGGACGAGTACAAGATCGACAACAACGACAAGAAACACTACGGCCGCGTCACCATGACCGCGTGCCTGGAGTACTCCATCAACACCTGCATGACGAGCATCGGCTTCAAGCTGGGGCAGAAGCTCTTCTACCGCACGCTGGAACGCTTCGGGTTCGGCAAGATCACGAGCATAGAGCTGGAGGATGAGTTGCCGGGTGAGCTGCGCAGCTGGCGCGAGTGGAGCCGTTCCCTCTTAGCCACCACGGCGTTCGGGCAGGGGCTCTCCAGCACCCCTCTCCAAGTGATCACCGCTTGGGCGGCGCTCGCCAACGGCGGCAAGCTCATGCGCCCTTCCATCATCGACAGCGTCATCCACGCGGACGGAAGCGTGGAGAAGACCGAACCGCGTTTCGTGGACCAAGTCATCCAGCCCAAGACCTCGGAGACCATCACCGCCATGCTCGTCTCCTCCGCCACCAAGGGGTTCGCGAAGACGGGGAAGGTGAAGGGCTACCGCATTGCGGGAAAGACGGGGACAAGCCAGATCGCCGGCCCGGGCGGCAAATACGAGACCGGCACGGGTTCCACATTCGCCACGTATGCCGGGTATGCGCCCATAGGCCACCCGCGCTTCGTGGTGCTGGTGAAGATCGACCGCCCGAAGAACGTCACGCACGGCGCCACGGCGGCCGCGCCGGTGTTCCGCGAAATCGCGGAGTTCCTCTTCAAATACTACGGGATAGAGCCGGATGAGAAATAGGTCTCACGGCGAAGTGTCACGGTTCAGGAGGGCATCTCCAGCGTATTGAAGAAATCCGGTTCATCTTCAAGCAGTTCCCTCACAGTCTCCTTCATGCGCCGCAAGGAAGATTTCCGCAGCGCATGCACTTCGCTCACGGTCTTGTCGTGTTTGGAGGCCAGTACCGGTTCCGTCTTCGCTTCGCCATCGTCGAACCCGAAGCTATCCCGTGTCATCAAGTACTCATCCCTGTCCAGCGTCACTTGCATGAGGCATTCCACGAAGCGTGCCTGACGCTCGCGGATGTCCTTTTCAATCACAATGTCATCCGGCCTCCGCACCGCTTGCTCATGATACTTCGTCTGCGCGAAAGCGTCGGCGCCGTTCACCCGTTCCAGGCGCGCGCCCATCACGCTCATCTGCACCGCGGAAAAGTTCTTGGTATGCCCCAGGGCACGCGCCACGTCCTCCTCCGTGGGAGGCATGAGTTGAGACTCCTGCAGCTGAAGCCGCATGGCATCCCATGTCTGCGGCAGGTCCTTGCTGTACGCGGGAATCGCAATGATCTTTGTCTGCCGGGGAATGGCATCGAGGATCCCTTGGCGGGCGCAGATGTAGGCAAAGGAGGAGAAGCGCGTGTTTTTGCGGGGATTGTAGTTCTCCAAAGCTTTGTACAGACTCAGCGACCCCACTTGTATCAGGTCCTCAATGGGAACGCCGTTTTCTGCAAATTTCTGTGCGAGATCCGCGACAAGGCGCAAGTTGGACCGTACAAGATGATGGCCGGCGGCAACGTCCCCTTCCATGTACCGGCGGAACCACTCCTGCTCCTCCTCATCGGTGGGGATGGGGATATCCCTGATTTCGTGGTAGTACTGCTCCAGGGGGGTGCGCAGTCGCGTACTCCCGCTCCGTGGGAGGAACCGTTCGGATTTGCCGTGAGTGATCATAAAAAATGGTCTCGTTGAATAGCAGAACCGACCCTCTCGATCAAGGGTCTAAGACCCTCCTTTTCCCCGTCTCACAGCTTGCTCGTCACTTCGTTGAGCGCCCACGTGGCGGCCTTCACGTATTCGATGGGGTTCATCTCGTGCACCGTCTGCACCACGTCGAGTGTGCCGTCCGGCTTCTTCCATCCGATGATGATGAAGGCGTTACCCAATTGCCGGGCGAATTCCTGGCTGTGCGCTTGCACCTGTTCACGGCTGAGGTCGGGCATGGGGGGGTGGGAGAATGAAGAATGTAGAATGAAGAATGTAGAAGTATTTTACTCTTATGGAGAATATGAGTGTATGGGGAAGGATTCCGAGGATTCCGACGAACCCAGCTTCTTCAATGCATGCAGCTGTATCCGGACATTCCTCGGACTCTTCAGATTCGTCACTTGACGGTAACCGACTTCGCCAAATTCCGGGGCATATCCGGATTTTTCCCGCGTTTCACGGCCAGGTAGTAGGCCAGCACCTGCACCGGGATGATGTTCACCAGCGCTTGGGCGGCGCCGGCATCGGGAACCTTGACCCACTCGTCGAACGCCTCGTGCTTGGTGGGCGAAATGCCGATGATGGAGGCGCCGCGCGCCTTGAGCTCGATGGTGTTGTTCAGGATGTCGTCCTTCACCTCGTCGTTGCCCACGAGCGCGATGCAGGGCGTGCCCTCCTCTATGAGCGCGATGGGGCCGTGCTTCAGTTCCCCTCCCGCGAACCCTTCCGCGTGCACGTAGCTCACCTCCTGGATCTTGATGGCGCTCTCCATGGCCATGGGGTAGTTCCAGCCCTTGCCGATGATGAAGATGTCGCGCGTGCCCTTAATGCGCTCGGCGAGGGTGCGCAGGCGCTCCACGTAGCGGGGGTTCAACATGTCGTTGATCTCCGCGGCGGTCTCCAACAGCAACGTTTTTCCTTCCTGCAGTTTGCCCGCGAGCGCGTGGGCGATGAGGAGGAACACCGCCAGCTGGCCGGTGAGCGCCTTGGTGGAGGCGACGGCGCGCTCGGGACCGGCGTTGATGCGCAGGGAGTAATCCGCTTCGCGGGCGATGGTGGAGCCTTCGTTGTTCACGATGGCCAGGACCTTGGACCCCGCCTGTTTGGCGATGTGCATGGCTTCCAGCACGTCCGCCGTCTCGCCGCTCTGGCTGACGGCGATGAGGAGGCTCTCCGGCTTGAGGAAGTGGTGGTACAGCTTGAACTCGCTCGCGGCGGCATAGTTGACATGGTGCTTGGCGATGACCGAGAAGAAGTACTCCGCCGCCATGCACGCCTTGCCCGCGGTTCCGCAGCCCACGAGGAAGGTCCCCTGCGCCTCCTTGATGGCCTTGGCGAGCGTCTTGATCTGCTCCTCGTCCTGGTTCACGGCCCGCGCCACGCTCTCCTTCTGCTCCATGATCTCCTTGAGCATGTAGTGCTCGTAACTCCCCTTGTGCGCCTGCTCCGTGGACCAATGGATCTCGATCTCGCGCTTGGGGCGCTCGCGGCCGGTGCGGATGTCCGAGAAGAGGATGGTCTTGCCGTCCGTCACCACCATCTCCCCGTCATCCAGGTACTGCACCACGCGCGTGTGGTCCAGGAACGCAGGGATGTCCGAGGCGATGAAGTAGCCGTTGTTCTGCCCCGCCAGGTCCTTCTGCACCCCGATGATGAGGGGGGAACCGGAGCGCGCGGCCACCAGCGTCTGCGATTCCGCGTGGAGCGCCAGGATGCCGTACCTTCCCTTTAGTCGGCCGCACGCCGCACGCACCGCCGCCGCAAAATCCTTCTGGCTCTTGAGCTCTTCTTCGATGAGGTGCGGGAGCACTTCCGTATCGGTCTGGGAGAGGAAGCGGTGCCCCTTGGCCTTGAGTTCGTTGCGCAGCGCGTCGTAGTTCTCCACGATGCCGTTGTGGACCACCGCGATGGTCTTGTCGCAGGAGAGGTGCGGGTGCGCGTTCGTCTTGGTCACGCCGCCGTGCGTCGCCCAGCGCGTATGGGCCAGCGCCATGGAGCACTCGTCGGCGAAATCCTCGCTCTTCACCTCGCTCACCTTCCCGATATCTTTTCGCACCTTGATGCCTTTCTTGCTCTTGCACGCCACGCCCCAGGAATCGTACCCCCGGTATTCCAGGCATTTGAGGCCTTCAACGACAAGTCGGCCGGCGTCGGTCCGGCTGCCGATGTATCCGAAGATGCCGCACACGGACGCCATTGTAGTGGGAATAGGATGGGGGTCAATGGAGGGGGTGCTCGGAAATGGCTGAGGACCGATGATCAAGGTGCCTCCAATGCTTTGGTGCTTGGGATTTGGTGCTAAATCTTAAATGTGCTATAATAACCTATTAAGCCCGTCAGATCGCGATTACAATCCCTTCGTTCCCCCCTTCACTCCCCATGGCCGCTCCCCTCTGGCTCACCACGGATGAACGCAAGGCCTTCGATGCCCTCCCCGAAGCGGTGCGCAACGGTTGGGAGCTGAAGGAGGAAACGCTGTCGTTCACGGATACGCCCGAGCGCCGGTCGGCGCGGTTGGGTTTGGTCCGCCTGCACGACACCAAGCTGCTCGCATTGCGGGAGAAGGTGCAGAAAGCCGCCACCCCGGAAGAGGTCGCGGCGCTGCTGGCGGAAATGGACCTGCACGACGTCACCGAGGGCGACCTTGCCGAGCTCTTCTTCGCCCTGGGTCCGGATGCGCTCACGCTGCTCATCGCTCCCCTCCTCCGGGACGCCAAGACGGACGGCGACCTGGACGATCTTGCCTCCCTCCTCATGATCCGCCATTCGCTCCTCGAATCCCTCCGGCTCCGCCCGGAGTGAACCTTCCCCATCCTTGAACATGGGATCTTCCGCACGCACCAAGAGAGACCCGGCAAACGACAACCGCCCCGAGAAGGCCGGAATCGAAACGCCGGAAGTCCGCCCCTTCCAGGCACAGCCGGAGGTGCTTTCCCAGTACTTGGAGAACGTGAAAGCCGACGAAGTGGAGGCGATGATGAAGAGCGTGGAGGGGAGGGAGAAGCTGGTGGATATGCTCGGCACCCACGCGGAGGATCTGCAGGAGGCGCACGGCATTGATCTTAAGGAACTGCGGGAGCAGATAGACCTTGCCGGGGAGACGTTGGAACAGAAGGAGCGGTTCCTGCAGGACGTGCAATCGCCGGAAAAGAAGGGCTTGTTCCGCCGCGCGTGGGAGAAGGTGAAGGGGTTCCCGCGCAAGCACCCCGTGGTCACCGCGCTCCTTGCCGTTGCCGCCATTGCGGGAGCCACGGCGGCCGGCTTCTACCTCACGGGGAACTGGGAACTTCTCCTCTCCAAGATCGCCGGGCTGGGTAAGGCGCTCAAAGCCATGGGCGCCTCCGGTGAACTCATTCCGCCCACGCCCAACACTCCCCCGCTCCCCGGCGGCGGCGTGTTCGAAATTCCCGGCGGGTCGCCCACTCCCGGATTGGATATCCCCACCTGAGGCCGGTCATCATTATTCACACACACATCCATGACCTTCCAAGAAAACCCACGCATGTCGGCGGTTCCGGAGCAAGAGAAGAAGGGCATCACGCCGTTCTCCGATGAGCTTGAGCGGGTGCGGGGCATCGTGGGACCGGAGCCGGAAGGCCTGCCGGCGCCGTACGGCGAGGCGGATCTCGACGCAGCGCTCAACGACATCGTCTCCGATGACGCGTTCGCGTCATTTTCGGAACAGTTCCGCCAGAGCGAGCTGCGGTACCGCCGCGGCGCCCTGGAGCGGCAGGCGCTCCTCAACCATCCCTCCACGGCTGCGAACGTGGACCGCGCGGAGCTCATCACCGTCAATCAGGCGGTGACCTATCACGAGTACCTGCCCATGGTCGCGCGTGAAGTGACGGAAGTGATGGGGCGCTACGAGGCCCTTCGGGCGACCGTGGACGACGTACCTGCGGACATCATCCGGGGCGAGACGATGGCGGCGCCGTACTTGGACGCGCTCGACGCGGCACTGCGGGAGCGCGTGGCATACGCCAATGTGCTCCTCGCGGAAGGGAGGCTTGCGGAGAAGGCGGGGAATCCCCAAGACCTCAAGCGGCGCCTGGAGGAGTACCGGAACTCTCCGCATTTGAACGAAGAGAGCAAGCGCGCGCTGGCGGGATCCGCGGAGGGGAAGTGGCGGAGAGGGAATGCGCTCAACCAGCGCATCATCAACATTCTGGCCGGAGCGGAACCCATCGAAGGCGTGGAGGAGCAGTTCCTGCCGCAGGAGCTCTATCTCCGCCTCCTCATGCATCGGTATGAGCAGCTCTTGAAGCTCCAGGAGCAAGCGGCGCGCGATCCGCAGCTCACGGCGGCGCGCGGGCGCTGGGAAGCACTTGTGCGCAAGAATACAGCGGCGCGCGAAGGGAAGGGCGAGCCGCTCACGGAAGAGGAGGCGCGCGAGTACGCAACGCTCCGGCAGCGCATGCAGGACCAGGACCTCTACACGGATTCCCTGGAGTCGAGCCGCAAGGAGATCATCCGGATGTCCGTGGAGTTCGCCGATGCGCTGGGGCACCATCAGATGAGGAAGCTGGAGCTGACGGACATCCAGCACCAATTCGGCGACCGGTTCGCCTTCGAAGGGGTGCGTCCTCCCCCCGCGGAAAGCACGCCTGCCAACGTCGCGAAGGCGATGGCGGAACACATGGAGACGCGCAGGCAATTCCACGGCGAGCGCCTGCAGGGGTTCGTGAGGGTCCTGGAAGAGGACGTGCTCACCGTGGGCGCCGTGGAGATCACCGAGGACGTGTGGAACAAGGAAGGGAGAGAAGTCCTCCGCAGGTTTTCCAATGCCATGGCGAGCCTCTACACCCTGCCCATTCCGGAGACGTTGGGCTTGCGCGCCCGGGTGCGCGACTCCCTCACGGGACCCTTGCAGGAAGCCCTGGGCTGGCCGGCGGGCAAGGAGAAGTGGGAAGAATTGACGTCGGAGGAGCAGCGGGTCGTGCGGGAGAAGGCGAAGAGCGTTGCCGATGCCGTTCTCAATTTCAATACGGTCAAACTCCGGGCGTTCGGCGAGTCGGTGAGCGTGGTGCGGTCCCTCCCCCTCTCCGCGGAGTACGCGGGCACGCAACCGCAACTGCCGCTCCCGCCCGAGCGGATCACCATGGCGAACCGCGACGCGCTCATCGCGCAGTACGGAGGCGCGACGGCGCACTTGATGGCGCTGCGCCAGATGCAGGAGGATTGGGGGTCGGCGGAACCTCCCGCGGGGCTCATGGGGGAGTACAAGGATTTCCTCACGGAGGTCAACACCACCATCGATGTTCACCTGGACGTGGGGGAAGCGCTGTTCCGGCAGCAGGAGGCGTGGGAGAACATGATGTGGGCGTACCTCGCCGCAGCGATCGCCCTGCTGGGGGCGGGCGTGGTGCTCGGCGCGCTGGGCGTCAAGGTGCTTCGTATGGCGGTGCGCGGCACCGCGAGAACGCTGTGGAGGGGCGGCAGGCTCACGCTGCGGGGGGCCTCTTCCGTCACGCGCGCCACGGGCCGGCAGCTGCGGAACCTGAGCCAAGCGGTCCGCAACAAACCGGGGCCGGCCGCAGGCCATGCGATGTTCCTCGCCGTGGAGATCCTCACCGCGGCGGAGATCATCCGCCGGTACAACATCCAGCTTCACATGGAGAGGCTGCCGGAGCAGGAGGCGGTGGATGCCGCGCTGGAGTTGATGACGCAGCATCCCTCCGTGAATCGGGAAGCCGAGAGGTACGCGCAGGAAGTGCAGAGCTTGGTGCAACGCCATGAGCTCATGGATATGTGGCGGGTGGTTGATCGGACGATGGAAGCTCTTCCCCGGGACCCCGCCCATGCGGCGCTCAAAGAGGAAGGGGAGAAGTTGCGGGACGACATGAAGGTGGAGAACAGTTATCTCTACGATTTCTTCCCCATCACGGAGTACATCCGCCGCAGCACGGTGGATCCCCAAGGCGTGTTGCGTGTGTTCTACCACAACCTCAACGAAGCGAGGCAGAAGGGCATGCAAGCGCGGCGTGACCCCCGAGGGAACCTCAAGGACCTCCTGGGCGGCCGCGTTGCGGCGGAATCACAACCCCCCCAAGGGGAGCAAGTTCCCGATGAGGCCGCCAAGGCGGCGCTTCTCCAATTCAACGGAGACATGGAGATATTGGAGCGCAACACCAAGGAACAGGGGGCTTTTCTCCCCTACAAGAGGCGGTTTGAGGAACTCCAGGGGCAGTATGAAGGGTGGCTGAGGAAGGTGGCCGCGCAGGAATGACATTCCGCTTCACCTTGACTCTTTTCCCATCTTCTTTTACTTTTCCTCAGCTATGCCTCTCATCAAGTCCGCCATCAAGCGTGCCCGCCAGAACGTTGTCCGCCGCACGCGCCTGCTCCCCTACCGCACCCATCTGAAGACCATGGTCCGCAAGTTCATGGATCTCGTGAAGGAAGGAAAGAAGGATGAGGCCGCGAAGCTCCTCCCTCTCGTCTTCAAGACCATCGACATCAGCGCCAAGAAGAACCTGCTCCACAGGAATACGGCGGATCGGAAGAAGTCGAGGATGAGTAGGATGCTTGCCGCCTGACCGGTGCGCTTCCTCGCCCTCGACATCGGCTCCCGCCGCACCGGTGTCGCCTTCCTTGATGACGCCATCGGCATTCCCCTGCCCCTCGACACGGTAACTTCCTCTACTCCCGAGGAGTTTGTGGTGCAGGTGATGGGTCTCATCGCGCAGCGGAACATCGATCACGTGTACGTGGGCCTCCCGCGCCTCCCTTCCGGTGAAGAAGGATCGCAGGCGGCGTTTGTACGTGATTATGCCGCTCTCCTCTCCCGCAAGGGGGTTTCTCTGACATTCATTGATGAAAGGCATACCACCCCACGTAAGGCAAGAACTCAAAAAGAACGTCAAATACCTGAGAGGAAGACTGATTCGGATTCCGCAGCAGCATGCGAAATACTAAAGATTGCCGTTAAGTGTTGACAATGGATTATTTCATATTATTATCATCATACTTTGTTCATTGGACCCTCCTCTTCCCCTTCTCAATCCATGGCTCACCGCGAGTGGTGAACATGGCAGAAGAGAGCCGCACGCGGAGCCACCGGTGGATAGGACGTATGTACAGACGATGAGACGTCACGCGATCTTCACAAAAATCTCTGATGTCACATGCGATCAAAAACGTCCACACCAACGTGCGATAGATCTTTTGCAACTGTCAATTTTCTGGTAGAACGAGGGTTGTTCTTCCCCCCGACTTGCATGACCCAAACGGTCACCCCATCGGCATCATCGCAGCAGCAAGCGCAAGCGCAGCAAATCAGCATCAACTTGCAAGAATTGCTGAATAATCTCTTCATGGTGCTCACGGAGAAGGAAGTGACGGTGATCAAGAAGCGTTTCGCACTCTTCGGGCAACCGAAGCAAACGCTGGAGAAGATCGGCAAGCAGTTTAAGGTCACGCGCGAGCGCATCCGTCAAATTGAGAGCATCGCGTTGAGCAAGTTGAAGAGGACGGTGCGCACCACGCGCCTCGATGAGGTGAACGACATCGCCAAGGCCACCCTCCGTGCCCACGGCGGCGTGATGACGGAAGACGAGCTGGTTTCCCAGGTCCTCAAGAGGATCGCCAACGCCACGACGGCCGACGGCGCGGTGCTCCGCCTCTCCTTCTCCATTGACCAAGAAATGAGCTCCACCGGCCGCAGCAACACCTTCGTGCCCTTCTGGAGGCTCTCCTCCCTCCCCTTCGAGGACATTTCTCTCATCGTGGAGAACATCGTGAAGATCCTCAAGAAGCGCAAGGCCTGCATGAAGGAGGACGAAGTGATCAGCGCCATCCAATCCATCCACCTCTTCCCCGACCGCGTGCCCAGCGCCGAGCTGATCAAGAGCTGCCTGCAGATCGACGAGAGGCTGCGCGACATCGAGGAGGGATGGGGGCTCACGGAGTGGAGGTTCGTCCGCCCGCGCTCCATCCGCGACAAGGTGGAGATTATCCTCAAGAAGACCGGCGAGCCGCTCCACTTCATGGAGATCGCCAACCGCATCCGCGAGGCCAAGTTCGACCACAAGAACGTCACGGTGCAGGCCGTGCACAACGAGCTCATCCGCTACCCGCAGTTTGTGCTGGTGGGCCGCGGCCTCTACGCGCTGCGCGAGTGGGGGTACGAGCCGGGGACGGTGGCGGACGTCATCGAGCGCATCCTCAAGGAGAAGGGTCCCCTCTCCAAGAAGGAGATCATCGCCGAGGTGGCCAAGCAGCGCACCGTGAAGGTGGGCACCATCTCCCTCAACTTGCAGAAGATGCCGTACTTCAAGCGCGTGGGCCGCGCGGTGTACGCCTTCGATTCGGGCAAGAAGAGCGGCAGCGTGACGGTGGCCGCCTGACCCCATCCATGCATCGAAAGAGGAATGCCCCCGCAAGGGGCATTTCTTTGGTGTATACTCACCGTATGAAATCCTCCGCCCGCCTCTGCGTTCTGCTTTCCGCTTCCCTCTTCCTCCTCCCCCTCGCGGGATGCTGGAACGAGCCGCCCCCTCCCCTTCCCTTGGGCGAGCAGACGGTATCGGGGTTCCTCAAGAAATCCCCCATCTCCATCACGCGCCGCGGCACGCACGTGCTCATTCAGAACGACGAGCCGCACGCGTACCTGGAGAGCTCCACGGTGGACCTGGGCGAGTTCGAGGGGCGCGTGGTGGATGTCATCGGCACGTATGAGAAGAACGTGGACGTCCGCGACCTCCCCGTGATCGTGGTCACGGAGGTGCGGGGCGGCCAATCGCAGAACCGCGTGTACGCCATCCCCGCGCTGGGGATCTCCCTGGAAGTCCCGCGGGAGTGGAAAGGGACCATCGCGGGAGCGGAAGCGCAGTTTGCGGCACCGGCTTCCCCGGATGCGGCAGAAGGCTCGGGCTCCACCCGTCCCCTCCTCTCCGTCTTCCGGGAAGGCGAGGATAAGCTCATCAGTTCGGCACCCACCGGCGAGAACCTCATCGACACGCCCGTATCCGTGGGAGGCCGCTCCGGCGTGCGCTGGTTGAATGCGCAAACGGGCGTGGAGCGGGTGCAGGTGGACTTGCGGCTCTACGCCAGCGACCCCAAGGCGAACGTCCTCACGTTCCTCTTCACGCCCAGCGAGGAGGCGCTCAACCTGCCGGATGCGTGGGATGCCATGAAGGATGATGTCCTGCACTCCGTCACGTTCACAGGCGGCAGCTCTTCCTCCTCCCTCTCCTCGGACGCATCGCGGAGTTCCCTCCCCTCTTCCCTCTCGAGCGACGGCACGTCCTCGCAAGCGGAGGGTTCGTCCTCCTTCGGCTCCGCTCAGGGCATTCCGTGCGGCGGCGAAGCGGGCATCCTTTGCCCGGCGGGCTTCTACTGCGAAATCACCGACGTGGAAGCGAATGTGGGGAGGTGTAAGACTTTGTGACACTTTCAAGCCGCCGCCGTTCTCTTGAGACGCGAGATCGCGCTGTCGTGCTTGGCTTGCAGCTTGATCGTAGCCTCCAGGTCCTCCTGCAACGCCCGGCGGTGCAGGCGGGCATCCTCAAAGCCCTCACGCACTTCCATTTTGAAGTCCTGCAGATCCATTTTCACGTTTTCGATCTTTTGCTCCATACTGCCCATCTTCTGCTCCAGGCTGCCCATCTTCTGCTCCAAGCCGCTTCGCATAGCCTGCATGTGCTCCAGGAGCATCGCGTTGGTGATAGCATCGGCCATGGAAGAGAAATGGTAGGGAAACTAGGATGCCGAAGCAAGACGTGGATACGACGAGAGGTTTTACCCTTGCGCACCTCCGCATATTCAAGCCGCGTGCTACGGGATTATCCCTTCCCTTTGCTATAGTTACACTCAAATGAGAGACCGCGGAAACCGCAGGGATTTGCTCAGGAGCATCACGCGTTGTGCGCTTCTTCTGTTCCTCTCTTCCACTCTCATCCCTTCCGCTCTTGCCGCAACAAGGACCTGGGATGGCGGCGGCTCCACGTCCAACTGGAGCGAAGCCGCGAACTGGAGCGACAACACGGCTCCCACCGCGGCTGATACCGCCGTCTTCGACGGTACTGATGCAACGGATGCCACGGTGGATGCGGATATCAACCTTGCCGGCCTCACCGTCACCTCCGGCTACGGCGGCACCCTTAACCTGGGTTCCTCCTACATCACCGGCACCGTGGGCGACGGTGCGGTGCAGTTTACGGCGGCGGACAAGAGTAATTTCTATATAGCAAATGCCAGCGTAACGGGATTGAGCCCGGGCGTTTCGGATAGTGTTGTTGCATTCTGGTACAAGCCGGCCAGTGTTGCCACGATTCAAAGACTCTTTCGCTTTGGCGGTGGCAGTGCATCAACCGCAGGATATGAAGTTGCACTCAATACTAGTGAAATATTCGCAGCGATTTCCAATGGAACAACCAGGTTGACCGCGACAAGCACCACCACGCTTTCTGTTGGAACTTGGTATTACCTGGTCGTTCATTTTGACAGGGATGGGAATCTCGCAATCTACGTGAATAACGGCGCCGCAGAAGGGAACACTGACATATCGAGTCTTGCCGCCAGCAACATCACCGTTGCTGCCAACCTTTACATGGGGCACGGAGGAGGAGATACGCACTATGCCGATGGCGTGATGGATTCCTTGGGGGTTTGGATAGGTACTCCGCCTACCGCCTCCGAGAAGACTTGGCTTTACAACTCCGGCAATGGAAAAGTGTATGCCGATATCGGCATTGCGGGGACCAACGGAAGCAATCTCAAAACATCCCTTGTCTCCTGGTGGGACTTAGGGGAGAACGCGGGGACGCGGTACGACAGCCACGGTACCAACCACCTCTCGCAATCTTTCGCCAACATCATCGCACCGCCGGTGTACGGGAGCGAGCTGCTGACGAACGGGGGGTTTGAGACGGCGGGGGCGGGGGGTGCGGATGTGTTTGGGACGTGGACGGACAACGTTGACGATGGGGCGATTGACGATGAAACAACTTTGGTTCAGGGTGGAGGTCATGCGGCGAAATTGACCAGAAATACTTCGGGACCAACCGTCACTCAAGATGTGGCAGTGACAGCAGGAGCAATATATCGTTTTTCTTTTTGGACAAGAGGAGACGGAACAAACGCCGGTAGGTATTACGTTTATGATGCAACAAATGGTGTTTACATCGGAGCCATTACGCAAACTGGGATAACAAGTACGGCATACACGCTTTTCACTTACGATTTTACAGCACCTACGGGATGTACAAGTGTCCGAGTTTCCGTCATTGCTCCCACTGCCAATGGTGGCATCGCCTACTTCGACGACGTCTCCCTCAAGCAAATCACCACGGCCGCCATCAACAACGGCGGGTTTGAAGATTGGACGACGGCGACGGATGCGGGGACGTGGACGGAGAGTGTGAGCGGAACTAGTACGGTGAATCGTGAAGATACGGCTCCGTATCACGGAACGTATGCGGCGCGATTGGATGTGGATGCGAGTGGGAATCTAGCTACTGTTCGACAATACACTTTGACGCTGAATAAGTTATACAATCATTCATTTTATGCGAAAAGCCTTTCAGGCACCCCCAGTGTGCGCACCGGTACATATGGAGCTTCCTCTGCCGTACCTCATGCGTTTCAAACACATACGTTCTCTACCGCTTACTCCAACTACACGGGTACGTTTCGTGCCAGTGGTGGCACACAATTTGGCTTTACTCCCGTTGGTACCGCCTCCAACTCCATCTACATCGACTCCGTCACCCTCACTGCCGCGGAGATTTTGGGAACGACGGGCATTCCCCGCGGGCAGGGGGCGGGGGTGGATTATGCGGGTCAATTCAATGGGACAGACCAGTATGTAAATGCCACAACTGGAACGTGGATGAATCCAGGAACTGGTGATTTTAGTATTGGCGCCAGCTTTTACGCAGATAAATTACCGGCGGACATAAGCTTGCTCTATTCAGGTGTTTGGGGAACCACTAATGATTTTTATAATGTCTTGGTTAGAAGCACAGGAAAAATTCGAGTCCAGTTTAATGACTCATCAGGAACGCCATTTGATGCTGTTTCGAGCGCTGTTGTTACTGCTGGAACTTGGAATTCGGTCATAGTGAATTTTGACCGTGATGGAAATGTCACAGCCACTATTAACAATGTCATAGAAAACTTTGGTTCAATTTCCGATAAATCCACCAGTGTTGATTCAGGTAATGGCTCTACAACAGGCTTCACTATTGGTAGAGTAGATGGAGGATCTAATGGTAGCTTCTTCCCCGGCCGCATCAATAACGCCTTCTACAGTAACCGCCTCTTAACCGAAGACGAAATCACCTACCTCCACAACAATGGAAAAGGAAGAGGGTGGAACGAGCTTGGCCTTGCGGGCACCAACGGTGCCAATCTCACCTCTTCCGTCGTCAAAGGCTTCTGGGACTTTCAGAACGCAGGGAACCTTGGCGCGGATGCCTCCGGGAACGGGAACAACATGACCAATAACGGTACTGTGACGCAAGGCACAGGCAATACCCAGTACACGGGCGGCGCGGAGTTTGTGTTCGATCACCCCGGCACCTTGAACCTCTCCTCCGCAACGCTCGATCTCAAAGATGCCCGCCTCGACGTTGCGGATGTGGGGACCATCCTCCCCGGCACTTCTTCCTTTCTCTTTCGCGGCATCTCCACCCTCTCGGGAAGCTCCCTCCAAAGGATCGGTAACGTGTCGGTCTTGAGTACCGCCGTCCTCACCCAAAAGGCTCCCACGAGCCTCTCTTCCCTCACGGTCTCGGGGAGCTACGTGATCTCCACGGGAACGCTCACGGTTTCCGGAAGCCTCCTCCTCCCGGGAATCTTCACCCATGGCAGTAACGCCCTCACCCTCACGGGCGCGGGATCAAGAAGGCTTCAGAGTGGAGGCAATTCCCTCTTTGCGCTCACCCTCTCCGGCTCCGGCATCTACGATCTCCAAGACGCCCTCACCCTCACCTCTGCCTTGAACCTCTCCGGGGCAACTCTGGACCTCAACGGCCAAACGCTCACCGTCACGGGGGCCTCGTTCGCAAACGAGGGAACACTCCGTCTCCAAGGATCAGAAACACTCACGGGCTTCACCAATGACAGTGACTCCGGGACCGTCACCTACGACGGCACCTCCGGCCCCTACACCCTCAAGCCCTGGACCTACCAGAACCTCACCCTCAACGGAGCCGCTACAGTCTTCTCCCTTCCCTCCGCACTCGATCTCAACGGCAACCTTGCGATCACCGCCGGCACGCTGGATGTGACCGCAAGCAACTTCGGCCTCACGGTGGGAGGCAACTGGACCAACGACGGTACCTTCACCGCCCGCGCAGGCACCGTCACTCTCGACGGCACCTCCACCCTTACGCCGGGAGGAACGGGAAACGCTTTCTACGCTCTCTCCCTCGCCGGTGCCGTCACACTGAACGGTACCGGGCTCATATCCTCCGCCCTCACGGTCCAGACGGGCGCAACGCTCTCCCTCTCCTCCTTCCCCCTCACGGCGACCTCCGCCACCATCCTCAATTTCGGCACCGTCACGGAGGGCACAGGTAAGCTCATCCACGAGGCAACCGCCACCATCCTCGATGCGGGGGGAGAGGACCTCGCAACCATCACAACAGACACGGGCATCATCTTCTCCGTCACGGATGCCGATGCCAACCTCCAAGGCTCCCTCCAAGACACCCTCTCCGTCACCGTCACAACCCTCTCGGGAGACAGTGAAACTCTCACCCTCACGGAGACGGGCAATGCCACGGGCATCTTCCGCCTCTCAACCGTCCTGCGACGCATCAATCCCCTCTCCCCCGGGAACGCCGTACTGGAGACCCACCTCCCCACTACCCTCACCCTCACCTACGAAGACTCCCAAGACGGTCTCACGGCAACAGATACCGCAACGGCTTCCTTCCCCACTGCATCTTCCTCCACCACTTCTTCCGAAGAAACCCAGGCAAGCGGAGGCGGAGGAGGAGGCGGAGGCGTGCGTTCCACTACCCTCAGTAACCGCTTGGACCGTGCCAATGCCGCCATCGCCTCCCGCTTCGAAGACATGAAGAAGGAGAGCGGGGAGATTGCGGTGGAAGAGGAGGAGCGGAGGGAGGTGGCGCAGGAGGAAAATGCAGGCAAGATGCGTGAGCAGCGGATGCAGGAGAGGGTCGCCGAACATGAACGCACCCTCGCCCGCCTCAAGCGGGAGGAGGAAATTCTCCAAAAGGCCTACGCCGAGCGAAGGCAAGAGAGGATCAAGGAAGCACTCCTCGCAAAGGAGCAGGAGCTTCAAGCCAAGGAAACGGCACTGCGTCTCCAGGAGGAGCTCCTCGCAAAGGAGAAGGAAGAGAACAGGCTCAAGCGGGAGCAGAGGATCGCGGAGAAGGAGCAGAGGAAGAATGCCGTGGCATCCACTCCCGCCCCAGGCCCCGATACCAAAGAGATCGCAGAGCGCAGAAACCGTCTCTTCGTCCTCGTTGATGCCTCCCCCGTCCTCTTCAAGGATGTCCTTCTCGACGCCTGGTACAGCCCCTACGTGAGCTACGTGATCGGGGAGAAGATCGCCGAGGGGTACAGGGATGCGGAAGGCAAGCCCAAGGGGGAGTTCGGGGTAGAGAACCCCGTGACCTACGCGGAAGTGCTCAAGATGGCGCTGGAGGCGGCGGCCGTCTCCCTGGAAGGCGCTCCCCCGCCCCGAAACCTCTCCGCCAAGAACCTCTGGGCCTCCGCATACGTGGGCAAAGCCGAGCAGATGCAGCTCACCGTCTTCGTCCCCACTCTCGATGTCAACGCCCCCGCCACGAGGGGGGCTGTGGTGCAGACGATCTTGGAGACCTTAAAGATGCATACCGACATCAAACTCCCCTCCCCTTACACGGACGTTCCGGAAGGTTCTCCCTTCGCAAAGGCCATCATCACCGCCACCGCCTACGGCCTGGTGCAAGGCGATACGGCACCGGATGGTACCGTCCTCAACCGCTTCCGCCCCAACGATCCCATCAAGCGCGCAGAGGTGGCCAAGATCATCGCGCTCGTTCAAGAGTTGAAGTAGGTGTACGATAATACACCACTATATCTTTTCGCTTCTGCAAGAGCTTTTCTTTGACTCATACATAGGGGGATATTAGGATGGGTGTACGTTCATTCACCAAGGGTTCTGAGAGACTAAGGAACGCCGTTTCCTCCTTCACTTCCAGCAAAACGCCGTGTCCTCCTCCCTTTCCCTTCTCCCTCCTTTCTCTCTTTCTTCCCCTCTTCTATCATGACGAAAGCATCCCTTCTTACGTCAGGGCAAGCTTCCCCCTCTAAAACTATGGAGCCTTCCGCGCAGAAGAAGACCCAGAAGCAAGATCCCGCATCGTTGAAATTCGATGCCGTAAAGAACGCCCTCTCCGAGATCAAGAAGAAGTACGGCGACGGAGCCATCATGAACATGGGTGATGTCCCCGTCACCAGCATCCCGCGCGTATCCTCCGGTTCGCTCTCCCTGGACATTGCGCTGGGAGGAGGCGTGCCGCTGGGGCGCATCATCGAGATCTACGGCCCCGAGTCCTCGGGAAAGACCACGCTGGCGCTCCACTGCATCAGCGAGGTGCAGAAGAAGGGCGGGCGCGCGGCGTTCATTGATGCCGAGCATGCGCTGGACGTGACGTACGCCAAGAAGATCGGCGTGGACATAGACAACCTCCTCGTTTCGCAGCCGGATGACGGCGAGCAGGCGCTGGAGATCTGCGAGACGCTCGTCCGTTCGGGCGGCATCGAAGTGATCGTTGTTGATTCCGTGGCGGCCCTCACGCCCCGCGCGGAGATCGAGGGCATGATGGGAGATTCGCACATGGGGCTGCAAGCGCGTCTCATGAGCCAAGCGTTACGGAAACTGACGGCCATCGTCTCTAAGACCAACTGCTCCGTGATCTTCATCAACCAATTGCGCATGAAGATCGGCGTCATGTTCGGCAACCCGGAGACCACCACGGGCGGCAACGCGCTCAAGTTCTACGCTTCCCTCCGTCTGGACGTGCGCCGCATCGACAAAGTGCTGGAGAAGAACGGCAAGGAGGGCCCGGAAGGCCAGGAGATCGTGGGGAACCGCACGCGCGTGAAGGTGGTGAAGAACAAGGTTGCACCTCCCTTCCGCCAGGCGGAGTTCGACATCCTCTACGCCGTAGGCATCAGCAAGGTGGGCGAGCTGCTCGACCTGGGCGTCAAATACAACATCCTGGAAAAGGCCGGCGCATTCTTCCGCTACGGCGAGGAGACCATCGGGCAGGGGCGGGAACAGGCGCGGCTCTTCCTCACGCAGAACCCCAAGCTGATGAAGGAGGTGGAGGAGAAGATCCGCACGGCGGCAAGCGTATGAGGGGAAAGGCTGCTTGATCACTTTTTCAGACCTTAAGGAATGGGGGGATTTGAGCGAGCGACCGCTCAAGTGGAACGGGACAACATTATGGGAGGGACCATACTGAGGGGCGCCTGGGCGCTCCTCCCCTTCCAGATTTCGCTTCGCGAAAGCTGCCCACCGTAGTCCGCCACGGCGGACGAAGGCGGGCTGTTGTGCGTTCTCTCCCAGGCCGGTGTATTGTTCCCATTGAAATTGAATGGAGCGGGGCCCGCGCCTTCGGACGGTTATTCAATGACTTCGTGAAAGCGTATTCTTGAATCATGAATACTCTCCTTTCGTCTCAAGAGCTCTTCTCCGGCCACGGATGGAAGATCACCTTGGATTCCGCGCCGTTGCCGGACGGACGGGTGAAGGAGGCGGGAAGGGGGCACAGGCCGGACGTGGTGCATATTCTTGCATTTCCCACGGCAACGACCGTTCTCATGCTCAGGGAATTCCGCCCGTTCTACGGCAAGTACCTCTGGCTGATTCCCAGCGGCAAAGTAAATAAGGAAACGGATCCGCTGGCGGCTGCCCAGCGTGAATTGCAGGAAGAGTCCGGATTCCGGTCGGAAGAATTGGTGTTCTACTGCTTGGCGCGCCACACCGATAACTTGGAATCCAGGAATTACATCTACACTGCCCGGAAACTCGTCAAAGATCCGCTACCTCAAGACAAGAACGAGCTCATCGAAGTTCACGAGATGCCGCTCGACGACGCACTGCAGAAAGTCCTCTCCGATGAGTTTGCGCACCTCGCTACGGCGTATGCGCTTCTGCGGTATGCGCGTGAGCACCGAGTGTGAAGAACGGCCAAAGATAATAAGACAACCAAGAAAGGCAACAGGCAAGAGCAAGAATTCCTTGGTTTCTTCGGTTTCCTTGGTTTCCTTTCCACGGACTATCCACAATCCCCCCACGCACCAGAGAAGGAAACGCTTCCATACGCCAGAAGAGTTCATTGCCCGCGCCGGAGGCGACCCTACAATGAACCCCCTCCCCTCCCGAACCGGATATGGTACAGACGCTCACCGCCCCTCCCGCCGCGGCACGAACGGTAACGCCCATCGAAGCGCAGCCGCATTCCCTGGAAGCGGAGCGGACGGTGCTGGGGGCGCTGCTGCTGGACCCGGAGGCCATTGTGAAAGTAAGCGACCTCCTGGTTCCGGACGATTTTTACGATCCCGTCCACCGCCTCATCTACAAGGCCATTGCGGACCTGTTCCAGCAGCACGAGCCCATCGATTTCATCACGGTCACGAGCAAGCTGTCGGACGTCAAGAAGGTCCAGGATATCGGCGGGAGCGCCTTCTTGGCGGAGATGGCTTCCGCGGTGCCCACCTCCTCGCACGTCTACCAGTACGCCCAAATCGTCAAAACCAAAGCGGTGCACCGGCGCATCATAGAAGCCGGGCAGAAGATTTCGGGGTTGGGGTTCGATGTGGAACGACCGGTGGCGGATCTCCTCGACGAGGTGGAGAGGACGGTCTTCGCCATCACCAACACGTTCCTCAAGGAGAAGTTCATGCACATCCGGGAAGTGCTGGGCATGCGCTACGAGAAGTTCGCGGAACTGCACGAGGCGAAGGATGACGAGCACGTCAAAGGCGTCCCCACCGGCTTCCACGCCCTGGATTACAAGCTCTCCGGCTTCCAGCCCTCAGATCTCATCGTCCTCGCCGCGCGCCCCAGTATGGGGAAGACGAGTTTGGCGCTCAATATCGCCATGAACGCCGCCATACGCGGGCACAAGACCGTGGGCATCTTCTCCTTGGAAATGAGCAAGGAGCAGCTCGTGGACCGTCTCTTCGCCTCCATGCTCGGCGTGGATTCCTGGAAGCTCCAGCGCGGCAAGCTGGATGACAGCGACTTCCAGAACATGGGGCCCATCATGGACGAGTTGAACAAGGCGAACATCTTCATCGATGACTCCGTCGCCTCCTCCCTGCCGGAACTGCGCGCCAAGGCGCGGCGCCTGCAGATGGAGCACGGGCTGGACCTGCTCATCATCGACTATTTGCAGCTCATGAGCACGGGCAACGCGAGCTACGCCGGCAACCGCGTGCAGGAAATTTCGGAGATATCCCGCGCCCTCAAGCAGATCGGGCGCGAGATCCATGTGCCGGTCCTCGCCCTCTCCCAGCTCTCCCGCGCCGTGGAAACGCGTCCCGGCAACATCCCCCAGCTCTCCGACCTCCGCGATTCCGGCTCCATCGAGCAGGATGCCGACGTGGTGCTCATGATGTACCGCGAGGACTACTACGAGGAAGACAGCTCCCGTCCCGGCATGACGGACATCTACATCCGCAAGCACCGCAACGGGCCCACCGGCCGCGTGGAGCTGATGTTCAAGAAGGAGCAGATGCGGTTCTATGATGTGGATAAAGCACATAGTTCCGCGCGGGATACTACTGATGAATGACCGTCGCAGGATGCCGAGGATGCCGACGATTCCAAGGATGAAATGCTTCTGCAAACGCAGATTTGGATCCTGACAATCTTCGGGCTCTCCTCTCGGCCTTGAGCTCGAGGCCGAAGGGTCGGAATCCTCGGCATCATTCCTAAACATCCCTTCACGCAATCCCACTCCACGGGTACGCTTTTCCCATGCCTCTTGACCTCCCTGTCCGACCGGAGCTTTCGGTCGCGGCCCTTCTCGGTTACGCCGCGTTCGCTTTCATCATCGGCCTTTCGCTCACGCCTTCCTTCGTCAGTTTCCTCAAGAGGAACCGCATGGGGAAGCAGCTGCGCGTGGAAACCATGGACGGCCGGGATCCCGCCATCTTCCGCACCTACCACGAGAAGAAGCAGGGAACGCCCACCATGGGCGGTATCCTCATCTGGGGGGCCATCATCCTCACGGTGTTGTTCTCCCGCTTCCTCTCCTTCACGGGAGCGGTACCCAATTCCCTCCTCCAGCGCGGCCAGGTGTACCTGCCGCTCTTCGTGCTCATTGCGCTGGGGATCCTCGGAGGAGTGGATGACTACCTCAACATCACGGGCGTGGGAAAGAAGCGCGGGCTGGACGTGCTGCCCAAGATCGCTTCCCTTCTCCTCATCAGCGGCATCGGCGCGCTATGGTTCTACTTCAAGCTGGACTACAACCAGATCCACGTGCCGTTTCTCGGGGACGTGGGGGTGGGCTGGTGGTACATCCCCATCTTCATGTTCATCATCGTGGGTACCGCCAATGCCGTGAACTTCACGGACGGCCTGGACGGTCTGGCGGGGGGGCTCCTCGTCATCGCCTTCGGCGCCTTCGGGGTGCTGGCGTACGTCGAAGGGCTGTTCGTCCTGGCGGGCTTCTGCGCCGTGACGGCGGGGGCCATTGCGGCGTTCCTGTGGCACAATGTCCCGCCGGCGCTGTTCTTCATGGGGGATACGGGGGCGCTCGCTTTGGGGGGCGCATTGGGCGTGATCGCCATGATGCTTGACCAAGTGCTTGTGCTGCCGTTCATCGGCTTCATCTTCGTCATCGAAATGCTCTCCGTTATCATCCAGCTCGCGAGCAAGAAGCTGCGTGGCGGCAAGAAAGTGTTCCTTGCGGCGCCCATCCATCACCACTTCGAGGCGCTGGGTTGGGGGGAGAGCAAGGTCACAATGCGCATGTGGATCATCGGGGCGTTCCTCGCATTTTTCGGCATCGTGGTGGGGATATTCGGCTAATGAAGAATGTAGAATGAAGAATGTAAAATGACGAATGTCATTTCCTCAGGATCAAGCTTGGTATGATAGAATCCAAGCATGCTCAAAATAGCCATCAACGGATACGGACGGATCGGCCGGGTTGTGCATCGGCAGTTAGTGGAACGGTTTGCGGATGAAGTCGAGGTCGTGGCCGTGAATGCGTCGAGCGATGCCGCCATGCGGACGTACCTCCTCAAGTACGATTCCCTCCACGGCCGCTTCGGCAGAAAGGTGGAAGCGGACGGCGACAACCTTGTGGTGGAGGGGAAGGCGGTGCGCGTGGTGAAGGAGCGCGATCCCTCCCGATGCCCTTGGAAGGAACTCAAGGTGGATCTGGTCGTGGAAGCGACCGGAAAGTTCCGCACGAAGGACAAGGCGCAGGGGCACCTGGAGGCCGGCGCGCGCGCCGTCATCATCACCGCCCCGCCCAAGGACGATACCGTGATGATCGTCCGCGGCGTGAATGATGCCGCCTTGGAAGGGGCGTTGCCCATCGTGAGCGCGGCATCCTGCACCACCAACTGCATCGCGCCGGTGGTCAAAGTGCTGGACGAACGGCTCGGCATCAAGCGCGGCCTCATGTGCACGACGCACGCGTACACCTCTTCGCAGAACCTCCTCGACAATTCCTCCGACAGCTCAAAGCTGCGCATCGCGCGCGCCGCGGCGCTCAACATCATCCCATCCACCACCGGTGCCGCGAAAGCAGTGGGCAAGGTGTTCCCCCACCTGGCGGGAAAGCTGGATGGCATGGCTCTGCGTATCCCGGTGCCGGATGTCTCCGCCTCGTACCTCGTGCTGGAGGTCGCCAAAGGAACGACGGCCGCACAGGTCAACGGCTACCTGCGCGAAGCCGCCGAGGGGGAGCTGAACGGCATCTTGGGCGTGGAGGAAGGCTTGCTCGTGTCGTCGGATTACGTCTCCGACCCCCATTCCTCCACCGTGGACCTGGAGTCCACGAATGTGGTGGAAGGCACGCTGGTTCAGCTCCTTGCGTGGTACGACAACGAGTGGGGCTATGCGATGCGGGTGACGGAGCTGGCGATGGAAGTGGGGAAACTGCTGCGATGATTCCGAGGATTCCGACGATTCCGAGGATGGTCTTCGATAGACGCAGCACGTTTGATAGGTTCTCTTCGTCGGAATCGTCGGCAACGTCGGAATCCTCTCTCCAGACGATATTTTGCAGTGGAAAGCTCCATGCTATGCTCTTCCCATGCCCTCCACGCCCTACTGCCCCATTCCGGAGAGGATCTCGCTCAACGCCCACCTCTTCCGCGCCAAGGCGCCCGAACTCCTTCGCCACCTCATCAACGACATCTCCCGCGCAACGAAGTACATCCACTACGCCATCCGCACCACGGAAGCGGGGCTCGCGGGCACCCAGAACCAGTTCGGGGAGGAGCAGGTGAAGCTGGACGTGCTGAGCGACGAGATTATCCGGCAGCACCTGTGCGAGAACCAGATGGTGGCGAGCTTCTCCTCGGAGGAGATGGAGAACGTCATTGAACTGGATCCCCATGCCCCCTACTCCGTGGTCTACGACCCGCTCGACGGCTCTTCGCTCGTGGATGCCAACTTCGCCATCGGTTCCATCTTCGGCATCTACGGCGGCAAGGAGATCATCAACCGCAAGCCGCGGGAACAGGTGGGCGCTCTCTACGTCCTCTACGGGCCCCGCACAATCCTCGTCTACTCCATCGGCCAGGGCGTGCATGAATTCATCCTCAATGACGTGGGGGAATTCATTCTCCTGCGGGAGAATCTGGGGGTGGCGGACAAAGCGAAGAACTACAGCCCCGGCAACCTGCGCGCCGTGACGGACACGCCCGCCTACCGCGAGATGATGAACCTGTGGTTGGATGAGAAGCTCACGCTGCGCTACTCCGGCTGCATGGTGGCCGACGTCCACCACATCATCAGCAAGGGGCAGGGCGTCTTCGCGAACATCGGGGGGTCGCAGTATCCCGAGGGAAAACTGCGACTCACCTTCGAGTGCGGGCCGTTCTCGTACCTCATGGAGCAGGCGGGAGGGGCGTCATCGAACGGCACGGACCCCATCCTCGATGTCCGCATACGGGAAACCGACCAGCGCACGCCCATCATCATCGGGTCGAAGGACGAGGTCGAACGCGTGTGCAGGGTATTAGGGAAACAACGATGAGAAGATTCCGAGGATTCCGACGATTTCGAAGAATATGAGGATCAATGTGCGGTAACGTTCACGCCGGTACTCCTTCACCCTCGGCATCTTCAGTCCCAAAACGCCTCCTTCGCCGCGCGCTGCATCGCGTCATCGAGCGGCATGTTTCCCTCCGTCTTCTTGAGCTTTCCCTCCAGCTGGTACACGCGCTTCATGGATTTGTAGGTGCCCCACGGGTAGTACCGCTTGCGCCGCGGCCCCTTCCGCTTCTGTTCCGTTTCCCCCTCCGGCATGAGTTTGGGTTTGGGGTTGCCCGCACGGCTCCATTCCAAGAGGCCGACGACCGTGCGGGTGTCGGGATCCACGTAGACGAGGTCTTCGTCCTTGTAGGCTGTTGGAACGGAAGGTTCATCCATACGGCACTATAGTACTGGGGGAAGGACCAAATCCCAAGCACCAATGACCAAAATGGGAGCACAAAATCCCAAGTACCAATGAACAAAGAAACTGAAGGTACAAAGGCATTGGACCTTGGTCCTTGGTCATTGGTCATTGGTACTTCGTCACGGGTACATCCTGTGTTCCTCCGGCGCGGGGGGCGGGGGAGGAGGAGGGGGCGGAGGGGCGACGAACAATTCGGATTTCTCGCCCCGGGTCGGCTTGTCTTCGGGATGGTGGAAGAGCTCCTCCGCCTGCGCTTTCCGCTGTTCCTGGAGGCGCAGGAACGCGTAGAGGAGGGAGACGAGGCACCCGATGAGCGTCACGTAGACGCCGAAGCGGATCTCCATGCGGGTGAATTCGAAGGTGACGTTCATGAGTACGGAGAGCGCGGCGATGATGAGGAGGGTGGCGGCGCCCGCAAGGCACAAGCGGACGATCTCGCGGTGGCGCCGCCGGATGAGCACCGGGCCGCCCAGCAGGGGGACGATGGAAACGATGAGCAGCACCAGGAGGAGCAGGAAGATGAGGTACCCCATGGTGGAGGTATAGAAGCCGAAACCCGTAAAAACCTCGCGTTCCCCGTCCACTCCCTCGCCGCTGATCCATGGCAGGAACATGCCTATACAGCCCACCAGGGCCCCTCCGTTGAGGATCTGCTCCTCCGTTTCCAGGCTCACGAAGCCGCGTAGGATGCGTGAAGGCATAGAGGTAGGGTATCATTGACACCTCCTTCTGCGCCAGCGTGGAGGGAGACTTCTATGCGCATAGCGATTGACGTCCGCGAGGCATGCAAGCCCAAACGCACCGGCAAGGGGCAGTGGGTCCATGGCCTCATGCGCGAACTGGTGCAACGCAACATCCCCCTCGTCGCCTACACCGACACACCCCTCCCCTCCGTCTTCCGCGGGAAGAACGTACGCGTGGTGCGGTTCGGGGTGCGGGGATGGCGCTGGCACCTTGCCGCCGCGCGGCGGCTGCGCACGGTGAAGGACGCGGACGTCTACCTCAGCCCCACGAGCTACATCGTCCCCGCCCTGCTCAAGGGCGCGTTCCCCGTCGTTCCCGTCGTGCACGACATCATCGCCTTCAAGGACAAGACGCACGAGAAGCGCGCCTCGTTCATCGAGCGCCTGACGCTGGGGAGGGCGGTAAAGGGCGCGGCGCACCTCTGCACCGTGAGCGCCGCCACCAAGAGGGACCTGCTGGAGCGGTATCCCTCCCTGGATGCCCGCAGCGTCACCGGTATCTACGCGGGTCCCATGCGCGCCACCCCTCCCGCCAATACCCCCGACGGCAAGACCATCCTCTGCGTGGGCACCCTCTCGCCGCGCAAGAACCAGAAGCGGCTCGTGGACGCCTACGCGCAGCTTCCCCAGGGCCTTCGGGAGCAGTACCGCCTCGTGCTCGTGGGGGGGAGGGGGTGGAAGGATGCGGACATACTGGAAGCCGCATCCAAGCTTCCGGGCGTGGAGTGGAGGGATTACGTGCAGGAGAAGGAGTACGAGGAGTTGTTGCAATCCTGCACCCTGTTCGCCCTTCCCTCCCTGTACGAAGGGTTCGGCATGCAGCTCCTCGATGCGCTCCAGCGTGGGATCCCCATCCTCACGTCCGGCAACGGGAGCCTGCGCGAAGTGTGCGGCAATGCGGCGCACTACGTGGATCCCTGCAGCGTCCCGTCCATCACGGAGGGCTTGCGGCTCCTCCTCACGCAGGACCGCCTGCGGTTCGACTTGCGCCAGCGTGCGCTGGTGCAATCGCACACGTTCAGCTGGAGCAGAACGGCGGACTTGCTGCTCGAGGTTCTCCGGAAGCTCTGAACGCGGGCGGGGGGGCGTGTGTGGTATCATTGACGTATGCTGAAGTACCGGCGCGTCGGCGTTACGGCGAAGAGCGATCTGGGGGATCGGGATGCGGTTGTGTCCGCCGTACTGGAGATCTTGCGCGCGGAAGGCGCGGAGGTGTGTTTCGACGCCAAGCGGATGAAGGGGTTGCCGAGCGCCGCCCGCGTCCCCACGTTCGCGAACGAGAAGGAGCTGGACCTGATCGTGGTGATCGGGGGGGACGGCACCATCCTCCGCACGGTGCGGGAACTGAAGGACTTCTCCATCCCCATCCTCAGCGTCAACCGCGGCGCCATCGGCTTCCTGGCGGAATTGACGGTGGAGGAAGCCCCCGCCTACCTCCCTCCCTTCCTGCACGGGGAAGGGGTGCTGGAGGAACGCAGCCTCCTCCTCATAACGGGGTACCACCGGGACGGGGAGGAGTTCGTGCGCAGCCACGTGCTCAACGAGGCGGTGATCTCGCAGGGGAGCATCGCGCGCCTCATGAACCTGCGCGCATCGGTGAACGGGGAGGACCTCACCATGTTCCGCGCCGACGGTCTCATCATCTCCACCCCCACCGGTTCCACGGCGTACTCCCTCGCCGCGGGCGGTCCCATTGTCCATCCCGGGCTCACCGCCACCATCCTCACGCCCATCAATTCCCACACGTTCACGCAGAAGCCCATCGTCATCCCCAGCGACCAGGAAGTGGAAGTGGAAGTGCTGAGCAAGGAGAACAAGTTCGGGGATATCGAAGTGAGCCTCACGCTCGACGGGCAGGTGTTCAACGTCCTGCAGCGGTACGACCGCGTACGCGTCTCGTGCCATCCCGGCACCGTCAAATTCCTGCGCCGGAAACAGGATACGTTCTACGCGACCTTGAGGAAGAAATTGAAGTGGGGGGAAGTGCCGACGGATTGAGGATACCGATGATTCCGAGGATTCCGAGGATGCCGAACTACCGGGGTTTATCGCAGTGATGCTTTCTTCGGAATCGTCGGCAACGTCGGCATCCTCATCGGATGATCATCTGCTCCCTCCCCGGGCCCGTCCCGATGAGTGAGGCGGGAATGCCGGTATTCTTTTCGATGAAGCGGACATAGGCTTGCGCGTTCGGCGGCAGGGAATCGAAAGATGTGACACCGACCGTGGACGCCTTCCATCCCGGCAATTCCTCCAAGAGCGCTTTCCCTCCCTTCTCCTCCGTTCCGACGGGGATGGTTTCTTCCTCGTCCAGCACGTCGAGCTTCGTGATGTTCCAGTGCGTGAATCCGTTCAGGCGCGCGCTGCGCCGGAGGTCCGGAAGGGAGAGCCACCCGCAGCGGCGCGGCCTGCCCGTAGTGGCGCCGTACTCCCCTCCCCTCTCCCGCAGTCGGTCGGCCGTTGTTCCTTGCGCTTCCGTGGGGAAGGCACCCTCCCCCACGCGCGTGCAGTACGCCTTGGCGACGCCGATGCAGGAGGTGAGGACGCGGGGCGGCAAGCCGAGGCCGTGGAGGGCGCCCGCCACCGTCGTCTGGCTGCTCGTCACGTAGGGGTAGGTGCCGTGGTCGATGTCGAGGAGCGACGCTTGCGCGCCTTCGATGAGCACGCTCTTCCCTTGGTCCAGGAGGTCATGGAGGAAAGAGACGGGGCGTATGCCCTTGCCGATGACCTTCGCGGCTTCCATGAGGTTATTCGCTTCCTCCTCCACGTCCACGTCCACGCCGTACATGTGTGCCGCCGTCTCTTTCCGCCACAGGAGGTCGCTGCGCAGCGCTTCGGCGGAACGGGAAAAGGCAAGCACGTCGCCCAGCCGCATGCCCGTGCGCGCGGCTTTTTCCACGTACGCGGGTCCGATCCCGCGCTTCGTGGTCCCGATCTTCCCGCCGGACTTCTTGGCGCGGCGTTCCTCCATCACGCCGTCCACGTCCTTGTGGTACTCGAAGACCACGTGTGCCTCCTCCGAGAGGAACAAGCGGGGGACGATGTCGATGTCCGCGTCCCGCAGCGTCCGGATTTCCTCCAGGAGCGTGGGGAGGTGGATCACCATCCCGGAACCCAAGAATACCGGCTTCCCCTCGTGCAGGCTGCCTGCCGGCAACAGGTGGAACACGTGCTTCTTCCCGTTGACCACGATCGTGTGGCCGGCATTCGCACCGCCGCAGGCCCGCGCGATCACGTCGAAGCGCCCCGCCAGGATGTCCACCACTTTCCCCTTTCCCTCATCGCCCCACTGCGCGCCGATGACGGCGCAGACGCGTCCGAGGGAGGGGAGGAGATTCTGCATGGATTTACCTTAGCATGAGCGGAAGGCCTTGGAACAGAGGACTTGGGACGAAGGAAGAACGGATGAAGGCCTACAGTGTTTGCGCCTGTTCCGCCTCGCACTCGAGGACGAATCCGCTGCAAGCGGGATGCGCCTTGGCCGCCTTCAGGAGCGGCCGGATCACCTCCATCCCGTCCGGTCCGGCGAACACGGCCGCGTGCGGCTCAAAATCCGTGATGTCCCGGGGGAGCGTCCGGTCACTCCGTACGTAGGGGGGGTTGGAGACGAGCAGGAAGGGCCGGGTGAGATCGCGGACGGGGTCGAGCAGCGACCCTTGGCGGAAGCTGATGCGGCCGGCCACACCGTGGCGGTCGGCGTTCTTGCGTGCCACCGCGAGCGCATTCTCGCTGATGTCCGTGGCGATGACCGACAAGTCCGGGCGCTCCAGCGCAAGCGTGACGGCGATGGCGCCGCTGCCGGTCCCCACGTCCACCACGGTCGTCACTTCCCCTGCGCGGAACACGCGGCTCACGGCCACGATGCCGGCATCGGTGGGGACGACGGCATCCGTGGGGGCATGGAGGAAAGCCAGTGCGACGTCAACGAGGCCCTCCGTCGCGGGACGCGGGACGAGAACCCGCCTGTCCACGATGAACGGCCGCGCGTAGAACTCCTTTTCTCCGATGATGTAGACGATGGGCTCGCGCTTCAAGCGCCGTTGCTCCCACGCCGCCCATGTTTCCCGTTCCGCTTCCGTCACTTCCCGTTCCGGATGGGCCATGATCCACGTGCGGTTTTTTTGGAACAGCGCGGCGAGCAAAATTTCCGCGTCGCTGCGGTGGAGTACTGTTTCCCGGAGGAGGTCCTGAATGCGCATGAGAAGTTCCCTATTGTTATAGTCTTATATTGCTGTAGTGTTCGCAAGCGAGAACGCCCGTAGGATGCATGCAAACAAGAGAACACTATAGCAATATAACCGTTGCCAAGTTTTCTTCATGGAGAGCACACCGCGCGTCATCATCGATTGCCGCTTCGCCCATCTCCCCGTGGGGATCGGGCGCTATACGCGCGAAATCGTTTCGCACCTCGTGCGGAAAGACGGGGCCATGCGGTATGTCCTCATCGTCTTGCCGGAGGGGGAACAGTGGGCGCGGTCCCTTTCCTCCTGCCAAACGGTTGTCGCGCGGGCGAAGCACTACTCGTTCCGCGAGCAGTGGGAACTCCCCCGGTTGATCCGGAATGCGGGGGGGGACCTCCTCTTCGTCCCGCACTTCAATGCGCCGCTCCGCTGTCCCGTCCCCTTCGTCGTCACGGTCCACGACCTCATCCTCCACCGCTACCCCAACGGCGCATCGCCTCTCCGGCGCATCGCCTACCGCTTCCTCTTCGCGCAGGCGCTTCGGCGCGCTTCCCGCATCATTGCCGTGAGCGCGTTCACCGCGGGGGAACTCCGTTCGTTGTACGGGGAACAGGTGGCGGACAAGACGGCCGTGGTCCGCGAAGGCGTGGCCGGGGCGTTCCACCGGAGGGGGGAAGAAGAACAGGAAGCCGTGCTGAAACGGTACGGCATCCGCAAGCCGTTCTTCCTGTATGTCGGGAATGCGAAGGAGCACAAGAACGTCCCCCTCCTCCTCGATGCCTTCGCGCGCCTCTCCCCCACCCCTTCTTCCCTCGTGCTCGTCCTGGCGGGGCCGGAGGCCGGGAGGATACGCGTGCGTGAGGGCGTGATGGTGCTGCCCGGCGTCCCCGACGAGCACCTGCCCGCCCTCTATTCCGCGGCGGACGCATTCGTCACCGCAACGCGCTACGAAGGGTTCGGCTTGCCCGTCGCCGAAGCGGCGGCATGCGGCTGCCCCGTCATCGCCGCGAACGCGGGAGCCATTCCGGAAGCGGCGCCGGAGGGAACCGTCCTCCTGCCCCACACGGTGGATGCGTTCACGCAGGCGATGAGGAACCCGCCGGCCGCTCTTCCGCCGCGGATGCTGTCGTGGGAGGCGGCGGCGGAAGAGACAGGACGTGTACTGCTGGATGTCATACGTAGTTCGTTCCTTGCACAATGACCAAATCCCAAGTACCAATGACCAATAGTTTGGTCATTGGATGTTGGTCATTGGTCATTACCCGTTCAACACTCTCCATCTACGCTCTACACTACCATCACCTCTCCCCATGGACTCCCTTAAATCCATCCTTCCCAAGGTCCTGCGCAAGCGCGGGCTGCATGCGCACGCCGTGGCGAGCATGGTGACGTACCGGTCGCAGAAGTGGCTCAAGGAGTCCCTTCCCCGGCTCAAGGACGCCATTGCCGTCCATGAACTCTCCGATGCCGTTCTCACCGTGGAATGCGGGAACGGCATCGCGCTCCAGGAATGCCGCTTCCAAATACCCGCGCTCACGGCCTACCTTTCCCGGGAGTGCCCGGAAACACCCATACGGGAAATCCGGGTCATTCGCACGAGCAGGAGAGGGGGCTCTTGACCCAAAAGAAGGCTTGCACTCACTCTTTCCCTTCTTTACACTTCCTTGGCTTTGACGCATGCTAAAAATTCGTCTGCAACGCACCGGCCGTGAGAACATCCCCACCTACCGTCTGGTGGTGGCGGAAAAGCGCGATCCTGTGAAAGGGCGCGCGCAGGAAATCCTCGGCCATTATCTGCCCGCGCGCAAACCCGCCGTGTTCGAGCACAATGACGAGCGGATCCTCTTCTGGATACAGAAGGGCGCCATCCCCAGTGAAACCGTAGCGCGCCTCCTGCGGAAGGCCGGCTTAAAGGACATGGACAAGTTCATCCACACGTACACCAAGAAGAAGAGCAAGAAGGAGCCGGAGGCTGCCGCCGCACCCGCGCCGGCCGCGGCGCCGGCGGCGACCGCCCCGCAAGCGTAATGTATCCCGCATCCATGTCTCATGTCAGAGGTTGTACGGTCTTGGCTTGGTGCTGATCGGGCAGTATTTGTTGTTCCTATCGTCTCATGGGTGCGGGATTCACGTGACAGGGTTGCAAGGGATAGGTATCCTCAGCAGCAATGACAACGAATGCTCCCGAGAACACTCCCGGCTACTCTTTCCTCAAGTACGTCCTGGAGTCGCTGGTGGAAGATCGCGACCAGCTCTCCATCGAACCGACGATCGACGATTTGGGCGTGCTCCTCACCGTCCGCGTGAGCGAGCGTGACATGGGCAAGCTCATCGGCAAGAGCGGCCAAACGGTCAAGGCGCTGCGGACGCTCCTGCGGATCATCGGAGGCGCAACGTCCCAGAGGGTGAACCTGAAAATCCTTGAGCCGCAGAAAGAATAATTACCATGAGCACTTCTCCTCCTCCCCCCTAACCCCCTCCCCCCATGCTGCGCGACCTCCTCCAGAACGGCACACCGCTAGAGATTTTCGCTACGTTCATAGCATTGGCGTTGGTGGTAGCCTCGCTCCTCTCGCTCGTCTTCATCATTCTGGGCGGTATCAACTTTATCCTCTCCGCAGGGAACGAGGAGAAGATCAAGAAAGCCGTCCACACCATCCGCTACGCCATCATCGGGCTCTTCGTCACCTTCATCGCCTTCTTCGCGGTGTCCTGGATGGCTCGCATTCTGGACATCCCCTTCGACTTGAACTTCAGCACCATCATCACCCTCATGCAGGACATCTTCTCCTCGTTGGGCCAGTAGCACTCTTATCGTCCGCCGTTGTCATGCTGAGTAGCCCCTGACGATATTCAGGGATTGGCGATGGTATGCTAGTCTGAACACGGGCGGTTAGCTCAGTGGTCAGAGCGACTGGTTTACACCCAGTAGGTCACTGGTTCGACCCCAGTACCGCCCACCAACCTTCGCGCAGCGCAGGATGAACGCCGTTGCATCCTCCCGATCATCCCGCTACCATCCTACACGCATGTCCACCCTCTCCATCTCGAACATCCTCATCGGCATCCACCTGGCTATCGGCGTCCTGCTTGCCCTCGCCATCCTCATCCAGCACCGCGCCTCGGGGCTTACCGCCACCTTCGGCGGCAGCGGCGCCGTATTCGTGCAGCGGCGAGGGGCGGAGAGAGTGATCTACAAAGCGTCCATCTGGCTCAGCGTCTTGTTCTTCGGGCTGAGTATTGTGGAGTGGTACGTGATGTGAGCGGGACGCGACCTTCCTTGTCCCCTCCCCCGCAATGGGTACAATGACAACCATGCACCGCTTGCTGCGGCTTCTCCTCACCATGTCCACGTGGGAGCGTTGGACGCTCCTCGCGCTCACGATACTGTTCGTGGGGAGTTTTGCGGGCTTGCTGCGCGTGTTCTACGTTGAGAATACGGTCATCATGCCGGCTACGGGAGGGACGTACATCGAAGGATCCGTGGGGGACCTGCAACCGCTTAATCCATGGTTCATCGTCCAGAACGACGTGAACCGCGATATTGTGTCGCTCGTCTTCTCCGGGCTCCTGCGCTACAACCCGCAGACGCGCCGCATCGAAGACGACCTGGCCTTGCTCCAAGTCTCCCCGGACAGCAAGACCTATACGGTGCGGCTCAAGGACAACGTCTTCTGGCACGATTCCACGGAGAAGGACCCGCACCCCGTGACGGCGGACGATGTCGTGTTCACATTCTCCACCCTCCAGGACCCGGCGTTCCCCAACATGCTGCTGCAGCAGAACTTCCGCGGCGTGCGGATCGAGAAGATGGATGAGCGTACGGTGAAGTTCCTCCTGGACGAGCCGTACAGCTTCTTCGCCAGCAACCTCACGCTGGGTCTGCTGCCCAAAGCCTCGTTCGAGGGGGTGCCCATCGCCAAGCTCGACCTTACGTCCGACTTCGGGTACAAGCCCGTGGGGGCGGGGCCGTACAAACTGAAGACCATCACCCAGACGGAGCTCTCCACGGAAATCACACTGGAACGGTTCCGGAGGGACATTCCCCCGTCCTACCGCCTGGATCGCATCGTCTTCCGCATCTTCCCGGACTACTCCTCCCTCCTCTCCGACCTGCGCAACCTGCAGGGCGTGCGCCTGGTGGCCAAGGATGACCGCGGGCAGCCCATCATCCCGCGGCGCTACGTGGCGCGGCAGTACACGCTCCCCCAGTACGTGGCGCTGTTCTTCAACCTGGACCGCGGGAGCCTGCAGGACCGAAACCTCCGCCTCGGCCTGCAGCTGGGGACCGACAAGCTTGCGCTTGCGGAACACATCCACGAGTCGGTCCTTGTGGATACCCCCCTTCTTGAGCTCGACATGGGCGACTGGCGCTACCACTTTGACCCCGCAGCGGCGCAGGGGGCGCTGTTCGAGAGCAACTGGAACATGCCGGAGAAGATCCGCCTGCAGCGGCTGCTGGAGGAGGAGGACGTGAACCGGCAGGGCGTGCTGCACGCGCCTTCCGTGGTCAACTTGGGGACGGGCGCCGTGCTCACCCTCTCGGGATCCATGGCGGAACTTCCGCCGGGGAGCATCCGCATTAACAGCCAACCCATCCACCCGCATCCCACGGCCAGTGGCGCCTGGATCACCGTCATCCCCACGCTGCGTTCCGGGACCGGTGCGTTGAAGCTGGGTCTGAACGTCATCCGCCTCACGGACGCCAAGGGGAAGACGCTGGATTCCGTGTACGTCTACCGTGCGCGGTCGGAGGCGGAGTACGCGCGGGCGCGGGCGGAACAGGACGTGCTGAAGGCGTTCCTCGCCACGCGCGCCGGGACGGCGCCCGAGGGCGGCAAGATGACCATCCAGGAGATGGTCCTGGACAAGGAGATGCTGCGCAGGCGCAAGCCTTCCGATGACGTGAGCGTCCGACGCAACGACAGCGGCGAGCAGTTGGCGCTCCACCTCCTCACGAGCCCCTCCCCCGCCGAGTACCGCAAAGTGGCGGAATTCCTGCAGCGGTCCTGGGCGGACTTGGGTGTGAAAGTGACGCTGGATATCCCCAAGACCAGGGAGGAGTTCCAGGACAAGCTCCTCAAGCGCGAGTACGACCTCCTCCTCTTCGGGCAATCGCTCCTGGACAATTTGGACAGCTACTCCTACTGGCACAGCAGCGGCGTGCAGAAGAGCACGGGCGACCCCAAGGATTTGCGGCAGGATGCGTACAACCTTTCCCAGTACGCGTCATTCCAGGCGGATACCCTGCTGGAGCGTGTGCGCCGCACGCGGGATGAGAAGGAGCGCAACACGGCGCTCACGGAGCTGCGTCGGGTGCTGAGCGAGGATGTTCCTGCCGTCTTCCTCTACTCTCCCCGGTACTCCTTCGCGCAGCACCGCAACATCCTGGGGGTGGAGCTGGGTTCGCTCTCGCTCCACAGCGACCGATTCCTCACGCTGCACAAGTGGTACGTGCGCCAGGAACGCGTTTTCAAGCCCGGAACGGGGTGGTTTTCCTTCTTCACGTGGGTCCCATCCCTCTTTACGCATTCTGCAGCCGCAAAATGAAAAGTCGGTGCAGAAGCGAATATGTATACAAAATGTGATCAGTGTCATCACGGATTCTGAAAGAGTTCGTGCCGTGGCCTGAGATTTTTCTTTTGGGTATGCCCTGAACCGTTGACGCATGGTAAGTTGTTCAGTACACTTTACCAGCTCTTTTCCTCATGAGCACCGCAGTAGTTCTCCCCTCAGGCAACATGGAAGTTCTCCTTCTCGAGGATGTGAACGGCATTGGAAAAAAGAATGACCTGCTGGTCGTGGGGGATGGCTTTGCCCTCAACTTTCTGCTTCCGCATCGCAAGGCGTTGGTAGCCACACCCACCGTACGCAGGCGCTACGCGGACCAGATCAAGAGGCGCGCAGAGGAGAAAGAACGAGAGAAGCAGTTCCAGACAGACGCAGCCGCGGCCGTCGCGGGCAAGACCGTCACCTTTGTGAAGAAGGCAAGCAAGACGGGCAAGCTCTACGCGGCCATCACCGAAGAACAGGTGGCGGAGGCGCTCAAGGAACAGCATCAACTCGACGTTTCCGCTGAGTCCATCTCCATTCCGGAGCACATCAAGGCCGTCGGCACCTTCCAGGTGCAGATCCTCATGGGTTCCGTCCAGCAGCCGCTCACCGTCCAGGTCAAGCAGCAATCGGCAGAAGAGAAGAAGTGAGAAAGGAAAACGTCTTCTTCCCCATGCAGCCATCGTCAACCGGCGGTGGCAGGTGGTATGAGGCGCAGGGGGTGAGTGCCTGCTAATCGTCAGCCTTCGCACATCGCGACTTCGGCAGACAAGTAGCCGCATCTCCCAAGAAGCAACAGCTGACCATCGCGAAGCATTTGAGACAAATAAAGCAGAGAGAGTTTATCGTTTCATCATGTGTGAAAGTTCGTAGAGTAACACACTAGCCGTTGAAGCCACATTTAAAGAATTGGTCATGCCATATATCGGCAGGGAAACAATGGAATCAGCTACATCCAATACTTCCGGTGACACACCGTCATATTCACGTCCAAGTACGAGACAAACCGGAAACGTGGGACGGATGTTCTTGTAGTCGATGCTTTCCGCCGTGAGTTCAGCGCACAGAATGAATACGCCGGACTTTTTGAGTTCTCGTACCGTTTCAACTGCTGATTCGCGATATTCCCAGGGAACCCAGCGTTCAGTTCCCCGCGAAGTCGTTCTGAGTTTGTGATTAGGCGGTATGATTGTATCTCCACAGATATATAGTTTGTTGATGAGTAGCGCATCAGCTAACCGGAAAATTGATCCCACGTTGTACGCTGATTTCAAACTATCTAATACGATATATATAGGTGCTCTTATCACTTGGGAAAATGAATGTCTGTCAGTCTTCGTTTCCCGAAGTTCACCTTTGCTGGAAGCCGTTTTCATGAGTTCATGGTAATACAATGTAGAATGCAGCGCATCATAAAGGACGGCCTGCCAACCGTCAGCCTTCGCGCTTCGCGACTACGGCCGACAGGTAGCCGCAGCGACTCACGAGCATGAAAAGCCGACCTCCGCCCTTCCTCCTACGCTAAAGCTTCGGAGGACAGGTCGGGACTACGGTCGGCAACCTTCGCTGCGCGAAGGTTGGTGGGCCAGGATGGAGTTGAACCATCGACCGCCGGTTTATAAGTCCGGAGCTCTAACCAACTGAGCTACTGGCCCGATGTTGTGAAAATAAAGGTGTTCCCAACTGCTTGTCCACCGAAGCCTCAGAGGCGAAGGTGGAAGCTACTGGCCCAATGATGTAAAGTGCCGTGAAGTCTTATGATCCATTTCAATGCCTATGCTACTTCGTTCATACGAATAGGCCAAGAACCCTTCTATATTGTAGCATGTATTGAACCATCGATTCCGAAGGGTGTAGCGCAGGGTTATTCACTGAATCTCTCCTTCTGAAGGAAGAGTGCGGAGAAGAGCCTCTCTTACAGGGTTGAGCACTGCATCAATCGTACTCCGATCTATCTTGTTCTGATCTAGCTTCAAAGGCTGAGCGACATATAGCTTTCCTGCCCGAATCATAGAGCGTGCGATCCCAGCTTTGGCGATGGCATATGAAAGCGGTTCCTCCTTTGCAAGTCCCGAATCGTCCGTCACCTGCAATGCCTCTGCCAGGGTCGGCTCATAGGCCTTCTTTTGCAGCAATTCACCGGCGGATACTTCTGCGAGCGTCACGGCGCGATGGCCAGAAGCAGTGATCTTTCGTGCCCACATCTTTGCCTCTTCTGTCTGCTGCTCCTCGCTCTTAGCGCGGGTCAGATGCCAGATCGCATCGTCTCGGTGCTGGCTTGCGTAGCGCGGCAAGCAATAGCGACCGTTCTCCAGGCTTTCGGGAATGAGATCTTCGAGCACTTGGATGATCTGCTCTGCTGCTTGGTACTTTTGTGGATCTTTGCCAGTCACTGCCTGACGGATGAGTTCAAGGAGTGTTTCTTCGTACCACTGTTCTCGCTCCTTTTTAAGCGGCAATGCTGCAATGATTGCCTCCTCAAATCGGCGATTCTTCGCCAGGTGCAGAGCGATATGCTGATGCGTGAAACGCAGAAGATCAGGCCACTCCCTCTCCGATGCAATGCGGATAGCTTCTTCTGTCTGACCGCCCTTAATAGCATTCACAATTTGCCCTTCCATCTCTGGTGAGCTGCTATCGCACACCTTGTACTTGTCCTTTCGAAGGGAGCGGTACGGGAGTGGTAATTGCTCTGTCTTGCCGCGTCGTGCTTTCTTAATGCCATCCGCTGCAATTCTCATGAAGTCATACTGCTTGAAATAGGGACCGAATATGCGATGTGACGGGTTCATCTCTTCAATATATTTGGCTGCTCTGTTGGCTTGCTCCGAAAGTCCCGCTTCCTCGTACAGAGGAGCAATATCAGAAAGTGCGTCAGCAATGTCAGTGAGCGAGAGAGCGAAATAGACGGGGATGGGGCACATATCTGCAAGTGCCCGCTCTCCGCCCGTTGATTGTGCCCGAGAACGGAAAAGGAACTCCTCTGCGGAGCGGAGAATCTCTACACCTCTACGAAAAGCCTCCGTGCCTCGTTCTGCCGATTCCTGACCGCTAAGTACTTCTGCCATATAGTGTATTAATAGCATAGTCTTTGACAAATGCAACATCTCTGCCTATTCTTTGCCCATGAAAGAGGCTTTCCAGGGCACAAAGTACGAGCACTGCACAGTTAGGCTTGTCGGTGCAGAACATGCCTCACGCACAGAGGAGGCCGATGATTTAAAAGATAATGCGCTGATACGCGACGCTCTCACTCTGGATGAATCCTATGGAACAGAGTGGTTTGATACAGTAGTAGGTCACATCACAGACGAAACACGCCCGAGCATCCAAGAAATTCTTGCCCTCAATGCAAAGAGACTAGCAGCAAGGCTTGATATAATTCAGAGCGTACAGAATAAGGAACAACTAAAGATGGAAGTGCGAGAGGCGCTCGATACTGCGATTTACCTTATTCGACATGGGGTGAATGCTGTCATCTTTGATTTGCAGGGTGAGGCACAAACTGTTGGTGATTTACACGGGCAAGTGGAGGCTCTCCATGACAGGCTCGTTGATGAACTTGATACGAAATTTTTAGGTAATATGGGACAAATCTACGATGGAACAGAGTATGCGACCTGCAAGGTGAGTATCAGAGATGCCGAGGGACTGTTTCCGCCAAAGATTGATCGGGCATGGGAATATGCAGCCATGGTCCGAGAGGCACGGGAGCTGGGTATCATCAGATCGTGGCACGAGCAAGATCCCGAGCAACTCAGATCCATCGATGCGCAACGTGCGAGTTGGGCAACTGCACATTTGTTTCAGGCAGACATCCGACATGTCACACTCAAGGTCGGAGAACGAACAATTGTGATTGATGATCTTGAAGGCGAATATGCGTACTGGGTTCGAGAGTTTCAGCGGCTTTTCCACAACATGTGTAATCATGGACAGCACTGATAAACAGCCGCCGCTTGATAAATTCAATATGGTTGAGCAACCCAAGGAGCCGTAGAGGAATGCGGACCATTGCAGGTCATCGAAAGTGATGAGCAGTCCATGCACAAGGGGATCCTGAAGCATCTTGACGGTAATGAAAAGAATACTATTCTTACGCTATGGCAATCCATCACCGAAAGTGATGCGTTGTCGAGCCCCTCGGCCCCGTCCCGACAGCGGGATGCGACGGCTTAAAGTCCTCACGGACACGGGGTGTGCAGCACCTGTACGCAGAGGCTGCACAAAACCACTTCTGTTAGGCCAAACGAAGCAAGGCCGGATACCACAAAGGAACTGAGCCGTGTCGACTGTCCGCAGCCCTCCCGGGCAACAGAAGCGCCAGCAAAGCTGGGGGTACCGGTGACCATCATCGGAGGAGCCCCGGTCGCAGCGACCGGGGCTATTTATGACTGTACATGCAGAAGACCGCTGATATCATAACGCGCTCCTCCCATGGAAACCGACCTCACCCTCCTGCCGCAGCTCCGTATTGAGTATAACCTGCCGCGTCCGTTGACCTCGCAGGAGATCGAAGGGATCCGGAACAATGTGGAAGGTGAAGTAGCGCGCCTTCTCCCTGAGTATCAATTTGCTCGCCGGTTCCCGCATGACGATGCCGGTGCCGAACCGCCTTTCGGCGAGGAGGTCATTACACAGAAAGAGGAAACGGAAGGCCGCTACGAGGCCATGTTGGTGCAAATGGCGCTTTCGTTGCGGTACTTAGATGAGACGATCGCGCTCGATACCGAACTCTCGGGCGGGCAGACGCGGGAGGGACTCACCGCCCTCGGCGTGCGCTTGACGGTACAGGAGGCGAAGCAGAGGGGCCACCATGCGACCATCGTGGCTAGGAACACGTGGGGAAGCAACGACTACCACGATCCCTCCTTGAGGAAGGAGCTGCACCGCACGGTCGTTGACTACTTTGGAGAGACCGAAGAGAAGTACGAAAGCATTCTTACCGGTTTCCTGAAGGATGACGTGCAGACGGGCTACGACATACCCGTTCTCCGTGAGGACGATCGTGTGGAAATCTATAACAGCAAGGACCAGTTTGTGGGAACGGCGACGGTGAAGGAAGCGAGGGGCGATGTGGTGGAGCTTTACGTGCGTTCCCCCAAGAGGGTGAAGAGGGGTTTCTACCTGCGGAAGAAGTCCAACCGCCGGACATTGGAGCGGTACAAGAACAGCCTTCATGAGTATTGCGAGCGCCTCGGCATGCAGAGGAAGATCAGGGACCGTCATGGCGAACCGTACTTATGGGAGGGCGAGACGGTACTGAACGAGTTTGGGGTTACATACTCCCAGCATTCCTTGCCCGAGCAGGTGTTCTTCGGTATCGACCAGGACACCGAGAGGCTTACGAGGAAGCAAATTATGCGAAGAACGGACGAATTTCAACCCATACCGCGCGCGCTACTGGGAGATACGGAGCAATCCGTCGCATTTGAGCTGGGAACAGAAGGGTACCCATGCTTTCTCGTCCAAGGGCCGCCGGGGACGGGCAAGACCATGGTCGCATCCTACCTGGTCCAAGGCTTTCAACAGCAGGGATTGAGGACGTTGGTCCTCTCCCACAGCAATCGGGGGTTGGATGTGTTACTGAATGCCGTGAAGAAAAAGAAGTGCGTTGTGCACCGCGGCGGGACGGAAATCGGCGTGTGTGATAAGGCACTCCGGGAAGACTTCATACGGAAGGACCTGCATCCGCCGAAACAAGAAGAGTACCTGGTGGAACAAACGGATGAAGCAGCGTACGCGGAAGCATTGAAACGGCATACCGAGGGCGAGCCGCTCCCCCAACGCGGGCAATTCCAAACAGTGGCGGTGGACGCAGTGCGGTACGAAAAAGCATGGAAGGAATTCTCACAAAAGCGTGCGCAGCTCATACAGCAATTATGGGAAGAACAGGGGCTGGTCGCAGGCGTCACGCTCAATTCCCTCATCAGCGACGAGATCCTGCAGGAACTTTCGTACGATGTCGTGATGGTGGATGAAGCGTCGCGGGGATACTTCTACGAATTGCTGCCGGCGCTCGCCAAGGCGGGCCAACAGATCATCTTCATCGGAGATCACAAGCAACTGGGGAACATCGCCTTGCCCCAGCACTTGAGGAGCTTCATGCAGGATCGGCAGGACGCGGTGGAAGGAGGTATCGGGGAACAGGACGTGCAGGACTTTGAAGCCGGTCCGTTTGCCTTCATGGCGGAGCGGACGTCCATCCCGCAGGTCATGCTCCGGACGAACAGGCGTTCCCTTCCCGGCATCGTTGAGCTGGTGAGCCTCGCGCGGTACGACGGAAAGCTGAAAGCGGGAAAAATCGATCACCACAATCCATCGAATCCGGGGGAAATGATGTGGGTGGATACGAAGGAAAGGGCGGATCGAGGGGAAACGTCCTTCGGACTCTCGAAGGTGAATTACACAGAAGCGCACATTGTCGCTCGTCGTCTGGTGAACGACTTTTACGCAGGAAGGCTGACGGACGACAACTTCGGCGTCATTTCCATGTACAGCGCCCAGCGAAACTTGATTATCCGCCTTCTCCAGCGCATGGAGTTCCGCAATCCCTCCGATCGTGACGCGCTCCTGAACTTCCTCCAGGGGAACAACGGTACGGTCGACAGCTTCCAGGGCTCGGAACGCGCACGTATCATCCTCAGCACCACGCGCAGCAACCTCGAACAGCGCATAGGGCACTTGGATAGCACGGAACGGACGAATGTCGCGTTCTCACGTGCCCAAGAGAGCCTCGTTGTCACCGGCGATTCCCGAACCCTCATAGAGGGCAATCCGGACGGCGCAAGCCAGACGTACTTCCGCATCGCGAGGGAATGCATCGAGAGGCACGGGAAGATCGTCGACGTCTTCCCTCATATCTCCACGCGGACACTTCCTGGCCCCAAAGGGGGAGAAAGCCACAATGCCCGTCGCAACAGGTTCAGGAAGCAGAGGAAGAAGGCAGCCCGTTCGGACGAGGCGGAGGCGAACCGGACGGAAGCCTGATGCAGACGTGTGGTATACACTGTCCCCATGCCCACAGACTCCCCCGCCCTCCGGTACCACGCGCAGACGCCCCCGGGAAAGATCTCCATTGCCCCTACGAAGCCCCTCAGCACTCGGGAGGACCTCGGCTTGGCCTATACGCCGGGCGTGGCGGAGCCCGTGCTCGCCATCGCTGCGGATCCCGATGCGGCATACGAGTACACCTCCAAGGGCAACCTGGTTGCGGTCATTTCCAACGGCACCGCGATACTGGGCTTGGGGAACAAGGGGGCGCTCGCCGGCAAGCCCGTGATGGAAGGGAAGGCGGTCCTCTTCAAGAAATTCGCCGGGGTTGATGCCATCGATATCGAGGTGGAGGAACGCGACCCGTGGAAACTCGTGGAGATCATCGCCGCCATTGCCCCCACGTTCGGCGGGATCAATTTGGAAGATATCAAAGCGCCGGAGTGCTTCGTGGTGGAGGAGGAACTTATCAAGAGGCTCACCATCCCCGTCTTCCACGATGACCAGCACGGTACGGCTGTCGTGGTGGCAGCGGCGCTGGAGAATGCGCTCCTGTTGCAGGGGAAGACCATGGAGAGCGTCAACGTGGTCATCAACGGTGCCGGTGCCGCCGCACTGGCCATCGCCCGGTTCCTCCTTTCCATCGGGCTGCCCCAGTGGAAGCTCATCCTGTGCGACACCAAGGGGGTGGTGTATGAGGGGAGGACGGAGAACATGAACGAGTACAAGCGTGCATTCGCCATTCCGTCGGCGATGAGGACGCTCACGGATGCCCTGAAGGGTGCGGATGTGCTTATCGGCGTTTCGGCGGCGGGTGCCGTTACGCCGGACATGCTCAAGGGCATGGCGCCGAAGCCCATCGTGTTCGCCATGGCCAACCCCGAACCGGAGATCGGATACGATCTGGCCAAGCGGACGCGGCCGGACATGATCATGGCCACGGGGCGCAGCGACTTTCCCAACCAGGTGAATAACGTCCTCTGTTTCCCTTTCCTCTTCCGCGGAGCGCTGGACGTGCGGGCGTCCGTCATCAACCGGGATATGAAGGTTGCGGCGTCCAAAGCCATCGCCGCGCTGGCCAGGGAGCCGGTGCCGCAGGACGTGCTGCAGGCTTACGGTTTGTCATCCCTCTCGTTCGGTTCCGAGTACATCCTTCCCAAACCGTTCGATTCCCGCCTTCTTACCGCAGTTGCACCAGCCGTCGCTGCCGCAGCTCAAGTAAGCGGAGCCACGTCGGTCGCGACCGATCGTGGCGGAGCCGCAAGGCGTTGAGCCGTTCCTGCGCCAGTTGCCGGAGGCTGGGAGGCGCAACGACGGGTGCGGGATCTTCCTGAGGGGGGAGCACGGGGGGAGGTTCCGATGAGGGTTGCGGTGCGGCTTCCTCCGGGGCGGGGGGGATGACGGACTCTTCCTGGGTGGGAGGCTGCGCGGCCACTTGGCCGGGTGTCCCGAACCAGCGCCGCATCACCTCCTCGGCGGGCTTGTGCTGCGGCGTAAAGTCCTCATTCCCCTCTCCTCCTCCGTCGGGGTTGCTCTTCCAATCCCACCACTGGATGCCGTGGAAGGTGGATTCATCCTGCAGCGCCTGGAACACCGCCTCGTAGTCGTTCGCCTGTTCCTGGCCGTCGTATCCGCCGCCGTACCAGTAGGCAGCAGGGAGCTGGTGGGCGCGGGGGACGCTCTTGAAGCCGATTTCCATGAAGACCACCTGCTTGCCGTACCGTTCGGCGAGCGGCTGCACTTCCGCGTCGTACCAGCGTTTCCATTCCTGCGCCAAACGCCATACTTCCGGCTTGTCTTCCCAAATGTTGCTTGGGTGGTAGGCGGAAATGCCGATGTAGTCCACGGCATCCCACCAGGTGATCTCCGCCTTCTCGTTGGGGTCATTGTGCTGCGCGCTGTACGTGAGAGGGCCGGAATAGATTTCGCGCATTTTGCGGATTGTCTCGCGCCAATGCCAGTCGTTGCTCGCGTTGGAAGTGGAGGTTGTCATGCCGCCCAGTTCCACGCCCAAGCTGAACAGTTCCACGTTCTTCTCCTGCGCGATGCGCGCGAGCGGGAAGAGGACCGTTACCTCGTAGTTCTTGAACCAGCTGTCGCGGTCATCGGGATTGATGTAGATGCGCCACTTGTCGTCGAGCGGGTCGAGGTGGGGCATGAGGGCCACCTGAAGGCCGATGGAGTGTGCGTAATCGATGGCGGAGCGCAGGGCGTCGTCCGTGGGGGCGAACCAGCGCTTGCGGATGTCCGTGGACCAGATGTCATTTTGTTCGTAGGGGACGTGGAGCGTGACGAAGTTGGCGTTGGCTGCCTTGAGGTTCCGCAGCGATTGCCGGAAGGATTCTGAGGCGAAGTCGCCGTCCCACGTGGAGCGGACGGTGGCTCCTTTTTGCCAATCCGCCACCGCGGCGAGAGCGGGGGAAGCACCGAAGGCTAGGACGCCCGTGATGATCACGATGGCGCGCGCCAAGACAAACGCATGCGGCCATGACTTCCGTGGGGTTGTTCCGGAGAGGGAGAGGTGTGCCATAGGATGTATGCGGTAAGGAATGTGGTGTGGTCCGGGAGGCTGTTCCAGGATCATTGACGCTCCTCTCCCCACATACTTTCGGAAGATCCCTGTGGAATGCGGCTCGTACGCACAGAGGAGAAAGGCCGGTTTCCCGGCCCCTCTTCAACTCTTCCGCTTCGGTTATCCCTTGCGGGCTATTCAGTTCTGGTCCACGTCCACCGTGTTCGCTGAGCCCGCGTTGATTTCGGAATGCACGTCCGTATTTGCCCCATTGTGCACGTCGGCGTTCTGATATCCGCCGCCGGACTGGTCAACGGTCGTCTCATTGGAAGAGACAGCGTTGATCTCCGAATGCACGTTCGTGTCGGCGTCGGCGTTGATGTCCGCATTCTGGAACAGGAAGCCGTAGCCGCCGCCCTGGTCCACGTCCACCGTGTTCGCTGCACCCGCGTTGATCACAGAGTCCACGGTCGTGTTTGCATCGTTATGCACCGTGGCGTCCTGAGAGCCGCCCTGTGCGCCGCAGTTCCAAAGGCCGCACCAGTTGCCATACCCCATGTTCCCGCCGCCGTGCTGCGAAACGTTCGTCGTATTTACGGAAGCCGCATTGATGACGGAGTCCACGTCGGTGTGGGCGCTGTTATTGATGTTCGCGGTCTTATGAAGATTCGGAGCCCTGACCAAAGGCCTGCGGCATTCGTCGTTGAAATCGCACGTGTCGGCTTTTACTACAGGTTTCACAGGACGGCACCTGTCCCTGAGGCCGAGTTCGCACCTGTCGTAGCATTTGTTGCCGTAGTCATTATCCATCTTCAGGACCGTGTATTGCTGTGTCTTCCTGCCGTAACCGTACTCAAAACCGCCTGCGGCGGCCGTCCCTGCCGATAGCATAGCCAACACGGAGCCGGCTGCGATGGACCGCGAAAGCACGTTGGCTGCTTTCTGTACGTAATGAGCCATAGGAGGAGAAGAGAGAAGGAAGTAAAAGTGCTGTTGCAGCGTTGTTGCCGCAGCGACGGAGAACTGCCATTCAGGACGATGGATGCGGAATTCACTTACACAAAACTACAGCTTTTATCGCAAGGGAAAATACGGACAGAAATCACGCTCACATTCGTCTGCATACCGATACAGTCAGCGCAGGTTTTCGATGAATGCCCGCGCCTCCTTCTTGCTCGTCACTTCCTTACGCAGTTGCGCGTCGTGGAGCGCCTGGAGGATCTCCCCCACCTTCTCTCCCGGGGGGATTCCCGTGATCTCCATCACCTCGTCGCCGGTGAGGAGGGGCTTCGCGGGACGCGGATGGCGGTCCAGGAATGCGTGCTCATCCGTCAGGATCTTCTCCAGCAGCCCGTAATCCGCGGGTTCCGTTCCCGCGATGTCCAGCCGGAACAGGCGGCACAGTTCGGGGAACCAGGGGTGGAAGTACCAGTGCGCCTTCCGTTCCTCGCCGACCTCGAGGAACGTGAGCATCATCATGTGGTGCTTGATGAGCCAGCCGATCTTCTCCGTGCGCTTGCCGGAAAGTTGCAAGCGGCGCAGCGCCTTGTCGGCGATTTCCGCGGAGATGGTGGCGTGGTGGTCGAAGCGGATCCTCTCCTTGAGGGAGAACGTATCCACTTTCCCCGCGTCGTGGAAGAGCGCGGCCAGGCGCACATCCGGCGTGTCTTCCTCTTCGAAAGCTGCGAGGCATTTCATCGTATGCTCCCACACGTCCCCCTCCCGGTGGAAGTCCGCAGGTTGCGGTATTCCCTTGCAGGCGTAGAGCTCCGGGAGCATGAACGTGAGGAGTCTCGTCTCCCACAGGTCCTCCAGCGCGCGTTCCGGATGGCGCGAGGCCAGCATCTTCTCCAGCTCTTCCAGTTTGCGGCTGCTGGAGAGGGCTTCCACGAGCTGCGCCTCCTCCTGCAGGGCGCGGTAGGTCTCCGGGTGGTACTGCGCCTCGAGGTGCGCGCGGAAGCGTACCGCGCGGAGCATGCGCAGCGCGTCATGCTTGATGCGCACGCCCGGTTCGCCGATGAAGCGGATGAGGCGTTCCTTCAAATCCTCCTCCCCCTTGTACGGGTCGTAGACCTCGCGGGAGATGGGATGCCAGTAGATGGCGTTGAAGGTGAAGTCGCGGCGCTTGGCGTCCTTCTCGCGGTTGCCGAAGACGACGGATTCGGGGTGGCGGCCGTCCGAGGCTTCATCGTCCTCGCGGAAGGTGGTCACTTCGAACAGGTCGTCGCCCACGGGCACGCGCACGCTCCCCCACGCTTCCGCGAAACGGTCACAGCGCTTGAAGAGGGTGCAGATCTGCTCGGGGAGGGCGTTGGTGGCCACGTCGATATCCGCGGGGACTTCCCCCAGGAACATGTCGCGCACGCCTCCCCCCACCCACCAGGCGTCGTACCCGGCGTCGAAGAGCCTCTCCACCACCTTGTAGGCGCGTTCACCCTGGGGAGTGTTCAACGTACGGGTGATGATGTCCTTGGTGAGGGGCATAGATGGAGTATAACCCATTTTGAAGTCGTATTGCGTATAGCGTATTACGTATTACGTATACCAAGGACATACACTCAGTCATACGTAATACGCACTACGTAATACGCTATACTTTGTCTATGTTGAAATTCGCCGTCGCCGGTTCCCCCTCCTCCACCCCCCCGCCCGGCGGCACCGTGGAAGGGCTGCGGCGTGCGCGGGAGCTGGGCATCACCGCCATGGAGATCGAGTGGGTGCAGAACGTCCCCGCGCACAAGGAGCGTGTGCGGGAGATACGGGCGGTTGCGGAGGAGCTGAAGATGGCGCTCACGGTCCATGCACCCTACTACGTCAACTTGAACACGCCCGAGCGCGCCAAGTTGGCGGCCAGCAAGCAGCGTGTGCTTCAGGCGCTGGAAATGGCGGAGGTGGCGGGCGCGGTTTCGGTATGCGTCCATGCCGCCTTCAATTTGAAGATGGATCCGGAGGGTGTGTATGCGAACGTGCACGATGCGGTCGAAGAGATCATGGAGAAGAAGACGAAGCTCTTCCCGCACGTGAACCTGGCGCTGGAAACCATGGGCAAACCGTCGCAGTTCGGCACGCTGGATGAAGTCCTGCGTATCAGCAAGGAGTTCGGCCTCTACCCCTGCGTGGATTTTGCGCACATCCATGCGCGGAACCAAGGGAAGTTCAATACCGCGGAGGAGTGGAGCGTGCTGCTCGGTGCCTATGAGAAGGTGCTGGGGAAAAGCCCCCTCGCGCACATGCACATCCACTACTCGGGCATCAACTACGGGCCGAGCGGCGAACGGAAGCATCTTCCCTTGGAAGAGAGCGATGCGAACTGGAAGGAATTCCTCGCGGTCCTCAAGAAGAGGAAGGTGGGGGGCGTCCTTGTTTGCGAGTCACCGGATGCGGAGAAGGACACGTTGCTGCTCCAGAGGGCTTATAAAGACCTCTGAATTTCTTCCCTCTGTCTCTTGAGGGCATAGAGCATCGGATTCTTTTGTTCGAAATCGCTATCCAAGAAATCCAAGCGGCGCCGCTCCGCAGGAGAGATGGCGGAGGGTACGTCAAGCTCGGGCGATTCCGCAGAAATGGGTGAAGGGAATTCGGGGGTTGGCATAGTGATCACGTTATATTCTGATGCACTTGAACAGTCAAGGAATGATGGTGCCGTAGCAGTAGAACAGGCAAAAGGATCTGCTACAGTGGGGACGTTCTTCCCTTTCCCCCACCATGACCAACATCGCCATCAACGGATTCGGACGCATCGGGCGGCAGGCGCTGCGCATCGTCATCGACGAGCACCCGGACCTCCACGTGGTCGCCATCAACGACCTTGGGGACGGCCCCACGTTGGCGCACCTCTTCGAGTTCGATTCCACGTACGGTAATTTCGAGGCGGATTCCGAGTTCAAGGACGGCAAGCTGGTCACCAAGCACGGCGCCATCCCCTTCACCGCGGTCAAGGACCCTTCCCAGCTCCCGCACAAGGACATGAAGGTGGATATCGTGCTGGAGTGCACGGGGCGGTTCACGAAGAAAGATGATGCGGCCCTTCACATCAAAGCCGGCGCCAAGAAAGTGATCATGTCCGCGCCCGCCAAGGACGCCGTTGACGGAACGTTCGTGATGGGCGTGAACCACGAGACGTACGATCCCCAGACCATGCATGTGGTCTCCAATGCGTCCTGCACCACCAACTGCCTTGCGCCCATGGCGAAGGTGCTCCACGACAGCTTCGGCATAGAGTACGGGCTCATGACCACCATCCACAGCTACACCAACGACCAGAACCTTCTCGATCTCCCGCACAAGGACCTGCGCAGGGCGCGCGCAGCCGCCATCAACATGGTCCCGACGAGCACGGGGGCGGCAAAGGCCATCGGCCTCGTGATCCCGGCGCTGGAAGGCAAGATGAACGGAGTGGCGGTGCGCGTGCCAACCCCCACGGGGAGCATCACGGACCTGACCGTGACGCTCAAGAAGGAGGCGACGGCGGAACAGATCAATGCGGCCTTTGAAGCGGCGGCAGACGGCCCCATGAACGGGATCCTCGGCCTGGAGAAGCGTCCCCTTGTCCTTCAAGACTACGTGGGTGATCCCCGCAGCTGCATCATCGATGCCGCGCTCACCAAAGTGATCGGAGGCAACCTCGCCAAGGTCTTCGGCTGGTACGACAACGAGTGGGGGTACAGCTGTCGGATCGTCGAGCTTGCGGAGTTTATGGGGAAGAAATTGTAATTGTTTATGTTTCTTTGACCCTCACCCCTGCCCTCTCCCTTGAAAGGGAGAGGGTGTGTTGATGTTTGTCTGTCTTGTTCTGTTCCATGGAGTCATGGAACGTCATAGATGGCTTCTGGATGGGCAGAACCACGTCTTAGCAGAACTTTTTCTCGTCGTCGGGATTTCTTACGATGAAGAAGGTTCCTATGGTATGCATATGTTCCACCGCATTTCGAAACGCTTACGGAAGACTCAGAAGCTGGCGCATCGTCTTCGTCGGATGCAAACGAAGAGCGAAAAAGTCCTTTGGGAAGCACTGCGGAATCGCAGGCTCTGTGGTTTGAAGTTTCGTAGGCAAGTAAACATCGGCAAGTACGTTGTTGATTTCTATTGCGCCGAACATGCCCTCATTGTTGAGGTCGATGGATCCATCCACTGGAGGAAAGGTGAAAGGGATTTCAATAGACAGCGTTCTCTGGAATGGGATGGATACCGCTTCCTCAGGATTCCGAGCGCGGATGTTGAGAACTGTCTCGGATATGTCCTCAAGAGAATCCGTTCCGCGGTTCGTCGCGACAGAAACACATACATCCCCTCTCCTGCACAAGCGGGAGAGGGCTAGGGTGAGGGTGCGAACAAAACAATCACAATAATAATCACTTCTTCTTATTCTCGTCTTCCTCCACCACCTCCGCATCAACCACCTTCTCATCCTTCTTGTCTTTCTCCCCCTTCGCTGATTCCTTCTGTGCGGCTTCATAGACGACCTTCCCTATCTCCTGCGCCGCAACGCCCAGTTCCTCCGTTGCTTTCTTGATTTGGTCCACGGGAGCGTCCTCCTTTTTGAGGATGTCGCGCAACGCATTCATCTTGCCGTTCACGTCCTTCTTCACGTTGTCGGGGATCTTGGCGTCGTGCTCGCGCAACTGCTTCTCCAATGAGAAGACCAGCGCATCGGCCTGGTTGCGCGCGTCTATCGCCTCGCGCTTCTTCTTATCCTCCTCCGCGTGGAGTTCCGCGTCCTTCTGCATCTTCTCCACTTCCTCCTTGGAGAGCCCCGTGGAGCCCTGGATGGTGATGTGCTGTTCCTTACCCGTCCCTTTGTCTTTGGCTTTGACGCTCAAGATGCCGTTGGTGTCGATGTCGAACGCCACTTCCACTTGCGGCATGCCGCGGGGGGCGGAGAGGATCCCGTCCAGGATGAAGCGGCCGAGGGACTTGTTGTCCCGCGCCAACTCACGTTCCCCTTGGACGACGTGGATTTCCACCGAAGTCTGGTTGTCCGCGGCGGTGGAAAAGACCTGCGCCTTGCTGGTGGGGATCTTGGAGTTCCGTTCAATCAACTTCGTCGCCACGCCGCCCAACGTCTCGATGCCGAGTGAGAGCGGCGTCACGTCCACGAGCACGATGTCCTTGTGGATGTCCCCGCCGATCACCCCGCCCTGGATTGCGGCTCCCAAGGCCACCACCTCGTCCGGGTTCACGCCCTGGTGCGGTTCCTTGCCGAAGAGCTCCTTGACCTTGGCGATGACGGCGGGCATGCGCGTCATGCCGCCCACGAGCACCACTTCGTCAATGTCCTTCTTGGTGAGTTCCGCATCCTTAAGCGCGTTCTCGCACGGCTTCACGGTGCGCTCGATGAGGTCTGCGACGAGGGATTCCATCTTCGCGCGCGTGAGCTTGACGTTCAGGTGTTTGGGTCCCGTTGCGTCCGCCGTGATGAAGGGCAAATTGATATCCGTCTCCGTGGCCGAGGAGAGCTCGATCTTGGCTTTCTCCGCGGCTTCGCGCAGGCGCTGAATGGCGATCTTGTCGCTCTTCAAATCAATCCCCTGGTCCTTCTTGAACGCATTGATCAACCACTCCATGACCACTTGGTCGAAGTCGTCCCCTCCCAGGTGCGTATCGCCGTTCGTGGAGATCACTTCGAACACGCCGTCGCCCAGTTCCAGCACGGAAACGTCGAATGTCCCGCCGCCCAGGTCATAGACGACGATCTTGTGCGCGCGGTCCCCCTTGTCGAGCCCGTACGCGAGCGCGGCGGCCGTGGGTTCGTTGATGATGCGAACCACCTCCAGCCCCGCGATCTGCCCGGCGTCCTTGGTGGCCTGGCGTTGCGAGTCGTCAAAATAGGCGGGCACCGTGATCACGGCTTTGGTCACCGTCGTCCCCAGGAACGCCTCGGCATCCCTCTTGAGCTTCTGCAGCACCTTGGCCGAGACTTCCTGCGGGAGCATCTCCTTGCCGTTCACCACGATCACCGCTCTCCCTTCCTTCCCCTCCTTCACTTCAAAGGGTACGCGCTCCGCTTCCGTCTTCACTTCGTTGTAGCGGTGGCCGATGAAACGCTTGGACGAGAAGATGGTGTTCTTGGGGTTTGTCACGGCCTGCCGCTTGGCGGCGATGCCCACCAGCACTTCGTTATCCTTGAATCCGACAACGGAGGGGGTCACGTTGCTGCCCTCCGCGTTATGGATGACGGCGGGTTGCCCGCCTTCCACCACGGCGACGCAGGAATTCGTTGTACCAAGGTCGATTCCGATGATCTTGCTCATAGAAAAGGGAGGAATATTGAATTAGCACTCTGGATTTTAGAGTGCTAAATCATCAACGTCAATCCCTCTTCTTTCCTTCAAATACCACAGGGCAGCGCACCGGTTTACTGTTACTGTTGTTGTGACAAAAGACGTCACTGCCAAGAACGAGTTTTGCGAAAGCGCAGTTGAGTACTGCTTTCCCCGTATCATCAATCAACCGTTCGACGGTTGCTATGGAGTGTCTATCCTCTGGACCATTGGGAACACGAAATTCCAACATTCGATCTGGTGAACTTTTATCGACCATAAGTTTTACTCCTTCGCATTGAAATTTCTGATACAGATGCCCTCCGGGAGGAATAATCTGTTGTTCATTCTTCACTTCTGGTGCAGAATTCATAGGATAACGGAGTAAAGGTGAGCAAGTGTATTTCGAATTACCTAGCAGTCAATATGTTTTTGGATGAAGCCGTCATCACCGTGCACGGAGGGAAGGGGGGGAGAGGCGCCGTAAGCTGGCGCCGGGAGAAGTACGTACCCAAGGGCGGACCCGACGGCGGCGACGGCGGGCGCGGCGGCGACGTGTACATCATGGCGGATGAGAATACGGACACGCTGAGCGATTACATGTCGCGCAAGAAGTTCGAGGCGTGGAAGGGAGACTTCGGCAAAGGGCAGAACAAGGGGGGGAAGGACGGGGAAGACCTGGTATTGCTCGTGCCGCCGGGGACGGTTGTGACGGAAGTGACTTCCGGAAAGGATGGAAAGGGTGAAGTACTGTGTGAACTGGTGGCGCATGGCGACCGCCTGCTTGCGGCGCACGGCGGGCGCGGAGGGTTCGGCAACGCGCACTTCAAGAGTTCCGTGCGACAGCAGCCCGACTTCGCGGAATTGGGGGAGCCCGGGGAAGAGAAGACGGTGAAGATGGAGCTCAAGCTGGTGGCGGACGTGGGGATCATCGGGTATCCGAGCGTGGGGAAATCGTCCCTCATCGCGGCCATGTCCGCTGCGCGGCCGAAGATCGCCCCGTACCCCTTTACCACGCTCATACCCAACCTGGGTGTGACGGAGGTTTCCGGAAGGTCCTATGTCCTCTGTGATATACCGGGGCTCATCGAAGGGGCATCGGAAGGCAAGGGCTTGGGGGACGCGTTCCTGCGCCATATCGAGCGTTGCGGCGTGCTCCTGCATCTTCTGGATATCAGTAAGGCGCTGCGGGAAGGAGAGGAGCCTGACGCACAAGTCCTCGTGGAGGATTACCGTGCGATACGGAAGGAATTGGAAGCCTACTCCCCCACCCTCTCGCGAAAGCGGGAACTGGTGCTGCTCAATAAGATCGATCTGGTGGGGAATGACGCCAAGGCGCTCGTGAAAGCGTTGAAGAAAGCGAAGATCACCGTGATGGCATCCATTTCCGCCGCGACGCGCACCGGTGTGGATGACCTTAAGAAGGCGCTCCTCCCCATCGTCATAGAGGAGCGGGAGAAGCGGGCGGAGGAGCGGTTGCAGTCGGCGGAGGAAGAACGGAAAAAGCTTCCCGTCCTGCGCCCGCACCTCTCCGCGTCGCGCATGGGCGCCTATCGCATCGAGCGGATGACGGACGGCAGCTTGAGGGTGAGCGGCCAAAGGCTGGAGCAGTTCACCAAAATGACGGATTTCGACAAGGAAGGGGCGGTGCGGCGCTTTCAGAACGTGGTTGAGCGCGTAGGGCTCAAGAAAGCCATCGAAAAGATGTGGGACGGCTCATCGCCCGTGCTCATCGGGGGGATACGCGTGGAGGAGTATCTCTGATATGGAGTGTTTGATGGCGAAGCGATGGGAGTCGACTGCGCGAAAGTTGTTCTTCGCGATGGCCTGCCAACCGTAGCGCAGCCTCTGTGCTATCTCAACAGCCCACCTTTGCCAAGGCTACGGTGGGCAATCTTCGCTGCGCGAAGGTTGGTGGAGCTGACGGGACTTAAACCCGTGACCTCTGCAATGCGAATGCAGCGCTCTATCAGCTGAGCTACAGCCCCAGATGGATGATAAAAAGGGTGAAGGAACGTACCGCGCAGCGCCTTATCTATTACGCCCCGCGGAGCGGGGCTAGGCAGCTGAGCTACAGCCCCAAAGGTGAATTGCAGTCAAGCAAGGAGCGAAGCGACGAAGCGAGACGCAAGATCCTTTGCCCTCCGAAGCTTTAGCGAAGGAGGGCTGACAAATTGTACTAACCTATGGTTAAAAATCCACCCCATTCTCCCATCAATTGCGTATTGAGAAGATTGGCCGGATTTCCTATACTGCCACTGCCTGATCCCCGTGGCCCGGTAGCTCATCGGTAGAGCGCTGCCCTGAAGAGGCAGGCGTAGCCAGTTCGACTCTGGCCTGGGCCACCACCATTCACTGCGCTCCTTCAATCACTTGCCGTGATGTTTGTTCGGGCGGAACAACGGTTGCCGCAGGTTGGGCGGGTGACGCCGTAATGAGCTCGTCGTAGCTCACGCTCGCTTTGTCCGCATCCGCCTCGAACTTGGCAATCACGTCGCCGTTATCCTGCATGCGGCGCGCCGAGACGAACAGGCGGCGCAGCAGCCAGCTTCCGCCCAGGAAGTACACGGCGATGACGAAGGAAATGGGGAGCGCGGCGTTCTGGCCGGGCATGAGGAGCAGGAAGTTCCTCACGACGCCGGAATGGATGGTGCTCGGTGTGCGGAGGAGATCCAGCAGACCCATGGAATAGTTGAAAGCGCCATGGATGAGGACGGCGTACAAAATGCCCCGGATGTACTGCACGTGCTGGAAGGTTGCCTCCGATTTCATGTAGAGGATGCCGTGAATCAAGCCGAGGAGCGGGTGCAGCTTCTGGTCTGAGAACTGCTTCTCCAGGCCGGGCGACGCGAAGAGCGCAACGCCGATGTGGTAGGTGGCGACGGTTGTGGCGAGCACGTGCACGAATGCCACCACGAACGACCGGCTGACCATGGTGCCCAGGAGGCGGGCGAGCGACGCTCCGTTCATCAGGGACGTGAACTCGTACACGGCATCCATGAAGTAGGTGGGGTTCAGCATGTTCTCCGCGACGCTGAAACCGATGCTCACCAAAATGCCCGCGCACAGCATGTCCGTGAGGGTCCGGGAGAACGGGGCGCTTCCCCTCCGCACCATCCACGTCTTACTCCCCTCCTCCAGCAACGCGAGGAGGAAGAAGATCAGCAGCTGCGTGACCAGCGTTGATTGCAGCAACGAGAGGTCGCCGAAAGCCTGGCGATTGAAGAAGAGGGAGGCGGAGGACGGGATGCTGCGGAACGTAATGGTCGCTATGAAGAAGTTCACCACCGTGACGTTCTCCACGAGCACGTTGTAGAGCACGATGGGGGCGGTGGAGAGGATGCCGCCGAGGAACGAGAGGAGCACGAAGTTCATCCGGCGTACGTTGCGCAAAATGAGGGACGCACACACCATCAGTGCGGGAAGACTGCTCAAAAGCACGGCGAGGAGGTACGTGCGAAGGGCCGTTTGACTCTCGTAGCGGAGGGAGGCGTACTGCAGCCAGAAGACGGAGGTGGCGATGAGCGCGGCCTTGACGCCCGGATGCCCCGGGCTGAAGAGGAGCTTCCAGGCGATGATGATGCACGTAAGTGCGAGGGCGAGGATGAAGGGGTCATGGCGCGATTCGGCGCCGGAGAATTCCGCATGCGCCAGGATCAGGACCCAGGTGAACAATGTCGCCGTAAAGAAGGCGACCGTGTATCGGTAACGCATAGTGATCTTGCTTCCCCTCATATCGTGCAGCAGGAAGAGCAAGCCCACGACCGCCGCGAGGGAGAGGAGTATGAGAAGGGTTTCCGCGCGCGGAGCCCATTCCATGGCCGTGGCGGCGATACCGAGGCGGAGGAACCAATGGTCGGCAGCCACGACGGCGGCGAGGAGGAGAGGCAGGGCAAGCAAGCGCTTTCCGTAGCGGGAGAAGAGGCTGCCTATCCCCACCACGCCCAGGAAGGAGAGGAGAATGATCCCTATGTCGCCCTGCTTAACGATCTGTTGCCACAACCCTTCGATGGTCCACAGGTACCGGACAAAGAGCAGGACGCAGACGGCGATGAGCGCCGCGATGGTGCGGAAGCGGAGGGCGGTGGAGGGGCCGCCGCGGTGGAGGACGGCACGGGAAGCTTCACTCACGCGGAACATGGGCAGCAATCCCGTCCAAATGCTGTGGAGCAGGATGGCGAGCGCAAGCACGAGGAGGAATGTGTCCAGTGTCATGTGTTGGTGAGAGTGTCTTACAGTATATTGTAACACATTAAGGTGAACAGTGCCACTTTTCTGCGATACGAGGATGGAACGGGAGGAGAGGCAGATTTGAGGTTACCGGTGCCTGCATCTCTGTTAATGACTACTGTACAACAACTTGCACTAATGGTATAATAATGGTTGTGCCGAAACAAAAATCAGAATGGGCTGTACGGGGTGTCCGATGGGGAAGTATGGGGCTCGCCCTCCTCTCCCTCACCATCCTCCTGTATGCCGTCATCGAGCTCATGAAGTTTGCGAACATCTTGCCGCGTCCCATCGTCTGCATAGGGAATGTGGTTGACTGCCAAATGGTCCAGCAGACGATGGACAGCCTTCCGGGACACGGCAAGTACATCAGCAGCGTCACATTCCGCTCCGATCCGCCGACGAACCTTGCGGGGTACACCAGTTCCCGGGGGGACATGTGGATTTCCGATAATTTGGATGATGTGCAGAAGAGGACGCTCCTTATCCACGAGTACGGCCATGTGGTTGATTTCTTCCATCTTACGGGAAAGCCGCAGGGAACGACCTCACCGTTCACCGTGCGCTACATGCCGGTATTCAAGGACGACCCCAGCGTGGCATTCTATTCCCTGTCCTGGAACAGCACTGCGACGCGGAAGGATGGATCCACCTCGAAGGACTTCGTAACGGAGTATGCACGGGAATCCGCCGTGGAGGACTTTGCGGAAACATACGCATACTTTGTCGTCGCGCGCGATGCGTTTGAGCAGCGGGCGAAGGAAAATGCCGTCCTCCGGGAGAAACTGGACTCTATCAAGGCGTTGTTCCCATTGGGTTTCACGGTTGTGGACATGGAGCCGTGGAACGGTTCCGTTCCCCTCTCCACCACGGACCTCTCGTACGAATGGCAGCAGCCCCTCTGAACGTCATGGTGGTGTTCAGGCATCGGTGATGACGGTGGCCGTTCCGCGGAAGAGATACAATTTGACGTACGTCTTCGTCATGCTCGTCAGCATCCCCATCCGCTCCGTAGCGCCCCTCACGAAGCCGTGCTTGCGTTCCTTCACGATGTGGTCGAGACCCGGGACGGGGAGCACACCCACCTTCTTCCCGAGTGTAGAGGCGTAGTAGTTCAGAGACAGCTCCACGTCGAATCCGCGCCTCTCCTCCGCCGGGACGGCAGACCACAATGCGCGCCGCAGCGCGCGTTCACCGCCGATATTGATCTTGTTGGAGAGGGATTGGATGGGTTCCATGTACCGGTCACGGATCAGCGTAAACATGTCGTAGCGGCCGCTCCGCACGGGCTGGATGAGGGACGTGAGCATGGATGCGGTGAACCCCGTGAGGTCGGCATCCAGGAACACAAGGACATCGCCCTTCGCCTGCCGCACGCCCGCATTCATCGCGCTCCCTTTTCCTTGGTTCTCCTTGCGCTCAATGACGATTGCGGACGTGGTACGCGCGGCATCAGCGGTGCCGTCCGTTGAGCCGTCGTCCACCACAATCACCTCATCCACCAAGGGGTGGCGTTCGGCGACGGTGATGATGGAACGGATGGTGGACTCTTCTTCGAAAGCGGGGATGATGACAGAAACAGCCTGTGATTGTTGTCTCATGATTACAGAGACGTCGAATGGCACGACGTCTTTCCGCAAATTGCTCGTCACGGGAAGGCGGCGTCCCCTTGCTTACAGACGAGCCTGGTCGGGCGGCGGGTCTTGTTGCCGACGGCTGACGCTTCTGATCCCGAATCTGGCGTCTTCCTCCATGTATGCGGGCACCGGACGTTGCACGTAAGAGAGATTCGGCGGATCCGTGACGTCGGCATCCGGCGATTGGAATATTCTCTCATATTCCATGTATTGCTCCACGGTGATGGTGGGAATCTGCGAACGGACTTCTGACTCCGATTCATTCGTATCCTCAGTTTCCGGATGCAGAGGAGAATCGGGTGATGTCTGTCGCAGGTGAGAATCATCGTTCAAGGCATCCGAACGCATAGTGATGGGGGAGAAAGAGGTGGCGACATGCTAAAGATGGGAATCCCAAAGTCAAGAAACCCGTGTAAGTCCCCTACCTTTTCCGCGTCTGCAATTGCAGCGTTCAAGTTCTACGGAAGTTTGGACGCATCATCACCTTCTTCCGTCGGTGAGAAACTACCCTCGACGATGCGGCGGACCATTCCGCTTCCTGTTACAACATCGCACGAGCGATCACACATAAGCATGCTGGCGAGGCGGAAGAAGATTGAGTGGGGAGGATTCACGGATGAATCCTCTCCCATTTTCATGCAATCATTTCCCAACCCTATTCTCCGCGAACGCTTCGAGGAGCGAGAGCATCTGCATGTGTGTGGGGAGGCGGTATGTGGCGATGGAAGGGGAAGGGCCGACTTTGACGGTGAGCGCGTCGGCAGGGAGGGCGCTGAAGAGGTCTTCGTCCGTCCAGTCATCACCCATGGCGAAGAGGAAATCGAAAGGCTTTCTCCGGAGCCACTGCAGAGCCCCCTTGCCCTTATCCACGCCCACGTGCTTCACCTCTATGACGCGCTTTCCCTCATGGATGTCCAGCGGGATGCTGGCGGTGAGGTCGCGCAGGACGCCCATGAGGTCGCGCGTGCGAACGGCGCGCAATTCCGGATCCACCATGCGGCAGTGCCAGGCGAGGGCGTAGTCCTTTTCCTCAATGAAGGAGCCGGGAGTGATGTCCATGTACTGCTGGAGGACGTCGCGGACGTTCTCCTTCCACTCCACGGGCAGTTCCTGCGTACGCTCCCACTCCCCTCCCCGCTTACGCACCCATGTGCCGTGCTCCGCCATGAGTCCGATGGGGAGCTTGGAGAACCATTGGTGCAGATCACGGCGCAACCGGCCGCTGGTGACCACCACTTCCCCCCGTTCGGAAAGCTTCCGCAGGAGACGCAAGACGCGTTGGGAGGGCACTGCCTGGTCCGGTTTGGATCGGAAAGGGACAAGGCTTCCGTCGTAATCGAGCAGGAGGAGCCGGCGTTTGGCGTTACGGTGACGGTTGATGAGTTCCGTACGAGACGAATCGTTCATGTAGGTGGCGGAGAGACTCCCCTGGAGCTCCTTGACGTGTGCAAGTGCCGTAAGGAACTTCTGCGCCCACCAGTCCGCGGTGCGGCGGCGGAGCGAGGCGCGCATCACTTTGTTCCGCCGCAGCTGTTCCCTCTTGGGCATGCGAAGCGCTTCCACCAGCCCGTTCACGATGCTGTCCTCGTACGCGGGATTGACGATCACCGCCTCGCTCAGTTCCTTGGCGGCGCCGGCCATCTCGCTCAGCACCAACACACCGCTGTTCCCCGTTCTGCAGGCAAGGTATTCCTTCGCAATGAGGTTCATACCGTCGCGCAAGGGAGTGACGAGCGCGATGTCCGCCGTCACGTACAGGCTCACCAAGGAGGCGGCGTCAAAGGAGCGGGAAAGGTAACGGACCGGTGTCCATTCCAACGTGCCGAACGCGCCGTTGATGCCGCCCGCGAGCTCGTCGATCTCCCTGCGCATGTCCCGGTACTGGCGGACTTTGGTGCGCGATGGCGGTACGACGAGAAGAAGCACCACCTTGCCGCGGTACTGCGGCTCGCGCTGCAGCAACCTTCGGAACGCCTCCAGGCGCCGGGTGATGCCTTTGGTGTAATCCAGCCGGTCGAGGGAAAGGATGGCAGACCGATCGCCGATGTCGCGGCGCAGTTGCCGCACCGCCTTGGCGGTGGAGCGGGTGCGTGCGAGATGCACGTAGCGGTCGAAATCGATGCCCAGCGGGAAGGCATCCACCGTCACCGTTCTCCCTTCGATGAGCATCTGCCCCACCTCGTGGTCCACCCCCAGGATCCTCTGCATGCCCTTGAGGTAGTGGAGAGCGTCGTCGTACGTGTGGAAACCCACCAGATCCGCACCGGCCATCCCGGAGAGGATGCTGTTCCTCCACGGGAGCATGCGGATAAGCTCGAATGACGGAAACGGAATATGCAGGAAGAACCCGATGGTGAGCGTGGGGTTCGCCTGCCGCAGCAGTTGCGGCAGGAGGAGCAGGTGGAAGTCATGGATCCAGACGGTGTCCCCGTCCGTTGCGTGCTGAAGGATCATCTTGCTGAACTGTTCGTTCACGCGGCGGTAACTCTCCCATTCGGCTTTTCGGAAGCGGACGTATTGGGGGAAGGTGTGGAAGAGAGGCCACAGGGTCCCGTTGCAGAAGCCGTTGTAGTGCTTCTCGATGTCATCGTGCGCGAGCCATACGGGAAGGGCACGGTCCGTCTCCAAAAGGGACGATGCCACGCGTTGCCGCTCGTTCCGCGACAGGCGTTCCCGGGCGATCCCGGGCCAGCCGATCCAAAGGTTCTTCTCCCCGGCGCGGTGGATTCGTTCCAAGCCTGTCGCAACGCCGCCGATGCTCCGGGTGAAGTGCGGTTTGCCTTTCTTCCGTTCGACGCTCAGCGGAAGACGGTTGGAGACGAGGATGAGGGTGGACATACTCCTGTCGTCAGTCATCGGAAAGGTGAACACTCAGTATACGCACAAAGACGGGAGCATCCACCATTCCCCGGAGTTTTCGGGATGAGGACGGCTGTTCAGTGCAAGATGAACACGTTCGCGATGGAGAAGTAAATCACGATGCCGGTCACGTCCACGAAGGTGGCCACGAAGGGGCTGGAGGCGTAGCCGGGATCGATGCCGAAGCGCTTGAATGCGATGGGCAGCATGGAGCCGACGACGGTCCCCCACAGACATATGGCGCCGACGGAGTACGCCACCACCTGGGCAAGCGCCCAGCGGTCGGCGATGCCCAAAACGGATTGGGGCGTCAGTGAAGCGCGGAAGAACGCCACGGCGCCGAGCGTCGCGCCCAGCGCCATTCCCATGAGGAGTTCCCGGCGCAGCACGCGGAGCCACTCGCGCGGTGTCACGTCGCCCAGCGCCATGGCGCGCGTGATGAGCGTCGCAGCCTGCGAGCCGCTGTTGCCGCCGGTGGAAATGGTGAGGGGAACGAACAATGCCAACGCGGTGACGGCGGCGATGGACGATTCGAACCGGGCAAGGGCGGTGAAGGTGAAGAGCTCCGCGATGAAGAGGATGGAGAGCCACACCACCCGCTTCCGCCAGATGGTGGCGAACTTCGTCTCCATGTAGCTCCCTTCCATGGGATTGACGGCGCCGAGGAGGTACACGTCTTCCGTCGCTTCCTCCTCCGCAACCCACAGCAGGTCATTGAGGTGGATGACGCCGATGATCTTCTGGTTATCGTCCACCACGCAACCGATATCCGTCCCCTCCCGTCCCATGCGTTCCAAGACCTGCTCCCGGTCAGCGTTGTGGCTGAAAATGGGGATGGGTTGGGCGACGCTCTCCATCTTCGCATGGCCGGGGGAGGAGAGGAGCGTGCGTGAGGGAATGTAACCGACGCCCTTGCCGGTCCGGAGCAGGACGACCGGGACTTGCCGGTGGTGGTGCCGCACGTACTCCTGCATGGCGACGGATACCGTGGGCACCGTGGCGTGGGATTCCACTTCAATAAAGTTGAGGTCCATGAGCCCCCCGGCCGTCTCCGGCCCGAAGGTGAGGAGCTTCTCGATACGCTTGCGCCTGTCCTCCTGCATCTTGTCGAGCACGTGCGGATGGCGCCGCTTGGGCAGCTGCTGCAGGATATCCGTGGCGTCATCCTCGGTGAGGAAATGGAGGAAGCGCGCGATGGTGTAATCGGGGAGACGGGCGACCACGGAGTGCACGCTCGCTTCGGAGAGGAGGAGCACCGCTTCCGCCTGAACTTCCGGCGGAAGCAGGGCGAACGTCTTCCGCTTGCCGTGCGAGAGTCCGTCAATCACGTCCGCGATGGCGCGCGGGTTCTTCTGCAGCAGAAATCGCCGGAGGTCCTGGTCGTTCTTCGAATTGAGGAGGCCGTCTACGGTCTGCAGCAGCGTATCATCCATGTGATTCTGTGCGGAACGATCTGGAGAATCCGCGCTATCCTACGCTGGGCATGGGGTGCGGGAAAGGGGAAAGGACACCTGACATTGCAGGAAAGGCGCCTCTCTTCTGGCTGTCTTCACCCACCTCGTCTACACTGTCTTCATGTCCATCGATCCGGCAGCCCAATTCCAGTTGATGGTGAGTGCCATCGGGGATCTTACTCCCGAGGAGCGTCTTATCGGCGCATTCCTCTCCATACGGGACATACCCTATGGCAGCGCCAATTCCCCCAGCCCGTTCGCCGTCATTGAACGCAACCGCGGAACGGCGAAGGGCAAGCACATGCTCCTCAAGATGGTCCTCACTTCCCTGGGTTATGAGGTGAAGGAGTATTGGGCGCGCCATGATTTCTGCAAGATGCCTGTTGCCCCGTGGCCCGCGGTCCTCACGCCTTTCTGCAACGCACCGCTCACCGGGTTCCATGATTTTCTCAAGGTCCGCGTGGGGGAACGTTGGGTGACGCTGGATGCGACATACGACAAGCAGCTCAAGAGCCTGGGGTTCCCCGTCCACGAGTGGGACGGGAAGTCGGATGTGGAGCTTCCCGTGACTGCGGAAGAGGTGTTCCCCGTGGAACCGCCCATCGACGAACATAAGCGGAGGCTCGTCGCCGCGCTCCCCGAGGATATGCGCGATCGCCGGAAGCACTTTCTGAAGACGTTGAAGAAGTGGCTGGAGGAGGAGCGGGCGAAGATGGCGGCCTGAAGGTGGCGGTCACGCATCCGGCGCGTTGCTCCAGAGCCACAGCCCGAACCAGTACCAGCTCTTTTCGTAGAATGCGGCTGCGGGAGAGAGGTAGGGCGAGCCTTTTTCCAGGTAGAACGTGCGCACCACATCCTCCGCCCTGCGGGGATGCGTGATGGACCACACGGAGAGCGGTCCCGCCAGCGAACCAGTGTCGAGCAAACAGCCGGTGCCGGATGCGGGATACACGCTGCAGGGCGAACCGCGGAGAGGCCAATCTCGTTCGAAGGTGGTGGCTTGACGCAGATATACGCGAGGCCGGTCATCTTCGGTGAGCAGACCGTCCAGTGCAATGCGGAAGAAGGTGCGGAAGGCGTCGTAAGAATAGTCAGCGCCGTTCTCCTTTCCGCCGTAGGGAAGGAAGTCGCCCGTACGGCGGTCGATGGCGATCCAGTCGGGAGGAAGGAACGCATGCATCAGGGTTCCCATGGGCCTCGCAGAGACGGCTTTCAGGTCCTCGTATCCCTGTGCTACCACCTCCTCCCAGTCATGCTGCGTATCGTAGGCTGAGAAGAGCCGGTAGGCATGCGGGGAGAAGTACGAAGGGTTCAGGGTGATGTCCGAGCCCGTGGTCGCCCAATTTCCCGCGGTGAGATGTCTTCCCTTTTGCGTGGTTGCGGTTTCATTCTCCCAAATGCCGTTGATGATGGGGAGAGCATCGGCAAGGTACTCATCACCCCCCCATTCCTCCCCCGCGCGGAGGAGAAGGTACGCGATGTCCGTATCCGCGTCTGTAGCGGAGTTGGCATCCAGCACCACGAGAATCTCCCCCTGCATGGCGAACTTCCACTGGAACAAACGGTCCGGGCGCTGCAAGTTGAGCTTGGTCCACCTCCACACCCTGTCGAACGTCTCCCGGTCATCCATCAAAAAGGATTGCCACAGCGCATACGATTGGGATTCCGACGTCCCTGTGCCCTGGACATCCGTGTAGAACCCATTGCGGTACGCGGGCTTCAGGTGACTCTCGTACAAAGCTTTGAGGTGCGGGGGGATGCTGTCCTTGGAGAGGGCCGCCTGCAGAGGGACGGCGCTTTCCCGGGGCATGCGCATGGCCGTGTAGATCGTCCGGGGGTCCCAATCGTTTTCACCGTCGAGAGACGGTATCGCTTGCGCATTGAAGCCACTCTCCTGCACGAAGGCTCGAAACGCTTCTTCGTTGAGGCGGTACACCTTCCTGCCGTTGTTCTCGAAAGCAGGTTCGAAAAATGCGGGGAGTGCACCGTCGGCGCCCCAGGATTGGTAGACCTGTTCGTTCTGTTCCGCCCACGGGTCGGCGGCGGAAGCGGGGTTGTGCATCACGATCCACTGCGCGAAGTTCCAGGGTTCACGCAAGGCCTGCTCAAAGTACAAGTAGTTCCCTTCGTAGATGTAACGGTCCAACGGGATCCCCGTTTCCGTGATGATGGGGTCGTTGTCCGACCGTGACATGAGGATGTTCCCGCCGCGGTAATGCTCCCGCAGGAACCGCGCCGTCTCCCGCTGTTCCCGGCTGGGGCTGTTGATGTCCCTTCGGATGGTATCGAAACGTTCGGCGAAGACCACTCGTTGGAACTGCGCGCCCGAAAGTGCGAATAGGGCGATGAGTGCGACGGAACGGACGCCTGTGAGGAGGGACGAAAAGCGGTTGTCCTTCCCGTACCGGAGGGTGTGGAGAAGGAGGAGCGGTGCGAGGACAACAAAGCCGATGACAGTGAGCCCGTACCGGTCATTGTTGAAGAAGCCGTAGGGAGGAAGTTCCGGCACGTTGATGATCGTGGAGCCCGTGAACTGCGTGATGACGACGAAGAGGAGGGGGCTCAGGAGCACCAGGAGCGGCGCCAGGGCTTCACGGTAGCGGAGTGAAAGCGCCGTTCCCCACAGGAAGCTCACGAGGGAGAGGAGGACGAAGAATTGCCCCCCCATGTGGTACGCCGCATGGAGCGTGTAGCGCAGCGAGGCGATGAGGTTGAGATGGGCCGGTCGGACGTTGAAGGAGGGGTCGCGCAGCCAACTCCCTCCCATGAACGCGAGGGGCGATCCGCCGAAGATCCAGCCGTATACGGCGATGAAGAGGAAGCCCAGCACGGCGACGATTCCGAAAATGAGGGATACCGCTTCCAGTCTTGCGTACGGCGCGCGTTCCCGGAGAAGGGTGAAGAGGATGACGGCGCCCGTGACGGGCAGAAGGATGAGGCCTTCGTACCGCGCGAGGCACGAAAGGGAAACCATAGCCCCCGTGAAAATGAGCGAGAAGGTCGTGCGTTCCTTCAGCCAATACGTGATGGCGTATGCCGTCCCGAAGGTTGTGGCGAGAAAGAGCACTTCCATCATAGGGACGACCGCGTAGTAGAGGACGAACGGGTTGAGGAGGAAGAGTGACGCGGCCGCCATGCTCCAGGCGCGTTTGCCGGTGAGAAGGAAGCAGGTCCGGTGGAGGAACACGGCTGCAAGGAAGAGCAGGGGCACGAGCACCACGGCGCCCGCCAACCCCGAGGTGTACAGGGGGCCCAGTGCGGTGAACGGGGCGAGGAGAAGATGGAGGAGCGGCGGCCAGAAACCGATTTGGCTGATGCCCGGCGTGCGGCTGTCGCTGAGGAGGCGGGAGAAGTTCAAATGGGCGTTCTCGTCGATGAGGGACGTGGTGAGGCGGGACACGTACACGAGCACCAGAATCACGCTTGTGGAGGCGAGCGTGGCGGCACCGAGGAACGCATCGTCAATGGACGGCCACCTGCCGCGGGAGGGTGATTGCATAACTGGTCTTGGTAAGGTGCTTGCCGTGACGCGTCTTTTCCCAATGGTGCGGACGCAGCGCCATTTGCACGGCGCCGTGGACGGTGGCGACGGCGAGGAGGATCCAGTACAGCGGCGAGAGGAGGCTGTACTTCACCAGAGCGAAACGCTGTCGGCGGTAAGCGCCGAGGAGGTTGCAATAGGTGAAGAGGAAGTTGCCCGTGACGAACGACGCGACGGAGACGTAGAGCACCGGTCCCGGGAACAGCTGTTGGATGGTGGCGGAATGCGTGGAAGCCCACACGATGAGCAGGAGCCAGAAGAACAGGTTCAGCGCATTCACGAGCACGCTTCCCGGCACGATGACGAGGAACGCGAGGAACGGGCGCCAGCCGCCGAGCTCGTGCCAGAGCCGGACGGGATGGCGGAGATGGACCATGGACGTTTGGATGAACCCCTTCACCCAGCGGGAGCGCTGAAGCATCCACGCATGCACGCTGCTCGTCGCTTCCTCGCTGCTGAAGGAATCCAAAAGGTCGCTGCGGTATCCCCGGCGATAGAGGCGGATGCCCACATCACAATCCTCCGTGACGTTGTAGGGGTCCCAAGCCCCGATCTCCTCCAGTGCTGTTGTGCGGAAGTGCGTGCTGTGGCCGGAGAGCGGCAAGGGGAACCCCAAGTGCTGCAAGCCGGGGAGGAAGAGGTCGTAATGGAACGTGAACTCCGCGTTGAAGAGTTTCGTGACCCAGTTCTGGTAGGCATTGTAGTGGTCCAGGCGCGTCTGGAGGCAGGCGACGTCCGCATGTGTCCGGAAGGCGATCACCGCTTTCTTCAATTGGTCGGGGTCCGGGATGATCTCCGCGTCGTAGATAACGATGTATTCGCCCTTCGCTTCCCGGAACGCCACGTTCAGTGCTTTCGGTTTCGTTTTGGGGGCGACATCGGGGAGGGTGACGATGCGGAAATGCGGCGGGAAACCCGCGCGCTCGATCGCCGTCCGCGTCTCTTCGTCGTACTCCTCCAGCGTGATCATGATATCGAGCTTGTCCGGCGGGTAATCAATGGCCGTCATCGCCTGGAGGATCTGAGGAACCACATCCGCTTCCTTATACAGGGGGATGAGGATGGTGTAATGAGGCAGGTCTTCATCGTTCAGATCCCTCACGTCGTCACCGCTCACGCGCAGGGGCGGGTGGCTCATTGCGTGGCGCAGCACCCAGAGCTTGAAGAGAATGAGGCCGAGGTAGAAGGAGGAGATGATCCCGGAAACGAGTATGAGGGGATTGGTGCTCAAGAGAATGCTCCCGAGCGCCAGGATGCCGGCTGCCGCCGCCATGCACACCGCCGCCAAGGAGACGGTCTCCCATCGCAGTTGCTTCTTCACGCTGAAGATCTCCGGCAAGAAGAGGAAGTCCGTCGTGTTATCAAACCCGCCGGGGAAGAACTCGGATGGGTGATGTGCAGCCAGGAATGGAAAGACGTCAAAGAAGGACGTGCGCAGCCGCAAGCGCAATGCGCCCCAAGCGAGCGCAAAGCCGTCCCGGAAGACGCGCACGTTGCTGGTGCCGCGGAACCGTTCTTCGAAGATGATCGGCCTCTCCCCGATGGTCCATCCGAACCTCTGCGATTGAAACAGGAATTGGTAATCGAAGCCCCATGCGGAAGAGGAGAATGCCACCCCTTTCAGCGCATCCTTCCGGAATACCTTGAGTCCCGATTGCACGTCCACATTGAGGGAGAGCAGAAGGCGACCGCACACCACATTGAATGCGTTGCTGAAGAAGGAGCGCAGGAAGCTCGTCCGACGGTGGGTCCGTCGCGCAACGACGATGTCGTACGTGCCGATGGCTTTGACGAGCGCGGGAATCTCCTCCGGCGGGTACTGCAGGTCCGCATCGATCATGGCGATGATCCCGCCTTCCGCGGCGGCGATGCCTTCCCGGAGTGACTGCAGCTTCCCCTGTTTCCCTTTCTTCTCCAATATGCGGACCGTGAACGGCCACGCGCGTTGCCGCAGGAACTCCGCGCTGCCGTCCGTTGACCGGTCATCCACCACGATGCATTCCGTGCCGTAGGGCAGATGGGAGAACATGCGTTCTAACCGGCGGAACAACGCGGGTAGGTTCTCCCGTTCGTTGAAGACCGGGATGATGACGCTGAGGAATGTGAAGGAATGTCCGTGGTGGTCCGCCTTCCTCTTCATCCCCTGTTGCAACGTCCTCCCGCGTCTGTTTGCGGAGACGCCGTGCGGGGGTAAGTCCAAGGAGCGCGGGGGTTCTTGCGTGAGTCTCGACATCTGCGTGGGTGGGTGGGAAGCGACGTTGCCTCTCTTGACGCACCTCTTCGCGCACGCTTACAGAAGATGAGGAGGAAATTTCTTCGCCGGCACAAGGGGGAGAACGTACGGAAAGACGAAGAAGTCAATTGGGGGGTTTGCGGATCGAAACCCTGGGAACGACCCTTACGCAAGCGCAGAACATTCATTGTGGTACTAGACGGTAAAAACGATAACCCGCAATTCTTTCCCCGGAACACTTGTCCCGGCCTTCCCATCCCCTTAGGGTCGGCTGTCTTTTTCCCCCACCTTGCCATGAGGCAACAACCCCTGCCTTTTCGTTCGGTTCTGCGTGCGTTCACATTCACCGCACACACCTGTCGGTCTCGCATGGTTGCGATACTGGCGCTCCTGGTGATCGTCACGCAACTCGCCCTGCCGAATCTTCTTCCGGTGACGCAAGCCGTCGGCGCATCACCGTCTTTGGACGTATGGTGGCCCGCGGATGGAGCGGTCATCAACGGCGTCCAGCCGTTCAAGGTAATGCTCAAGGATGCGGATGTCGGGAACTACACTGCCTACTGGCAGGTGGACGGCGACCGTTTGAATGCCATGCCGACATCCCTGGACGGGTACCCGCACAAGGAGACGACGGTGGATTTGTCCGGATGGACCTGGCGCGGGAGTGGACCGTACGTCATCACCTTCGTCGCCAAGGACGCTGCTGGGAACGTGCTGGCGACACGCAGCGTGAACATACGCACGGGTGATGGGGCAGGCGCATCTTCATCGCAAGCATCGTCCAGCTCTTCACTTTCCCTCCTCCAGCGGCTCTCTTCGTTCCGGAAGCTCCCTTCCGCTTCCGCAACGCCATATCCTTCTCTCTCTTCCGTAGCTTCATCGTCTTTATCATCCCTGTCACAGCCCTCCTCGGTCGCATCGTCCGCCGCGGCGTCCTCCGCACCGGCGGTGACATCATCTCCGCACAACGTCTTTACCGGCGCGCGTTTCTACGTCAATCCGCAGAATGACGCTGCCAAGCAGGCAGAAGCATGGAAATCTTCCCGTCCCCAAGACGCACAAACCATCCTGAAAATCGCACAGCAGCCGGAGACGTTCTGGATGGGGAACTGGAACCCCGACATCGCGGGTGATGCGCGGAAGTTCGCCGATATCGCCATCAATGCGGGCGCGCTGCCCGTCTTCGTCCTCTACAACATCCCCCAGCGCGACTGCGGCGGGTATTCCGCCGGCGGGGCGAACGGCGGTGATGCGTACCGCGCGTGGGTGCGCGGATTTGCCGAGGGCATCGGTTCACGCAAGGCCGCCGTGCTCGTGGAGCCGGATGCTCTCGCGGGCATGGATTGCCTCTCCGAGCAGGACCGCGAGACGCGCATGCAGCTTCTGCGCGAGACCGTGCAGACGCTTAAGTCCAAACCCGGCATGGCGGTGTACATCGATGCGGGGCATGCGGCATGGAAGAGTGCGGACGACATGGCTTCCCGCCTTACGAAGGCGGGCATAGACATGGCGGAAGGGTTCTCCCTCAACGTCTCCAACTTCGAGACGGACGCGGATACGGTGCGGTACGGAACGGAGCTCTCACAGAAGACGGGCGGCAAGCACTTTGTCTACGATGCGGGACGCAACGGTGCAGGTCCCGCGCCGGACCGGCAGTGGTGCAACCCCCCCGACCGCGCTCTGGGACAACGTCCCACCGTCAACACGGGCAATGCGCTCGTGGATGCCGTCCTCTGGGTCAAGGGTCCCGGCGGATCCGACGGGTCATGCAACGGCGCGCCGTCCGCGGGCCAGTGGTACCCGGAATATGCACTGGGCTTGGCGCAGAGGGCGCGTTGGTGACATCGCGCCTACAGCGGCCTCTGCCGCCTCACGTCCCATCCGCTCTGGATGGCTGGTCCGGTGTCGCCGTTGGGCAGGAGCGGCGTCACTTGGAAGGTAATGCGCTCGAAACCGAGCGTGAGGGTGTCGAGAGGGATCGCCTCCCCCGTTGCGCTCACGGAAGCGTACGAGAGCACCGTGACGCCGGAGAGCGTCCAGCGCAGCAGTTCCTGCGGGGCGTTCTGCGTGCGGACCGAAATGACGGCGGAGGCGAGGCGGTCACCCGCCGCGGCCGCCAGGAACAACCGCGGGGATGCGAGGTTCTCGCGCATCACCACGCTGAAGGAGCGGGGTCCTCCGGTTGCGGCGCGGTCCTGGCGTTCCACGCTGATACCGTAGGACTGCAGGGGGATATCCACGGATTGGTTCGTGATGGGAAAATCGAGGAGACGGAGGGAAACGCCTACGGGGAATGACTCCCGGATTGCGGAAAAACTCTCGGAGGCGATGGAAGACGACGGGCTCCCGTCGGTGCCAAAGTGCGTCACAGGCGAGGATGCGTTCCCCGCAGAGGAGGAGAGAGAACTCTCCTCATTCTGCGTGTCGAAGATGATGCTGTTGCCGGAGAGCGTTTGCGCGCGCGCCGCAGTCCAACCGATGACCGGGATGAGCACGGCGAACAGTGCCAGGAGTCGGATGACGTACTTCATGGTGGTGCATGGGGGAAGGGTCGTCTGTGTTGACGAAGGAAGCAGAAGAAATGTGCGAAAGAGATTGGACGTGAGCGGATATTGGTATATTGTTTCCTTCGTTTCGTTGCAGCGCCCGGATTGATCTCATCCCCCCTACCGTATGTCGTCCATACTGCTCGTGGAAGATGACCCGTTCCTTCGAGAAACCATCCGCTTGAGTTTGGAAGAGCACGGTGTGGAGGTGCAGGAAGCGGCGAACGGCGAGGAGGCCATTGATGCCATTGACCACGTTGTTCCCCGACTTGTTCTCTTGGACCTCCTCATGCCGAAGAGAGACGGCTACGCGGTGTTGAGCCACATACGGGAAAAGGAAATGAAGTTCCCCGTTGTCATCCTCTCCAACCTGAGCGACTACCTCGACCACGAAAAGTGCATGAAGTTGGGCGCGCGAGATTACTTCATCAAAAGCGACATGGATGAGGAGGACCTGTGGGTGAAGATCCAGAAATACCTCTGAACGGTCATCCTATGAAGAACCGCGCGCTCCGAAACCAGGCAGGGGAAATCATGAAGGTTCTTTTTCTGGAGAGCCACGGGCTGCGCAGTCCCCTCACGGCCATCCGCTGGGCGTGTGGTCGCTTGAGGAAGGAGAGCACCGGCGTGCTTTCCAAAGAACAGCGGTACTTGGTCGACCACATCTACCTGAACACGAAGAAGCTCACCACGGCACTCGAATCCATGCTCCTCCTCGCGCGGATCGGGGAGAGGGGCGCGGAGAAGGCCGTACAGGAACTCTGCGTCAAGGACCTCTTCGACCGGACGAGGACGGCGCTCAATCCCCCGGCCGACGTCACGTGGCACATCCACGCGCCGCACTACCACTTCACGGCGGACCGCATCCTCCTGGACATGCTCCTCAAGGACATCTTCACGATCTTCCTGGAAACACCCGCACCGGGCGGGAGGGCGGTGTTCATCGACGTTGCCTCCGCCAACGGGGAAGTGTCGTTCCGTTTCCGCTCCTCTTTCCTCCTCCCCGTGGGGAGCGTGGATGATGCGCGCGGGGACGCCTCGGGGGAGGGGTCAAAGGTGATCGGGGGCATTCCCGGGCTCATGTTGTCCATGGCACAGGCGCTTGCCGTCCACATCAAAGGATCGGTGGAACTGGAGGAAGTGGTGACGGGGGAATTCATTGCGGACGGGACGGTGGAACTGGGAGAGAATGCCGCGGATGAGCACCGTATAGTGCTGCGGATCCCCGCTTCGGTACGCATTGTGGAAGGGGCATGCCAGGAAAAGGGTAGTTGACAAAATCAACACAAATTAGTATAATACATGTTAAATGACGAAGAAGAAAAACAAATATCTACGCTTCTTCCTGCGGAAAAGTACACATTCCGTCCTCTTTGGCGTCTTCTCCATCACACTGCTCTCCTGGTACGGGACGCAGGGCATCCTTTCCCCAACCGCGGCCGTCTTTCCATCGTCCTCACTGAAGTATGCATCGCATGGTGCGGCTGGGGATTCCGGCACGTCGCTTGCATACGAAGGCAGGGTGTACCGGTTGCAGAAGAGGCTGCGGAAAGCGTTCGGGAGGACGTATGATCTCGATGCGCTGCAAGAGGCGGTGCGGGAACGGGCTGCGCTGCTCAAGAAGTCGGTGACGGTACAATGGCAGAACACGGAAGGAGATGAGGTGCCGCCGTGGACCGTTTCCGTGGGCGGGTACCCGTCATGGGTGAAGGCGCAGGCGACGGAGGGGACATTCGGCTTTGCGTTGAGCAAGGAACAGATTGCCGCTTACCTCACCCTCACCCCGCCGCCCGGCATCACGACGCCCAAGAACAGCATGCTCACGGACGTGAAACTCGAGAACGGCGTCTACCGCGCGGTGGTGGACGGCGATGCGGAAGCGGGGTACGCGCTTGATGCGCAAGCGACAGCGGAAACGCTGATCGCTCTCCTGAAAACGAGCGGAACGTCCGCTCTCCTTCCCCTCAGCTTCGTTCCGGGACGCATCGTCAATGCTTCGTCATTCGACCTCGGTCCCCTCCAATTCCTCACGACGGGCCGTTCGGACTTTGCCGGGTCGGGGTACGGCCGCATCTCCAACGTGCGCAAAGGGCTCTCGGAACTCATCGACAATATCATCGTGCCTCCCGGTGAAGAGTTCTCCTTCAACAAAGCGGTGAATGACATGAAGGTCCCCGGCGGCTGGCAGGACGCGTTGGTCATCGTGAACGGCAAAGACCTGGTGTCGCAGCCTGGCGGGGGGATTTGCCAAGTGGCGACTACCGTGTACCGTGCCGCGCTCAACTGGGGGCTCCCCATCATGCAGAGGGCGAACCACAGCCTGTTCGTCACCTACTACATGAAGTTCGGCGTAGGTATCGATGCGACGATCTATCCCAAGCAGCAGGACCTCACCTTCATCAACAACACCGGCCATTACCTTCTGCTGCAGGCGTACTCCCGCGGTTTCGATGCATACGTGAATCTCTACGGGCAATCCGATGGCCGCATGGTCGCTTTGGAGGGTCCGTTCTTCCAATCCACGTCCAGCGCCGCATTCCAGCAGGTGAACGGCAAGGCCCTCCGGAGCAACGAGATCGGTTGGCTCCAGAAGATCACGTTTGCGGACGGGTTCTTCCAGACGAATGTCATCCTATCCCGGTACTCATCGGTCCCGCGGTACGTGAAGGAGATGTATGCGCAGCTGCAGGGGGGGAATACGTGAGGAATATCCACATCGGCTATTGGGCTGTCGCCCATCTGAAGTGTCAAATGGGATTCCATGAAACACCCGTTCGATCTTGTATGATGGTCATCGGCATGCGCTTTCTTTTGCGTCCTTTTCTACATTTTCCATGAACACATCCTCCACCCATTCCTGGCAGCAGAACATCTGGTTCTCCGTCTCCCTCGGCCTCCTGGGCGTCATCGTCGGTTACATGGGAGCGCAATTTACCGGCGTGAAAGCACCGCAGGTTGCAGAGAACCCCTCTGTCCCAAACCCGACGGAACAAGTGGCTCCTCCCGTCCAGCCGCCACCTTCGGTGGATGGGACAAAGGACCACATCAGAGGCGATGCCAATGCGCCCCTCAGCCTCATCGTCTACTCGGATTTCGATTGTCCCTATTCCAAGCGCCACCATCCCACGCTCGCGCAGATAACGGACGCGTACGGGGAGAAAGTGAACGTGGTGTACCGCCACTTCCCCCTCAGTTTCCATCCCACGGCGCAAATAAAGGCGGAAGCGTCGGAATGCGTTGCGGAGCTTGCCGGGAACAGCGCCTTCTGGTCGTTCACAGACGCAATGTACGATCCTGCGGCGACGGCGGCACCCGCGACCAAGGATGAGCTCGTGGCTCTGGGTGTCAAGCTCGGCGCGAATGAAGGGCAGATGCGCGATTGCATCGAACAGGGGAAGTACGCGCAGGACGTGAAGGACGAGATGCAGGCGGGAACATTGGCAGGAATCAACGGGACGCCGGGGAACATCCTCTTGGATAACCGCACCAAAAAGACCAGCGTCATCGTGGGCGCGCAGCCGATCGATGCGTTCAAGACAGCTATCGATACCGTATTGGCACAGTAACCTTCCCTCCCTATTACTATGAGACGCTCCACTGCCGCCGCAACCGGACTGCTCACCCTCACCTTGCTCCTCACAGCCTGCCAGTCCCCCTTCCAATCGTCCGTTTTCCCGGAGGGAGACGGTGCCTCTTCTTCGGAGGAGGTGTTGGAACTCATGCCGGCGGAGGAAGTGACGTACCAGGGGACGGTCCAGGCGCTTCCCGCGGGATCTTCCCTCGAGGAAGCCACGCACCGGCTCGCGCTGGGAGAGGGGCTCTACCTCTACCTGCGCAGCGACACGGTGGACCTGGATGAGTATGTGGATCAGGAAGTGCGCGCGAAAGGTGTGGTGCGGTCAACGGTGGAAGGCGATGCGGACATGATGCGCGTCTCCTACATGGAGACCATCCTCTCGGATGCCTCATCCTCATCGTCGGAAAGCGAGAGCTCTTCCTCCCAAGAATCTTCTTCGCAAGTATCATCCGAACCCATACCTGCATCGTCTTCCGTCCGCAGCGTCGTTTCGAGCAGCGCGGCGTCGGTCGCCGTCCAACAGAGCAGCGCCTCTTCCGCCTCTTCCCTTTCGGACCAGGAGAAGACGATGGCGAAAGCGGGAACGGACGCGGGCTTGTGGACACAGAAATATTGCTCCACGCACATCGGCTTCTGCATCCCGGTGTACAAGAACTGGTGGTACAAATCCTTCGGGGCTACGGATGCGTCGCTCTGGCACGTGGAGCTGAGCACGCAGGAGATCGAGAATATGGGGGAAGGTGTCATAGCGCTGGACTTTGAGAGCGGCCCCCTGCCGTCCGGAGGTACGGACGGCGCCGTGCAGGACGCTGATGGCGGCGTCGTGGGGTACCGCGCCTGGACGAACGGCCGGCACTTCCGGATCACCGCGCCGTCGTCGCTGCGCTCATCCGTCCGATACATCACCGAGAACCTTACGACGTACGAAGTTCCCACGGAATAATTCTTTCTCCTCGCTTGTATGGGCAGTGATGGAGATGCCACAGCCGTCCCCCCCGTTCCCCCTTCCGGCGCGAAGGAAGGGGCGAAGAAAGCATCCTGGCTCGTGACGCAGGATGAGAAGGATGATAAAGGCCCGGAGCGGTTGCAGGAAATCCTCACGGAGGCGCCGACGTCTTCCGCCGTGCGATACGCGCCCCTGCTGGACACCTTGCGCTTGTACGCGGGGTGGCTGTTGGCCTGGTACTTTATGATCTACGCGCTCGCGGGGTACCAAGTGACGCGTCCCCTCCCCTTCCGTCTGTCGCTCTTGGATGATTTCATCGGCTCCGCGCTCGTGGCGCAGATCTCCGCGGTCCTTTTCCTCTTTCTCCTGCTCACGTCTCTGCATCGTGCGGTGCGCGGAAAGAACCTCTTTGGTATCCTTCTGACCTTATTGGGGTTGATAGGTATCCTGTTATTTTCGATGAATATAAGATGACATGAAGCGCTTCTTTTTATGATTCTTGCAGCTGGACTTACCCCCTCATGGCAGCAGATCTGTGTCTTGGATGATTTTCAGCCAGGCGAGGTAAACCGCGCTCAGCAGGTTCTTTGGTGCGCTTCAGCAAAGGTGTGCAATGTTGGCATAGCCATACAACATTTAGGCGGCTCTGTTCTGCTGCTTGCTCCGATTGGAGGAGTGGCGGCAAATGCCATACAGAAGGAACTGGATGTACTTGAGGTTCCTCATCGTCTTATTCCGACGAAATCCCCTACTCGCGTCTGTACGACCATTTTGGATCGTAAATCCGGAGTGACCACAGAGGTGGTTGAGAATGCCTATCCATTATTACCGTTTGAAGTCGAGGCATTTCGATCTGCCTATTTCGAAGAAGCGCAGAAAGCGAAAATCATTGTTCTGTCAGGTTCTCTTCCGGAGGGAACAACCAAGACATTCTATCGTGATCTGGCTATGAACACTCGATGCCCCCTGGTCTTGGATTGTAGGGGGCCTGAGCTTCTCGAAGCTCTCGGCTCCAAGCCATTTGTTGTTAAACCGAATCGCGATGAGTTGGGTATGACCGTCGGTCATCACTTGAACAGTGAAAATGATGTACTTGCAGCGATGCGAATGCTCAATGAACGTGGGGCACAATGGGTTGTAGTCACGCACGGGTCTCATCCGGTCTTGGTAAGTTCGTTAACAGGTGTGTACCGTCTCTCGACGCTACCCGTTGCCAATATGATGAATCCCATTGGTTCCGGCGATGCTTTGGCAGCAACCATCGCATGGGGTGCTACTGAAGGACACTCGTTGATCGAGTCAATTCGCTTTGGAATAGCAGCAGCGGCACAAAACGTCAGCCAGCTTCTGCCCTGCAGGATCAATCCGGTCTTGCTGGAGGCACAAGCAGCGCTTGTAAATGTAGAGCGGCTGTGAAGGTGCGTCAGTGACAGATCACAGACCTAATTGCTTCCGAATGTCATCCACCTGGGACTCCTCCTCCTTTTTTACGTCCTTCTGTTTCATGATGGAGATCAGGTCCTTCCAATCTTCCGTGTGCTTCTGCTCCAGTTTCATGAGCTGGAGGAGGTGCTTGGGGCTGAGCTCGGAAAACTTCTGCTTCTCCTCGGAAAGGATCTTCTGCAGTTCGTCGATCTGGAACTGGCTCAACTTGGGGATGGCTTGGATGATGCGCCACTTCTCGTCCCGTGTCAGGGAGATGCTTCCCCGGAGCAGCGTGAGAAACTTCTGTTCGTCGAAGTTCGTTTCCGCATGCGCGGGGACAATGACCCCCTCGTTCGTGAGGCCGGTAGCGACGCTGCCGAAGCGGTAGTTCCCCACCTGCGCGAGGATCTTGAGGTCCTCATCGTCGTATCCCATCTCCTTCGTCGCTTGGACGCCGGGAGGGGGGGGTGGAGGGCTCGTGTCCTTGGGCGGAGGCGGAAGGGGGGTGGAACCTTGCCCTTGCGGTTGTACGGCGGCAGCTCCGGCCGGAGGTGCCGGCGGTCCGGGAGGGGCGGAGAACACTTGGGTGGGGTCCAGCCCGCCTTCCGGTACGGAATCACCGGGACGGGGAGGGGGGGGTGGCTGGGGAGGGTTCGTCTGGTCCGCCATGGGGAATGGGGAAAACGGCCAAAATAGTGTACCAGCGGGGATTTAGGGATGAAAGGTGATTATTCAAGAGGAAAACCCCCGCCGAGGAGAGCCCGTACAGCGGGGGTTTGAAACCCGTACCCGGATCATGATGCAAACGCTTCAGGAGCGTTGCGCCGAACTGCCGCCGACGTGATCGTTGTCCGGTCCTGGAGAAGCTCAGCGATGGCTTGCCGATCGCCTTCCGCGGCATAGAGGCCGTCCGGTCTCACCTTGAGGGAAACACCGCGGGGAATTTCCTGCTGGTTCACCAAGACATACGATTCCGAGTCGGCATCGACTTGAACGGGAAGCAAATTGACCATAAAGGAGGGGAGAAAAGGGATAAGAAAGAAAACACCGCGTCTCTGCGAGGGTGGGTTCCGTGAGCGGGAGAGTTAGCACTGACTCACGGCCGCCTCGCAGGAGGGGCGCATCATCATTGCCATAGCCATGACTGCGAGGAGGAAGATGACTAGCACGCGGGTATGGTAGGGACGCCGCGGGTGAAGTCAACTTAGACCGGATGAGAATCAAGAATTATGAGTTAAGAATCAGGAAAACACGTTCTCATGAATCATGATTCTTAATTCTTGATTCTACATTCATACTTCTTTAAAGGGCGGGACGAACCGGCGGCTGTTCCGACTCGAACAAGGCCTTCTCCACCGCGCGGCGGGCGCGGGCGATCAGTTCCGGTTTGAGGAGGTTCTGCAGGAAGGATTCCGGGATGCCGCTCTGGCGCGTGCCGAAGATCTCGCCGGGGCCGCGGAGACGCAGGTCCATCTCCGCCAGCATGAAGCCGGAGTCGTACTTCTCCATCGCCTTCAGGCGGGGGGAGTGCGCCTGCGTCTGTTGCGTGGTGAACAGGAAGCAGTGGCTCTTGTGATCGCCGCGCCCCACGCGCCCCCGCAACTGGTGCAGCTGCGAAAGGCCGAAGCGTTCCGCGCCTTCGATGAGGATGATGGTGGCGTTGGGGACGTCGATCCCCACTTCGATGACGGACGTGGAAACGAGGATGTCGGATTTCTTGTCCCGGAAGTCCTTCATGATCGACTGTTTCTCCTGCGGCGACAGCTTGCCGTGGAGCATGCTGATGCGTCGGCGGGGGAAGGCCTCGCGCAACCGCTTCGATTCCTGCTCCACGTTGCGTACGTCGTCCAGCTCCTCGCTCTCGGTGATGAGGGGGCAGATGACGAACGCCTGCCTCCCCTCGTCGATCTCGTGGTCGATGAACTTCTCTATCACGTGGCGGTCGCTCGGCGCCACCACCTTGGTATGGATCGGCTGGCGGCGTCCCGGCTTCTCCAGAAGCACGGAAAGGTCGTGGTCACCGTAGGCCGTGAGGGCGAGCGTGCGGGGAATGGGCGTGGCGGTCATGGAGAGGAAGTGCGGGCTCCCCTTCTCCCGCAGTCGCTCGCGCTGCACCACGCCGAAGCGGTGCTGCTCATCCACGATCACGAGCCGCAGGTCCTTGAACCGCACCGTCTCCTCGATGAGCGCGTGCGTGCCGATGACGATGTCCACCAGGCCGGAGGCCAATCCCCTCTTCATCGCATCCGCTTCCGCGCGCGGCGTGGAACCCGTGAGGAGCGTGACCGTGGGGAGGCGGAAGCGGTCCTTGGGGTACGCGGCTTGCGTTTGCAGGAACGAGTGGAAGTTGAGGAGGAGGCGGGAGATGCCTTCCGCGTGCTGGCGCGCCAGCACTTCGGTGGGGACCATGAGCGCGCATTGGCCGCCGTGGCGCACGGCATTGGCTATCACGCAGACGGCCACGAGCGTTTTCCCCGACCCAACGTCTCCTTCCAGCAGGCGCGACATGGGCACGTCCTTCTCCATGTCCCGCAGGATTTCGTAGATGGCGATCTTCTGACTCGCCGTCGGCGTAAACTTGAGCGAGGCGAAGAGCGCCCGGATGAGTTCGATGTCCATGGGGGTGCGCAGGCGGTCCTGCACGGCGCCCTGCCATGCCTTCTTCCTCTCCAGTGCCTGTCGTTGCATCTCGTACATCTGCTCGAATGCAAAACGTTCCATCGCCTGTTCCACTTGTTCCGGCGTTTGCGGGAAGTGAAGGGAACGAACCATCTCCTTGCGCGGTACCAGCTTCTCCTCCCGTACCACGTCTGGTGGCAGCGTCTCCGGAATCCGTTCAATGGCGTCCTTCACCAGCATCATCTTCTCCCGCAGCCACTTGGTGTTGATAAAATCGTGCTGGGGGTAGATGGGTACGAGACGGCCGCTGTGCACGAGCGGTTTCGCCCCTTCCTTCTCAAACTGCGGGCTCTGGAACACCACCTTCGAACCGCGGATGGCGAGCTTGCCCGTGAGCACCACGTCCGCGCCTTCCTCCAGCATGCGCTTGATGTGCGGCTGGTTGAACCATACGACGTCCGCCAGGGTCCCGTCCGTATCCATGAACTTCGCCGTCACCATCTGCTTCCCTCCGCGGATACGCACCAGCTTGATGTGGTCCACCGTGCCGCGGATCGTCACCTTTTGGTCGAGCGGCGCACCGGTGATGGTCTCCATGCGGCTCAGGTCCTCATGGGCGCGCGGAAGGTACAGGAGGAGGTCTTCCACTGTGAGCAAACCCATCCCCTCCAAGGCCTTGATGTGATCCTTGGTGGTGCGGAGGACGGCCGAGAGCGGGGTGGAAAGCTGCAGTGGCGGCATGATGTGACGATGGGAGTATACAACGGGCGGGCGTACCCTTCCCCTCTCCCGTATACTATTCCCATGAATATTCACCCACCCTCCAGGACCACATTGATCGTGTCCGGATTCACCCTTCTCGTTGTAACCGTGATCCTCCTGCGCCTGCCGCAGAAAGCTTCGGCTCCTGCGAGCGACCGACCCCCCAAGTCCTATACCATCGAAATCTGGGAGAACGGCTTCTTCCCCGCGAAGGCCGTGGTGCCCAAGAACACCAGTGTTTGCTGGCTGAACAAAGATTCCAAAGAGCACTTCCCCTCCGCAGACCCTTCCGTTTCCTCCTTTGCGTTCAGCCCGGAGGGCGCTCTGCAACCCGGTGGCATGTGGTGCTTCCCCTTCTCCTTGCCCGGCGTTTGGTCCTATGGCGACAAAAGCGACGGCGCGCTCAAGGGAAGCCTTACCGTGACCGAAGGATAGGGCACACCATATATAGCACAACATAGCTACAAAATAGCCAGTTCAATGGAACTCAGCGTTTCTGCAGTGGAACAGGCGTGCTTGGACTGTCTGGAACGGGAAGGGAGAGAAATGAACAGGAAGGATACGGAATGGAGGTTCGGGAATGGTAGAATGGGGTTATGGCAGATTTAGCTTCCCTCTACGACGAACATAAGGACCTCCCGGAAGACAAGCAGAAGAAAGCGGGAAAAGCTCCTGCCGGACGCATGGGCGATGAGCACACGGACTTCGTGAAGACTGTTTCGCGGATGATCACCGAGGGCGAGATCAACGTCTTCGAAATCAGCACGCTCTACAACCCCGGCGCCTACGATACGCTCAAGCAGGAAGACCGGGAGCAGGTGGATTTCCAGATGGTGAACATCGCCTCTCTGCTTCGCCACATCGCGGACTTCTATCTCTCCAAGCAGACGCCGGATTCAAGCCCGCAGCTGGAGCAGATGGTGGAGGAGTTGTGGCAGATGAAGGCGAGGCTGGAGGAGAAGTATGGAGATATACTGAAATTCTAGAATCAGTCGTATGACGTATTACGTATCACGTATACCGTATGGGATGCGTCTTCTTTCATACGTAATACGTACTATTTCATACGAAATACGGCAAAAAGGCATCAATGACGAATCCACCGAATCCTCTGATCCTTCCCCCACCACGTCATCTGCCTTTTTGCGTACTGGCGCGTGCGCGTCACGATCAGTTCTTCCAGCTCGTCCTTCTCCATCTCCCCCCGCAAGTACGCCATGATCTCACGGTAGCCTTCGCTCTTCATCCCGGGGTCGGCGGGAAGACATCCGCGGTCCAGGAGCCCTTCCACTTCCTCAATCCACCCGCGTTCCAGCATCAGTTTCGTCCGTGCCCTGATGCGCGCGTTGAGTGCGTCGCGGTCCCATTCCATCCCGTACATGAGAAGATTGTACGGAGACATCCCCTTCTTCTTCACGGCGGACGGCTTCTTCCCCGAGGCCAACAGTTCCGCCGCGCGGATCACGTACGGCTTGTTGCGGCGGTGGAAGGACTTTGCCGTGGCGGGATCCTCCTCTTCGATTCTCTTGTAGAGAGATGCGCCATTGTCGCGTTCGTACTCTTCTTCCCTGGCACGTCGAATGGAGGGAGCCGCGGGTGCAACGAACTGCAGGTCATCCACCACGGCGCTGATGTACAACATGGAGCCGCCCACGAGGAGCGGAACGTTCTTCCTCCCCACAATCTCCGCGATGGTCTTTTGCGCGCGCGCCTTGTACCACGCGGCGGTGAGTTGATCCTTCGGGTCCAGAACATCTATCAAGTGGTGCGGGATGCCTTGCATCTCTTCCGCCATCGTCTTCGCCGTCCCGATATCCAGGTGCTTGTACAATTGCCGCGAATCGGCGTTGATGATTTCCGCCCCTTTCCACTCCCCTTTTTCAAAAGCCGGCGCTGTCGTAATCACCTGCGCAAGATCCACCGCGAACGACGTCTTGTTCCCGGCCGTAGGGCCGAGAATGACGATCAGTGGCCGTTCCGAGAGGCTCAAGTGCCGCAGGGTTTCTGCGCGGACGTGAAGGTCAATCAAAGATGACATCACCTCCATTAGACCACATTCAAAAGGCGATGAACACTATGCCCTGAAGCCTAAAAGTAGTATCATATTCCTGAAGGTTTTCGCTTTTCCATCATTCATAATTCTCTATTCTTAATTCTTCATTCCCGCCCCATGCATCCCCAAATCCAGTTTGTCGCTTCGAAACTCGCCAGGTCAGGTTATTCCCTTGAAAACTTCATTGTCCCTACGGTCATAGAGAAGACGCAGTTCGGCGAGCGCGTGTACGACATCTACTCGCGCCTTCTGGAGGACCGCGTGGTGTTCCTCGGAACGCCCATCAACGACGATGTGGCCAACGCCATCATCGCGCAGCTCCTCTTCCTGGAGAAGCAGGATCCCAAGAAGGACATCATCCTCTACGTCAATTCCCCGGGCGGGCAGGTCACCTCCACCCTCGCCATGTACGACACCATGCAGTACGTGCAGCCGGATATTTCCACGGTCTGTCTCGGCATGGCCGCGTCCGGCGGCGCCGTGATCCTCATGGGCGGCTCCAAGGGAAAGCGCTTCGCGCTCCCGCATGCGGAGATCATGATCCACCAACCGCTCGGGGGCACGGAAGGGCAGGCGACGGACATCGCCATCCACGCCGAACACATCATCAACACGAAGAACCTCCTCAATGACCTCATTGCGCAGCACTCGGGGAAGAAGATCGAGCAGGTGAAAGTGGATACCGAGCGCGACAAGTTCATGAGCGCGCAGGAGGCTTTGGAGTACGGGTTGATTGACAAGATCATTGCGAAAATCACCCAGAAATGAGTGCACTGACGCATTGACAGGAGATGCATTCGGTCGTATTGATCATGCATGTACGGACATCCGCCCTCTCCGGAGGATATTCAAAAATTCTGTGACCGTCCCGGATCACGATGCGATAGAGTGAAAGCAGACGGGACATGCACGGTGGACAGGTTCAAGAGGGCGGAAAAAAGGACGGGACAGCTCTTTCAGGAATTGATGAAATTGGAAGATCTTCTCGCAGCAATGCGAAAAGCGTTCACGAAGAGTCTGGGTGAGGCCCAGACAAGCCTGTTCGTCGAACATGTCGATCGTAATCGTACGGCCATTCATTTGGGTTGGACTCTCCAGCAGAGGAGTGTCGACAATGGCATTTGCATCTTCTCAATCGTCAACGGTGTAAGAGGCAGTCTTTCCGAGTGCGGATTTTGCGCCGATCAAGCAGATGCCGCGGATGCAGGGTAACCATGGTTTCATGTTTCATGAGAGGTACAATGACAGTCGTACGGCATACGGAAGATCATACGGAAGTATCCCAGACCTACTCTTCATCATTCGCTCTCCCATGTTTACGAACGAACATTCCATTACGAAGGCGGACATCCGCGCGTTCTGCGCGCAGGACGGGGAGAAGTGTGACCATTACCGGAACGACGGAACCTGCGACAAGGATAAGAAGATCCTGACGGATGCACAGGAGCGGAGGATCATGCCGATGAGAGTCCACGAGGCGTACAGACTCGTGCAGACGATCCTCACAAGACCGATCAGCCAGCAGCAACAGCGTGTGCGTGCGAAGTTATGCAGATATGCGATGAAGGACGGCGCATCGGGAACGATGGATGCCGAAGGATTTACGCCGGTGATTGATATCGAATTGTTTCGGTACATCGATACGGAATGAACATGATACGATACGGCCATGTTCACGTTGGTTACGGCGAACGCCGAAGGGAGGCGCGGCAGGTTGATAACGGCGCATGGTGTGCTGGAAACGCCGTTCTTCATGCCGGTGGGGACGGCGGGGGCCATGAAGGGATTGACGCATGAGGACCTGCTTGCGCTGGGGGCGGAGGTTCTCCTCTGCAACACGTACCACCTTCACATCCGCCCCGGGGAGGACGTTGTGGCAGATGCCGGAGGGCTCCATGCGTTCATCAATTGGGAGAAGCCGATCCTCACGGATTCGGGAGGCTTCCAGGTCTTCTCCCTTGAGGCATTGCGGAAGGTGACGGATGAAGGTGTTTCCTTTCAATCGCACCTCGACGGCGCCCCCCTCTTCCTCGGCCCCGAAGAAGCGATGGAGATCCAGCACAGGCTGGGTTCGGACATCATCATGTGTTTCGACCAGTGTCCGCCGTCCAAAGCGCCCCGTGCGGAGATCGAAGCGGCGGTTGAGCGGACGATCAAGTGGGCGGCTGAGTGTAAACGTGTTCATGAGCGGTGGAGGAATCAGAAGATGCAGAAGATGCAGAAGAAGCAGAGGAACAATCACCGTTCTGTTTCCGAAGAGAATAGCTGCCATTCCTCTGACTCTTCTGATTCCTCTGAATCCTCTGCATCCACCCCATTACTCTTCGCCATTGTCCAAGGAGGCCTGCACCGTGACCTTCGCAAAAAATGCGCGGAAGAGCTCATCGCCATCGGCTTCGACGGGTACGCCATCGGTGGGCTGGCCGTTGGTGAGGAGGAGGACGAAATGTTCGGCGTCCTCGATGACGTGTGCCCCCTGCTCCCCAAGGACAAGCCGCGGTACCTGATGGGCGTGGGGAGGATCAGCCAAATGGTGACGGCGGTTTCCAAAGGGATCGATATGTTCGATTCCGTACTGCCCATGCGCGAAGCGCGGCACGGCACCATCTACCTTTCTGACGGCTCGACGATCCGTATCCTCAACAACAAATTCGTGCACGACCATTCCCCCATCGATCCCCACTCCCCTTCCCCCTTCTCCCGCACATACAAGAAGAGCTACCTCAACCACCTGATGCGTTCGGGCGAGAGGCTCGGGGAAACCATTGCGTGCATGCAGAACATGGGGATGACGCTGATGGAGATACGAAAGTTGAGGGAGAGCACTATCGCACAGGGGAATGCAAAATGAGAAATGTGAAATGCAAAATGAAAAAAACGGTGACAAGTGATACCCGCATCATTTAACATTTTGCATTTCCAATTTCACATTATTTCGTCGTGATCACCGTTACCTCAATCTCCGTAAAATCCTGCCTGTGGCCATACACACGGCGGTAGCGCTTGCGGCGGTGCGCCTTCTGCACGCGGACTTTCTCTCCCTTCCCGACACTCAGGATCTTCGCGCCGATCGTTGCGCCTTCCACGAAGGGCGTTCCCAGCGTAATGGCGTCGCCATCGGCTATGAGAAGGACCTTCTCGAACGTGACAGAGGCACCCGTGTCGCCCTTCAGCAGAGGCACCTTGAGTTTCATACCCTTCTCCACTTTTTCCTGGAACCCGGCGATGTCTACGATTGCGTACATGGTAAAAGAAGGAGAAATGCCGAATGAGTCTAGGGAAAACAGCAGGCCGGAGCAAGGGAATATGCACCTCCCTCACCCTTCCTGCAGGCGGAGGGTTAATCCGTTAAAGAATTGAACAAGGATCGGAAGATTCGTATACTGTGCGCTCACATGAAGAAAGCCCTCGTCTCCCTCTTCGGCCTCTCCGTGTTGCTGGGCAACGTCTGTCTGATGGACGCCAGCTTTGCGGCCGGTCCTGCAACGGGCTCCCCCCCCATGATGGAGCACGCGGCGCAAGTGCATCATGCCGTGCGATCTACTGACAGCTGTACGGAGAACGTTTGTTTGGAACCCGATGCCGGGGAGAACGCGATGGAATCGGACGAGCCGGATTGTACGGAAGGACAATGTGTGAGGGGTGGGGCGCAGGACGGGAGGGCATCATTCCTCGCACCCTTGAGTGTCCCCGAACCGGACACCACGGGCTTCATCGACACGCTCATTACCCAGGCACTGCTCATCACCGGTCCGCGGCCGTTCGTGCAACCCGTGGTGGAACGCGGAATCCTGTGGCCCATCATGACGGTCGTCATGCGTCAGTAGAGGGGACTCTGTATCCCTGCGCGGCGCACGCCGATGCGGGGACTCTATTTGCGTTCCCCTTTTCCCATGTCAAAGAATCATCAACAGGACGTCGTCACTGCGCACTTCCGCATCGTAGGTATGCACTGCGCCAGTTGCGAGCTTCTCCTGGAGCGGAAACTCAAAGCGCTTCCGGGCATCACCGGCGTATCGGTGAACCACAGGACGGGCAAAGCCGCGCTCAGCGCGGATGCGGCGCATCCCCCTTCCCCTGAGCGGATCGAAGAGACCATACGTGCGGCGGGATACCGCATAGCGGATGCCGATTCGTCAGACGCCCTTCCCGTGGAAGCGGACAAGACGAAATGGAAGGAAATCGGCGCATCGCTCGTCATTCTCTTCGCGCTGTGGAAACTCCTGCAAGCGTTCGATCTCACGTCCCTCCTGCCGGATACCACCGGCGGCGCCGTGGGCTTGGGCGGTGTGCTGCTCATCGGCCTCGTCGCCGGCACGTCCAGTTGCCTGGCGGTGACGGGAGGCCTGCTCCTCGCCATCGCGGGGAAGTACAACGAGGCGAACCGGTCGCAGACGGCGTGGCAGAAGTTCCAGCCCCTCCTCCGGTTCAACATCGGCCGCCTCGCATCCTACTTCGTACTCGGCGGCGTGGTGGGCCTCATCGGGCAATCCATCACCATCAGCGCGCGGATGACGGGCGTCATGAATCTTGCGGTGGCATTCATCATGCTGTGGCTCGCCCTTTCCATGCTGGGTTTGCTTCCCAAGCAATCGTTCATAAGGCCGCCAAAGCGCCTCTCCCATTGGATCGCCGGACTGGCGGAGCACTCCCATCCGCTCGCCCCCTTCGCGCTGGGCGCACTCACGTTCTTCCTGCCCTGCGGGTTCACGCAGTCGCTGCAGCTCGTAGCGCTCGCTTCCGGAAACGTTGTAACCGGGGCACTCACCATGTTCGTCTTCGCGCTGGGCACGCTCCCCTCCCTGCTCGGCATCAGCGCCGTAAGTTCCACGGCCAAGGGAACGGGGCGGCGACTGTTCCTGCGCTTCGCGGGGACGCTCGTCCTCGTCCTCGCGCTCTACAACGGAAACAACGCGCTCGCGCTCAACGGCATCGACCTGGGAGGCATGTTCTTCCCGGGGCAATCCGGCGCGGCGGCTTTTGCCGTGGAGAAGGACGGAAAACAGGAAGTGCGCATGGCCGTCCAGAGCTACCGGTACCAACCGGACACGCTCACCATCAAAGCGGGCGTGCCCGTCCGCTGGGTGGTGGACGGGACGGGCGCCTCGGGTTGCACCAGCGCCATCGTCATCCCCTCACTCGACGTCTTCCGTGTGCTCGAACGCGGCGAGAATGTGATTGAATTCACCGCAACGAAAACGGGAAAGCTGCCTTTTAGCTGTTCCATGGGGATGGTACGCGGTACCTTTACCGTCATCTAAGATGTTCCATCGTCTATTTCACTTTTTACTTCATTCATTTCCCACCATGAACGCAGTGCAATGGCAGAAATCATCGTCATCCTCAAAAGACCCTTCCCCCAAGAGCGCGTCCTCCAAGCATTCCTCCAACATCTGGTTTCCCGTCTCCCTGGGGCTCATCGGCGTCATCGTCGGTTACACCATCGGGAATTGGACACAGGTGACGGGAAGCCTCGCACTCGATCCGAACGGGGTTCCGTCCGTGCAGGAGGATCAGCAATCGTCCCCACCCCGGTATGAAGATATGCCGGCAGTGGACTTTACAAAGGACCACTTCAAAGGGAATACGGACGCCGACATCGCCCTTGTGGAATACACGGACTACGAATGTCCCTACTGCAGAAGCGCACATCCCACGCTGGAGCAGCTTGAAGCCGATTACGGCGGTAAAGTCGTGTGGGTACTGCGCCAGTTTCCGCTCACGAGCATCCATCCCAACGCGCTGCCTGCGGCGGAAGCGTCGGAATGCGTCGCGGAGCTCGGCGGGAACGACTCATTCTGGACGTTCACGAACGCCGTCATGACGCAGCAAGACGCCTTCGGTAAGCTTCCGGAACTGGCCCAAACGGCGGGAGTGGACGGCGCGGTGTTCACCGCATGCATCGAAAGCGGCAAGTATAAGCAGGAAATCCAGGATGAGAGCGCCGCGGGGTCTGCGGCAGGGGTGCAAGGGACACCCGCGACCTTCGTGGTGAACCTCAAGACGCAGGAGACGCAGTTTGTCAGCGGAGCGCAGTCCTACGAGGGCTTCAAGTCCGTCATCGATTCCATGTTGTTGTAAATCCCCTTGTTATCCATGCAAACCACTGTTTCCATCCCCGGCATGCATTGCGCGTCCTGCGCGGCGCTCGTGAAGGATGTCACGTCCGCATTCCCGGAGATACGGCACATTGAAGTGGATTTGGAGACGCGGCGCGTGACGATGGAGCATGACGATGCGTTCACCATCGAACATTGGAAGGACGAAGTGCAGGGATTGGGGGAGGAATACACGGTGTATCCCGTCGCCTCGAACGCCTGACGGGATAATGGAAGGGCGTACGGAAACCGCTGAACTGCGGCCGCCCTTCCTACGTCTTGCCGATCCGATCCTATACCTGTATCCTAGGTACGATCGTCACCCCCGCTTTCATGAATCCCCAGAAGAAGAAAACGCTCATCGCGCTGCGCAAGGCACGGACGCTCCTCTCCGTGGTCGAACGGATGGTGCAGAAGGATGAGTACTGCATCGACATCATGCAGCAGACGCTCGCCTCCATCGGCTTGCTCAAGGGAGTGCACGCAAAACTCATGGAAGGGCACCTGGACAGCTGTTTCATCAATGCCATGAGGGCGCGCAATAGCCAACAGAAAGAGAGAATGATCAAGGAGATCCTCACGGTGTCGAAGCTGGCGAACAAGTGAGCGCCGATAACCTGTGAGGCCTGACGAAGAGTATTGAGTAAGGATCGTAAAACCTGTTCGGGTTTATGACCACCCCCCCAGGTGCATTGACTACGCAGGATCTCGACACTATTCTGGCAGTGTCCTTTCTTTTCATCCCCATGGAACGCGTATCCCTTTCGCTCTCCGGCATGCACTGCGCGTCCTGCGCCCTGCTCATCGAGAGAGGCTTGAAGAAAACACCGGGTGTGCAACAGGCGAACGTCAACTTTGCAGCCGAAAAGGCATCCATCCTCTTCGACACGTCCGCGGTGCATGTGGAGGACCTTCTCCTCGCCGTGAAGAAAGCGGGTTATGCAGCCGTACTCGTGGACGAGAAGGACAGGGATTACGAACGGAAGAAGCGCGAGGCGGAGATCCGCGGATACCGCGACAGGCTCATCGTTGGCGCGGTTTTCAGCATCCCGATGCTCTACTTCATGATGTTGGATTTCTTTCCATCCCTCCCCGGAGGTTCGTTCCTCTTTCCTTATGTAGGGATCGCATCCCTGCTTCTCACGACGCCGGTCCAATTCATCATAGGCGCGGGTTTCTACAAGGGCATGTGGTCCAGCCTCAAGATGAAGACATTCAATATGGACAGCCTGATTGCCATAGGGACCTCAACCGCATTCGTTTACAGCGCAGTCAACTTCTTCCTCTACGTCGCAAGGATGGGATCGGTGCTCGGCCAGGGTGGCGATAAGATCCCGGAACTCTACTTCGAAACGGCAGCATTCCTCATCACCTTCGTCATTCTCGGCAAGTGGCTGGAAGCGAAGGCGAAAGGGCAGGTATCCGACGCCATCCGCAAGCTCATGAACCTGCAAGCGAGGAGTGCACGCGTGGTGCGCGGTGGGAAGACACTCGACATCCCCGTGGAGGAAGTGGTCGCGGGGGATACTATCGTCGTGCGACCCGGCGAAACGGTCCCCGTGGACGGGACGATCGTGAAGGGTAGGTCGTCCGTGGATGAATCACTGCTCACGGGGGAGAGCATCCCCGTGGAGAAGAACCCCGGCGACCGCGTCATCGGCGCAACGCTCAACAAGAACGGTGGGTTTGAATACCGGGCGGAGAAAGTGGGCGCGGATACCATGCTCGCGCAGATCATCCGCCTTGTGGAGGAAGCGCAGGGTTCGCGCGCGCCCATCCAGGCTTTTGCGGACCGCATTGCAGCCTGGTTCGTTCCCGCGGTCATCATCATCGCCATCCTCACGTTCGCCGTCTGGTTCGCGCTGGGGTCTTCCCTCAGCTTCGCGCTCATGGCCTTTACGGCGGTGATCGTGATCGCCTGCCCGTGCGCATTGGGTCTCGCCACGCCCACGGCCATCATGGTTGGCACGGGGAAGGGCGCACAGCAGGGCATCCTCATCAAGGGCGGGGAACCGCTGGAAGCGGCGGACAAGATCACGGCGATCGTCTTCGACAAGACGGGGACGCTCACCAAGGGGAAGCCGGAAGTCACGGACGTGGTGGCCGCGGGAGCGATGGGGACAGACGAGGTCCTCACAATCGCAGCCAGCCTGGAGCGTTCCTCCGAACATCCTCTGGCGGAAGCCATTTACGCGTATGCGCAGGGGAAAGGCATCGCGCTGCGGGATGTGACGGAGTTCACTGCCGTTCCGGGGCAAGGGATTCAGGCGCAGATCGTCGGTGTCACGTACTTCTTCGGAAACCGGATGATGGTCGGGAAAGGTGCGGCAGCGTTGACCGAAACGCTGGAGAAGACGCTGCAGGAGCTGGAGGAACAGGGGAAGACGGCGATGGTCTTGGCGACGAAGGAGGCGGTGCTCGGTATCGTCGCCGTCGCCGATACCCTTAAAGAAACAACGAAGGAGGCGGTGGACCGATTGCGGCGCATGAAGATCGCCACGTACATGATCACGGGTGACAACGAGAGGACGGCGCGCGCCATTGCGGGACAAATCGGGATGGAGAACGTGCTTGCGGAAGTGTTGCCCGCAGACAAGGCGCAGGCAGTGAAGAAACTGCAGGAAGCGGGGCATAGTGTTGCCATGGTCGGCGACGGCATCAACGACGCCCCCGCGCTGGCGCAGGCGGAACTGGGCATCGCCATGGGTTCGGGGACGGATGTGGCCATGGAGACGGGCGGTATCGTCATCATACGGAACGACCTGCGCGATGTGATCACCGCCATCAGGCTCTCTCGCGAGACCATGGGAAAGATCAAACAGAATATGTTCTTCGCCCTCTTTTACAACGTGATCGGCATCCCCATAGCGGCTCGCGCCCTCTATCCCCTCCTCGGCTTGGTTCTCCGGCCGGAACTGGCGGGGTTGGCCATGGCATTCAGTTCCGTATCCGTGGTCACCAATTCTCTCCTCATACGCTTCTTCCGTCCCGGACGCATCAACTGGCTCTCCGCCCTTGCGCCCGCCGTGATGGTCGTAGGTTTCACGGCCCTCTTCCTCGGTTTTGCGGTCTTCAGTTCCGGCCGCATGTCGTGAAGACATGTGTCACGGAGCTCGTTGCTCAAAGAATGGCATTGAACAGGTAGCCGGTGATGATGATCCCCGCGCCCACCGTCCCGAAGAACAGGAAGAGCAGCTTGAGCTTCATCACGCGTCGGAGGATGAGGAATTCCGGCAGGGAGAGGCCGGTGACGGCCATCATAAAGGCGAGGACGGTGCCGATGGCAACGCCCTTCTCCGTGAGCACGGAGACCAGCGGCATGATGCCGGCGGCGTTGGAGTAGAGCGGGATGCCGATGAGAACGGCGACGATGACGGCGAAGGGGTTCCCCTCCCCCGCGACGCTCGCCAAGAAGTCCTGCGGCACATACCCGTGAATGCCCGCCCCGATGCCGACGCCGATGACGATGTACAGCCACACGCGGCGGAAGATCATGAGCGTGTAATTGCGGGCGTACGTGAGGCGGTCCTCCCACGTATTCCACTGCTGGGCGAACTTCCTGTCCACGCCCTCTCGCGAGAGGGGCAAGAGGAGCGTCTCCGCTTTCAGCGACCCCAGGAAAAGCCCCGCGAGTATGGCGATGAGGAGGCCGCTCCCGATGTAGAGGAGCGTGACGCGCCAACCGAACAGCCCCAACAGCATGACGAGTGCCACTTCATTGATCATCGGCGAAGCCACGAGGAAGGTGAATGTGACGGAGAGCGGCACGCCGGCCTCCAGGAAGCCCAGGAAGAGCGGGATGGCGGAACACGTGCAGAAAGGCGTCACGATGCCGAAGAGACCAGCGAAGAGATGGCCCGTCATGCGACGGCCGGAGAGGAAGCGCCGGATGCGCTCCGGGGGGAGGAACGTACGGAGGACGGATACCGTGAAGACGATGGCGATGAGCAGCAGGAAAATCTTCAAAATATCCGCGATGAAGAAATGGATGGCTGCGCCCAAGTGGCTCTCCAGCGGGATACCGACTGTGGTCACGACGAACGAAGCGGCGGCATCAAGCATGGATGCAGTATGGCATACATCTCCTTCCTTCGGAACGCTTCGCGGTAAGTCTCCCGCCTTCCAAGCGTCATGGTATGCGCAACTTCTTACCCCAATGCGCTATGGCTGACGAACGGAAGGACATCATGGACGAACAGGCACAGAAGGCGGTGGACGAGGGTCAGTGGGACCGGATGGTGGGAAAAGCGAAGTCCCTGTGGGGAGAACTGACGGATGACGACTTCATGGAGGCGAAGGGGGACATGCAGAGCTTTTTCGGGATGATCGAACAGAAGACCGGGGAAACGATACAGTCCATCAAGGAGAAGCTGGAATGGAAAGATGAGGAACACGGTGGCATGGAAAAGGCCGAATGACGTCTGTTATTTGGCACTCACCATCACGATATTATTGAACTATGCGTCCATCCTGGTGCTGCGGGTCTGTGGGACTCTACCTACGGCAAGGATAACGTTCATCTTCTTCATCGGATGAGCATGCGGCTCATGAGGAGAGCGGTGAGCAGAAGGGCGAGCAGGAGTGCCATCATGATGATCATGGAGATGATGACAATTGCGGCATCCCGGTACCGCTTCTGGAAGAGCAGCACTGCGGGGAACGTCCCTGTAATTGCTGCGCAAAGAAGAGCAGAGAAGCTGAATGTAAAAAGAAAGAAGACAGGAGCCATCATGCTCATGACGGGAGTGTGTTCTACATTATCTATGAGCGGAACTCCGACGAATGCGAACAGGACGATGTAGAGGAGGATGCCTAGGGCTTGGAGTATTCCTGCAACAACGGGATGGAAACGGAGTTTCTTCATGTAGAGAGGATAGAGGATGCCGCAGTAACATCGAATACCTTCGGAAGGAAGATTCTGCTAAAATAGGGGAAGCCATTGGGGAGTCGCCAAGTGGTAAGGCAGCGGCCTTTGGAGCCGCCATTCGGGGGTTCGAATCCCTCCTCCCCAACCAACCTACGCACGCCTGAGCTGTGGCTTCGGCGTGTCTTCGGTTGGCAGGACAACCGGTCAACAGTAGGATGGAGAGCCAAGTGGCATGTCTACGTTCTGAGAAGCAGAAGAGACGGAAACACGTTCGTCGTTTCCAGAAAGAAGCGTTGTGGAGATCCGTATATTCGCCTTTGAGATTCGTCGTATCGTCTATTTCTTTGTCAGCCCTAATAGAAGGAGTAAACACTGAGTACTATATGTGTTCAAAGCTTTAACGTTGATGTGGGTTGAACCAAGGTCTAAAACAGTGTTTTAAGGCCTCAAATTTAAGCCTAATGCATATTTGACATAACAAAAGAACTTGCGCGCGTATAAGGAGGGATGTAACCTTCACCCCTTTTTATCAACCCCCTCATAATTCCCATGAAAGCCTACCGATCGAAGATGATCGCCGGAACGAGCATCGCACTCCTGGTGCTTCCTCTTCTCTCCCATGCGATTGATACGGCGTTTACGCCGGTGGCGAACGCAACACCCGCTGTGAATGAATGCAAGGATGGCATAGACAACGACGGGGACGGGAAGATCGATGCACTTGTGGAACTGGACCCCAACAACGGCCAGACGAAGTCTTGGTATGCGGATTCCGTCGGCATACGCGCTTTCTACAACCAAGTAGCCGCACAGCGTGGCTGGAGGCAGATACCCACGGCGTGGGACGGCCAGGGAATGGTGAGCAATGACTCAGTCACAGCGGATAAGATCTGCGAGATCGCCGGGTACAGCACCGTCGCATCACGGAGCTGCCCCGAGTACGGCTCTTCCGGCCGCTGCAACTTCACGAGCTGCAACAACAACACCATGGGGGTATGGAAAGCTTCCTCGAACAACATGAAAATCGTGGGGGCATGCGGTTACACCTGGATCGCTTCCCTTACCTGCAAGAACAAACTGGCAGCCTGCAGCGACGGAATTGATAACGACGGGGACGGGAAAGTAGACATGGAGGATCCCGGGTGTGCGAGCATCAATGATGACAGCGAAGTGGAGCATGATCCGGGTTGTCAGAATCCCGATGATCCCACGGAATCCACGGCACAGTGTTCCGACGGCATCGATAATGACGGTGATGGCGCAATCGACTTTCCCGCTGACTTCAGTTGCTCATCCTCAACGGACAACGACGAAACGCTTCCCAAGTCCAAGTGTCAGGACGGGGTTGATAACGATGGGGACGGTCTGATCGACTATCCGCAGGATCCCGGTTGTGTAAATAACCAGGACAATGATGAAGGGAATCCGATCCAGTGTTCCGATGGCATTGATAACGACAATGACGGTGCGACGGATTATCCCAACGATTTCAGCTGTACGAGCGCAACGGACAACGACGAAACGCTTCCCAAGGCGCAGTGCCAGGACGGCCTGGACAACGACGGGGATGGCAAAATAGATTATCCCGCTGATCAAGGCTGCACCAATAAGCAGGACAATGATGAAGATAATGCATCTGTGTACCTGTCGCATGTCAATATTGACGGATGCAACGTCACCGTACAATACAGCAGGGAAGGGAATACCTGTGCACATTTGCTGAGAGCAGATAACTCTAAGATTCTTCATACGCAAAATGTATTCTGCCAATTGAGTGATACTGTAACGCTCCCTCTCACGAAGTTTAGCGCAGAATTGCAACCAGGCTTACGCGTCAAACTGTGTCATGGCAACAACTATAATGATTGTAGCGACGTTATCACTGTAACTGGCGGAGGTGTTTGCCAAGAAGCCCAGTGCCAAGATGGCATTGATAACGACAATGACGGTGCGACGGACTATCCCAACGATTTCAGCTGTACCAGCGCAACGGACAACGACGAAACGCTTCCCAAGTCCAAGTGTCAGGACGGGGTTGATAACGATGGGGACGGTCTGATCGACTATCCGCAGGATCCCGGTTGTTTGAATAACCAGGACAATGATGAAGGGAATCCGATCCAGTGTTCCGATGGCATTGATAACGACAATGACGGTGCGACGGATTATCCCAACGATTTCAGCTGTACGAGCGCAACGGACAACGACGAAACGCTTCCCAAGGCGCAGTGCCAGGACGGCCTGGACAACGACGGTGACGGGAAGAAGGATAGCCAGGATCCGGGATGCGTTGATTTCCAAGACAACGATGAATACAACGCACCGGCCTCCTCATCTTCTTCTTCATCGGTTGGCCAAGGACAATGCAAGGACGGCCTGGACAACGACGGTGACGGGAAGATCGATGCACTCGTGGAACTGAACCCGAACAACGGCCAGACGAAATCTTGGTATGCGGATTCCGTCGGCATACGCGCTTTCTACAACCAAGTAGCCGCACAGCGTGGCTGGAGTCAGATACCCACGGCCTGGAATGGCCAGGGCATGGTGAGCAATGACTCGGTGACAGCCGACAAGATCTGCGAAATCGCCGGGTTCAGTACCGTCGCATCACGGAGCTGCCCCGAGTATGGCGCTACCGGACGCTGCAACTTCACGAGCTGCTACAACAACACCATGGGGGTCTGGAACGCTTCCTCGAACAACATGAGTGTCGTGGGGGCTTGCGGCCATCCGTGGCTTTCCAACCTCACCTGCCAGAACAAACTGGCAGCCTGCAGCGACGGGATCGATAGCGACGGGGACGGGAAAGTGGACATGAACGACAACGGCTGCGCGTCCGTGAACGACGACAGCGAGATACAGCATGATCCGGATTGTCAGAACCCCGATGACCCGACGGAATCCTCCTACCAGTGTTCTGACGGCATCGATAATGACAACGACGGTGCGACGGATTATCCCAACGACTACAGCTGCTCCACGGCATACGATACCGATGAGTTCAATCCCAAGTCACAGTGCCAGGACGGCATAGACAATGAAGATGACGGGAAGATCGATTATCCGCAGGATCCCGACTGCAGCAGCCTGCAGGATAATGACGAAGGCGCCGCACCCCAGTGCAACGACGGGTTGGATAACGACAACGACGGCGCGATCGATTACCCCAGCGAATTCAGCTGCCAGGACCGACACGATGACGACGAAACGTTTCCCAAATCCCTGTGCCAGGACGGCATTGATAACGATCAAGACGGAAAGGTCGACTATCCGCAGGATCCCGGATGTACGAACAATCAGGACAATGACGAAGGGAACACGTACCAGTGCAACGACGGGGTGGATAACGACGCCGACGGCGCCACGGACTACTCCAATGACTTCAGCTGCGGAAGCCCGACCGATGACGATGAAACGCTTCCCAAGGCGCAGTGCCAGGACGGGATTGATAACGATGGGGACGGAAAGGTCGACTACCCTCAAGATCCGGGTTGCACAAGCAAGCAGGACAATGACGAGTTCAATCAGCCAACGGAGGCGAATGTGGTCATTGAGAAGAGCGGATCCCAGGGTATAAAGTTCGGAGGGAACATCGTGTACAAGGTGGAAGTCCGCAATGAAGGGCCGGCTGTTGCACAAAGTGTCACCGTGACGGACGTTGTCCCCGCGGGTTTCGTGTTCAACCCGCAACTTTCAACCAATACGTGCGTACAGGATGGATCCATCATTCGGTGTAGTTCATTCAACCTTGCGCCTCTGGACTCACGCGTCCTTCTCATAGCCTTCGTGGTTCCCATGCCCGTGAGCGGATGCATTCCCATGACCGTGAGCAATACGGCCGTAGTGGGTGCGACGAACGATACGACGCCTTCGAACAACCAGAGTACGGCAACTACGGATGTGCTTTGTAACGACCAGAGCAGCTCCTCCTCCAGCTCGTCTTTCAGTTCATCCAGCGGGATATTCTACGGTTGCATAGAAGTGATTAAGGAGACCTACGATACGGTCGGTAATCCTCTTACACCCGTTGCACAATTCACATTTACGTTGGACGGCATTACGCAAGATAAGAACGACGGAACGGGCCATCTGAGGTTCGATAATGTCACTCTTGGAGACCATCAAGTAACGGAATTGGTGCCGGCCGGGTGGGAACAAATGTTCGTTACACCCGCTGAAGGAAAGATATACGTTGCCGGCGGAGATCAGTGTTCTGTGTTGACGTTCAAGAATATGCAGCATCTATTCGGATCGTCTTCTAGTGCTTCCAGCAGTTCCAGCGTAGTGAGCTCCAGTTCTTCCCAAAGCTCCCAGTCTTCCTCCTCGGAAGAGTCGTCTCTTAGTTCATCCAGTTCCTCATCGTCTTCCACATCATCCCTATCTTCCCAATCTTCCTCCGAAGATTCTTCCAGCAGCTCTTCCGTAATCACCGGATGCATTGAGGTGAAGAAAGAAACGTACAACACGCAGGGTGTCCCCTTGAATCCGGTCGCGCAATTTACGTTCTTGCTGGACGGGACCACTCAGAAACAGAACGACGGTACGGGATTGCTGCGTTTCGACAACGTTTCCGTCGGAAGCCACCAGGTGTCCGAATCCGTTCCGGACGGTTGGACGCCGATCTCCGTAACGCCGGAGAACGGCATTGTGGACGTACCCGGAGGCGACACGTGTGTTGCCCTCACATTCAAGAACCGGCAATCCATCACCAGTTCAAGTTCATCTTCCAGCAGCTCTGCCGATTCCAGTGCATCATCTTCGGATTCATCTTCCAGTTCTGCTGCAACCACGGGTTGCATTGACGTCATCAAGGATACGTTCGACACGGTGGGTAATCCCCTTGTTCCCGTCCCCCAGTTCACGTTCAAGAGGGACGATGTGGAGATGAAGAAGAATGACAGTTCCGGAAAACTTCGATTCACAAATGTTACGGTGGGAACGCACAAGATCGTAGAGGAGGTGCCGCCAACGTGGGAATTGGTTTCCGTTACCCCTTCCAGCGGATCCGTTGTCGTGGTGCCGGGGGACACGTGCGCGGAAATCAGGTTTAAGAACAAGCAGGTGATTACCTCATCCTCTTCCAGTTCTTCATCCTCCGATTCCTCGTCGTCTATTTCTTCCTCCAGTTCGTCTTCATCCTCCTCATCGTCATCGTCCCTTTCCAGTTCCAGCAGCAGTTCCTCCTCCTCTTCCTCGTCCAGCTCACAGCAGCAGATCATCATCATTGAGCGGACATGCGATGAGTGCCAGCCGAAGAAGGAACGCGGAAGCCACAGGCATGGTATAGACATCATCCAGATCATCGCGCAGAGCAGGCTGGCGAAGAAGGACAAAGTCCCCGTGGAGCTGGTGATTGACAAGTCATCCGACCGCGGAGAAGTGCAAGGCGGCGACTACTACAGTTACACGATCAGCGTGCGCAACATCTCCACGCGCACTGCGACCAATGTGATTGTAACCGATTACTTCGACCAACAGAGGCTGACCGTCCTCGATACGGATGGCGGAAAGCTGACCTACGAGGGTCTCCAATGGAATATCCCTTCCATGAAGCCTTCGGAACTCGTCACATACCGGTATCACGTACGCCTGACGGAAAACGTGAAGCACGGTGAGATCATCCACAACACGAGCATCGTGCGTGCGGACGAGGCTCCGGAACGCATGGCATTCAACGACGTCAGTGTTATCAAGGTCATGCCCCAGACGGGGACGTTCGCCCTTGCGGAATCCGATGCGAAGTTCGTCAATCCCCTGAAGAACGGCGGCGCTGCGGACACGATCCCGTTGACGGTCCTCATCACCTTCCTCACATTGGGAACGGCCGTGGGCGGATCATTCACCAAACGCTGGCTCTGATAGCTGATTCAAATTACGCGGAAAGCCCCCGTTCCCGGGGGCTTTTTGGTACAGAGGGATCTTGCGGTCCCCTCCCCCGTTTGCGGTGTGGCGAATATGCGACGAAAACGACGTTCTTCGCGTAATTCTTGCTGAGGGAGAACGTCAAAATGAGCGATTGACTATTCCGGTGTGCCTTTCCCCCCTTTTGTATGACTTCTGTGATGAATATGCGGCTATGGACCATCGTCGCAGTGACGGGAGCTCTCACCCTATTGGTGGCTTCTGTCATTGCCAGACCGAGCGGTGCAACGGCGCAAACGACCGTTGCATCCAACACCCAGTGCTCGGAATTTAATGATGGGAAAATGATAACCGTCGGTCTCCTTGGCAACGGGAGAGGCGACCCGGGAACGGTACAGTTCGCCGTTGCTAATGCGATAGCACAGAAAGGCCTTCCGTTCTCTCACCCGCAAGCGCCGCTTTTGCGCTCCACGGGCGGAACGGGGGGCGGAAACGTTTGGAAGGACAACGGAAGCCCGCACATCCAAACTTTGACGGCGGTATGCGAGATACTGGGGTATAAGCATTACGTCGCAAGCACTTGTCTGGACTCGGAAAGCAGCGGCAGGTATCCCAACGGAAAATGCAACTACCACTCACCGAATAACAACCAACTCTCACGATTTACCGGAAACTTCCAATCGGAGACCGCAGAACCCAAATACAACAAGACATGGCTCAGTTCCATCACGTGCAAGGATTCCATAGGCGTCTGTCTCCCCAGCTCCTCTTCGTCATCCAGCGTCTCACAAGCGCAGGCTGCGTGCCGTGACGGCATCGACAATGACCAAGACGGGGCTACGGACTACCCCGATGACTTCAGCTGCAGTTCGCCCAATGACGACGATGAGGCGAACCCCAAAGCGCAGTGCCAGGACGGCGTTGACAATGACGGCGACGGACTGGTGGATTACCCGCAGGATCCGGGGTGCTTCAGCCGGCAGGACAATAATGAATTCAACGCTGTCAGTTCTTCATCCTCATCGAGCTCAGCGCACGAAGCTCAGTGTCGTGACGGCATTGATAATGATGGGGACGGTGCGAAGGACTATCCCGATGACTTCAGCTGCGGTAATCCCAACGATGACGATGAGACGAACCCCAAAGCACAGTGTCAGGACGGGGTTGATAACGATGGAGATGGAAAGACCGATTACCCGAACGATCCCGGGTGCTACAACCGCCAGGACAATGACGAGTGGAACGCTGTAAGCTCATCCTCATCATTCAGCAGCTCCGTGCATGAAGCGGAGTGCAGGGACGGTATTGATAACGACGGGGACGGTTCGAAGGACTATCCCGATGACTTCAGCTGCGGTAATCCCAATGACGATGATGAGACGAACCCCAAAGCACAGTGTCAGGACGGGGTTGATAATGACGGAGATGGAAAGACCGATTACCCGAACGATCCCGGGTGCTACAACCGCCAGGACAATGACGAGTGGAACGCTGTAAGCTCATCCTCATCATTCAGCAGCTCCGTGCATGAAGCGGAGTGCAGGGACGGTATTGATAACGACGGGGACGGTTCGAAGGACTATCCCGATGACTTCAGCTGCGGTAATCCCAATGACGATGATGAGACGAACCCCAAAGCACAGTGTCAGGACGGGGTTGATAATGACGGAGATGGCAAGACCGATTACCCGAACGATCCCGGGTGTTACAACCGCCAGGACAATGACGAATATAATGCGGTGAGTTCTTCCTCCTCCTCCAGCAGTTCCGCGCACGAGGTTCAGTGCCGTGACGGCGTTGATAACGATGGGGACGGAGCAAAGGATTATCCCGATGACTTCAGTTGCAGCAACCCCAACGATGACGATGAGACGAATCCCAAGGCGCAATGCCAGGACGGAGTTGATAACGATGGGGACGGGAAGGTTGACTTTCCAAGTGACCCCGGCTGCTACAACCGTCAGGACAATGATGAATATAACGCGGTGAGTTCTTCCTCCTCAAGCAGTTCTTCCTACAGTTCGAGTAGCAGCAGTTCATCGCAGCCCTTCTACGGCTGTATCGACGTGATCAAGGAAACGTTCGATACGCTGGATAATCCCTTCAATCCCGTACCGCAATTCACCTTCTACTTGGACAATGTCCATGAAGCTCGCAATGACGGATCAGGACGAGTGCGCTACACGGGCGTGAATGTCGGGAACCATAGGGTACACGAGATGGTCCAGCAGGGATGGTACCAACTCAGCGTCACACCGACGAACGGTGACGTGTATGTCAATGGCAGCGACCACTGCGCCGTCGTCGTCTTCAAAAACAAGCAGTACATCACGGCGAGCTCCAGCTCCTCCAGCAGCTCGAGCTCAAGTTACAGTTCCAGCTCGTCGAGCGGTAACTGGTGGTATCCCGTTTCCAACGTCAACGTCAATAACTCGGCGAATACCACCGTGAACAGCGAAATCAATGCGGTAAGTCAAAATAATACGGTCATCAACCAGAACGGCGGAGCGAACCAGAACGCAGAGGTGAACAATAACGCGCAGACCAACGTGAACTCCGTCATCAATGCCGCCAGTCAGAACGTCGTGAGCGTCACGCAGCAGCAGAGCGCAGGACAGTGGCACTTGCCGTCGGGATTTGAGTTCTGGAGCGGCAACGGTATCAGCAACAATGCGGCATTCCTCCGTCCGCAGACGGCCGACATGCAGGAGATGACCGCAGGGCAACGAGTGATGGAAATGTCCGTCCCACAGCAGGACGCACAGGTCCAAGTGATGGACGCGGCGCGCGTTGAGGAGAACGGTACAGCAAATGAGGTGCAGGCTGAGACCGTTGTTTCAGCGGAAGCCGACGGAGGGAACGGGTTCGCCGCAGACGCATGGGCAACGCTCATGACAGCAGGCATCGGTACGGGAAGCCTCTTCCTCCGCAAGCTGTTCCCGTAAGGGTACAGACACCAACATCCTTCAACCCCCGCAGCGCGCGGGGGTTTTTCTCATTGCATCTTCCCCAACACGTACTCCGTGATGAGCGCAGGGACGGTTTGCATGGCTTCCTTCAGCGCAGCCTCTTCCTCTGCGGTGGGAACGCTCAAGACCCAGGAAGCGAGGTCGGAACCGGCGGGCGCGTTGCCCAGGCCGATGCGGATGCGGGGGAAGGCATCACCGAACTCCTGCGCGACGGACTTAAGGCCGTTGTGCGTCCCGGGACCGCCGGACTTGCGGAAGCGTACTTCGCCCAGCGGCAGGTCCACATCGTCACTGATGACGAGCAGTTGCTCGGAGGGGATGAGCTTGTAGAAGTCCATGGCTTTCCGTAAAGCGTTGCCGGAAAGGTTCATGAATGTCATGGGTTTGACCAGGAGCACAGGCGCGGCTACCACGCGCGCCTCCTGTGTGAAAGAAATGAATTTCTCCTTCTCCTGCCACTCCCCCTGACCGAACGCCTCTGAGAGGGTATCGAGACATCGAAACCCGGCGTTGTGCCGCGTTTGGGCATACGCGGAACCGGGATTGCCCAACCCTGCGATGATCAATGAGGGCTTCATGGGGAAAGGATAGGGCAATGGGGCGGGCGATGCTACCCGCAGAAATGCCGTATGGTCTTCTCGAGCGTCCCCAGGGCTTCCCGCAGCTCCCGTTCGGGGACGGGTGTGCCCACCTCATGCGCCAGACGGTTCCGGAGCTTGTGGGCCTTCCAAACGGCATCGAGATCCGGCAGGTACGGTCCGGCCTTCTTCAGCTTCTCACCCAGGGTGCCGGCGTAACCCAATTCCGTGAGCAATGTGTCCAACACGGCATCGGCTTCCATGAGCATCCGGAAGGCGTCCTGGCGTCGCATAGCCTGCTCCCATCCCCGGAGGACGCGAACACGCGATGAACCGCGCAGGCGGTGCCGCTGCCATTTCCTCCACAGTACCCATACCCCGAACGTGCACACGATCAATAGGACGGCAAAAGCCGACAGGTATTCCGGCAATGTCATACGCGCCTCGTGACAATGACGCCCTTCGCCTTCTTCTCCTCCTGCGCTTTAGTGGAAACATCCTGCAGCTGGATCTTCTCCGCCACGAACTCCGCGAGCAAATCCTGCACGTGCTTTGCGTTCTTCAAGTTCTTGTCGTGCAGGTACGCCTCCATATTCCTCAGAATCAGCGCTTCAATCTTCTTGGGCTGGCGGACATTGGCGATGCTCACGGCGCCGCCCGTGGATACCTTCTCAATGTTTAAGGTACCGCAGCGGTTCAGCGTTCCCATGAGTCCTTTGATCTCGTACCCCACGCCTTGGATATCCGAAAAGAGGATGCGGTTCGACGTGCGGTGGAACCATCCCTCCCACTTCAGTGCGATGATACCCTGATCGGTGATGATCCAGACGTCCAAGTAGTAGTCCAGGAAGTTCCGAAGGAGCCACACCAGGCTGAACGCGCTCCAGGGAAGGACGATGTACAGGACGGTCTTCACGGGCGCCAAGGCGAGGAACGTCAAACCGGCAACCAGTGCAAGTGAAGGCCAGAACATGGATTGCGAGGCGACGCCCCAGTACTTATGCACGATCAGGGAAACCGTTTCATCGTCTTCCAGGTGCTTCTTGAAGAGAAAGTTGTCCAGCATCACGCACAGTGTACAGGATGGCGGGTGGATCCCTGAAATCATTCTCCCCGGCCTGCTGTACTTCAAATGGCAAGTTCTCTACAATACCTCGGATGACGGATCTACAGCCAAAGCACGGGTTCTGGTTCCACTTTCTGGATGTCTTCCTCAACATCGTCGTCATCGTGGCCATCGTAGCCGGTATCCGGTCTTTCCTCGTTTCCCCTTTCCAGGTGGAAGGGAATTCCATGGTGGAGACGTTGGAGGACAAGGAGTACATCATCATCAATAAGCTCGCCTACATCCTCGGGGAGCCCCACCGCGGGGACGTCGTGGTGTTCCGTCCCCCCAATGATCCCAAGAAGTACTACGTGAAGCGCGTCATCGGGGAACCCGGGGACACGGTCATCATCAAGGAAGGCTATGTCTACGTACGCAAGCAGGGGGAGCAGGAATTGCAGCAGCTGGATGAAACGGGGTACCTCACGGTGACGAACGAAGGACATACGTACAAACATCCCCCCAGCAGCGGTGACAAGTCTCCGGCGGAGTACGACGTTCCTGCCGGCCGATACTTTTTGCTCGGGGACAACAGGCAGGGGAGCCTGGATTCGCGGAGCTTCCTCGTGAATGCGAAGCCGGAACCCTACGTTGCAAGCACCGACATCAAGGGGAGGGTGTGGTTCATCGCGCTCCCCATCACGCGCATCCAAGCCCTGGAACCCCCCTCCTACGGCCTCTAGCGCACAAAATGACCTTGCATCCGCCTTACAGGCTTGTACTATGTGGATGCCCCGTCAGGGGTTTTTTCTAGACACCTCCCCTATGATCTCCCCACTCACCTACATAGACGAAGCGCTCGAGGAGCTGCACCAGGTCCGCTGGCCGACGCGCCACCAGGCCGTGCGGTTTTCCGCCATCGTGCTCGGCTTCGTATTGCTGAGCGCCTTCGTGTTCGGCGTCGTGGACTTCGGCCTCTCACAGATCGTCACTATCCTCTTACCCACAGCCTGATTATGGGCAAGCAAGACCCGCGCGCAGGACGCAACTGGTACGTCCTCCATACGTACTCGGGGTACGAAGACAGCGTCAAACAGGCGCTGGAACAGCGTATCGAATCCCTGGGCATGCAGGATTACATCTTCAGCGTCATCGTGCCCAAGGAGAAGCAGCTGGTGTTCAAAAAGGGCGATCCCGTGGAGGAGGAGCGCAAGCTCTTCCCGGGGTATGTGCTCGTGGACATGGTGGTGACGGACGAGAGTTGGTACGTGGTGCGCAACACGCCCAACGTCACCGGCTTCGTGGGCTCCGGGAACATCCCCGTCCCCGTGACGCCCGAGGAGTTCGGCGTCATCGAGAGGCGCGTGGGCGAGCAGGAGGCCAAGTTCAAGAGCGACTTCCAGGTGGGCGACCTCGTGGTGATCGTGGACGGGCCCTTTAAGAACTACGAGGGCTCCATCGAGAGCGTGGACGTGAACAAGGGAAAGCTCAACGTCCTCGTCCTCATCTTCGACCGCGAGACACCCGTCGAGCTTGATTTCACGCAGGTGAAGAAGAAGTAATATCTTTCATGATATGAACATGAGGGGAAAGTCAGTAGAGCTGCCGGCAGTGGACGAAACCTGCTTGATCTATAAAGAATTAGTCAGATTGAGGCAAAGCTGGCTCGATAATCCCGCCTTCGGTTCTGCCGCTTGGAACGCGGTATGCTTCCATGTCGACCGTGTGACTGAGACACTTCAATCGTTCGTCGGAACATGTGACGCATCGCTCATTCAACATGACGCACGGCAGGCACGGGGGGAAATAGAATTGATATTGGAGCGATGCGTGCCGCATGCTGTCCGTGATCAATTGCATTTTTATCATGAGTTTTTAAAGGAGATAGGTACAGCGTGCGAAGATCAACAATGACCGCATACAGCATGGTTATTGTCGGCAAAGTCCAAGGTGTCTTTTTTCGAACCTATGCGAAACAGGTGGCGGATCGTTTGGGTCTCAAAGGTTGGGTGAAAAACATGGGGGATGGGTCCGTGTCCGTGCATGCAGAGGGGGAGACGGATACGCTGAAGGAATTTGAAGAGTGGTGCAGAAGAGGTCCGCCCTCCGCGAAAGTGGAGGATGTGCGGTGTGATGCCGCCGAAGAAGAGGGGTATAAGGGCTTTTACATCAGGCAATAACTTCCGCATCCACAAGCGGAGACAGAGGCTTCAGCGCACGCCTTCTCTTCCCCGGAAGCAGTATCCACAAGCCGATGGTTTGGATGATGATGCCGGATGAATATCCCGCGGCGATGCCGTAGATGCCGTACATTCCCGATGCGAGCGTTGCGACCGCTATGGCAGTGAGGCCGCCCATGACGCCCATGAGCGCGGGGATGAAGGTATCGCGCAGCGCATAAAAGGCGCGCAGCTGCAGGTGATTGAGGCTCTCGAAGGGGATGCTGAATGCGTAGATGAGGACGCACACGGAGAAGACGCGCAAGACACCGGACAAGTGCACCAGCCATGCGGCGACGGGCGTAAGGAAGACGAGTGCCACGGCACCCGGGACGGTGAGCAGCAGCGTGATCATCTCCCCTCTCCGTACGTAGAGGGAGAACTGCTTCGCGTCATTGCGCGCGGCGGCCTGGCTGAGGACGGAGTACACCGACTGCGCGACGGCGATGCCCACGATCCCCACCAGCAGCGATTGGAAGTTCCGCGCGTACGCGTTGATGGTCACCGCCCCTGACGGAAAACCGGAAGCGATGCGGTCCAAGAAGAGGAGCTGGAACTGGAAGGCACCCAAGGAGAGGATGCGCGGAAGCATCAGCCTCCCGATCTCCCTGAGGTCCGGGTGCCAGAACGTGAGGGAGAATCCCGTGCCCCGCCAATGTACGGCAACGAAGCGAAGGATGACGTACGTCACGGCGCCGAGGATGGTCCCCGCCATGGGCCCGTAGGCGCCCACGAAAGGGGTGAATGCGTACGTCCCTATGACGGTCCCCACGGTGTACAGGACCGGCGTGATGCCGTAGATCCAATACCGCTGTACCGTGATGAGGTACTGTCCGTACGTGATGCCGAAGACGAAGAGGAAGTTGGTGAACAGCGCGAGCCTTCCGAAGGAGACGTAGAGTGCCAATTGCTCACCTTCAAATTGGACAAGGGAAGGGGCGATGACGGGAAAGATGAGACCTAAGAGCAATGCGAACGTGCCGAAGAGCAAAGCGGCAGCACCGACGGTCCCATTGAGCACATCACCCATCCCCTTTCGATCCCCTTTCGCATGGTAACCCGCTAGGACGGGGACGAGGACCGTCCCCACGGCGGACATGATGGCCGTTTGGAAGAGCAGATCCGAGGGGCGGAAGGCGGCGATGTATACGTCTACCACGCCGAGGTTGTCTGCAAAGACGGACGTGAGCGCGCGGTCGCGGAACAATCCCGCAAGGGATGCGGCAAATTGCGTGATGCCCAGGATAGCAACGCCGCTCGCGATGCGCCCTGAGCGGAGGAAGGAAAGGAACTTCACGAGGTGATCTTAGCGTGAATTCGTTAAGAAAACGACGATTGACATCTTAATAGCCTCAATGAATAATACACAATGAGCCTGTACTCGTACAGGCATGAATCTGGGAAGAAGTCCTTCCGTTTTCCCGTGGAGGGGCAGTGATGGATCGCCATCCCATAGGCGGACCGCCGCAAGCGGTCGAGGACACTACGATGATCTGATGCGAAGGTTGAGAATGTGTCCCTCTCCAGCATCAACTTCTTCCCCATGAGGGACCCGAGAGGGTGGAACGTCTTCCATGACGTAAGTACGGTGTCCATGACACCAGAATCCACCCCTCGGGTCTTTTTCATACACAAACGAAGAAGGAATTCTGTATACTTCTCCCGTGAACTCTTCGGCCGCTTCATCGGCAGTACCGACGCTCGATTTCTCGTCCATGAGCGACGGAGAGGTGAAGACTGTATTGGCTAAATACCAAATAGGATTGACAGCTGATGAGGCACGCAAGGTCCAAGAGATGATCGGAAGACCTCCGAGTGTGGTCGAGGCTGTCATTTGGGGCATACAGGGGAGCGAACACTGCAGCTACAAATCCAGCAGAAGGTTCCTCAAGACCCTTCCTACGGAGGGGGAGCACGTCATCTTGGGGCCCAAAGAGGATGCGGGGATCGTTGCGCTCACGGACGGGCCTCCCGGAAAACGATGGGGAATCGTCATCAGCCACGAGTCGCACAACCATCCATCGCAGATCGTCCCCTACGAAGGCGCCGCGACGGGTATCGGCGGAACGGTGCGTGACGTGGCGTGTATGGGGGCGCGCGTGCTGGGAGCACTCGATTCCCTGCGGCTCGGCGACCTGAAGACGAGCGAATCCAAAACCATCGCCAAAGAAGTGGTGCGGGGCATAGCAGGGTACGGGAATCCGTTAGGAATCCCCAACCTGGGCGGGGACATCGTGTTCGATGCCGCCTACAACAGCAACTGTCTCGTGAACGCCATAGCCGTAGGCCTCGTGCGCGAGGACGAAATCATCCACAGCTACGTACCAAAGGAAGCCGCTGAGGTGGGGTACGATGTGATCATTGTGGGCAAGCCGACGGACCGCAGCGGATTCGGCGGTGCGGCGTTCGCGAGCGTCTCCATGGAGGAGGAGAAGAAGGACCAGAACAGCGGGGCGGTGCAGGAGCCAAACCCTTTCCTGGAACGCCATCTCCTGGCATCCACCTATGCGCTCTTCGACTGGATCGTCACAACGGGCAACCTGCCGCACGTCAGCTTCAAGGATCTGGGCGCGGGCGGCGTTGTATGCGCTTCCGTGGAACAGGTGGCGGGACCAGGATACGGCGCGGAGATCGATTTGGACCGTCTCCACGTGGCGGTTGAGGATCTTCCTTCCGAAGTCATCGCCTGTGCGGAAACGCAAGAGAGGTTCTGTTGGATGTGCCATCCCGACCTCACGCAGCGCATTCTCGACCACTACAACAAGGATTGGGACTTGCCCGCCATCGCTGAGAAAGCACGCGCAAGCGTCATCGGCAAAGTGACCGGGGACGGCGTCTACCGCGTGCGACACCGCGGCAGGGTGGTCTGCGAAGCTAAATCACGCGACATCACGTCCGGGCTTCTCTACAACAGGAAGACGGAGCAGAAAGTAGAAGTTCGCAAGGAACCTACGTTGAGTTGCGAAGGAGATGCCATAGGCGTGGAAGTGGAGGGAAAGATGCATACGACAAGCATCGGTGAAGTGTTCAAGGCGATGGTTGCGCACCCCAATTACGCCAGCAGATTCCCGGCCATTCTTCACTACGACAAGACCGTCATCGGGAATTCGGTTGTGGAAGCGGGTGAAGCGGACGCAGGGGTCATAGCGCCGCTGGGGAATCTTGAACACTATGTACAGGGAGGATCCCATACCGGTTGGGAAGTTTCGGAGAAGGATCGCAAACGCGGCGCGGCATTCTCCAGCGACGGGAACAGCCGCTACGGGCGCATATCACCCTACTGGCAGGGGGCGCTGGCGGCGCTGGAGAGCATGTGCAACGTCGCCGCCGTCGGCGCAACGCCCAGGGCCCTCACCGATTGCCTCAATTACGGAAACCCGGAGAAGCCGGCGGAATTGGGCGCACTGGAAGAAGGCGTACGGGGGATCGGCGACGCTGCGAGAGGCGTGGCCATCCGTGGTGCACCGGTACCCGTCATTTCGGGGAATGTGAGCCTGTACAACGATACACCCGATGGCGGACCCATACCTCCCAGCGCCATAGTGTGCTGCGTGGGGGTGGTGGAAGACGCGTCCAAAGCCGTATCCATGCAATGCACGAAGGAAGGTTCCCTCCTCCTCTACATCGGCGAGCCGAAGGACGAATGCGGCGGTTCGGCGTACTACCAAGTGCTGGAAGAAATCACCGGAGCGGCGCGTGACGTCCTCCTGGGCGCCCATGTGCCCAAGCCGGACTTTCCCGTAATCGGACGCATGATGGAATGCGTCAGGGACCTCATCGGTGGCGGTTCCGTTCGTTCCTGCCATGATGTGAGCGAAGGGGGCATGCTCCTCGCTTTGTTCGAAATGCTTCTCCCGAGGCGCAAGGTTTCGAGGGGATTCGGGGTCGAGGTTGAGTTGCATAACTTTCCGGGTTCACTGCGGACGGATACGCTCCTCTTTACGCAAACACCCGCTTTCATCATAGAGGTGGAACAGGAATTACGGGATGCAGTGGAACGGCTCTGCAAGGAACACAATGTCCCCGTCCACGCCCTGGGAACCGTGACGAATGACGGGACGATGCGCGTGCGGCATGGCGCGCTCACCCTGCAATGGGAAATGGCTGAGATGCACCGGATTTGGGAACAGGGGCTGATAAAAGCATGGGAAACGCAGCAGTGATCATTTCATACGATATTCCGTTCCTTGCATGCCCATTTACTAGGGCGCGCTTGCTTGTAAGGGGCAAGCACTGTGAAATGCCCCCATGATCCACCGCTCCACTGGCGCTTTTGCGCTTACTCTTTCTATCCTTCTCAGTACATCAGCGGCTGCACTGCCGGCATTCGCCGCCAGCGGCGACACGGTCCCGACAGGAATCATTACCATTGAACAAACACCCGTGTACGGCATCACGTGGAAATGGACATTGCTTAATACCGACCATGCTTCCTTCACCGGCAACAAGGAGACGGAGCAAGTGAACATACCCGCGGGTTCCTACACACTCTTCTTCGATTCGCCGAAAGGGTACACGACGGCCGTGCAATTGCTGCAGGGCGATACGGTCCTGCAGAAAGCGGAATCCCCCCAATTGACTTTCACCTACGACGGCAGTGCCTCTCTGCGCATCAAAGTCGCCTATACGTTGTTCTACAAAGGACAGGTGAACGTCGTCAGTACGCCGAAGGGCATACCGTTCGAGATGCGCGGCCCGAACTTGATTGTTCTCCCGGGCGTTACGCCGCAGTCGTTCCCCGATATGCCCATCGGGCAGTACAGCGTCCGGTATTTCCCCGAAGGCTGCACGGCCACCCCTCCTCGCTCCGACGAGCTCAAATACGAAAGCCGCGTGGACTTTTCCGTCACGTTGAGCTGTGACGGTGTGAAGGCGATGGAAGAGAAGCGCAGCGAGAGCACGAAGTTTGTGAATACCTCGGTGGGAGAAGACGTCATCGTCCTCCGGGATGTACCCACGGATGCATGGTTCGCCACGTACGTGAACAGTGTTGTCCGCCGCGGGATCATGGCGGGTTATAAGAATGATGACGGGTCGCCGAGCGACAGGTTCGGTCCGACGGAGCCCGTGACCCTCGCACAACTCGCGAAAATCGCCCATGAGATATCCGGATTGGATGAGTCGAGAACGACATCTTTTCCGGTGAATATGTCCGCGTACGGATGGATGCAGACCTACATCGCCTCCGCGGAAGCCAATGACTGGCTGGTATTCACCGACTCCGGCGCGGACGTGAACCGGCCGGCAACGCGCGGGGAAGTACTTGTCACGCTGCTCCAGGCGCTCGATATCCCGTTGAAATGGCCGCGCGGAAACATGTTCAGCGATGTCTACAGGAGGACGCCGTATGCAGGCGCCATTGAGACGGCGGCGGCGGCGGGGGTGGTTGCGGGGACTTTGGACAATACCGGAAAGCTCACGGGAGCGTTCGGCCCCGTCAATTCCGTCAACCGCGCGGAAATGGCCAAGATCGTCATGATGGCCATCGAGAAGTACAAGCTGAGCGTATCGGAAGTGGAAGAATGACATGCGCCCTTCACGCACTGCTACGTCTGGGTGTGCAAATCCAGCATTCTCGCCGCGAGCGACGTGATATTCCCCGCGCCCATGCAGAGGAGGATATCACCGGGCTTCAGGATCTTCCTGAGCATCCGCTCCGTCTCTTTCAACGACGTGCCGTTCCTCGCTTCCACGGAGCTCCGTGACGCTATGTCCTTCACGAATGCGTCCACGTCCACTTCCTTCGTCTCAATGTCTGTCCGCGCGACGTAGATATCCGGAATGATGACGCTATCCGCTCCGGCAAATGCCTTGGTGAATCCCTCGTACATTTTGAGAGTGCGGTCATGCGTGTGCGGCTGGAAGACCGTCACCAGTCGTCTCGAGGGATAGGCGCTCTTCATAGCAGCGATGGTTGCAGTAATCTCTTTCGGATGGTGTGCGTAGTCATCAACAATGAGAACACCGCCGGCCTCTCCCTTCACCTCCATACGCCGCCAAGTTCCCGCGAAGCCTGATAACGACTTTGTGGCTTCAGCATGCGGTATAGAAAGCACTTCCGCCAACGCCAGAACCAACTGCGCATTCTGCATCATGTGGAGGCCCGGGGTGTTGAGCGACGTCAACGGAAAGCTGTCGGCGTCCTGCACGGTCCTTCCCGCGCGCTGGACGACATCGGCGCAGTCCCGGTCACTCTTGTGCGTAATGACCATGCCGTCCTTGGGGAGCTTTTGTATGAATGCAACGAATGCCTGTTTATAATCGTCTTCAGACGCGTAGTAATCGAAGTGGTCACCGTCACAGTTCGTTAGGATGACGATGGAAGGGCTGTAGTGCATGAAGGACCTCCGGTACTCGCACGCTTCCACCAGGAACAAGCCGCTCTTTCCCTGACGCCAATTCCTTCCTCCGAGTTCACGCACTTTGGTCCCCACCACCACCGTGGGATCCAATCCTGCTTCCAACAGCACTCTTGCCGCCATGGCGGTGGTGGAAGACTTCCCGTGCGTGCCGCAAACGGCGATAGTCCTGCTGCCATCCTGTATTTCCGCAAGCGCTTCGGGATACGATTTCTGGGGTATCCCCAATGACGTCGCTTTCCGTCGTTCCGGAGCATCGGGGGGGATGGCTTCGGAGTAGACGAGCAGTTCGGCATCGGAAGGGAGCGCCTCCCCGCCTTGATCCAAAGACACCGGTATCCCCTGCTCACGCAGGTCCGCGATGAGCTCGCTCATGTTCCGGTCGCTGCCGGATACGTCATGCCCGGCGGCCTTCCGAAGGGAAGCGTATGCGCTAAGGCCTATGCCCCCGATTCCGCAGCAATGGATCCTCATAAATCACGTGCAGTATAGCCCATTAGCGCTACACTGTCCCCCGTGACCTACCGAGACTTGGAGCCGGTATCCAAGCAGCTCACGATTGTCGTGGGCCTTACGGTCGTGGGTTTCATGGCGTTCGGCCTTGCGCTTTCGTACTACAGGAATGTCCTGTTTGAAGTGACGCTTGAGAACATCCGCATGGAGAACGACAAGCTCCGGTCGAGGAACTCCTTGAGCCAATCGGATGTGGATTATTATCGATCCGCGCAATACAAGGACAAATATGCGAAGGAGAACTTGGGAAAGGTGAATGCGGGCGAAAAGCTGCTCATCCTCAATGAAAAGGTCACGGCACCCGCACTCGATGATGAGGGACAATTGACGGCAACGGAAAGGCAGGAAATTGAGTTCGAGGAACTCCTGAGGCAGATGCCCGTACTGGAGCACTGGAAACTCTACCTGTTCCACCCGGAGCGCATTGAGGAACTGAAGAGGGCGATGTAAGTATGATCTTATGAGTCGGTTGCCGTAGACGGTGGGAGAGTCACCAGCCGTTCTTTCTCAGGCTTTTTCCATTTCTTCACTTGGAATTCTCTTCTTCGTGATTCAGCAAGAGTCTTATACTGTTCATAATATATAATCTGTATCGGTTTCCTGCTTCGGGTATATTTCGCGCCTTTCCCGTTATTGTGTTGTTGTTCACGACGCAGCAGGTCTATGGCTGTACCACAGTACAATGATTGATCACAACACCGCGCGATATAAAAGTAGTATGGCATCAGTCCCAGTATAGCCTCTCGACGCGTCCGCCTTTGCAGACTCGCTCGGGGCACTCCATGTTGAATCGAATGGTTGCGGGGGTCGGATTTGAACCGACGACCTCGAGGTTATGAGCCTCGCGAGCTACCAGGCTGCTCCACCCCGCGTCAGTAAAGTCATTCTGACTGAATCTTTTTACTCTTGCAAGTAGACGGATCATGAGTAGAATGTGCAGGCTATGGCTCATAAAAAGGCCGGTGGGTCTACACAGAATGGCAGAGACAGCGTTGCGAAGCGCCGCGGCGTAAAGCGTTTTGGCGGGCAAAAGGTCAATGCAGGGGAGGTTTTGGTACGCCAGAAAGGCTATTGGTACCGCCCCGGACAGAACACGCATGTGGGCAACGATTGGACCATCCATGCTTCCGTGAACGGCGTGGTGCGTTTCCAGAAGAAGCGTGTGGCAAAGTTCAACGGGAACCGCGAGAAATGCACGGTGGTGTTCGTAGAGGCCGTCGTCGCGTGATGAAACCGATCATTGGGGGCCGTTCTTGCGTTTGTCGTGTTCAAGGAATTTCATTAGTATAGGCCCATGAGCGATTTCGGAGGTCCAGAATCGTTTGCACCGGGTGAGGGAGGCGGCAATGCCCCCGAGCAATTGAGCGAAGAAGCGAGGCAGAGGTTCGCAGCTTCCGCCGCCGCCATGAAAGCCATACAGAGGGAGGAGAAGCGCAGTCGCAAGAGGGATGACCGCGTCGCACGTACCATCATCCAATTTCTCAATGACGAGCGATATACCCACCTGTTCGTCCTCATTTCCCGTCTCGTTGCCAGGGATTGTCCTTCCATCTTCACCCTTGCCATCCTCTCTTTGATCAGTGACGAAAGCAAAACGGTGGTGCAAGATTACCTCAAGGAAACCGGGCAGAAGTCCGAGGCGGAGACCGTAGGGGATTCCCTACGGCTCACTAAGGGCGGGGAAATGGATGCCGCATCCCACGCACGCATCGTGGAGTGGATCACGCGCATGCAGATGGTTCTCTCCCTCGAAGCCGTTCCCATCCTCACGAGGCTCATGGTTGATGAACATACGATCGACGGGACGGTCCTCCAGCTCACCACCTTCGTCCTCCAGGATTTCTTTTCCGGAGACAGCAAGAAGAAGATCCCCTTCGAGAAACTGCATTCATTCACCGCAAGCGTGCTCCAGACGGTGTTCGAACCGTTCATGGATGCCGTGGAGAAGCGGGCATTCCGCAAGCCGACGGAGGAGAATGACCGGGAGTGATCACTGCGGCGAGAACGGGAAATCCTCCAAGGGTGTTTGATATCTCCCCTCAATTTCGGCGTACAAACGCAACAGGTTCACGTCCATGGTGAAGTTCGCGTCATCAACGCGCTTCATGAGTGCCTTCTTCACCACGCGGAAACGCTGCGGATGCCGAATGCGTGCCAGCGTGATGTGAGGCGAGAACGGCTGCGCGGAAGGCCATGGGCAGAGCTTGCGCAGACGCGCCAGTTCCTCCGAGAAAGGGACGGCGAGGAACAGCACGCGGTCATCGCCACGGGCACCGAATGTTTGAGCGCCTTGCACCTTGAGCGTAAACGGCGAGGCCTTGCGTGCTATGTCTTCCGATTGCCTGAGAATTCGTCCGTACTCGATCTCCATCACTTCCGGCCAGAATTGGAGCGTGAGATGCGGGGATTGGGGGTTTTGGAACGCCAAGACTTCTTCCCAGGGCTTGAGTTCTTCCTGCAAGGCCTGGAAGAGCCACTTCTCTTTTCCTTCTAGAGGAAGGGCGAGAAACGCAGATTGTAGTGGATAATTGTAACCTTGAAGCATTCTGCATACTATACTACACTTCCTTTCCATGGAAAACATGCTTCCTCCAGACGCAAATGAATCTCTGGATGTTCAGACTACTTTTTGGAACATCCTTATTCGCTATGGAGGCGATTCACGGGAAGTTGGAAGCTATCTCATACAATTGGAACGTGACACACTATATGAACTATTAGAGAATCACAGTAATAGAATTCCAGAAGCGTAATAATGAGATGATGATAATGGCCACGATGCTATCTCTTGAGGACGGCTAAGAACGCCTCCTGGGTCAGGGTCACCTTCCCCATTTTCTTCATGCGCTTCTTGCCCTTCTTTTGCTTCTCCAGAAGCTTCTTCTTGCGGCTCACGTCCCCTCCGTACAGGTATCCCGTCACGTCTTTACGAAAGGCGGAAACCGTCTCCCGTGCCACGATCTTCCCACCGATCGCCGCCTGTATGGGAATGGGGAATTGCTGCTTAGGCACCACTTCCTTGAGCTGTTTGCATATGATGCCACCCACGGAATGAGCCTCGGACCTGTGGACTATAGTCGAGAGGGCATCGGCAGGTTCACCCAGGAGGAGGATGCTGAGCTTCACCAGTTCGCCGGAGCGGTTGCCGATGTGTTCGTAGCTCATGGAAGCATACCCGGCGGTGGCGGACTTCATGCGGTCGAAGAAATCCAGAACGATGCTCTGGAGCGGCACTTCGAAGTGCAGGATCGCCCTGTCTTCGATGTACTCCGTGTTCAAGTACACGCCGCGCCTGTCCCCCGCCAGTGTCATGCAGGCGCCCACGTCCTGCTTCCTGCACACAATTTCCATTTTCACCCAAGGCTCTCGTATCTCATCGATCAACGCGGCATCGGGAAAGTCCGCCGGGTTGCTGATGGAAGCAACGGAAGGCTCGTCCGGCTTGAGGAGGCTCGCGCGCACGTATTCCGCCGGGTTCTTGGCACGCAGTTTGACCTCGTAGAGAACGCTTGGCGCCGTTATCACCAGGTCGCAATCGTGCTCCCGTTCCAATCGTTCCTGGATGATGTCCATATGCAGCAAACCCAGGAAGCCGCAGCGGAAACCGTTGCCGAGAGCGGAATTGCGCTCCGGCTCCATTTGGAGCGCCGCATCGTTGAGGGAGAGCTTCTCCAGTGCCTCGCGCAGCCTGGAGTACTCATCCGCTTCGGTGGGGTAGAGTCCGGCGAAGACCATGGGTTGTACGTGCTTATAACCCGGCAAAGCCTTGGATTCGGAGGAGAGCGCAATGGTGTCACCCACGCGCACCTGGTTCACATCCTTGAGTCCGGTGACGATGTACCCGATCTGCCCCACGGAGAGAGAGTCGTCCGAAACGTACTTGGGGGCGAAGTGGCCAACGTCCAATACTTCGAAGACGGTCTTCGTCTGCAAGCAATGCGCTTTCTGCTTTTTCTCGAACAGCCCTTCCACCACCCGAACGTAGGCGACTGCTCCGCGGTAGGTATCCATGATGGCATCGAAGATCAATGCACGGGTGTTCTGACCGTTCTCCGTCGGGAGGCCGCTCTCGCGAGGCTTCGGCGTCCTCTCAATCACCGCATCCAGGACCTCGTTCACTCCCCTGCCCTCTTTTGCGGAGATGAGGAGGATGTCCTTCTTCTCGCATCCGAGGAGCTTGCGCACTTCTTCGGTGACGCGTTCGGGATCCGCGGCGGGGAGATCGATCTTGTTTAGAACGGGGATGATGGTGAGGTTGTGCTCCATGGCCATGTAGAGCACGGCGAGCGTCTGCGCTTGTATGCCTTGCGTGGCGTCCACAAGGAGAATGGCCCCTTCGCACGCAGCCAAAGAACGGCTCACCTCGTAGCGGAAGTCGGTATGCCCCGGCGTATCAATCAGGTTCAGCTCGAAGCCTTTGTACTGCATGCGGACAGGCTGCAGCTTGATGGTGATGCCACGCTCGCGCTCCAGGTCCATCATGTCCAGAAGTTGCTCCTTCATTTCGCGCTTCTGGACCGTCCCCGTGCACTCGATCATGCGGTCGGAGAGCGTCGATTTTCCATGGTCAATGTGCGCAATGATGCAAAAGTTCCTGATGTTCATGTATGTCAAGGATAGCGCATATTCAAGCGAATGGCGATATTCTCTTTCTCCGGCTATTCATGTGAATTCCCTTCATCTGTAGGAATCACGAACGTGAATCAACAGATGCAGGGAAACTGAAAGGGGTGAAAGTCGTTGTCTTGTCATAATAGTCTTCCTTTTCCTTGCGTTTGAGCAACGAGACAAGGCGGTACGTGAGAGGCGTGAACAGGACTTCGATGGCAACTTTGAAGACGTAGTTTGCAATCACAAGGTTCCAGAACAGTGACCACGGAAACACGCCGAAGAACGTCGCTATGGCTATGAACGCAGCCGTATCAATCCCCTGCCCCACCAACGTGGAGCCGATCGTCCTCATCCACAAGTGGCGCCCCTCCATCCGCACTTTCATCTTCGCAAGGATGACGGAATTGCTGAATGCACCGAAGAAGTATGCGACGAGGCTCGCAATGATGATCCCTCCGCTGCTCACGCCGCCGAGGATCGAAATGTACGCCGCATCACCTGCGTACTGCTGCCACTGTGCTTCCCCCGGCAGCGCGGAGAGGATCCAGAACACGGCACTCATCGCGGCGGTGGCCGCAAAGCCGACCCAAATGACGCGCCGCGCACGCTTGAAGCCGTAGACTTCGGTAAGGATATCGCCGAAGATGTAACTCAAGGGAAAGAGGAGCGTCCCTCCGTCGAACGAAAGCCGGAGGCCGTAGAGGGAAACACCCCAATCCACGATCTTCGCGGATGAGGCGATGTTGCTCACGAGGAGCACCGCGACGAACGCGGCCATGACGAGATCGAAGTAACGGTAGGACTTCATAGGTTGATGATACTGCAGTTAAAGAAAGACCGCTTCGTTTTGCGAAGCGGCTCTCTTCTCTTCCTATCCCTACCGTAACACAATGAATTGCGACGCGTAAGTACAACTCCCTTGATGAATCTTCTTTCTGTTTCGTGAATAAAATGGAGAGGAAGAACGACAAATTATGCGTTCACACACGAATATTCCCGAGTGACCTGTTCATGGCGCAGAAGCCGCAGTATCCTGGCTCACACGGGGCGTAGCTCCCGTCTTCGCTCCTCACTTCGTTCGGAGCTTCGCCGTGGCAGGCAGTTGGCTGTTCATTCGAACTCTGTCACAGTATTGACCTCATGTCGGGGCGTAGCTCAGTTGGCTAGAGTGCCTGCTTTGGGAGCAGGAGGTCGCCAGTTCGAGTCTGGCCGCCCCGACCATTGGGAGTAATCACCGTGGGGGCGCGTACTGCTGTGCTTTTACCCATTGCACATATCAACCTATACAAAGAAAAGGCTACCCATCGAGGAGCAGCCTTTGGGTGAGATTTGCTCTCACCCGCGCCGATCACAGCGAGGCGGTGTGAAGGACAGTGGCTGTCCCGCACACCACCACAGCAACCCCGCCCAGGATCACCGACGCTAGCAAAAGCTTCGTGTGCGTATTGGCAGGATCCAACGCACTACGCAAATTGAAGCCGAGCAGGAATGCGTTGACGACGGTGAGGGCTAAGCTCACCCAAATGATCGAATCCATGGAACACCTCCTTTAAAGGAACAGTTGATCGACAATGACAATGATACAATAGTATGGTCTAGAAATTATAGTATTTCATTTAAACAGGTGTACGACTGTACATCATCCATCTTATGGAGCACAATCCTCAACGAATGTTCTGCACCGTCGTCACTTCTTCGCGGTCATCGGGCATCGGCAACGGCCTCACGTATGAATCGCAGGGCAAAGAGGTACTGGGCTCCGCCGTGCGCGTCCCCCTCCGCAACAAGATGGTGGAAGGGATCATTGTGGAGGTGAAGAAAGAACAGGAACAGAAGGAATACGATATGCGGAAGATAGAGGAGATTTTGGACGTAAATCCACTCCTCACGGAAGCGCAGATCAAGACGGCGCAGTGGATGGCGCAGTACTACATCACAACACTCCGGCAAGCGCTGAGCGTGTGGATCCCTCCTCCCCCCTGGTCTCGCGTGCTCCCCAAGGAACTCATCGGGTATAAGCCCGGTTCCGTCCCCTTGGATGTGCTCCGTGGCAAGCGTCAAATGGTCATCGCCGAATATGTGATGGGGAAGGACTGGGTGTCCCAGGAAGAGCTGCGACGTGCAGTGGGAGCCGCCCCCGAGATGCTCCGTCAACTAAAGAAGAAAGGCGTGATCATCGAGGAACGCAGGAGGGAAGCGCCAGCCGAGCCACATCCCGCTCCCATCAACGAGATGCCTTCCCTCACGCCGGCGCAGGAAGCCGCCGTGGAATTCATACAGAAGGATGACCGCCCCGCACTCCTCTTCGGCGTCACGGGCAGCGGGAAGACGGAGATTTACGCGCAGTTGATAGCACAAGCGATTCGCGACGGAAAACAGGCCATTCTCTTGGTGCCGGAAATCCTCCTCACGGAGCACTCCATCGCTCGGTTCGAACGCCTGCTCAAGCGGGAAGCGATTTCCGTCATCCACAGCAAGCTGACACAGAAAGCGCGCAGGGATGAGTGGAAACGCATACGGAGCGGCGCCGTTTCTTTGGTCATCGGTTCGCGGAGCGCGCTCTTCGCCCCCGTGCGGAAGCCGGGGTGCATCATCCTGGATGAGGAGCATGAATGGACATACAAGAACGAGCAGACGCCGCGTTACCACGCGCGTGATACGGCGGAAGTCTTGGCAAGGAACAACGGTGCGAAGCTTGTACTGGGTTCCGCGACACCCTCGTTGGAATCCTGGGCAAGGGCGAAGAACGGCGCGTACAACCTCGTGCGACTTCCACTGCGGTTCCAGGACCAACCCATGCCCACGGTGCGTGTTGTCGATTTGGCGGACGTGAAGTTCGGAAAGCTGTATCCCTTCACTCCCCCTCTCATCGAAGCCATCGGCGAAAGGCTCAAGCGCGGCGAGCAGAGCGTCCTCTTCCTCAACAGGCGCGGCATCGCCAGTGCACTGCTCTGCCTCAAATGCAGACGGCGCGTGGTGTGCGCGGAATCACAGCTCCCCTTCACCGTCCACAACACGTCGCACGGAAGGCCGTACCTCATGGACCACTCCACGGGCATCATTGCGGAAGTGCCGGCCGTATGCCCGCACTGCGCGAGCACGGAACTCAAGGCCGTAGGTGCGGGGACACAGAGGATAGAAGCAATCCTGCAGTCACTGTTCCCTCAGGCGCGTCTCATCCGTGCCGACAGGGATACCATGCAGGACCCCGTGGAAATGCGCGCCATACTGAGCGCGATGCGCGAAAGAAAGGCGGATATCCTTCTGGGAACGCAAGCAGTGGTCAAGGGGCTCGACCTGCCGGGCGTGACGCTTGCGGCTGTCCTGCTGGCCGATCTCGGGCTTTCGCTGCCGCACTTCCGCGCCGGCGAACGCGTATTCCAACTCCTCACGCAGCTCACGGGAAGGAGCGGAAGGGCGCTTCCCGGCGAAGTGATCATCCAAACGTTCCGTCCCGATTCACCCGAAGTGCTTGCTGCATCAAAGCACGAGACGGAGAAGTACCTCAATGACGAGCTCAAGCTGCGTATCTACGGTGAATATCCCCCCGCGGCGGACATGATCCGTTTTCTCGTGAGAACGAACGGTGCGGAACGACGCGCAAAGAGGCTCTTCGCGGAGGTGCAGAAAGCGATCGCCGAGGAGCGCTGTGAGGCGAAAGTGTACGTTTCACCCACGTTCTTCGGCGGTAACAGGGAATGGCATGTCCTCGTACGCGGCTCCTCCCTGCGACCTCTCCTGCGCCATGTGGACCTCACGGACGTGTCTGTTGACGTGGATCCGATGGAGACGCTGTAGAGCCGGACACAGCGAGTGCGCAAACAACCGCTTCACGGATGGACCGCAGCATTTCTTCCTGTTCATCCAATGGGGGGGCATCCCTTCCCAGTCTATGGATACAATCTTCCGAAAAGAAATAACAACGATCGAATAGTATCTTCCCGCCGCCGATGATGGCATTGCTGAGCGCTTCCACCGCCGGTGCGTCCACGGGATGACGCAAGGCCAAGCCGAGGTGACACCTCACTGCTTCGATGAGTTGTCCATGACGGGTGGTGTTCTGCGCCAGGAGGGTGCAGAGCTCTTCATGTGCTCGAAATGTCAGGAACTTCAGCAGCACACCTCTCTCATAATCGGCCCGTATGTCTTCCCGGGGATCGAAGAATTCGATTCTCATTCCGGCAGTATCCCCAGCCGTTACCGTATTGTAAAGAGGGCTATACCCGCTGCCACTGCAACATTCAGCGATTCCTTCTTCCCCAGCATCGGTATCTTCGTCACTTGGTCGCACAGCGTAAGGATCTCCGGCGGTACACCCGTGAGTTCATGCCCCACGATAAGGCACACGTTCTGCGGCGCTTTCAACTCCCCCAGGTCAACGGCATCCGGGGTAATCTCCAACGCGAGGAGATGCCACCCTTCCGCTTGCAAGCCTTTGAGGATAGGAATGGGGTCTTTCGCGGATTCCCACGGAACGAACTCCTCCGCACCCAAGGCGGTCTTCGTGATTTCCTTCCGCGGAGGCGTTCCCGTGTAACCGGTAAGGTAGATCTTTTCCACGCCGAAAGCATCGCACGTGCGGAAGAAGGAACCGACGTTCCAGAGGGAACGGACGTTGTACGCCAGCAGTCTGATGCGACGGCCCATGTTCAAGCGAGGAGCATCAGCTCGCCGGCGTGCGGATTGCAGAACACTTCAAGGAGCTTCCGTGACGTGAGATCGTGCTCTCCCACGCCCTCGAGTCCGTAACAGACGCCGCTCATGCCGTTCTTGCCAAGGCCGCCTGCGCCCGTATCCGGCCTGTCGCGACGTAAGAGAAGCGAACCTGTCAGCACGTGACTCCTGACGTCATCGGTGAGCCGTTCTTCCCCCTTCGCCGCGTTGTTCCACCTGTAGAGGACGCCGCCCCGGCGTACGAACGCACGTTCCTTGTTCGGATTGTAGACGGAGAGGTCGGAGAGGATGTCCTGCGGTTTTACATCATGGCCGCGGAAGTACTTCCACTGTTTGAGACGCAGGTGCGGAGCGAACTTCTTCGCCGTCTGCTCCACCGTCCTCTCTTCGTTGTTCACAATGACGGTATCAATGAAGATTTCCACGCCGCCGGGTACCTGCGTTAGAAGTTCCATCTTTGCGTCTGCAGACGAAGCGTGATGCACGCGGCTCAGGGGACCCCTTTTCGCCTCGATCCACATGCGCATGGAATCGAAGTATGGCTTGCCGTTGGGCGTCCTCTCCGGATGCGGCATAAGCGCGATGACGTTGCCAGCAGGGTTGCATATGCCCGCCGCGCCGAACTGTGATCCGTTGGGAGTGATGGCGACTTCTTCCGAAGAATGGCCTTGCGCGTCGCAGTAGGAAAACGCCAACTGGTTGTTCTTCTTCAGTTCCGCCATCACGTCTTTGTCCGCGGTGACGAAGCGCCCTTCAGCGTGCGCGATAGGGAGGTGCATGGCGCCTCCCCAACCGCTCGTCGCGCAGCGGTCCTTTGCGCAGGTCGGCGTCATCCACACCCATTCGCTCAAGAATCCGGGTGACGTGAATCCCCCATCCGCCTTGACGGCGTTGCGTGCAAGGCTCATGCGCAGACCGTTGTCCAAGGGCACCATGCCGCTCTCCACGAGCACTTGCGCACCGTTGCAGTTGCCGATCACCACTTTGCCCTCTTCCGCCTCCCGACCGATGAAGTCCATGAGCGGGTCCCGCGCCGCCACCATGCCGGAACGGCCGCGGTCCTCGTAGGAAAAGCCTCCCACAAGGAAGTACCCGTCCGCATCCCTTAGCTTCGCGCGGTCATCGTTCCAACGGAAGTACAGCGGCTCCATGTCGCTCTGCGCAATGGCGCGCAGTGATTCGTATTCGCAGTTATTGCCAGGAAAGGAAACGACGGCGATGCGTGGCTTCTTCATGGTGGCATTATAACATAGGAGTATTTGAACGGTTGTTTATCCCATTTTCAAGAAGAGCCCGAGGATTCCGAAGATTCCGAGGAATGTCAGGAATAGGCACCAGTCTTCCAGATGCAGACGCTCCTCGGAATCTTCGGCAACCTCCTGTCATATCTTCATAAGCTCATCCTCCTTCTTCTTCGCCGCATCCGCGATCTTTGCATTGGCATCGTCAACGGCGTGCTGGAGAGCTTCGAGCTGTGTTTCCTTCACATCCTCATCCTTCTCCGTCTTGAGGAGGTCGTGGACCGCCTGCCGGTGCTTCCGAAGAACGATACGCGCATCTTCCGCAAGCGTGTTGACGATCTTCTTCAAGTTGGTGCGTCGCTCCTCCGTCATGGGGGGGAGGGTGAGGCGGATGACCACGCCGTCGTTGACGGGTGAGGAGCCAGTATCCACCTGCCGCAGCGCCTTCTCCACGCTCGCGAGGACCGAACGGTCCCACGGCTGTATCATGATGGTGCGCGCATCCTGGACGGTGATTCCGGCCACCGACTTGAGAGGCTGTTTGACACCGTATGCATCCACTTCCACGTGTTCCACAAGGGCGGCGTTCGCGCGTCCGGTCTGCAACTTGGAAAACTCCATCTTGAGGTGCTGCAAAACCTTGTCCGCTTCGGCATGGAAAGATGCTATGCGTTGATCAGCCATGGAAGATGGGGGAAGGAAGGAGAATCACGCGTGGACGATGGTGCCGATCTTCTCACCCTTGGCGGCCTTGAGCAAGGAACCCCTCTTGAGGAAGTTGAAGACGACGATGGGCAGCTTCTGCTCCTGGCACAGGCTGAAGGCAGCCTGGTCCATCACGCCCAAGCGCTTCTCGATCACTTCCCGGTACGACACCTCCTCAAACAATTTGGCCTTGGGGTTCTTGCGCGGGTCATCGTCGTACACGCCGTCCACGTTCGTCGCCTTGAGGAGGACGTCGCAGGTGAGTTCGGAGGCGCGCAGCGCGGCTGCGGAATCTGTTGTGAAGTAGGGGTTGCCTGTTCCCCCCGCGCAGATAACGATCCTCCCCTTCTCCAGGTGTCTCAGGGCGCGTCGGCGGATGAAAGGTTCCGCCATTTGTGGAACGTCTATGGCGGAGAGGACGCGTGTTTCCGCACCGAGGGCCTCGAGAGCGGCTTGAAGCGCGACGCTGTTCATGATGGTCGCCAGCATGCCCATGGCGTCGCTCGCCGTCCGTTCAATCGCCGTTTCCTTGGTGTCCCGGAACCGCCAGATGTTCCCCCCTCCTACGACGATCACGGTCTGCACCTTCAATGTCGCCACTGCAACGATCTGAGCGGCTATGTCGTCGAGAGTGGGTTTGTGGATACCGAAATCACGTTCGCCGGAGAAGACTTCCCCGGAGAGCTTGAGCATGATGCGCTTGTAGGTCATCCCCCACAGGATAGAGATTCCACGGACGTACGCCAAGGGGTGTTCGTGGCTTCCGAAACCTCCCGCCTACGCGGGATAGCGCCGGTTCCCGTCCCCATGATCATCGTCCCCGGGGGGACCTTTCTCCTGCGGCCCCGGGCTCTTTGCGGCCCGTACGGCGGAAGAAACGGACTCCACAGTCTGTTTCCATGCGTCTCGAACGGTCATCTCACCGCGCGATAGAGGACCGACGATGGGGACGTCTCTCCATTGTCCCTGTGCGGCGTGCAGGAAGCCCAGGACCATGCCCGCGAAGAGGATGAGTTCTATGACCGGACCGATGACGGGGACGAACCATGCGGCCACTGCAAGGCCGAAGAGGATCATCGCTTGTTTGCTATGGTAACGGATGAAGGCCGAATCCTTCGCTTTGAGGAGGTAGACGACCACGGACATGATGTAGATGTAACTGAAGGCGGCGAGGTCCTTGTTCATCTCCACATCCTGCGCAACGCGGGGAATGTGCAGTGTTTCGGGGGTATAGCCGTCTTCCTCCTCCATGGGGCGTCGTTCAGTCATGGACATACCATAGCAAATAGATGTGTCCGTGCAGAGGATTGTCCGGAAATACGGATGTAAGTATGAGGTGTACGGTTGCCTCGAAATGATGGTACCCCGGACAGGAATCGAACCTGTGACCCGCAGCTTAGAAGGCTGCTGCTCTATCCAACTGAGCTACCGGGGCATTGCCACTATTTTACCACGGATGCCCGAGATGATCCCATCCAATGCAAAAAGGGCAAGGCCGCCCTTGCCCTTCTGCGTTGATGGGGAAAGAAATCACTTCGTCACTACGACCGATCCCGTCATGGTCGGATGGAAGGCGCAGTGGTACGCATATGATCCCGTAGCGGTAAAGGTGTAGGAGTACGTTTCACCTTTCGTCATCACGCCGCTCAGAGGCCCTTGCTGTCCCTGGTTTCGCGTGACGGTATGCGGGACATTGGATTCCTCATTATTTTTCCATGTCACCTGGGTACCGATCTTCACCGTCAAGCGCGCAGGCGTGTACGCGTGGTTCCTGAGCGACACGTTCATCACTTGCATGCCGGTCCCGGTGCTCACGCTGCTGCTCGAAGAACTGCTTGAAGAACTGCTGGAAGACGAGCTGCTCGAAAGGGAACTGCTCGAGGAGCTCGAAGACTGTGAGGAACTGACGCTGCTGGCGGAGGAGCTCATCATACTGCTGCTGGAACCGGATGAAGGCCACTGCCGGTCACGCCAAGCTTCATGATCTTCCTGGTACACTTCCCAAAAGCACCAACGGTACAATCGGAGTCGTCCCAACCCAGACCTACTTCCGCGGTCCTGGAAGCGCGTATTCGACTCGTTCATGCGTATGCAGGTGTCTATGCGGGTACCGAACGTCGGCGGCTGGGCGGCCATTACTCCTCCGACAGCCATCAGACCTGCAATGGCACCGAGGAGAATCGTCATGCTCTTCTTCATAGTGAAAGGAGAAAGGAATGAATAAGCCTCCCTTGTAGACGTTCTGGTACAATGGTTCTTACTCGACAGCGGAAAGAGCCCGTATGGCCGTACGTCTCCCATGATGCTTCCCCTTTCCACACCTGTTATGCCAACACGTTCGACAGCAATGGCAATACCGTTTATGCTCTTCCTCGCCCTCGCCGGCGCCCTGTGGTGGGAGATGCCGTCCAAATCTCCCGTCTACGCGCAGACGAGCAACCTCCAGATCTGTTCTCAGAATGCGGTGATCGAACGCACAAACGGCTTCGTGGGTGCGTACAACAGGTACCATGAGGAGATGCAGCAAGCGTTCTTTAACCGACGCGATGCGGAAGTGCAGGCATGGAACAACCCGGACATCAAACAGCGCAACAAAGACCTAAAACGCGCCGCTTCCGATTTTACGCATGCGTACAACGGTATATCGTCACGTCTCAGTTCCACGAAGAGAGACGTATGGAACACCTACTATCGTGCAATGAATGACTGCAAATATGCCAATCGCTCGTCAAGGAGCAGCAGATGGTATTCCTCCAGCCGTTCATCCGTTACATCCTCTTCCTCCTCACGTGTGGGATGCTTCTGCACGCTCCAGTACGATCCCGTTTGCGGCTCGGACATAAAGACGTATGGAAACTTCTGCCAAGCGCACTGTGCCGGAGTCACCATTTTGCATGAAGGGAAGTGCGGCGAGCAGGGATACTAAATGCCACCGAGGACGCCGTAAGGCGTGGTTGTTGCCCTCCACGGTCAATGCAGGGAATCCGTGTGCATGGACGGCGACGCTGCACTATACTGCTCGCCGCTTCCGTCCCACGCCCATGAATCTCAGACACAGCATTTTCACGTGGCGATACGCCGTACTCGCAACCTTTCTGCTCCTCATCCGCGCGGCGGCTGCCGGCGCGCAAGCATTCAGTGACGTGCCGAAGAACGATGTCATCTACGATGCCGTCGTCTATTTGAAAGACCGTGGGATCATCAACGGCTTCCCCGACGGCACGTACCGTTCCGATGCAAAGGTGACGCGTGCGGAAGCCTTGAAAATGATTGTCACTGCAAAGGGCATCACGCCTGATGACGTGAAGAAGTACACGTCCACGCCGTTCACGGATGTTCCCAAAGGAACATGGTTCCTCCCCTACGTGGAATGGGGGCGGAAGGATCTTTCGATCATTGACGGGCCGCCCAAAGCGCAGGAGTTCCATCCCAACCGTACGGTGCAGAAAGTGGAATTCCTCAAGATGCTGTTCCTTGCGCAGGGCATGGATGCGGCTGCGAACGCGGATGTGAAGCTCCCTCTTTCCATCGACGTATCGGACGTGAACGCGTGGTACTACCCGCACATGCGGCTTGCGCTCTCCTCCTCGACGACCGCTCCCGGCAAGAACGGTTACCTCTCCCCGGACCGTGCTCTGACGCGCGGTGACGTCGCCTTGCTCCTCCACCGCTTGCTCCTCTATAAGGAAGGACGACGGACGCAGGATTTGCTCTCACAGATAGAAACGGAGGCGATCACGATTGTGAGCGCCTTGAACGCCAAGAACATCCGGACCGCCGAATACGCTTCCGTCCGCGCGCTCCTCTACGCCCGCGGCGCCAAGGCCGTCGTTCCGGACGAGCCCATCGTCGGCGCGGCGCTGAAGGTTACGGAAGGTTTCCGTGCGCTCGTCCGCGGTTACGGCGCGCAGTCGGAGAAGAAATATGACGATGCGCTGAAGTTGTACCAGGACGCATGGAACATCGGGAAGACGGCGATGGCTCTCAGTTCATCCGCGAAAACATACGCAACGGGCATACAGAAAAGCGCTCAACAGCTGGCGAACGACGTGCGCGCCCTCAAGAAGTAACCATTGCAAATACTCGCCGGAAATGCCATAATAGTAAGAGCTGAGACTTCATTCCTTCCGCATGCGGTTCACAAAAATCATCTGCACCCTCGGCCCCGCCACCAGCACGAAGGAGGACGTGCGAAAGCTCGTGAGTGCGGGCATGAATATTGCGCGCATCAACCTCTCCCACGGAACGCTGGAACAGCATTTGAAGACGATCAAACTGCTGAAGGAGATCAACGGGGAATTGAAGAGGAAAGAGGGAACCCGCTGCATCGGCATTCTCCTGGATACGAAAGGCGCGGAGATCCGTACGGGGGACGTGAAGGAGAAGGTGGCGGTTGAGAAAGGTGAGGAAGTGGTGTTTTCCCCCAAGCCGCTCCCCAAGGAGAAGCGGACGGTTGTCATCGTCAATCACGAACGCTTCGACAAGGACGTCGCTGAAGCGGAATGCATTCTCATCGACAACGGCTTGATACGCTTCGACATCCTGGAGGCCAGGCCCGACGGATCAGTACTTGCGCGGTCGCAGGAGGACGGGGCCATCGGCTCACGCCGGCACGTCAACCTGCCCGGCGCCAACCTCAGCATGCCGTCCGTGACGCACAAGGACTGGGAGGACATCGCCTTCGCGGCCAAGGAAGACGTGGACTTCCTCGCACTCTCGTTCATACGCGAAGCGAAGGAAATCCATGAAGTGCGGGGTTTCCTGGAAGCGCACGGCGCGCGGATCGGACTCATTTCCAAGATCGAGACGCGCCAGGCCATCAAGAACATCAAGGAGATCGTCGAAGCCTCCGACGGCATCATGGTGGCTCGCGGCGACCTTGGCGTGGAAGTCCCCTTCGAATCCGTGCCGGCCATACAAGACGACATCGTGGAGGAGGCGCGCCTCGCCGGTAAACCGGTGATCGTGGCCACGCACATGCTGGAGAGCATGATCGACCAGCCCATGCCGACGCGCGCCGAAGTGACGGATATCGCACACGCCGCCACCACGCGCACGGACGCCACCATGCTCTCGGGAGAGACGGCGAGCGGCGAGTTCCCCTACGCATCGGTGGAGGCCATGGACCGGGTTCTCCAAGCCACGGAAGAGCACATCCTGCTCCCCGCCCCCATGCTGGAAGCCACCTCCCATACGGAACGCGAAGCCCGGGCGCACGCGGCCGTGACGCTCGCCGTCACCACACGCGCCACCGCGCTCTTCGTGATGACGAAAAGCGGGAAGACGGCGGTGGACCTCGCCAGGTTCCGTCCCAACATTCCCATCATTGCCTTTACGGACAGCGAAGCGACGCAACGAAAGCTGCAACTCTCGTACGGCGTGAACCCCGTCTTTATCCCCTTCAGCACGGACCCCGAACGGACGGTGAAGGCCGCCATGGATGAGGCGAAGCACTTGGGCATGCTGGAGAAAGGCAACCACGTCGTGTTGGTTTCGGATACCAAGGCGGGTGATTCCTCCATCAATACCATCCAGATGCGTTCCATCTCTTGAACAGGTCTCACTCCGGCAATGACGTGAGAGGCTTCTCCACCGTAATGTAGCGCGGCTTCGTAGCGACGGACATGGTGTGGATCTGTTGCTCTTGCTGCAAGTGATTCAGCGATTGCGCTTCCGCTATCTGCATGTTGAGCACTTCCTGTTCCAGGAGGAGCATGCTCCTTTCGCGTTCCAGGCCGCGCAGCTCATAGCCTTTCGTCGCGGTCGCATTCTCGTGGAAGAGGATGAGAAGCGCGAGACCGAGAATGAGCGCCCCGATGGACACCATGAGCAGCACCGTGCTCTGCGAGACCATTCTCCCCAACGAAAGTCTGCGTGGCATATCTTCCTTCTGTGATTTCGATAACAGGGGGAACACGGGAGTACATGGTAGCAGAACGTTCCCGTTCCGTGTACTCGTCACCACCTCATTCATTTCGACGTATCGCCCTGAACTTGGCACTGCGTGCCCGCGGATTGGACTTCTGTTCTTCTGCGGAAGGGACCACCGCCTTCTTCGTGAGCAAGATAAAGGGCGCGGCGGCTGTATCTGCCCCAGTAATGTCATCCTTCTCCGTCGTACAGAGCGCGCGGAAAGCATTTTTGACCATGCGGTCCTCGAGCGAATGGTAACTGATCACTCCCATGCGCCCGCCGGGTGCGAGGAGCGGCGGTGCGGCCTTCAGGAACTCTGCCAGTGCGCCGAGCTCGTCATTGACCGCGATGCGCAATGCTTGGAACGCCTGAGGAAGGATGGAAGGGGCACGGAAGCCGTAGAGCCGCTCGATGAGTGCCCGAAATTCAGCAGTCGTTCGTATCGCTTTGCCATGCCGTACATCGTGGTACAGGACGCTCGCAAGCCGCCCGCTTCCTCTCATTTCCCCAAAGGCCTGGAAGATATGCTTCAATTCTTCCTGTGGCGCCGTTGCAATCAAAGCGGCAGCCGTCTGTCCCTGAGTTCGGTCAAAGCGCAAATCGAGAGGCGCATCCGCACGGAATGTGAATCCCCTGCTTGGGTCATCGAAATGCGGAGAGCTCACTCCCAAGTCGGCGAAGATGACGTCGAGCATCGGCAATCCCATCGACGCGATGCCACGGAAGTTCCCTTGAATACACGTCACATTCCCCGCAACCTGCGCAAGGCGCTTGCCTGCTTCTTCGAGATTCAGTGCATCCGCATCCACGCCGTAGAGGTGTCCCTGTGCCCCTATCCGTCCCAGGAAGGCCTGTGCATGCCCTCCCAGGCCCAATGTGGCGTCCAGGACCTTCTCCCCTTCCTGCGGCGATAGGAAGGTGAAGAGGGGGCTTGTTTCACCCGTGAGGAGGACGGGTATATGGGGCATATGGGGCGGTTCCATCGAATCCAATTATACTGCCTTATACGCACTGTTTACACAGAGATAATGGGTGTTCGAACGAGCACCTTCATACCTTGACTAGAGTGGACATATCAGTAGAGTAGTACGCTTTGTTACGCAAAGCTTGTTTCACTGTAGGCGTGTTCCTGTTCTGCGCACTGCCGGTGCGCGCACAGGCACAGGAACGTCTGTCACTGGGCGAGTGGATGCCCTGGGCGGGCGACCGCTTGATGGTGGATACGAAGACCAATTCAGGGTACCTGGTGCATACGGATGGTTCCTACATCGAGTTTCCCGTCGCTACCGGACAGCGGCGGACCGTACATTACATCGGATTGACGTATTTCGCCGCCACGCCTGAGAGGACTTGGAGCGCAGAGACATTGGAGAACAAAGGGAAGTCCGTCACCTTCGGACCTACGGGTAGGTTCATCCGGCTTTTCCACAAAGATGAGAGGACAAGCTACGGCATCCACGGCCACCGCGACATCGCACAGATGCTGGAGAGCGACAAGAGGTACTACAGCATGGGATGCATTCTTGTCGGCGAAGAAATACTCAACATCATCGAGACGACATACAATGAACTCGGCGGTTTTGAAGTGATCACCGTACACAAGAAGCCGTTGCCGGAATTCTCACGGCAGAAGTCTTCCTGATTTCTCTTCCGGTTTCGATAAAGGGCGCAGCAGATTTACTGCGCCCTAATGCACGTTGCGAAACTGATTAACCACCTTTCGGTGGCTTGAGAAATTCAAACCACAAACACAAGCTGCAAAACACGGTAAGTAAAGCGCTAAATAGCACCAGATTAAGCAGCAAGGCAGCAGTGATGAATCCCCTTAAGGAAGAATCGTTTGTAGGCAGAGTACTGAAGGCACAGAAACAAACGATGGTACCTACTAATCCGCTGGCAACGGATATCACATAACCTGCTACAAGCCAGCTCTTTGATGCTCTTGACATAATATTCCTCCATACCTTGTTTTGAATGAACAACGTGCTGCCGCCGGATCGTTTTATCACTGTGTGTGATCGACCATTGGCTAAATATACAGTAAATCTATAAACCAGCTCTGTCAACCGTACAATCCTGTGTCAACGGGATATGAGAGATTTGTCTTAACGGTCTGATACCCGTGATGGCGGAGAGGGAGGGATTCGAACCCTCGATACGAGTTTTAGCCCGTATACCTCATTAGCAGTGAGGTGCTTTCGGCCACTCAGCCACCTCTCCGCGGCACTGCGGTGAGTATACGAGAAGCCAAAGGCCCTTTCCAGCTATTCTTCCTTCTCCCATTCCCCCGCAGCCCCCCGGTACATGCACCACTCGCACTCCGGATGCGAAGGGGGAAGGGATTCCCTTTCCAGGCACAGACGCGCCTCATGGAGCGCCTCCTTTACCCAGGAATCGTCACCGTCATGGGGGAGGATGACCGTGCTGAATTCCAGCTTGCCGCCGAATGACTCCTTCCCCTTATCCGCGTTCACGTAAAAGAAGAAGGCCGTGTTGCTCATGGGAAGGTCATTGGCGCGCAGGAGCCACTGGTACATTTCCACCTGCCTCTTGTACCCCTCCTTCCACTGCCCATCGAGCGACACGGAGCCTTCCGTGCTTGTGGACTTGTAATCCACCACGTGCACTTCCCCGTCCGAGTTGAGCCAAATGTCGTCCACGGCACCGAAGAAGAGAAAGTGTGAATCCGGATCCTCATATCGCACCCCCCTGCGGTTATCCCTCCATTCCTCGAGGGACGGGTGCTGCATGGGCACGGCCTCAATGCCGAACTTCATCATCAGGGGATGCGCCTCCCCGCGCCGTCGGTAGCTGTCGAATTCCCTTTTGAGCAAGGCATCCACGGCATTGTTGAGGGAGAAGGCGGGCATGGAAGGCTGGGAGATCCCCAGCCGACGATCCAAGTAGAAGCAGCGTGGGCACCGGAGAAACATTTCCAACTTGCTCCGGCTGAGTTTGTAGGACCCCGTTGAGGAAGGGTCGTAGAGGTTCCGCGTGCGTGTACCGTTTGCCATGGGTCTATTGTAGGACCAAAGCCGTGCGCCCGGAACACTTCTCAGCACCTCCGGAAATGCTGTAGAATCCGGCCATGTTCCAAGAAGTGAAAGTGCATGCCAAGAACAGCCTGCATAAAGTGAGCGAGAATCCTTTCTTGAGGGAATTCAAGGAATTTGCCATGCGCGGCAGCGTGATAGATCTCGCCATCGGCATCATGGTGGGCGGAGGGTTTAATAAGCTCATTTCGTCACTGGTGAACGACATCATCATGCCGCCGCTGGGCGTGCTGATCGGAAGAGTGGACTTTGGCGACATGTTCATCGACCTCTCCGGCACGGACCCCGTATCGTTGGCGGCGGCAAGGGAGGCAGGAAGCGCCACCTTAAATTATGGCCTCTTCTTCAACACGCTCCTCGACTTCGTTATCATCGCGTTCGTCACTTTCCTTCTCGTCAAGCAGATCAACCGTTGGAAGAGAAAGGACGAGCTTCCCCCGCCCGCAGGCACCAAGCCGTGTCCGTTCTGCGCCATGGATATTCCCCTCAAGGCCGTCCGCTGCCCGCTGTGCACGAGCTCCTTACAGGGGCAAACCGCATGACAGTGCTGCATACGAAAAACGAGGGAGAGGAACCTCCCCCCCGTTTTCGGTAGCTACTCGACTACATCAGAAAGGAAAACTGAACATGAATCCGCCTCCTTCCTGGACGATACCGGTGGTATTTCCGGAACCGGCATTGATTTCGCTGTTCACCGTGGTGGAGGAGGGGGAGCACACTGTCGCCGACTGATTGGCGCTGTCGCCCCCGTCTTGCGTCACCGCGATGTTATTCACGGAGTTGGCGTTGATGGTGGAATCCACGTTGGAATCCGCCTCATTGCCCGCATCCGCGGACTGAACCCCGGGAGCCGTGAGGCTGCATCCGCCGCTCTGGCAGCTTGCACCGTACGTGAGTACGGGTGCGTCCTGCTGCTGGCTGATGCCCGTCTCATTGCTCGCAACGGAGTTGTTCTCTGAGTTGACGACCGTCGTGGAGGGGGCGTTGATTTCCACGTACTGTGCCTGTGCGCCGTGGTCAACATTCCCGCCGAGCTGGTTCACCTCTATGTTGTTCTGGGAACCGGCGTTGATGGTGGAGTCGATATCGGAGTCCGCGCTGTTGCCCACAGAGGCATCCTGCAGACCGCCGAAGCCGCTGCCATCCTGCTCGATGGCCGTACTGTTTGAGGCACCCGAGTTGTTCTCGGATAAGACGACCGTGGTGGCAGGCGCATTCACTTCGATGTACTGCGCCGCAGCTCCATGGTTCACGTCGCCGCCGACTTGGTTCACCTCGATGTTGTTCTGGGAACCGGCGTTGATGGTGGAGTCCACGTTGGAATCCGCCTCATTGCATACGCCGGCCGATTGCGAACCGCCGATACCGCAGCCTCCTCCATTGCCACCGAGGCCTGCACCTCCTTCCTGCACTATCGCCGTTTCATTGCTTGCGCCCGCGTTGTTCTCGGACAAGACAACCGTGATGACCGGCGCATTCACCGCAACGTATTGCGCGGCGGCGCCATGGTCTACATCACCTCCCACTTGGTCCACTCCGATGTTGTTCTCTGCCACCGCATTGATAGTGGAATCAACGTCGGAATCGGCGCTGTTGCCGACCGAGGCACCCTGCCAGCCGCCCAAGAGGGCGTCCTGGAAGATACCGGTTTCGTTGGCAGCTACCGAGTTGTTCTCGGAACTGACGACCGTCAAGGCAGGTGCATTCACATCCGCATACTGGGCGGACGCGCCATGGTCGACGTCGCCGCCTACCTGTACCACTTCAAGGTTGTTCAATGAACCGGCATTGATGGTGGAGTCCACGCTGGAATCCGCCTCATTGCCGACGGATGCATCCTGCAAGCCACCCAAGAGGGCGTCCTGGAAAATACCCGTCTCGTTCACGGCAACCGAATTGTTCTCGGAATCCACGACCGTAGCCGCTCCCGCATTGAGAATGGCGTACTGGGACTGCGTCCCGTGGTCGACGTCTCCGCTCGCTTGGACGAGTTCAACATCGTTCACCGAGGCCGCGTTGATGAGGGAATCCACCGAAGAATCCGCTTCGTTCCCCACATTCGCGTACTGTGTGCCGCCGATGCCGATGAGGCCGCAACCGTACAGCGGGCATCCCGCCAACAGGCTGCCTTCACTCGACTGGCTGATGATGGTGCCGTTCGTGGCGACCGAATTGTTCGTGGAATCGACGTCCGTATCCGCTTCCACGTTCACTTCGGCGGATTGCTGGGCCGTACTGTCCACATCGCCCGCAACCTGCAGAAGCCCGACGCTGTTGAGGGAACCGGCGTTGATCGTTGAATCAATGTCGGAATCCGCATCATTGAAGACATCGGCAAACTGGAACCCGAAACCGCCCGCATTCTGGACGATCTCCGTGAGGTTCATGGCAACAGAATTGTTCGTGGAATCGACGTCCGTATCCGCATCGGCGCTTACGTCCGCGATTTGGGTGGTGTTCCACCCTCCGCCGACCTGCAGGACCTCAACGTCGTTGAGAGCGCCCGCGTTGATGACGGAATCGATGCCGGCATCTGCGATGTTCGTTACGTCGGCGTATTGGCTGCCTTCCAGAAGGCAAGGCAAATACATGTCACTGTTCTGGAGGATGGTCGTGATGTTGGAAGCCAAGGAGTTATTCGTGGAATCAACATCCGTCTCTGCGACCAGATCCACACCGGATACCTGGATTCCCGTCCCACCGACACCGCCCCCGCATCCACCCGAACAGGGTGAAGGAGGACATTCCTGTCCGTATGAACACGGTCCAGGTACGGAGGATGAGGAAGAAGAATATGAAGAAGAATACGATGAGGATGACGAACCGCATCCGCTTGTGCAAGGCGCGGGCGAGCAGTTCGACGTGCAAGGAGAGCCGTAGGAATTATCGGTCGACCCTCCAACCGTGTCGTCTGTAACAAGCGTCCAGGACGCACCCCCTACGTAGGGGATATTTCCCTGGAAGACACCTACGGAATTCATGGATCCGGCGTTGATCGTGGAATCAACATCCGTGCTTGCTTCGTTGCCGACGGTTGCGTCCTGTACCGCACCGTCCGTTGAACTCTGTACTATTTCCGTGTCATTGAGTGACCCTGCATTAATGAGCGCATCGACGTCGGTCGCCGCATCGGCACCGAGGAATGCTGTTTGGCTGCTCCCGCCAAGCTGCAGTACTTCCGCGGCGTTCAAAGCCCCGGCATTGATTGGTGCGTCCACGGCCGTGTCCGCGTTACTGCCGACATCTGCATTCTGAAAGGAGAAACCTGTCAGACCGCTTCCTCCGTTCTGCAGAAGATCTGTTTGGTTTTCCGTCCCCGCGTTTATCACTGCGTCGACATCCGTTGTATCGGTCAGTTCGACGTCAGAGAATTGCTGCGACAAAAAAGGAACCCAAGCCAAGTGCAGGGAACTACCCGCACCGACGAAGGAATCTCCCGCCGCGTAGGACATACCGGAGACTACTGTTGCGAGCATGGCGGCGATGGTACCCACTGATGCGACGGCTTTGACCGTCGGGTGCATCGCTTGCTCATGCTTCACGGACCTTGCGCGCCGCACGTTCCGTACCGTACTTTGCTTCGCGACCTTTCTACGTGCTGACATATTGTGTGAAGAAATGAAAGAAGTAAAAACTGTGAATGTGGAAGATGTTTCCGCCACCGGCGCCCACGATTGATGAGAAACTGCCCTAGTTGACGCATGTCTACTCCGCCTCTTACAAGCGCATTATGCGGTTCTATGAGGAAATGCGCGAACGTAGCACGCCCACTATCCCCCTGCATAAACAGAGCGATATCGCTTCACTACAGTGATGATCCGGTGCCGTTGGCGGTCGAAGATTGTTCGCTGCGGGTTGCCATAACGCTGATCCCCTGTGACGACGTTCCGGATCCTGTCACGGCATCCAGGGTTACGTAATCCGTGGGGACGCCCGTTGAGGATGACGCTTTCCCCGTTACCGACTGCTCGGGGGACACGCGCCGTTCCATGCGCAAGACCACTCTCCCCTCCTCCAGCGCACGCAACGCAAGATATGCCGTATCAAAAGCGCTGGCATAGTCCGCACGGCGTACGTATCTCTTGGCATGTGAGAGCATGCGCTCCGCAAAGTGCATGCGCCCTTCCACCGCTTCCAGGATATCCGTCGATTGCCTCCCCGACCCCGTTTTGATCAGCTGACGCGTTTCATCCAACATGCCGTTTGCCACCGTCATTCTTTCTTGCGCCGCCCTCCGCATGTGGGAACCGCGGTCATTGCGGACGGCATCGTCCACTTCCGTACGCGATCTCTCCACTTCCACCGATGCTTTCTCCACGTCCTCCAGGAGGGGCTGCAGGTTGTGTTCACGCAGAGGATTCGTGTGCTCCAAGGCCTCATTCACCGCGCGCAACACCATGCCATGCGCCCGCATGGAGGAATCGAGGCCGTCAACGATCGCGGAAGCTGCGCTGGCATCCCCTTCCGAGGAAAGACCGGAAGCAAACTTCTGCGCTGCTTTCCAGTGATGCAAGAAGCGGTCGCGCAGGATGTCGCTCTGCTTCACATCAAGCGCGGCTGACGCCGCAAGGAGCTCCGCTTCCTCCAAGCGCAACACCGCACGTTCCGCTTCCCACACTCCCTTCGCCTTCGCGCTCATCCGAAAGCTCGCTGCGAGGTCCTCAAACCGGATCTTCATGGGATAGAAGGAATCACCCGGCAACGCGTACGTCACCGCAGCGGAAACGGTGAGTGTAAGGCTGAAGAATGCAATGACGATGAAAGACCCCAGCAAGAACGACTGGTTGAAGCTCAGGAAACGCAGCACGGGGAAAATGCCTCCCTTCAATACTGGATGGTGGTTCGTCTTCCGTTCGCCTTCGCGCCGCATGGAATGCATGATGCGCTGCCATGTCTCATGCCGCTCACGCTCCGAGAGACTCACTTCTTTTCCCGCTTTCCCCAATTCTTGTGTGATCTGTTCCATCCATAAGAAGAAGACGAAAGCGGCATTTCCTTCTTACGGCATCCTCGTGATACCGGCGGGAATCACTTGCCGCCGCGACCCATCATGGCATGGAGCTGTTTGATGCCCCTGTGCAGTCGGACGGAGATGGCGTTGGGGGATTCCCCGAGTATCTCCGCGATGTCTGCCGGCGTGAGTCCGTCGATGTAGCGCATGATGAGGACCTCCCGGTATTCCTTCGGCACCTTATGAAGAAGGTCGAAGATCTTGTTCTGCTCCACCCTCTTCTGCATTTCCGCTACGCCGTCGTAGCTGGGATCCCACCCGCTCTTCTGTAACTCGTCGAGGGAAAGCTCCTTCTTCTTCCGCACCTCATCCACGATGAGGTTGTTGGCGATACGGTAGAGGAAGGCGCGCATATTGAGCACCTTCTGCTTATCCTTATTGGAAACGTACGTCCATGCGCGCATGAATGTTTCCTGCATCAACTCCTTGCCCCTCTCGCGGTCGAACACGCGGAAGTAGCAGTGCCGGAAGATCGCGTCCGCGTACTTGCCGTAGGCGTCGGCAAGCTCTTCTTCGGGGGTGGGTGTAGGGATGGGATCAGCCATGCTCCGAAAGGTGGGAAGTTTCTTGCCTCGTTCGGTCGAATGCAGGCGGTCAGTATATCAATTCGTAGCAACCATATCTAGTAATTCTTCATTTCCGGAGGAATCGGGGAGCCGTCGATTGCAGCTGTACATCGGTTGTCCTCTGAGGTGTGCTACAGTATCCCCATGAGTGCGAAGAATGTGATCGGCATCGACGTCGGCGGGACAAAAAGCGCGATTGCGTCGTACGACCCGAAGGGATGGCAGCTCTTGCGGAAAGAACAATTCCCCACGCGTAAGGAAGCCGGTTTTGCAGCCGTGTTGGAAGAAGTCCTTTCCTTGGCGGACACATGGAAAACGAACGGTACGGTTGCACTGGGCTTCGGCGCACCCGGCCTCATCCGTCATCAGGAAGGAGATATTTTGCGCACACCCAACATCAACGGCGGTGAAGGATTTCCACTCAAGAGTACATTGGAGAAGCGTTACGGCATCCCCGTTGCCGTGGAGAACGACAGCAATTGTTTCGCGCTCGGGGAAGCGTTGGAAGGCGCCGGTAAAGGCCATAGCGTCGTCGTGGGGATCACCATGGGAACGGGAGTGGGGGGAGGCATTGTGGTGGATGGCAAACTGTTCCGGGGCGCCAACGGCTTTGCGGGGGAAGCGGGGCACATGCTTCTTCTTCCCGGCAGTCCGCCGTACGAAACGAATGACCGGCGCGGGGAAGTGGAACAGTTCCTCTCGGGTACGGCGATGCTCAAGAGGTGCAAGGAAGCAAAGAGCGCAGCGGAACTGCTGGAAGGCGGCACGTGCGCGTACCTGCATCCGGAGATCGTCTTGGAAACGGCATGGCTGTGCGCCACTATCACGCACCTCATCAACCCGTCCATCATCATCTTCGGTGGCGGTACGGGAAGGGCACTCCGACCGTTCCTCATCGCCATTGGAGAGGAGACGACGCGATGGCTCATGAAGGACACTCCCCTCCCGCAACTTTCCATAGCGGCATTGGAGGATCCATCGACGAGAGGGGCGGCAATGCTGACATCCGGACTGTTCTGAGCAAGACAGTGCCGGGAAGAAGCCTCAGCCAACCTGCCTCTTGAGGTATTGGCTTTCACCGAATGACAGGGCGAGGTACCCCAGCGCATCCGTGGTGAATTGACCGTCCCGGTGAAGGTCCTGCGGCTGCCAAAGACGTGTGAACTCCGAAACGTCCATGGCACCGTCGTACCCGTTGGTCTTGTTCTGTACCACACCGTTCTTGAGGATCTTGAACGTCCAATGGAGATGCGGACCGAAGCAATTCCCGCTCTTACCGCTCTTCGCAACGGGATCACCCTGCGCAATGCTCTGACCGTTTGCTGCGAGCACTTGTGAGCAATGGGCTAGTAGGCTGCGCCTGTTGGGAGCCTCGATGACCGCGTAGAGGCCATAGCCGGTCGTACCATCATCCTTCACCGACACCACTCCGTCATGCGGCGCGTAGATCATGGTCCCTTCCGCGACACCGAAATCAAAGCCGTTATGTCCGTCGTACCCGTACTGGGCGTAGAGCTCCGGGTTCTGGCCGAACCCTTGCGTGACTATCGGCGTTCCCGGGAGGGGGCAGAAAATCATAGCGTTCGGGGAATCATGACTTCCACTCTACATGGAAGTTGCCCGGAAGATCCACACGTTCGAATCCGTGCGCGCCGAAGAAGTCCCGCTGCGCCTGGATGAGATTTGCGGGAAGATGCGGACGGCGGACGGCGTCGTAGTAGTGGAGTGATGCGGACAGCGCGGCAACAGGCACTCCCGATACCACAGCCAAAGCAATGAACTCCCTGCATGCGCGCTGTGTCTCGCGCAAACGCAGATGGAAATACTCGTTCGCCTTCATCGATGCTCCGGCGTCATCGCCGAACAACTGCTGCCAATGCCGTAATTGCAATGATCGTATGATGCATCCGCCGCGCCATATGCGTGCGCAAGCGCTGCTGTCGATTCCCCAATTTTCTTCCTTACTCGCCTCTTCGATCAACATGAAACCCTGCTTGTAGGCGCAAATCATCGAAAACTCCAATGCATTTCCTGCCAAGCGACCCAGATGGTCCACTGACGGCTGCTGGGCTGCAGCCACTTCAACCGGCAACGACTGCGACCGTTCACGCAGGCTTTTGGAACTCGAGATGATGCGCGCATCGAGTCCCGCGGTGATGGTCGGCACCGCGACGCCGTACTCGAGCGCCGATAGCGTGGTCCACCTGCCCGTCCCTTTCTGGCCTGCGGCATCACGAATAAGGTCAAGGATATCCGTACCCGACTCAGGATCTCTCGTCTTGAATACTCGCGCAGTGATTTCCACAAGATACGAAGACAATTCAGGTGACTCGGCCCAAGATTCGTACAGCGCAGACAACTCGGCATTCAAGTAACCGCCGCACGATTTGAGAACGTCGTACGTCTCCGCGATCAGTTGCATCATCCCATACTCAATGCCGTTGTGGACCATCTTCACAAAGTGTCCCGCACCTCCGGGTCCCATATACGAGACGCACTTGCCGCCGTCACCGTCATCCGCAGACATCTTCGTCAAGAGAGGCAGAAGCAACTCCACAGCTTCCCGATTCCCTCCCGGCATCATGCTGGGCCCCTTCAGCGCACCTTCTGCACCGCCGCTGATCCCCATGCCTACAAAACGGATTCCCTTTTCCTTCAGAGCGGTTTCACGGCGTTCAGTGTCGCGATAATGGCTGTTGCCGCCGTCGATGAGAATATCCCCCTTCTCCAGGTTAGGAGCGATCTCCCCGATCATCCGGTCCACCGCTTCGCCCGCTTTGACCATGAGGATGATGGCGCGTGGTTGGGGGAGGGAGCGTATCATTTCCACTAACGAATGAAAGGCGGCGAACGTCCCTTCGCCCCCGTACTCTTTCATGAAAGCGTCCGTCTTTTCGGGCGTACGGTTGAACACGGAAACAGCCGCACCGTTCCGTGCCGCATTCCGCGCGAGGTTCTCCCCCATGGTCCCCAAGCCGACGATACCGAGTGCGTTGATCATGGAGCCATTGTGCCTCAGTGCCGTGCGAAGGGAAACTGCCGGTCCGGCCGTTCATTGCTTCACCTTCCCCCAGTCGTCCATGAACTTCTTGAGCCCGATGTCCGTGAGCGGGTGCTTGGGCAGTTTGGTAAAGACATCGTAAGGTATGGTGCAGATGTGTGCGCCGAGCCTGGCCGCATCCACGATGTGGCGAGGATGGCGCGTGGAGGCCACCAACACTTCCGTTTCGAATCCGTAGTTCTTCCAAATCTCCATGATCTCCGCGATGAGCGCCATCCCCTCTTCCCCCGCATCATCCAGCCGTCCGATGAACGGGCTGATGATGGTGGCTCCCGCCTTTGCCGCCAGAATCGCCTGGGCCGCGGAGAAGACCAACGTCACGTTGGTGCGGATCTTCTTCTTTGCGAAATGCGTGAGCGCTTTGAGGCCTTCCGTCGTCATGGGGACTTTGACAACGACATGCTTGTGCCATCCCGCGTACTCTTCCCCCTGTTTGATCATTCCTTCCGCATCCGTCGCCGTCACTTGCGCGCTCACGTTGGGGACGATCGCGCACATCTGAAGAACGGTGTCTTTGAATTCCTTTCCTTCCTTCAACACGAGCGAAGGGTTCGTTGTCACGCCGTCGAGTACGCCCCAGGATGCCACTTCACGTACGTGGTCAACGTTGGCGGTATCGAGGAAGAGTTTCATTGGTGGATAATGGGTAATCGATGACCAGTATGAACGTTCCGCATCAATCCATCCAGCTTTCTGCATCCTGCCATAGGGAAGGTCTTGGATGTGTGCTTTGTGGAATGATGTTTTCCTCCTCAACGCCCGCATGTACCGTTGGCCATAGCGCTTGCGAATAGAGCATGCGAATGGTGGCGATCGAACTGTCATCCGGAGGTGTGCGTTCCAATGCCATACGCATGGCAAGACCACTGTCACCGTCGATCAATTGTCGAAATGCATCCCGCTTCTTCGACGATACGTTGTCATCGCACTCCTCAAAGTTACCTTCTGTTTGAAGCAACAATTCGAAATAGTTGGGTAGTGATAGAGGCAGAACGGGAGCATGACCCATTTCCATTTCAGCTTGTCTATTCTCCGTGGTAAAAGACATAGGGGAACATCATAAACGTGCACCGCAGGTTATTCAATATCTACCGAATCAAACATCAGCGCTCCCGAGGCGGACAGCGATTGCGATGAATTGAATGCGGCATCGGAGGAGAGTGGGATTGCCGACGACACGGAAGACGTATCAGTGCGATGAGCTTCACTGCACAATCACGGCTCCTGTCATGCCCGCGGAAACATGATTGTGGTAGCCCCAGGTTCCCGTTTTACCGAACGTAAAGGTGTAACTGCCGTCGCGCGGTACGGACGCCGTTTGGTCAAAACCTGGGTAGTCCGTGTGCTGCGGATGGGGATCGGAAGCCACCCACATGGTTCCCGTGCTGTCGTTAAGGAACATGACCGTAGCGCCCGAATTGACGGTAATGGTCTGAGGAGAGAAGCCCGCATCACGCAGCGTGACCATCGCCTGTATCACCGATGAAACCGACGATGTGGAAGATGAAGAAACCGAGCCTGTTGAAGAAAGGGAGGATGCAGAGGAGAGGGAAGATGACGAAGAGGCCGATGAACGGGAGGATGTGGCGGAGCTTGAGCTGATGCGGGAAGACGACGCGGAAGATGTCTGCGCGGGCATACCGTAGACGGCGCGCGCCTTCATGATCATCTTCGTCGCTTCCGCGCGATTGATGGGTTCATTGGGACGGAATCTCCCCAACGGCTTTCCGGAACCGTCCGTATCTCCCGTGAGGATGCCGTCGCGGCTCAACGCTTCGATGGAGTACGCATAGGGCGTCGCGAACCCCACGTCGTCGTACCGGTTCCCGACGGGGGTGATGGTATCCACCATGAACGCATCGGTGAACATGCTCGCAACCTCCGCGCGTGTCGACGGCCTGTCGACGTTCTGCTGCCGTTCGAAAAGCCGAAAACGTTCTTCGGCCGCCACATGGAGATACTTGCCCGCCCAGTGCCCGGAAAGAGTCGCAGGGATCTGGCCGTAGGCCTCCACGTCGTAGCCGGCGCCTTCCACGGATATCTTCAGAGTCTCCGCAACCGTGATGTTATCGGCGGGACCGAACAAGCCAAGGAGGTTCCCCTGCGCATCCCTGTAGCCGCTCATGATATCGGAAGAGACGGCGTCACGGACGTACGTGGAATACCATGCATTGGGAGGGACGTCCCTCAACGTCACCTGCTGTCCTTCGACCGTTACCAGCAACTGTGCCGCAACGGTGAGGGGGAACGCGAGGAGGGCGAGGTATACAATGGAGTGAGAGCGTGCTTTCATAGAGGATGGTGAGTAATCACAATCCCCTATTTTGGACATCTTCCTTTCCCGCGTACAGCGGTTTGCGGAGATAATCCTCCTCAATCCAGAGAAAGAATCCCTCTATTGGACGACAACATCCATTGCTTTCTACAATGCATCGGTACGTTTCCTCGTACTATCCACAGCTCCCGGAACTTCTCAGTCACTCTCGAATACAATGGGGCGAGATTTCCGTTCAATACGTCGGCACCCGTCATGTATGCTTGGCATATCTGTTCTGTACACATATGGAAGAATGGGAAGGAAGAATGTGACAGAACGAGGACTGTTTACAGTCAAAAGCAAGTATGAAGCATACGTCGTTCCAGTATTGGCTTCCGACAGCACTCATTATCCTTGCCGGTTGCACCGGGGGAGGCCTGCAGGCCAGCCTCCAGACCGTTGACGTTACCATCCATGCGCCTCTTTCGGCTACCGGTTCGTCTTCCGTATCGAAGGAGTCTTCTTCTTCTATCCCTCCCGCAGCAAAGAGCCTGCGCATAGCGGTTCCTTTTTCTCCCCAAGCCCCATTCGCCAATTGGGATCCGCTTCATGAAGAGGCCTGCGAGGAGATGTCCCTCATCATGGTCACCCGATACTGGCAGAATGAACCGCTCACCCGCCAACAGGCGGAAGAATCTCTCCAAGCTCTCATTGCATGGGAAACGGACCATGGGTACAAGGAAGATACGACGGCGGAGGAAACGGCGCAGATCGTGCGGGACTATTTTGGAATGGCCGCGACGGTGCGAACGGACGTGACCGCGGAAACGATCAAGGAGGAACTGAGGAACGGGCGCCCCGTCATCATCCCCGCTGCCGGACGTGATCTTGGCAACCCTTTCTTCAGCGGCGAGGGACCGTGGTTCCACATGCTCGTCATCATCGGGTATACGGAAGACGGCGCATTCATCACCCATGACCCGGGAACGAAGCGAGGGGAGAATTACCTGTACGACGAAGAAACGCTCCTCAGCGCCATTCACGATTGGACGGGCGCGAAGGAAAGTATCCGCGAAGGCCGGAAGGCGATGGTGGTAATCGGATCATAGCTGGGCATTCGCGGCATCGATTTTCTTCTCCGCTTCTTGCTTGGCCCGTTCCGCTTCCTTCTTCTCCCTTTCCAGGCGCTGCCTCTCCGCCTCTATCTCCTTCATCAACCTCTGCTTTTCTTTCGTATCATCGTTGATCCTCCTGTTTTTATCGTCCACGGACCGCTGCAGATCGTCTATCCTTCCCATAGGGATTGCGTTGGAATGATCTTCTGAGGATATTCCGTCCCTCCCATGTTGCAAGAAGATCCCCCGCTTTGTGCCGTCGTGATACACTTGCCACATGCCACGATCCCGCCCCAAGCCCAAGGAACTCATCGGAAAGGACGCCGTCACGGTCCCCTTCTCCCTCCAGCGAATCCTCGCAAGTGAAAAGGAGGTGCCGCGCATTTGGATAGGTCCGGAAGATGCAAAACAGCTCCTCCCCGATGAAACGGAAGCATTCCGACTGGCCCATGACATCATGAAGTGGATTGTGATTGAAGCTCCACGCAAACATAAGAGCGGCCACCCCGGCGGGCCACTTTCCGCATTCCATTTTACCTACGCCATCCTCCGGCGACGCGATCCGCTCAAGGACGCGGCGCTTCGCATGAGCGCAGGCCACCTCTCCCTCCTCGCCTACGGGCTGCAATATCTGGGCGGACGCGGTTCCGAGGACGTGCGCCTCAAGACACCGCAGGCGATCATCGATTGCTTCCGTACCCCCAGCGGCCTCCCCGGCCATGTGGAAGCGGGTATCGGGGATATCCCCTTCGGCTTCGGCCCCTTGGGCAAAGGCCTGAGCAACGGCCTCGGCCATGCGTTGGGATGGCGTATGCAGGGAAAGAAAGGGATCACCGATGTCCTCATCGGCGACGGCGACTCGCAGGAAGGACAGACGATGGAAGCCGCCCGCCTTGCCTCCAAACTCAAGATGGACCATCTGATGGTCCATGCCGACGTGAATGACGTGCAGCTTTCCGGCCTCCCCTCCAACACCGCCGCGGCGGACCTTGCCGCCATTTTCCAAGCCATGGGCTGGCGCGTGATCGAGGTGCAGAACGGCAATGACCCCGCGCAAGTAGAAACGGCACTGGATGTAGCCGATGCCCTCCTGGGCCGCGGACGTCCCATTTTTCTCTGCTACTACACCACCATGGGTTGCGGCGTGCAGACCATGGAAGACGCCGCGAACCGCGGCTCCGCTGCGTTCCACGGCGCCCCCATGAAGGATGCCGATGCCGTGAAGGAGCTGCAGAAACTCCCCCCGCTGAATGAACTCATCACAAAGTATGAGCGCCACCTCGTCCGCATCGCTTCGCGCATCGCCAACACCGCACCATCTCCGGTTATCCTGCCGCCTCCCCCTGCAGTGGAGAGAGTACTGACGGACAAGAAAGGCGCCGCCCGCAAGGATTTCGGGGCAACGCATATCAAGAACCTGATGAAAGCCGACGCACGTATCATCGTCCTCCATGGAGACCTGGCGGGATCCGGCGGTTTCGACGAAGTGGAGAAGGAGTTTCCGGACCGCGTGATCAACTGCGGCGCCGCGGAAGCGAATATGTACATGATGGCGGCAGGCCTTCGACAATCCGGCATGCTTCCGCTTACCTACACGTTCGCTGCTTTCGGGACCAATGAGGCCAGGGCGAATGCGCGCCTCATCGACATCAATGCCGCGCATGTCCCCTGCTCCGTGCTCCACGATTGCACCCATGCGGGGTTGAGCGTGGGCGAGGACGGCGAAACGCACCAAGACCGCAATTACCTCAACCTCCCCTTCGATAACACGCAGGTATGGATGCCCGTGGACAGCAACCAGGCGGCGGCGGCGGCGGAACGCGGCATGCAGCTGGTCGCCGAGGGAAGGCAGAGCGCTTTCGTCTTCTTCCCCAGGACGGGACACGAGCAGGTGAAGACGCCCAAGGGCGACATGCTCTACGGGAAGGAGTACGTATTTGACGGCAAGGCGGACATTGTCCGCGGCACGGGGGATACCAATGACCGCGCCACCATCATCGCTTCGGGGATCTGCGTCCACGATGCCATGGCGGCCGCTGACCGCTTGCTGAGCGAAGAGAAGATCACCGTGCGCGTCCTCAACGTTGCCTGTATCCGTCCCCTGGATGCCGCAGCGGTGCTTCAGGCCGCGCTGGAAACCATGCACCTGATCGTTGTGGAGGACCATCACAGCGAAGGGGGGTTGGCATCACAAGTGGCGGACGTCATCGCCGATTTCCAGCTCCTCACGTCGTTGCGGCGCCTGGGCGTGAACCACTACTTCCCCTCCGGTACGGCGGAAGACCTCAAGTTCCTTGCAGGATTGGACGTGGAGAGCATCATGAACGCCGTCCAGGACGAGATACGGGCGGAGGTTTCCGGCGGCGAGGACGCGTTCGTCACGGTACTGTTCGCGCTCTCCGCAAACCAACAGAAGAGCCGTTTCCGTGAGAGCGTAAAGCCGTTCATCGACCGCATCCTCACGGACAAGCCCTTCCTCACCCACTTACGCGACACCTGGCGGAAGCGTTCCATTCCTGCAGACAAGCTGCCTCTGGACGAGCATTTGAGGCAGATGTTGGAGGGGTGATGACGCGTGCCAAGCTTCAACGCACTTTGTGTACAAACATCACTTTGAGGAGGTCTGGCGGATGAACGCGCCCCGCAGATTTGCTTCTGCAATTTCCAACAGTACTGGCGGAAGGGGTGGGATTCGAACCCACGAGACCCGTGAGGGCCTAACGGATTTCAAGTCCGTCGCCTTAAACCACTCGGCCACCCTTCCAGAGAGCAAAGGTGCGGGGCGGGCCGTCGTCTGTAACAACGCGTCCATCCCTCCGTGGACAGTGTACATCCAAACTGAGATCAAAGGAGCCATTTCGAATCCAGGACGCTATACTTCATGCATAAGTCATGTCCCATCCCCCTTCCCCCACCTTTTCGGCTTCTGTTATCCCCGGCGCGCGGCGCGGGAGGACAATCGGCACGCCCACTTTCAACCTGAAGCTGGAAGCCATTCCTCCCGGCCTTCACCACGGCATTTATGCCTGTTTCGCCCAGTTGGACGATGATGTGGATCCGTTGCCGGCCGTTATGCACTACGGCCCGCGGCCCGTCTTCAACGATACGGAATCCTGCGAGGTGCACATCATTGACCGCATGGTGGACCGCAAACCCGTCCGCCTCACGGTTGCGATCGTTGATTTCATACGTGAAATTGAGGATTTCCCCATTCCGCAAGTCCTCCAAGCCCAGATAGCATCCGATATCGAAGTCGCACGTGCTATTCTGGGAATCCTCCCGGCCCGCCCATGATCCGCACCGTACTCCGCCGCCTCAAGTCGCTCATTCCGCAGAGAAGCCCCGTCCGTCTCCTTTGGCATCGACTCAAAGCGCTGTTGGCGGCACTCCGATACGGATTCCCCGCGCGGAAGCTCACCATCATAGGCATCACCGGCACGGATGGTAAGACGACGACGGTTGGTATGGTCTCACACATACTGCAACAAGCCGGGATATCCGCGGGCGCTCTCTCCACGGCGTTCTTCCGGGTGAAGGACCAGACAACGTGGAACGCCACACAGAAGACTTCACCCTCTCCGTTCGCCGTCCAGGGGTTCCTCCGTCGTCTCGTGAGGGAACGATGCACGCACGCCGTCGTGGAATATTCCTCACACGGCCTCGTGCAAGGGCGCACGCAGTGGACGTGGCCGTCGGTCGCAGCGGTGACGAATACATCCCCCGAACACTTGGACTACCACGGGACCATGGAGCAGTACCGTGCGGATAAAGGAATGCTCTTTGGCATGTTGGGAGGAAGAGGGACGAAAGTCTTGCATTGGGAAGACGGTTCTTTTCCCTTGTTCAACGCCGTCCCCTGCCAACAGACCGTGATCTATGCCAATGCTCAACCTACCGAGCAACCCATTCTGCGAGAAGCGGATACGTTGCTTTGGATGACGGATATCGTTGCCCATCCCGATTCATGTTCCGCCGTGCTCCATGTACAGGGAGCAGGAACGTCAGCCTCTTCTGTGCATCGTCTGACACTTTCGATACCCGGACTCTTCAATCTGGAAAATGCGTTATGCGCCATCGGTTGCACATTGGGTGTCGATGTCCCCGTCGAAAAGTTTGTTGCCGCCCTTCGTTCTTTCACCGGCGTTCCCGGCAGGATGGAGAGGATTCCGGGGCCGCAGTCGTTCACCGTGTATGTGGACTTCACCGTGACGCCCGCCTCGTACGAGAAGACGCTCGCGGCATTGCGCGCATCACTTTCCGAGGGGAAGAGGCTCCTCGTGCTCACGGGGAGTTGCGGCGACCGCATGAGGGAGAAACGCCCGGTCATCGGTACGATCTGCAGCGACTTGGCGGATGTTGTCGTGGTGACGAACGAAGACCCGTACACCGAAGACCCGGAACAGGTGATCGACGGCGTCTGGGCGGGAGTGGATCTTTCCCGTACGGAAGCGCACCGCATCCCGGACCGTCGCGAAGCCATCCGTTTCATCTTCTCACAAGCCAAGGAAGGTGATGCCGTCCTTCTGTGCGGAAAAGGCAGCGATACGACCATGTGGGTGAAGAGCGGGCAAATTCCGTGGAACGAGCGAGAGATTGCGCATCAGATGCTGCTGGATATGTTCGGCGCGCCCCAGGCATGAACGGCGATGCAACCCTCGCCGCCGGTGTGGACGAAGCGGGCCGCGGCGCGCTTGCGGGGCCCGTCGTCGCAGCCGCATGCATCCTTCCCTTTCCCGTCTACCGCAGGCGAACGACACCAGGCTGGTCCCCTCATGAGCGTAAACCGAAAGTTGATTGCATCATTGCGGACAGTAAGCAGCTCACTCCGCACGAACGGGAAATTGCATTCGGGTGGATAGAATCCCACTGTTCGTACGGCATCGGCATCATTTCCCATGCGGTGATCGAGGCCAAAGGCATCCGTTATGCCACCTTCCTCGCCATGCAGCGGGCGGTCTTCAACCTTTGTACTCTCCGACTGCCACATCTTCTACGCATCGACGGCAGGGACCACTTCCACTTCGCGTTGCCGCATGAGTACATCGTGCGGGGTGACGGTTCGGTCCCCGCCATTGCCGCCGCTTCCATCATCGCAAAAGTGACGAGGGACCGCATCATGATCATGCACCACCGCATTTCCCCCCTCTATGACTTCGCCTTCCATAAGGGCTATGGCTCGCCGGAGCACTGTGCAGCCCTTCGCCGATACGGCCCCACGGCCATCCACCGCAGGAGCTTCCTCTCACGCATCCTTTGCGAAAACAACCCGACGCTGTTCGCAGCAGAAACAACCTGACATCGTGCTCATGCGTCCTTCTGCGCCGGTTTCCCCACCCACCACAGGACGATGCCGAAGAAGATGAGCGGTACCGTAAGCAATTGGCCACGCGTAAGTGTAATGAACCACAGCGTGAACGGTTCGTACGTCTGCACGCGTATGTACTCCAACAGGAACCTTGTGACGCCGTACGAGAGAATGAAGACCGCGAAAATCCTCCCGTCCCTTTCCGGCTTCCCCAAGCGCAGGAGAACGAAGCAGAGCAATGCGATGCAAACCATGAGCAGTGCATCGTAGATCTGGAGCGGATGACGCAAGCCCTCCACGCCGGGAATACGGATAGCCCAGGGGAGCGAGGTGACGGTTCCGTACAGCTCCTGATTGATGAAGTTCCCGATCCTCCCCAAGCCCAAACCCAGCGCCGCAGGTATGGAGAGGAGGTCCGCGACAGCAAACGTCCGCATGCCCTTCATCCTTGTGTACAGCCAAACCGCGGCAATCACCCCTACGAAACCGCCATGGGAAGCCATCCCTCCTTCCCATACGGCAATGACCTTCCAAGGCATACGCAGGAAGTACGACGGTTCGTAGAAAAAGACGAATCCCAGCCTCCCACCCACGAGTACCCCAAGCACCGCCCACGTGACAACGTCAAACCAGCGTTCTTTCGGCTCGTGCATCCCCCGGAAACGCTGGAGAAGCGGAAGGAGGAAAGCCGCGATGAGAAATGATGCGACATAGAGGATGCCGTACCAATGGATATTAAGACCAAAGAGTTGGAGGGCGACGGCCCGCGAAGGGAAGAACTGGATCATAACGTCAAGGGACGCTTCAGGTTAGCAGGTACATGGTGATAATTGCTTCCAAAACATGGAACTGCACCATGCTAATCCGTACCCTGCAACCGTATTCCTGTCTTCTGCTATGATTCTTCCATGATCATACTGGGAATCGAGACTTCCTGTGACGAAACCTCCGCCGCGCTCGTGGTGGACGGGCGGGATGTGCTGAGCAACGTCATCGCAAGCTCCAAGGAAGCCTTTGCCTCGCTGGCCGGTGTGATCCCTGAGGAAGCGGCGCGCAGGCAGGTGGAATGCATGATCCCCGTACTCCACGAAGCGCTCCATGAGGCGGATACCCCCCTCAAGGAGGTGGACGCCATAGCGGTAACACAAGGGCCCGGCTTGCTGGGATCGCTCCTCGTAGGTACCTCCACCGCGCGCGCGCTTTCCTTCGCTTGGGAGAAGCCGTTGGTCGGTGTCCACCACACACTCGGCCACTTGAGTTCCCCGTGGTTGGCGCCTCCGGGATTGGATGCGGAAGATGTGGACCCTTCCTTCAGCTTCCCCATCCTCACGCTCTCCGCTTCCGGCGGCCATACGGACCTGTGGTACCGCCTTTCCCACACGCGCGGGGAGCTCCTCGCACGCACGCGTGACGATGCGGCCGGCGAAGCGTTCGACAAAGGGGCGAGCATCCTCGGTTTGCCGTATCCCGGCGGACCCAGCATGGCGGCGACGGCGGAAAAGGGTTCTCCCACGGCGTACAAATTCCCTCTTCCCCTCCGGGGCGAGAAGACGCTGGACTTCAGCTTCTCCGGCCTCAAGACATCCCTCAAGTATTTGCTGCGTGACAACCCGAAAGCACGGGAAGACTTGGGCAATGTCGCCGCGTCCTTCCAGCATGCCATTTGCCTCCAGTTGCTCGACCGTATGGAACGCGCACTGGAGCTGCGGAGGGACGTGCGGGAATTGCACTTGGTGGGAGGCGTTTCCGCAAACCTGTACCTGCGGTCACAGGCCGGAGAGCTCTGTAAGAGGAAAGGAATCAAACTGCGTCACCCCCTCGCCCTCTCCTACTGCACGGACAACGCCGCCATGATCGCCGCGGCAGGGTACTTCTCCCTGACGGAGAACGGCGGCGAGGCAACGGACTTCTTCGATACCAAAGCTTCGTTGCCCTTGGAGCAGACGCTGCAGGAGACGTTGTCGTAACCTCAGAATGACATCAGGGAAGGCAGGATCGCCCCCAGGACGATGGCGACGAGACCTATGACGGCGACGGTGCGGATGACGCTTTTCTTCATACGGTCGGAAAAGGGAAGGATAATGTGACGGGAGTATTCAGGGGGTGACCATCATGGTCAATGTGCGGGAATCCTGGTAGCCGTCCCCATCCTCGATCGTCAAGGTGACGGTGTACTCCCCCGCCTGGTCGAAGACGTGTACGTACTCTTCCTTGTCACTCTGCCCGACAATGAAGTTCGGTCGGTCGGAACGGCGGATATCCCACAGGTACCCTGCGGGGCTTCCCGTGGAACAGGAAGCGTCAAGCTTCACGGAGCCTCCCGCCGCAAGCGTAAGGCGGCTTGCCGTGGCGCAAGCGGAGAGGACGGGACGGCGAACGATGAGGGTCCTTTCCGTCGTATATTCCTTCCCCAGCGACGTCACGAGGACGAGCTTCACCTTGTACTCCCCCGCCTTCTCGTACGTGTGTTCCACACGGGATCCTCCCGTTACGGCATCATTCCCCCCGTTCCCCTCATCGCCGAAGAACCACTTGTAACCGGCGATCTTCTCCCCCTCCGGAATGAACGTCTGTGAAGCGTCGAACACCACGCGCAGCGGCGCCATGCCGCCTTCCGGCTGCATGTCGATCACCGGTTCAGCGGCCGGTGGCAGCACGTCGATGATGATTTGCGTGCGACGCGAACTGCCGCTGGGGTCTTCCGCAATGAGCGTTACATGGAACTTCCCCTGCTTACGGAAGATTCCTTTGAACGTCGTGCCGTCCACGCTTGCCGTGATGTCCTCGGGGTAATCCCATGAAAATTGGATGAGCGGCTGGGATGTTTTGGGCGTGAGCTCCACGTTCAGCGGCATTTCACCGCTCACCGTATTGTTCTTCATTTCCGGGCTGCCCTCCAATTGCAAGTCGCTGATGTTGAGCTCGGGCGTTACGCGCACCACCGATGTCACTTCCGCCGCAAGCTTGGCGCCGCTTGAGGACCGCGCACGGAGCACCACGCCGTACGTGCCGGGTGTTTTGAACGTGTGGCCCGCCCTGCGCAGTTCCACGCCTGTCTGCTGCTCCCCGTCCCCGAAGCTCCAATACAGCTCCTCCAACGGCTCATCCGTTTCCACCGTGAACACCACGCCGAAGGGCGCGGGGCCGATAAGCTTCTTCAGGTCCGTTTTCAGCGTGAGGGGGAACGGCAACGGCGGCGGGCTCTGTACCGTAACCTTCCTCTTGTACGTCTTCTGCGTCTGGTTCTGCAATTCGATGAGCGCCGTGACGTTGTACGTATCGACGGCATAGAAGATGTGGTCGATGACCGCCTTCTGCGTGGTTTCATCCGTCACGCCGTTCCCGTCGAAGTCCCACTGCACCTGCGTCAGCTGCTTGGGATCCGAGAGGAGGTGGGCGATACTGAATTGCACAACTTTCTTCACCACGACCGGTTCGGGTGTGACGGAGAACACCTCCTCCTGAATCAAGAGCGAGCGCGTGACTCTCCGCATCGTGCCGTCATCGAGCGTCAGACGGACGCCGATGGAATACACGCCGGCCCGCTTGAAGACGGCGGTGGTCTGCGGCGATACGGTCGTCTCCGTCAGCTTTCCGCTGTTATCCGTAAACCATTCGTACTTGATGGGCACGCGTCCCAATTGTTTGAGGAGTTCCACGGAACGTTCCATGCTGAACGTCACCGGGACCGGTGCGATAAGGTCCTTCACGTCTTTCGGCGAAACGATATCGATGGGAAGCGGCGTTTGACGCAGGATCACGAACGGCACCGCCACGCTGATGAGGAGTCCGGGGACGAATGTGAACAGAAGACGCAGGAGCCCCTTCCTCCGCGCATACGTGGAGAGTTGGGGGCGAGAAACGCGCTGCAATAGAATAAATCCGATGATGAGGAGAACGCCTCCACCAAAAGCCACCGTGAGCACACCGACTTTGGTAAGCGAGACGAGCGCGGGATCCGTGCTTGGAAGCATGGCCATGAGCGCGAAGCACCACAGGATGTACGCCCCATAGAGGAGCCCTCCCAGCGTCACAAGCATTTGCTTCTGCCTCCGCACGGCCGTATCCACCGGAACAGGCGCAGCCTTGTTGGCGGCGGCCACCGTTGCCGGCTTCATCACGCCGTCCACGGCTGACGTTGCTTTTTGCGGGGGGGTGGGGAGTGCGGGCATACGCGAGGAGCGGATGGAAGTTTACCGTACAGGCAGGAGTGCGGGAATGAGCGACGGCAAATCGGTATCCGTGAGCGTCACTCCCGTGAGGAGCCGCGCGCGCGCGGGGAGCGTGGATGATAGTACGCCATCATGGTCCTGCAATTGAAGGTCAAACATCCCCACCGGCACGCTGGCACCGCCCTTCCGGACGTCTTGCAAGTTCCACACCAGCCGGTGCAGGTAGAATGATTCCGCATCCACCCACAATTCGCCGCCGATCTTTTCTTCGCCGAGAAGTGACAACACCTGCTCCTCTCCACCGCCCAAGCCCGAGGAGAAGGAAGCGATGTACGCCGTGAGTTTGTCGGCATCCAGTCCGATGCCGTAATGGTACGCATCCCTCCCATGGATCTCTTCCCTCTCCCACTCCTTCTTCACCATCAACACGTCGGATTGGCGCGTTACGGACGCGGGGTCGGGCGTCGTTGGCATCACCGCCGTGCTGCCCTTGCAGCTCATCCTCCACCATTCCCCTTTCATGGAATCGAGTTGCCCGTGCGAAATCCCCAGGAGTGATGCACCGGACGCAACCCTGATCGGCTTGAGGTAGAGGTCGCAAGGATAGAGCATGGCCATGTCCACGACCGTTTCCTCCCGCGCAACATCCTCCTGTTTCAACATGAGCGTAAATTGCACTTGCTTCCCCCCGTCTTTCAGTACGCCGTGTGAAAGCGTGAAATCCCATCTCCGCCGTTCCGCATCCCACCCCTGCACATACCCTTCCGCCTGGAACGACGCAGACTCCAACGTCTGGCTTGCCGCAGTTGCGCGCCGCATCACTTCCTGCGGTGGAAGGGCGCTCGGTGCACAGGCCGTGAGGAGGAGGAGCGCTGCAGGGCCGCGCAGGACAATTCGGCGCATAGGATGCGGAAAGACCGGATCTCAGTGTGCCTGAACGCTCATGCTTCCGCCAGTACCGGACTGAGAGGGAATAACTTTCTCACCACTTTCCACTGGCGCCTCCGCCGCCGAACGAGCCTCCACCAAAGCCGCCGAACCCTCCGCCTCCGCCTCCACCCATGCCCCCTCCCCACCCTCCCCAAAACCTCCCGCCCCGATGTTTTCCCGTTCGCGGCATGCGCGAAACGATGAAATCGAACAAGAGCCCCACCGCCACGAGAACGGGAATGGTGAGCCACCAGCCGAAGATCATCAGCAGGATGATCCCCAAGACACCGCCGAGAACTCCTCCCAGCCACCACGACTTGGAATGGCCAAGCAGCGCGCCGAGGAATTGAAGGACCACAAAGCCTGCGAACAGGATACCCGGGAATGCCCCTCCCCATTCGTTTTCACCGTACCGTTCCGCCGTGTATTCCCCGCCGATGTGCTTCTTGAGCGATTCGATGCCCGCGACAACTCCTTCGTAGTACTTCCCATCGCGAAACTGCGGCGTGATGTCCTCATCGATGATCCCCTTCGCCACGATATCCGGAACCGCTCCTTCCAAACCGTATCCCGTGAGGATGCCAAGCTCCCGGTCCGCGAGCGCAATGAGCATCAGGATGCCGTTATCGTTCTCCTTTGACCCCACGCCCCAGGAACGCCCCACCTGCACTCCCACTTCGTTGATGGTGGATCCGCTGAGGCTCTGGACCATAAGCACGGCAATCTGGTTGCTCGTCTCCTTCTCGAACGCGCGGAGCGTTGCTTCCAGCTGCTCATCCTGCTCCGGCAGGAGTGTTGAGGTGAGGTCGGTCACGTACCCGTCATTCACGGGAACCGTGAACGCTGCGGCATGGGGCGCGAAGAGGACGACGGCGCACGCAAACGCGGCGAACCCAGCGACGGGTGTGAAGAGACGGCGATGGGACATCATAGGGATGCGGCGGCGGAAGAGACAACCGGAGCTGCGGAGGCCGCCTCAGCGGAGGAAGAGCCGAAATCCACTTCCGGAGCCGTCTCGGCGCCGGGGGTTGCTTCGAACATCTCTGCCGGCGTAAAGCCGAACATCCCCGCCATCAGGTTGGTGGGGAACGTCTTCACGCGCACGTTGTACCCGCGCACCGTTTCGTTGTAGTCACGGCGTGCCGTGGCAACCCTGTTCTCCGTTCCTTCGAGTTCCGTGATCAGGTCCCGGAACGCCTGCGTGGAACGCAGCTGCGGATACGCTTCCACCGTCACGAGGAGGCGGGAGATGGCGCTGTCCAAACCCTGTGCCGCCGCAACTTGCTGGCCTTGCGAACCGGCTTGCGCCGCCGCCCAAGCGCTCCGCGCGTTGGTGACGGCTGTAAGCGTGGATTGCTCGAAATCCGCCGATCCTTTAACGGTATTCACGACGTTGGGGATCAGGTCCGCGCGGCGTTGGTACATGGTCTGCACCTGCGCCCAGGACGCGTCCACGCCTTCGCGCGCCGCAACGAGACCGTTGAAACCGGTCCAGAGCCATCCGCCGAGGATGACGACGATGATGAGAACGATAATCCAAGGACGAAGTTTCATGTGGAATGGGGAAGAATGAAGATATGGTAGCAAATCCTTCGCAAAGAACAACGTGAGCTTCCCCAAACTTTGTTCGCTGAACACCGAACACCGTTCTCTCCTTACGGTTGAAGAATATCCTCAACCCTGCCGTCCACGGATAGTACGACATCCCTCACCTCCGAGAACTGCTTGAGGGTGTTCGTAATTTGGGAACGGATGGCGGTGACACGGCAGGAGCCACCCACGCCTTGCTCCAGCGCGGCATCGAACTCAGCCTTCGCCACGCCGTCCTCCAGCGTGAACGCGCGTACCGTAACGCCTTCCGGAATGGACGTGAAGAATCCCTGCGCACGTTCCGCCTCCGTCGGTCCCCGCAACAGTTCCTCCAGTGCGGCCCGTGCGGCATCCGACCGCCCCTCAATCCTCCGCTCCGCCGCGAACGTCACGCCGCAATCCAGAACCTGCGGGTCGCGGACGCTGTTGCCGAAGTACACGCGGATGACGCCGTCTTCGGAAGAGGAAGACGCTGCGGCAAGGGAAGAGGATCCCGGAATGTCCTCCGTCACCATCGTCCCATCGGGGAATCGGCAGCGCCGCGGGTAGGATTCCATCACGGGATATCCGCTCGCCGCGCATTCCTCAAACGTCTGCGGCGTTCCCGCTTGCGGTACCGTCCCACCATACAGCCAGATGAGTTTGATCGTTCCGATCGCGAGTACTGCGAGAACGAGCACGGTGATGCGAAGCGGGGTGATGCGGACCATGGTTGGGGGGGGGACGTTCGTACAATGATACTACGGACGAGCAGGCGGAATGGTACACGTCCACCCGCCCATTCATGTGTTTTTCTTCCGGCGGCTGCAAGTATGCCCTATGTGACGGAAGGATTTTGAGTATACTTCACGCATCGGGGCGTAGCTCAGTTGGCTAGAGCGCACGGTTCGGGACCGTGAGGTCGAAGGTTCAAGTCCTTTCGCCCCGACCATTCCTTACGCTTTCCATTGTGGAAGCAAACATACACAAATCTTCTTTGTTGTCTCTTCATATAGATCCGGAATACATTTACTGATCTAGTCTAGTATCTCCATGCACCTGCCTTTTCAATCCGATGTACACAATATTTACTCATTGTGTTCTAGTTCTATTGTCGCTCCTGCAGCGTCTTTCAACACCTCTGGTTCGTTCTCTATACATTAGTTCAAAGCAATTCATTTAAAAGGACAAGTCAAAGGCTACTGGACATTACTACTCCTATCCGTAAACTCCCCCCCTTCCCGTCTTTTGCCCTATGATGAAACTCGTGAAGCAATTCACACAAAACGCTTCACTCCAGCTCGTGTTCATGCACGCGCTTCTCATCACCTTCCTCACGATAAGCATGGTGATGAGCCTCCCGAACCAACTGTAAGAGGTTTGCGGATAGGAGTGACGCCGGTGCCCCCACCGAAGCCGGAACGCAGCGTCGGTGGCAGAACATCCATTATCTTCCCTCGCTGCGGTGAGGGGAGGATGTTTGATGCTTTGCAGTGTCAATTTCCGGTGCCACCTTCCGCCTTCTCCTCTCCATACCATCTGCTCCCCCGGGCCGTCCTCCCCGAACTTGACGCTCATTGACTCTTGTTATGAAGAGTGTAGTCTGACGGTTACTCTTTCTGTGTATTTTGGTCTTTAACAACGATCGTTTCGCGCATTGCGGAATGACCAATGCCTATAGTGAAAGGAGAATGTGATGAAAGTCCTCTCAACCGGTCAAGTCGCCAAGGTATGTGGTGTCTCATGCAGTACTGTAAGACGATGGTGTGACAGCGGCATGTTGAAGGGATACAAAATCCCGGGGACAAAAGAACGCCGTATTTCTGTGGAGTGCCTGGTCAAATTCTTCAAGGAAAGGAACATGCCGATGGAGAGACTCTTTTCTTTGGTAACAGCAAAAGTCTTCCTCATTTCTCAGGATTCATTATTGATCAATGGAATGATGAGAGAGAGTAAGGGGAAACCGTTTTGTATCCTGGTCATCGTCACCCCCGGAGAGGTCGACTCCATGCTGCATGAGGTTGAGCCTGACGCAATCATCGTTGATACGGAAATCGGCGAGCAAAAAACGGAACACATTCTCACAATCGCTCGTCAATTCGATGATGACATACTCCTCTACACGGTTTCCGGAAGCGAATCTGACAATTCCTTCTTGGGCATCGCGAATGCAGTCTTCTTCAAGACCGGAGACTTGAAGATCATACGGCAACTGGAGACAGACATGCATATGAGGAAGTATCTCTGTCTTCCCTAACGGAAAGAGCGCCCCCCCTGCCCGCAAGGTAGGGGGGTTTTTGCATTACCACAAATACCCCGGCCTCCGTGAGGAGAATTCCAAGCGCGTCTCTTGCGCGCTCTCTTCCACGGTACGCACCCAGCCGCGTATGCGTTCCCCCTCGGCGCCGAACAAGCGCTCCGCAAGCGTGGAGAGCTCCACATATTGCTCCACGTTTCCCGAGAGCGTGATGAAATGCGTATTGTTCCGGATGGCCGTTGCGAATGCTTCCATCAAAGCCAGGATCTCCCCGCCCTGCTCGCCGATTTCCCCGCCCTTCCCCGCCTCTGCGAGCGACTGCAGGTATCCGCGCACGACGCCGACGTCATTCCATCGCGACAACAGGTACGCCTGGCGGAAGGAATCCACGGCCTCGCTCGCGTGGAAGGTTTTCAGTTGCAGTTCTCCCAACAGCTTCCATGCGCGCGCGTCCTCGCCGTTCGTCCGCAAGTACTCCCGCACCACCCTCTCCGCATCGAGGGAGGCGTTCACATCCATGTACAGGATGGCGCGGCTGAGGAGTATATCGCGCGGGAAGATGTCGTTCGCTGCGCGCGCATACCATTCCTGCGCTTCCTGCGTTTTCCCCGCCACCTCCGCGTGTCGTCCAAGCGAGCTCGTGACGAGGAAGGGGAACTCCGCCGTAGCCACAACAAGGATGACCGTCGCCAGGAGGATCTCCGCCATGCGTCGCAGCCTTTGCGTGCGCGGCTTCACCGGTTTGCGCGGTGTGGGTGCAAGAAGCCCCAGAAAGAAGAAGAGCGGCATCACGATGCCGACGAACTGCAGGTTGTAATCGATGAGGTTGTGGGCGAGCACGCCGGCGACGGCGACAAAGAGCAGTGACGTTGTGAATCCTTCTTCTCTCGCCTTCCCCTGTCGAAGGAGCCGCCATCCTGTTGGGAGTAGGATGGAACCAACGAGGATGATGAACAGGAAGGCCGCCGCAACTCCCCTCTCCGCTGCGTACTTCAACAACATGTTATGCGGATGGTCGGAAGTCTGCAGCACCGTCTCCTGCAGCCGCGGCTGCGCGAAGCGGAAGCTGTAGGGGCCCCACCCGAAGAGCGGCCGCATATAGGCAAGCAACGATGCCTGACGGAAGAACGCCGTCCGCTCCGTGAAGGAAGAAGACCCTTCGTCGGCCGTGAAGGTGATCTTTTCCGCAACGGATATCACGGGATGGAACCGGACACGCACGGCGTTCACCGCCATGAAGGTTGCGAGGGCGACGGAAACAGCGATGATCACCGTGCGGAGTAACGGCCACAGTGCCTTGCGCAGTTTCACGCCGCGCGGGAGGAAGACCGCCAGCAAGAGGAGTTGCCCCGCAAACGCCACCGTTGCGCCGCGTGAATAACTGAGGAAGAAGCACCCCAGCACCCATCCCAAGAGCGCCGCGCGCATCACTTTCATGCGGCCTTCCGCCGCACGCGTCATCCACAGGAGAACGACGGGCCAAGCGAGAAGCAGGAATTCCGCCCAGGCGTTCGGCCAGTAGTCCGTGGAGAAGCGGTAGTAGAAGAAAGAACCTACGAGCCTGTTCACCGGCTGGAACACGTACACCGCCGTCCCCGTCGCGCACGCAATGAACGTGAGGATGATGACGACGTTGAGAAAGGCGTTGACGAAGGGATGGAATTCCCCCTTCTCATTGCGCATCCACCGCGCCGCCCAGAGGAGCAGGAGGATGAGAGCGCCGTCACGGAGAACCTCATCCAGACCGTAGTTGCGCGTGAGCGAGAACAGGAAGCTGAGGATCGTCCACGCGACGAAGAGCATCGCAGATGACCAAGGCACCGACGGCATTCCCCTCCCCTCCTGCGCTCCTCCCTTGATGAAGTACGTCGCCAACGTCAAGAGCCCCGCCACCGCAACGAGCAGCCATGTGGATTCAATCCCTTTCCCTCCGCGCCACAGGACGCCAAAGACGAGGAGAATGAGGAGCGTCGCACGGGAAAGGTTCTCGAGGAGTCTGCTCTTCATGCCGCTATGATGACACAAAGGGAACGGAAGCCTCAATACAACTGGTTGCCTGCCAAGAGTTTCACTTCATAGTCGGACAACGCGCGGTTATAGACGGCCGCATCATCAATGATGCCGTTGAAGGAAAAATACCCTCCCGCATAGGTTTCTCTCCCTATCATGGTATTCGCTGCGTTACTCACGAGCGTATTCGTCGAAGCCGTGAGGGAACCGATGGGAGAGCCGTTGACGTAGAACGTCACTTTGTTCGCAGCCCTCACCGCACAGACGTGGTACCAGGTATTGAGGGAGAAGGAATAGTTGCGCGACAGGGTGGGGCCACGCACTTGGAGGGACGTATTGGTTTGGGAAATCCCGAAGGCCCAGTGCGAGGTGTTCCAATCCCCGGAACTCATGATGGTTCCCGTATAATTCTTGTGGTTTCCTTTGAGATTGACCCAGGCTGCAAAAGTATAGTCCTCCAATCCCACAAAGTTCCGTGCAACGGAGATGCCGCTGCTGATGTTGTCGATGCGCGCGCCTTTCCCCGTTCTCCCCTCCGTCCATTGCACATTGTTGACGAACGTCCCCGTCACATTGTTCCCCGAGCTGTCCGCAACCGTGGTTCCCGCCCCCTCGAAGAACCTCCAGTATCCCATTCTCCCTTCCGCATATCCTCCCACATATGCGGAGGCTACCGCCGGCCTCCCTCCCAGAGGCTCCCTGTACACCTTGTACCCGGTGTAATTGGCATTCGTTTCCGACGTATCCTGCGGAAGGGCGGCGATGTACTCGGGGATGAGGGCATCCAGGTTCACACAGGTCGCATCCGTCGTCACCCCCTGTTTGCAGATGGGCTTGGCCCCGTCATCCGCCATGATGATGCTCTGCGCATTGGGGAGCGTCCCCTCCTCAATCTGGTACTGCGTGAGGGCATTCTGCAGTTCCCGCACGGTCTGCTTTCTGGAAGCATCCTTCGCGGAGAGGAGCATCTTCCTGGGGCCGATCGCTTCCATCACCACGCTCGCCAAAGCCCCAATGATCCCCACCACGAGCAGGAGCTCGATGAGGGTGAACCCCTCCTTCGTCCTGCGGACTATGCAGGGCAGGCCGCCTTTCTGACGATCCTGCCTCTTGATCCGTGAAAGAAAGCGGGAGGCCGCTCGTGAGGGAAGATGAAGCATGGAAAGAGTACGCTAGCTATGGTGTCACACGGAATTGCCTATCTGAAAGATTTGATGTTGCAGGATGAGGAAATCGTATTGGGATTCAGGAACAGCGGAAGGCTGTTCTGTTGTTTCATCTTCTTAATCCTGTTGTCCGCGAGCAAGAATCGCCACCTCGTTGGCTGATATGGCACGATTATAGATCCGGATCTCGTCAAACATTCCACTGAAAGGATACAACCCATTCGCATACGCACCGAACGTCAGTCTTCCTGTGGTGGACACGGGGGTGCCGGAATACGAAACCGAATTGTTATCCGGTACCCCGTCAAGGAAGATCTTCATCCGCGTCCCGTCCCATACTGCGGCAACATGATGCCACGCATTCAGTGAAAGTGGCGTACTGGTGGTAAGAGTCGAAGACGCGCCCATCAGGCGGAATGACACATAGGTGTTGTTCTGGTACAGCTCATACTGACCGTAACCCGTGTTAGCATTATTATTCTTCAGGATCATCTCTCTGACACCGGAAGACGACCAGTAAACCCAAGCGGATATGGTCATTGCATTGGTGACATCCAAAGAATCGTGATCGTTTACAGCCACAAAGTCATTCACCCCGTCAAACTGCAATCCCTTTCCCAGCTTCCCATTGACCCATATTGGGCTGTTTGTGAGTGTTCCAGTCCTGCCGTTTCCCGTACTGTCCGCCACGGTCGTCCCCGCCCCTTCGTAGAACCTCCAGTATCCCACGAGCCCATCGGCGTATCCCCCGAGATGCGTGGAATAGATCTGCGCCCTCCCTCCGGATTCGCGGTAGATCTTGTAGCCGGAGAAATTCGTATTGGTTTCCGATGTGTCTTGTGGGATGGCCGCAAGGTATTCAGGCACAAGTGCATCCAGGTCCACGCAGTTTGATGTATCCGCGGCGTTGAACTTGCAGACGGGCTGCGCTCCATCGGGGGCAGTGACGATGCTGCCGATGCTAGGAAGCGTCCCCTCATCAATCTGGTACTGCATCAGGGCGTTCTGGAGTTCCTTCACCATCTGCTTTCTTGTGGCGTCCTTTGCCGAGAGGAGCATTTTCCCGGGGCCTATCGCTTCCATCACCACGCTTGCGAGAGCCCCGATGATCCCCACCACAAGCAAAAGCTCTATGAGAGTGAATCCGCCTTTAAGATGATCCTGCCTTTTGACCTGTGAAAGAACGCGGGAGGCCGTTCGTGAGGGAAGATGAATCATGGAAAGAGTTCGCTTGGTATGGTGTCACAGGGAAATGCCTACCTGTATAATTTGATGTTGCAGGATGGGTTAATACAATTCGAAATGCCCGGATCTACCACTCCATGCGTCTTGTCACGAAGAAAGAAGGATCGCTGTCACCTTTCTCGCCCTCCTTCTACTATAGATTCATGATCCTCCCTCTCGGCACCGCCCTCCTGGCCCCCCTACTATCCCTCTCCCTTGTACAAGCGGCCGCCCTCGCAGACCGCACCCTCACCGTCACCGTGATCCCGAGTGCGGGCAGCGTCGTACCGCAGGGCGCGCAGGGCGTCCCCTTCCTCACGCTACGACTGCGGGCTTCCTGCGCTTCACCCGTTACCGTCTCCTCCCTCACCCTCCGCCATACGGGGAAGGGCGCAGCATCGGATATCCTCCGCGTGTACGCATACCGGGAGAACCTCCGTATTTCACGTGCCGTGAGCGTTCCCACACGCAACAGCTTCACGCTGCGCCTGCGCCCCGTAACCGTTCCTGCGTGCGGGGAAGAGACGCTCTCCGTCCTGGCGAACTTTTCCTCCTCCGCCCGTGCCGCGGGTGAACACAGGTTTGAGGTGACGGATGTTGGAACGCAGACCGGCGTGACCGTGCACACAGCAACGCCTTCCGCCGCCTCTCCTCTTCGCGTCACAACACATGCGACAACCCCCGATGTGAAGGTGGATTTCCGCACCGTGCACACGAGCAAGGAGTACGGGACACGCAGGGTGGTGGCGCGTTTTTTGCTCACGGGAGGGAATGCTGCGGACCAGCGTATCCGCTCCATCACCTTCACCAACCAGGGTTCCGCGCGCAACACGGACATGCGGAACCTGTACGTGGAAACCGCAAGCCGTACGCGCATCTCCTCCATCCTTCCCTCCCTGGACGGCGACACGGCGCGCATCACGCTGGAACCTCCGCTCCCCCTCAGCCGCAACCAGTCCGTCCTCCTGCAGCTGCGGGCGGACGTTCGCGCGAGCCGCACCCGTACCATCGATTGGTCCGTGGAAGAGCCCTCCGACATCGTGTCAGAGGAGGCACGGAGCAGCCGTTCTTCCCGTAACGATTAGCGGTTTGGTCTGCTTGTCGCCGGCTTACCCGTGCAGGCAGTGCCGTCTTTGAGAATGCTCGCCACGCGTTTCTCATCCCGCTTCGTGAGGAAGGCAATGCGTGAAGCGAGCCAATCGACGGTGTCCTCACCCGTATCAGCGGTAAGCATCCTCTTCATGGTGCAGATATATCGAATATCCTCATCGGTAAACGTAATCACTTTCTCGTTGCCCTCTTTCACCTCGGCTGCCGGAAATTGCATCTTGTAGATGAGGCTTGCAGCAAAAGAAAACATGTGCAAGTTCCTGCCTCGTGTGCCTCCCCTCCCTTCTCCCCCGGCATTTCCGGATGTGCTCTGTACGCTTGTGACGGCCGCACGTTTTGCTCTGGCACTCCTTCGTGCTGCTCTCACTCCTCCCGCCGCTTCCGCGGAGAGGGGCGTGGAGAGGAAGATGCTCAACATGCATCCCGTGACGAGAAGGGCGCGGGTACTTTTATTGAGAGTAAAGCTCTGCATAAGTAGGATGAAAAAACTATTCTAGAGTACATCTATCCCCATGATTGTCTAGTGTCCCATATAAATGATGCACTTGCCATATCTAGGCAATATTCTGCTACCTTTACCGTCGAATGGTGCACCGTGTTGGAAGAAGCTCGAACCGCATGGCTTGCCATGAGGTTTCGCGAAGCGAAACCGAATGGTGCCGACGGAGAGACTCGAACTCTCACATCCTTGCGGATACACGCTCCTGAAGCGTGCGCGTCTACCAATTCCGCCACGTCGGCACGACATTCATTGTACCATTTGTTCATCTCTGTGAAATCAGATTCCATCGTTGCAAGCCCCTTTCGCAAGAGAGGGGCGCCCTTCCCGTAGAATAGTACTATGAACAAAATGATTGTTGCCCTCCTCGCGCTGGCCTTCCTCTCCGTCCCCGCCGCCCATGCTGGGAGCGGTGGTTGTGCGTATGACGACGTGTCATCCGTCCCCCGCGTGAAGATGCGGAGGGTGGAGAACGCGTGGCTGGGGTGGAACAACCGCCTGCGCCGCCGGCTCGACCTTGCCCCCTACACCCTCAACGACGCCCTGCACCGCACGGCGCTGGAGTGGTCCGTCCTCTCCTCCGAAAAGGGATCCATGGACCACAAGCGCACTCCGGACGCACCGTACTACGACTACAAGGCGATCGAGCAGTGGTTCGCGGACCGCGGCGTGACGTTCGCCAACGTGAACCGCACGACCTTTACGGAGAACATCGGCTGGGGGACTTACCGCTGCACGACCGACGATTGCACCTCTTCGATGATCCGCTCCATCCGTTCCACGTTCCGGTTCTACCTTGCGGAACGGAACAAGGCGAGCAAGCCCCACTACAACAGCATCGTGAACCCGTACTTTACGCAGATCGGCTTGGGAATCATCGTGAATCCCGAAGAGGGGCGCTACTACCTCACGGTGCACTACGGCACCACGGTCACTTCCGCGGCGGGAGACGCTTGCCTGTCATCCTGAGCCTTCCTCGCTTCCCCCTTCCGCCGCCCTCCCCCTTGCATCCGCGATCTGCTTCTCCAACGCACGGATCCCTTTCCGTAACCCCTGGAAGAACATCCCCCGCTTGAGCCGCGGGATCATCTGCCGTTCCAGGATGTTTTGCAGCGTGTCTTTGGGGAGGAAAGGTTCCAAGCCGGGGCCGGGGAACATCGCCACCGCCCCCTCGTTGACGGAGAGGAAGATGACCACGCCGTTGTTCTCCGTCTTCTTCCCCACGCCCCATGCATTCCCCACATCTTGCGCGGCCTTCACCACATTCCCGCCGTCCGTCGTCCGCACGAGCAGCACGGCCACCTCGTCCTCCGTCCGCTTCTCGTTCCCCTTGAGCTGGCGCTCCAGCATCCGTTCCTGCTGCGCCGTGAGCACGCCCGCCGCGTCCGTCACGTAACCTTGCGGCTGCGGGAAGGAGAATGCCGCCGCTCCCGGCGCCATCACGGCGAAGGTGAGCGAGCCGGTGACCATCAACGGGACAATGCGTGTGTGCGCCATGGTGTTGGGGGGAATCGTGTAGTCGACGTGGTGCATGGCGGTCTCTTACGGAGTAGGATGTGCGCATGCGCTCACGTTGTTTCCTCTTACTCGTTCCGTTCCTCCTCACCGCCTGCACGGCCAGCGCCCTCAAAGGTACGCCGCTGCCCGCGGGGTCGTTCTCGCTGGACTCCTCCGACGGCGGAGGTACGGGAACCGCCTACGTGCGCGGATATGCCGTTGTGAACCGCGTGCAAGAACCGTTCTGCTCACACGACCCGGAGGAAACGGACGATTGCCAAGCCTTCGACTACGTCTTCCTGCGCATCATCAATACGGGATCTCCCGTCATGGACCGTTTCATCACGCAGAACAGGGGCAACGCCTACGTGGGGAAGAAGTCCGTCGGGCTGGGATGCATGGGCGAAGGCGGAACCATCACCTACGTCAACGATTCCGACGCATTCGGACGGAAGACCTACACCATCGCACCCGAGCTTGCGCGCCAAATCCTGCGCTCCACCGTGCGCACCCCCGTGACACTCGCGCTCACCAAGGAAACGCTCTCCGGCGGAACGGAAGGGCCCCCGTGCTACGCGCACTTCACCTCTGTCCAGGCCGTGGCCGCGCAGTAACGATCCTCCCGCCTCAGAGGATGCACACGGAAAGCGGCTGCTCCCCCTGCAGAAGGATGGGTATGGTGATCGCACGCCCACACATGGGACTGGGGAAATTTCGTACGGAGGGAAAACGGCCTGCTTCACTGAGTGCGCCGGAAGCGGTGGAAGTCATTCGGGAAGACGAGTGAGAGGTGAAGGTGCGGGAGGATGAAGAAGATGTAGATGATGTAGAAGATGTAGAAGAGCGCGATGAAGAGCGGGAGGAGGACAGAACGGGATACGTGGTGGTGCAAGGGATGTAGCGCGCGGGAATGCTTCCCACTTCCCTGCGGACGTACGCCCCGTCACGGATGAAGCACCGTCCGCGCTCATGATCCGACGAGGAAGAATCTTGGTCCGGCGGACCCGCGGCTTCTTCCACCCTCACGTCGAGCTCTTCCCCCTGTTCCGGCGTGATGACGACGTTCCACACGCGGGGATCCTCCGGGTCACGTTCGGAGAGTACCGTGAAACCCATGAGCAGAGGCGCCGTGACCAGCAAGCCGATGCGGAGCGTGCGTCCGAGTTTCATGTTCAGGATCGTAAATGGCATTCTGCGCTTTCCGCAGCCTCGATCTCCCCACTTTCCGACGATTCCCTTCCCTCAATCTTACAGGGTACGCCCTTCCTTGCTTCGCCGCATACGGAAGAGCGGCGGCCTATCCCTTGACTCCTTCGTTTAGCACTCTAAAATACTGACTGCTAATCCGGCTGTGGAAACAATCAAAGCCCCCTTCTACAGTATCCGCTTTCTGCAGCTTCCTTCTCTCCTCTTAACCCCCTCATTCCTATGGCCTCCCCCAAGAAGCCGCTTCCCAAGTTCCAGGTCAACATCGAACCCATCGGTGACCGCGTCGTCGTGCTCCCGTTGGAAATGGAACAGACCACCGCCTCCGGCATCGTCATTCCCGATACCGCCAAAGGCGAAAAACCGCAGCGCGGTTCCGTCCTCTCCCTCGGCAAAGGCGGCATCGGCAAGGATTCCGTTGATCCCACCAAGTACCTCAAGGTGGGCGACGAAGTCCTGTATGGCCGCTACGCCGGCGACGACGTGAAGCTCAAGGACACGTCCGGCAAGGAAGTTGAAGTGAAGATCCTTCACCTCGATTCCGTCCTCGGCATCGTCCGTTCCTGATTCATCCGCGGGCAGCCTGTGTCCGCTCTTCCGTATTCATCCTTAACCCCCTATCCCTATGGCTGGCAAGCAACTCATCTTCGGTAACGAAGCGCGCGAGAAGCTCATGAAAGGCGTGGGCAAGCTGGCGAACGCCGTTTCCGCAACACTCGGGCCCCTCGGCCGTAACGCCTGCATCGAGAAGAAGTACGGCGGACCCACCGTCACCAAGGACGGCGTCACCGTGGCGAAGGAAATCGAGCTCCCGGACCCTTTCGAGAACATCGGCGCGCAGCTCGTCAAAGAAGCCGCCACCAAGACCAATGACGCGGCCGGCGACGGCACCACCACCGCCACCGTCCTCGCCTACGCCATGATGCAGGAAGGCCTCAAGCACTTGGGCTCCGGCAAGAACGCCATCTCCATCAAGAACGGCATCATGAAGGCCGTAGATGCGGTGACCAAGTATCTGGAGTCCATCAAGAAACCCATCAGCAAGAAGGAGGAGTTCGCCGCCGTGGCCACCATTTCCGCCCAGGATCCCGTGGTGGGCGCGGTGATCGCGGAGGTGATCGACGAGGTGGGCAAGGACGGCGTCGCCACGGTGGAAGCCGGGCAGACGCTGGGCCTGGAGAAGGAGTACGTGGAGGGTATGCAGTTCGACCAAGGCTACATCTCGGCGTACTTCGTCACGGATCCCGGTTCCATGAAGGCCGTGTTCGAGAAGCCCTCCATCCTCATCACGGACAAGAAGATCGGAAGCATCCAGGAGATCCTCCCGCTCCTGGAAGCGCTCGCCCGCTCCGGCAAGAAGGAGCTGGTGATCATCGCGGAGAACGTGGAAGGCGAGGCGCTGGCTACGCTTGTGCTCAACAAGCTCCGCGGCACGTTCAACACCCTCGCCGTCAAAGCCCCCGCGTTCGGCGACCGCCGCAAGGAAATGCTCAAGGACATCGCGGTCCTCACGGGGGGCCGCGTGATCTCCGAGGAAGTCGGGCTCAAGCTGGAGAACGCGACGCTGGATGACCTGGGCACGGCACGGCGCATCGTGGCGACGAAGGACGACACCACCGTCATCGACGGCGGCGGTTCCAAGAGCGCCATCAACTCCCGCGTTGCGGAGATCAAGGCGCACATCGAGACCACGAAGAGCGACTTCGACAGGGAGAAGCTGCAGGAGCGCCTCGCCAAGCTCTCCGGCGGCGTCGCCGTGATCAAGGTGGGCGCCGCGACGGAAGTTGAACAGAAGGAGAAGCAGCACCGCGTGGAAGACGCCCTCTCCGCCACGCGCGCAGCCGCGGAGGAAGGCATCGTCCCCGGCGGCGGTACCGCCTACATCCGCGCCATCGAAGGCCTGGACAAGGTGAAGACTCTGAATGAGGACGAAGCGATAGGCGTGGACATCGTCCGCCATGCGCTCACCGCTCCCGCGCAGCACATCGCCAACAACGCCGGCCTGGAAGGCAAGGTGGTGGTGGAGCGCGTGAAGGCGGAAAAGGGCAACGTGGGGTACAACGCCGTGACCCAGAAGTACGAGGACCTGGTGAAGGCCATGGTTATCGATCCCAAGAAAGTCACGCGCTCCGCGCTGGAGAACGCCGCATCCGTCGCCTCCATGTTCCTCACGCTGGAAGTGGCGATTGCCGAGATCCCCGAAAAGAAATCCGCAACGCCCCCCATGCCCGGGGGAGACGAGATGGGCGGGATGGACTTCTAATACCCGCCAAGAAGCAGGCACGTGTGGTAATCGAAGCCGAATCATTCCTGCCTGCGATGCGAGAAATGAAAGAAGAGCCCTGCCGAAAGGCGGGGCTTTTCTCTGTCGTTTTCATGCAAAACACTATCGTACCCGCCAAATTCAAGAGTACACTTTTCCATTGCCATGCTTCCCATCCTTGTCGCCCTCGCCGTCCTCGCCGCCATCGTGGTCACCGTCGTGGCCGCTCTGATCGCCGAACACCGCCAAAACACTAAGAAATGAACTAATTTTCTTTTTAGAACGTAACAAATCACCCTGTTCCACGTATTAACAAGTGTCATTCTTCATTTTGCCAACATGGCCATCCTCCTTTCCCTCATCGTCGTCGCCGTCCCCGCCGTGATCCTCGCGGTGCTGGTGGATGCCGCAAGGCACCAGAGGCACTGAACCTCCCGTGCCGTGTGCGTCATATACATACTGTTCCAAGGATAAAAAGTGGCTACCGTATGAGATAGCCACTTGTTGTCGTGGGGCACGTTTTCATGGCTGACCAAGCCTGAACGTGAACGAGCGCAGCGTTGCACTGGGCGATCGTAATCTGAAGGGAACGCCCTGAGTTAATTCTGATATGTTCGCCTGAACGATCGAGTTCACTTTGAGCAATTTGTCTTGTGATAAATCAAGTATCACCGCCAGGGAAACGATAGACGGGAGGCATTCCACTTCCAGATCAATGACTTCAGTCTCGCCTTCAGCGGTTACGAATTCCAAATGGCATGTTCCAATCGTACGCATCATCATTCTCCTTCTACGTTATGCTCCCACGACATGCCCGTTCACCACAGACTGTGTCTGTGATCAATGAATGGGCGTGGATGGGAGCGGATGATGACAAAAACCGAAGCAGTTGATAGTACCATTATCCTTCATATTGTCTACCATGAAACAAACTCCGCTTTTTGCGTGCACGCTTCCTCCGTATCCCTACACTCCCCGCAACGCATTCCCCCCGGCTCATGCGTCTGCTCTTGCTATTCGTCACGTCCGCACTCTTCGCGTGCTTCGGCATCCCCGGCGTGGAAGCCCCCGTCTTCCGCAGCAATGTTCCCGCGCGCGCGGTTTCCCATGCGCCGCGTACGCTCATATCGCCGGACGCAACCGCCGCATCCGACGGTCTGCCGTCACTCACGACTTCGGAGTCCTTTGCGAGGAACATCATCACACCCGTAACGCACGCGGAACCGCTTCCCATCGGCATTCCCGTCCGCCTGGAGATTCCGTCCATCGGCCTCGCGACGGACGTCGAACGGGTGGGGCTCACGCCGGAGCGCAAGCCGGACATCCCCAAGAGCCCCTTCAACGCCGGCTGGTACGACTTGGGCCCCCGCCCCGGAGAGGAAGGCGCCGCGGTGATCGACGGCGTATTGGACACCGCGGGGGGACCGGCCGTGTTTTGGAAACTGAACGGCGTGAACGTGGGCGATACGGTCTCGGTGGAAGATGACGGCGGCGGCAGGCGTTCGTTCATCGTGCGTGCGGTGAAGCTGTACGACGTGCGCACGGCGCCCATGCGGGAGATCTACACCGGCACGGGCAGGAAACTCCGCCTCATCACGTGCGCGGGGACGTGGGACACGTCCCTCGGCCACTACGACCGCCGCTTGGTGGTGTTCGCGGAGCTGGAGGAATGAGGATTACAACCGGCTTTCCTCGCGCCTCACTTGCGTTGCTTCTTCCGTGGCGCTGTACCCAAGCTTGCTCACGAACGATACGGCCTCCGCCAGCGCGGCGATACCCACCACGATGTAGATGCCCCTGCTCACCGCGGACAAAGGACCGAAGATGGCCGCCACGAGATCGTACTGGAACAGACCGATAAGGCCCCAGTTGAGGCCGCCAATGATGAGGAGGATGCCCGAGATCCAATCCACTGCATTCAATCGCATATGAAGAGGGGGAATGTGACACAGTTGTGGACGTTCAGCTCGCCCCTCCATGACGGGAATTCCCGGTTTCCTCCCTGTCAATCCCAACCTATGTAATGTTTGGAACGTTCGAACGTATTATGGATCAGTGAAGAACGTATCCCTTCCCATCATCCCTATGAAACGTCCCATGACATGGCTGATCCTGGCCTCCGTCGCCCTCAGCCTTTCGGCGGGCTTCGTTCCCGCCTTCGCCGCGGACAACCCCTTTTCCGATGTTCCCGTCTCCTCCCCCAACGCACAGGCGATCCGGGAGTTGAAGGCGGAGAATGTCCTCCAGGGATACGCTGACGGTACTTTCAAGCCCGGCGCATCCATCAACCGCGCCGAACTCCTCAAGATCATCCTCGAGGCGCGTGCGGACGGCGCTGCCGTCGCCGGTAGCGCGTGCTTCCCGGACGTACAAGGACAGTGGTATGCCAAGTACGTCTGTGCAGCCAAGAGTGAAGGGATCGTCGCCGGTTACGACGACGGTTTCTTCCGTCCCGAGAAGGCCGTGAGCTTCGCGGAAGCGGCGAAGATCTTCTCCCTCGCCTACAAGCAGCAGATTCGGGACGCGAGCGGAGAGTGGTACGCGGGTTTCATTCGCGCCTTGGAATCTTCCAACGCCATCCCCACCTCCATCGACGGCCTCACCGAGCCGCTCAACCGCGGCGATATGGCGGAGATGATGTGGCGCCTCAAGAAGGGCGTCACGGATCAACCGTCCAAGGGTTACATGAACGTCAAGTACCCGGCCGTGAAGGTCAACCTGGCCTCGGATAAGGTGCAGGTCGCATCCTCTTGCACGGACCTGCAGGCGTTCTCCGTGGAGCTGCATAGCACGACCGGCGGCTGGGGAAGGGGTGGCGGCGTGATGAAGGAAATGTTGAACGCGCAGGATGCGACAGCCCCCACGGCGGCGCCTGCGCCGACGGAATCCGGAGCAGGAGGATCTGACGGCGATTACTCCCGCACCAACGTGCAGGTGGAAGGCGTGGATGAGGCGGACATCGTGAAGTCCGACGGCACCTACCTCTACATCGTCTCGCGCAACAAGGTGAGGATCGTGAAGGCCGTTCCCGGGAACACCATGAAGGAGATGGGCTCCATCTTCGATGGCGATTCCAATTTCTCCCCCGCGGAGCTCTACATCGACGGCAACCGCTTGGTGGTGGTGGGCAGCAGCTGGAGCCAGACCGATCCCGCGGTGATGGAGAAGCGCATCGGCGGCATCATACCGCCGTACTGGAACCCCTCCCTCGCGCAGGTGCGCATCTTCAACGTTGCGGACAAGGCCAAGCCCGTCCTGGAACGGAAAGTGAGCTTCGAAGGCTCTTCCGTCTCCACCCGCATGATCGGCCACAAGCTGTACTTCGTGGTGAACCAGCCCATGCGTTGGCTGCCCCAGCCCCTCACCAAACCGACGGATGCGGACGTCCTTCCGTCCTTCCAGGATTCCCGCACGGGCGATGCAAGCGCGCCTGTCGTACGTTGCGGGGAAGTGATGATCCTCCCGCACGTTCCCTCCCCCGAATACCTCACCGTCGCGGTGATCGATACCGCCTCCCCCTCGACCGAGGTGCAGCGTGAGACGGTGCTGGGTAACGCGCAGAACATCTACGCCTCCCTCCAGAACCTGTACGTTGCCACCACGCAGTGGGTGTACTACTGGAACTCCGGAGTGGAGGATTCCATCAAGGCTCCCGACGACGGAAACTATGAGAAGACCAACCTCTACCGCTTCGCCTTCACCGCGGACGGCATCGAGCTCAAGGCGCAGGGCTCCGTCCCCGGCCACATCCTCAACCAGTTCTCCATGGACGAGCACGAGAACACCTTCCGCATCGCCACCACAAAGGGGGAACTGTGGAACGAGCAACGTCCGGCCACCAACAACCTGTACGTCCTCAACCAGTCCTTGGAAACGGCGGGCAAGATAGAGGATATCGCCCCGGGCGAGCGGATCTACTCCGTGCGCTTCATGGGAGACCGCGCGTACATGGTCACGTTCCGCAACACCGATCCTCTCTTCGTCATTTCAACCGCTGACCCGCGCAATCCCCGCATCCTGGGACAGTTGAAGATCCCCGGCTACAGCGACTACCTGCACCCGTACGACGAGAACCACCTGATCGGTTTCGGGAAGGACACGGAAGAATCCAAGGACCGCGCCGACTTCGCCTGGTACCAAGGCATGAAGCTCGCCGTGTTCGACGTCACGGACGTCGCGAATCCCCGAGAGATGCATAAGGAGATCATCGGGGATCGCGGGACGGACAGCCCCCTCCTTTCCAACCACAAAGCCCTCCTCTTCGATAAGGAAAGGAACCTCCTCGCCTTTCCGGTGACCGTGTACGAGATTTCCGAATCCGAGAAGGCAAAGAACGACCCGGGATCCTACGGCCAGCCCGTCTTCCAGGGCGCCTACGTGTATGACTTCACGCTCAGCGGCGGCTTTAAGCTCAAGGGCACCATCAGCCACTTCACCCAGGACCAGATGCAGAAGATGGGCGACGTGTGGTACGGCCTTGGCAGGGACATCCAGCGCATCGTGCGCCTGGGCTCTTCCCTCCTCACCGTGAGCGAAGCCGTGGTGCAGAGCAACACCCTCTCCACCCTGAACAAAGAGGGATCGGTGGAGTTCTCGGACATCGATGACCAGGTCTACCCGTGCGGCAGGGGCGTGCCGTGCGCGGTGCCGATGAGGGCGGAATGACGGGGTAAAATATCAATTTGTACCATACCGTAGAGACGCCCCATCGGGGCGTCTCTACTATCTGTACCAACGGTCACTGTTTGGGTACAATCCCCAGACCGTGACCGGCACGTTCATCGTCATCGACGGCCCCGATGCCTCCGGCTCCACCCTGCATGCAAGGCTGCTCGCCGAACGTCTGAGGAAGGAAGGGCGCGAGGTTCTGGTGACCGCGGAACCGACGGAAGGTCCCGTGGGTTTGTGGATCCGCGAGCTTTTGAAGGAGAAAAAGGTGCCGTCCTCCACGCTGCAAATCCTCTTTACCGCTGACCGCGCGTGGCACGTGGAGCAGGTGATCCTCCCCGCGCTCCGGGAAGGAAAGACCGTCATCTCCGACCGATACAGCCACTCCACCGTCGCCTACGGCATGGCACTGGGTTTGGATTCGGACTGGCTGAAGGAGATGAACCGCTCCTTCCCCAAGCCGGACGCAACCGTCTTCACGCTCCCTCCGATTCGGACGTGCATGGAACGTCTGAGCCGGCGGGAGAAGCAGGACTTCCTGGAACAACGTGACTTGCAGGAGGGCGTCCATGCCGCGTACCGCAAGATCGCGGAACAAGACCCTGCGATCGTCGTGGTGGATACGAGCGGGGAGAAAGGTGACGTATCCACATTCCTCTGGAATGCGCTGCGCAAGGTTCAGTCCTGATCTTCGATAGCGCGGAGTCTCTTGCTATCGCTTCTCTGCTCCTCGGCATTTTGCCGTATGTTGAATAGCACTTGTCTTTGCATCACCCGGCACAGCATGTCGATGTTCGCCGCTGTCTCCGGATCGCGGCTCAAGCTCGGGATGGAACATGGAGAGCGTTCACACGTCATATGCACATTGTGTTGCTAGGACGATGGGATTGTCAATAATCGCCCACAACAGTATCCTTCCACAGCAGCCATGCCCGCCACCATCCTCTCCGGCAAAGACGTAGCCGCCGCGTTGCTCGACTCCCTGAAGCCGAAAGTAAAGGAGTTGCAGCCGCACATGGCGATCGTGCAGGTGGGCGATGACCCCGCGAGTGACAGTTACATCACGCAGAAGCGCAAGAGCTGCGAGGAAGTGGGCATTACGTCCATCCACCGTCATCTCGCGGAGAAGACGACCAAGGAAGAACTCCTCCGCGTGGTGGATGAGCTGAACCGCGATACGACGGTCACGGGGTTCATCGTGCAGCTGCCGCTCCCCGCGCACCTCAAGAGCGCCGTGGAGGAGGTGATCCGCGCCATAGACCCCGCCAAGGATATCGACGGCTTCACTCCGGTGAATGTGGGGAAGACCTTCCTTGGCACCGCGTTCGAGGACCTCCCGCCTGCCACCCCCGCCGGCGTCATCCTGCTCTTGGAGCACTACGGGATCGACGTCCGGGGGAAGCACGCCGTGGTGGTGGGCCATAGCAACATCACCGGCAAGCCCCTCGCCGCCATGCTGCTCAACCGGAACGCGACGGTGACGGTGTGTCACAAGTACACGGCGGACTTGGCGCAGTTCACCGGGCAAGCGGACATCCTCTGCACCGCCGTGGGAAAGCCGGGATTGATCACCGGGGACATGGTGAAACCGGGTGCGGTGGTGATCGACATCGGCACCACGCGTACGGATGCCGGCTTGAAGGGCGATGTGGACTTCGACGCCGTGAAGGAGATCGCCTCCGCCATCACACCCGTTCCCGGCGGCATCGGACCCATGACGGTGGCGAGTTTAATAAGGAATTGCGTACGGGCGGCGGAAATGGGGAGAGGGTGATGAGAAGATGCAGAGGAGTCAAAAGATGCAGAAGATGCAGAAGAACGAAGAAAGATCATTCCAACGCGTGATTGTTTCTCCTCTGACTCATCTGTTTCGTCTGCATCTTCTGCATCTTCTTATTCCTCCGTTCTACCTTGTACAAACATGCGTTTTCTGTAGAATGCACACGTGGAGATCCCCTCTTCACCAATTTCGGCCTCCCCGGACTCTCGGCGAGGCATTTTGCCCGTTCTTCCCGTCTGACCTATGTGCGGTATCATGGCTGTTTCCGGCTTCCGACCCGCCATTGAGGACCTCTACGACGGCCTCACGGTCCTCCAGCACCGCGGGCAAGACGCAGCGGGCATCGTGACATTCGACAACCAGTTCCACCTCAAGAAGGCCAACGGGATGGTGCGTGACGTGTTTCATACGCACTCGCTCCATCGCCTCACGGGACACATGGGCATCGGTCATGTGCGCTACCCCACGGCGGGATGTTCCTCGGAATTCGAGGCGCAGCCGTTCTTCGTCAATTCGCCCTTCGGCATCTCGCTGGCGCATAACGGCAACCTGACGAATGCAAAGGAGCTGGCCCATGAACTCCTCCACACGGATTTCCGCCACCTCAACACCAGCTCCGATTCCGAAATTCTCCTCAACGTCTTCGCGCTCGCGCTGCAGAGGCAACGCCCCATCAAGCTGACACCGGAGATCATCTTCCGCGCCGTGCGGCAGGTGCACCGCCGCTGCCAGGGAAGTTACTCCGCAGTGGCGCTCATCGGCGGCCACGGCATCGTTGCGTTCCGCGACCCGCACGGCATTCGCCCTCTGCAGGTCGGCAAGCGCAAGTACGGCATGAAGGAGGAGTACGTCATCTGCTCGGAGAACACGCTCATGAAGCCCCTGGGCTATGAGTTCATGCGCGACGTGGAGCCGGGCGAAGCCATCTTCATCGATCGCAAGAACCAGATGCATGCCGAGATCTGCCGCAAGGGACACTTGAACCCCTGCGCGTTCGAGTGGGTGTACCTGGCCGCGCCCGATTCCATACTGGACAACGTATCCGTGTACAAGGCGCGCCTGCGCATGGGCGAATACCTTGCCAGGCAGATCAAGGCATCCGGCATCAAGATTGATTCGGTGATCCCCATTCCGGATTCCTCCCGCGCCGCTGCTGCCGGCTTGGCCGACAAGATCAAGGTGCGCTACCGCGAAGGGTTCGTGAAGAACCGCTACATCGGGCGCACGTTCATCATGCCGGGACAGAAGATCCGCCAGCGGAGCCTGCGCTTCAAGATCCACCCCATTGACCTGGAGTTCAAGGGCAACAGCGTGCTCCTGGTGGACGATTCCATCGTGCGGGGGAACACCAGCAGGAAGATCGTGGACATGGCGCGCGAGGCCGGCGCCAAGCATGTGTACTTCGCCTCCGCCTCCCCCCCCATCATCAATCCCTGCCCGTACGGTGTGGACATCCCCACCCGGGACGAGCTCATCGCCTCGCACCACACCATCGAAGACATCCGCAAGTTCATCGGCGCGGACAAGCTCTTCTACGCCACGCCGGAAGACCTGGTGAAGTCCATCCGCATCGGGAACCGCAAACTGCAGCATCTCTGCACGGGATGCTTCAACGGGCGCTACCCCACGCCGGAAGTGACGCCCAAGCTCCTCCTGGACCTCGGCTCGCAGCGCAACAGGACCAGGGAAGACCACATGGCGGAAGAAGATGATGAATCGAACAAAGCGTTATCGATCCTTTAGGGTATCGGAGAGAATGCCAAATGAAGAAATGTGAAATGCAAAATGATTGATGTTCATCCTGAACCACCGGTGTTTGCCATTTCTCATTTAGCATTTTGCATTTATCATTACCCCATGAGAATTCTCCTGATCGCCTCCTCCGCCCGCGAACACGCCATCGCCGACGCCCTTTCACGCAGCCGGCACAAACCGGAGATCATCGCCTTCTGCACCACAAGGAACCCCGGCATCGACGCTTTAGCGTCACGCATGGACGTGGGGGACATCCTGGATTTCGACCGCATGAAGACAATCGCGCGGGAAACGCGCCCTGATTTTGCCATCATCGGGCCCGACGACCCCATCGGCATGGGGGCCGCCGACGTCTTGGAGGCGATGGGGATCCCCAGCGTCGCCCCCAAAAAGAGCCTAGCGCGCATTGAGAGCTCCAAGGGCTTCACCCGGGAGCTGATGGAGAAAAACGGCATAGGCTCTTCGCCGAAGTTCCGCGTCTTCACGCGGTCGGATGATTCCGTCGGCGCCTTGGAAAAGGAGAAGGAAGCCCTCCTTACATACATCAGCCGAGACTTGGAGGGAGAGTTCGTGGTCAAATACGACGCGCTCAAGGGCGGCAAGGGCGTGAAGGTCAGCGGCGAACACCTGCATTCGGCTGAGGACGGCGTGGATTACGCCATCGAGTGCCTGGACGGGTGCGGCCGCGTGGTGATCGAAGAGAAGCTCGTGGGCGTGGAGTTCAGCCTGCTCTCCTTCGTCTCCGGCACGCAGGTGGTGGATATGCCCGCCGTGCAGGACCATAAGCGTGCGAACGAAGGGGACGAGGGGCCCAACACGGGAGGCATGGGGACCTACACCGACGCAAACCACTCTCTGCCTTTCCTCACAACCAACGACCTCATGCAAGCCAAGGACATCAATCGCAAGGTGGCGGCTGCCCTTCTCAAGGAGTGCGGCGAACCCTACAAGGGCATCCTCTACGGCGGCTTCATCGCAGTGCGTAACGGCGTGCGCGTGATCGAATACAACGCGCGCTTCGGCGACCCGGAGGCGCTCAACCTCCTCCCGCTCCTGGAATCGGACTTCGTGGACATCTGCCTGGCGATCATCAAGGGTGAACTCAGGGAAGACCTGGTGCGCTTCGCACGCAAGGCGACGGTGTGTAAGTACGTGACGGCGCGCGGGTATCCCGTGAACAAGGACGAGAAAGGCCAGAAGGTGGAATTCCCCTCCGCGATCCCGTCGGACTCGCGCATGTTCTTCTTCGATGCCACGCGGGAAGCCGACGGGACGTTCCTCTTGGGGGGCTCCCGCGCTGCGGGATTCGTGGGTATCGGCAACACCATCGCGGAAGCGGAACGCATTGCGCAATCGCTCTGCGAGAAAGTGCGCGGGCTCGTGCGGTACCGCAGGGACATCGGTACGGAGAAACTGGTCAAACGCCGAGTCGAAACCATGAAAGATCTGCGGCGCTAACCTCATACCAAAGTCATTTGACTTCTGTTGCTTCGCGCCCGTCCCCCTCTCCCCGCCCTCTCCCCCTTTTCCGGTGGAGAGGGGGACAAGGAAACGCATTTCTTCTCTTGAGCGTGCAACTGCTGAAGCGCCACGGATCAGGTTATTTTGGTATCAGTCTTTCTTGAAGAGGCCGCCCAGTGCCTTCCTTACCTTGAGGAACACTCCCGCAATACCGGTGGATTTCTTTCGCTGTTCCAAGCGCTCCATGGCAAGCCTTCTCCTTTCCTCCGTATGAACGCGTTTATTCCTATTCTGCCGACGCAGCTCCCGTTCCTCTTCTTTCTCCATTCTGCTTACGGTGTCCGGACCCGGGTAAACGGAAACAGCCAGACGCCTCGCTTCTTCGGAGATTTGCGGTATTTGCTGTACAAGACCGGCGAGGAACGCCCGTTCAGGGGTATAATAACCGCTGCACACATCGTGAATATGCTGCTCCAGTTCCGCACACACGTTGGACGGAACCGTGTGATCTTCGGTGCGCCGAGGAAGTTCGTCTGCCTTCAGTTGAGAAAATGTTGATGCCATAGGCCTCGACCGCTTTTCGCGCAGCACAGTGTAATCCCCTTCTGGGAAAAGACCAGTCATGTACTACTAATTTGTTCATATATTAGCCCTCGCCATCCTCTCTTCCTGCTCTTTAGCCTGTAGAGCCTCGATGAGGCCTTTGATGTTTCCCTCCATGATGGAAGGCAGGTTGCTGAAGTTCTGCCCGATGCGGTGGTCGGTCACCCGGTCCTGCGGGAAGTTGTAGGTGCGTATCTTCTCGCTGCGGTCGCCGGACCCCACCTGACCGGAACGCATGTCCCCCCTTTCCTTCGCCAGCTGCTCCTCGCGCGCGGCGTACAGGCGGCTGCGGATCAAGCTCATGGCGAGAGCGCGGTTGCGCTGCTGGCTCCGCTCCGTTTGGCACGCCACGACGACTCCGGAAGGGATATGTGTGATGCGTACGGCGGATTCCGTCTTGTTCACGTGTTGCCCTCCCGCACCGCTCGCCCGGTACGTATCGATGCGCAAGTCTTCGTTCTTGATCTCTATGTCCGCTTCCTCCGCTTCGGGAAGAATGGCGACGGTCGCTGTGGACGTGTGCACGCGGCCTTTGGCTTCGGTCTCCGGAATGCGCTGCACGCGGTGGACGCCGCTCTCGAACTTGAGCGCCCCGTACACGCCCTTGCCTTCGATGCGCGCCGACGCCTCCTTGATCCCCCCGCCGTCGGCATCCGACAGGTTCATGATCTCCGACTTCCACCCTTGCTCCTCGGCATAGCGCAGGTACATGCGCAGGAGCTCTCCTGCAAAGAGCGCCGCTTCCTCCCCTCCCGCCCCCGCGCGCACCTCCACGATCACGCTGCGCTCGTCATCCTTATCCTTCGGCAGGAGGAATGCCCGTATCCTTTCTTCCAATTGCGGCAAGTTGCGCCTTGCTTCTTCCGCCTCCTCTTCCGCAAGAAGACGCAGATCCGGGTCATCGAGAACCGCGTCGGCGCCGTCGACCATGGATTGATAGCGTTCATACTCATGGAGAAGACCGATGACGGGTTCCAGCTCCGCCATCCGCTTGCCGATGCGCGCGATTTCCTTTGGATTCCCGTGCACGGCGGGATCCTGGAGCATCATGCCGAGTTCCTCAACCTCCCGTGCCAGTGCGCGGAGCTTTTCGATCATGCGCACATGATAGAGGATTCCGAGGATTCCGACGATACCGACGATGCCGAGGTATGCCCAACCCATGATTGCCCAAGCTATGTCACGAAATTCCTCGGTATCCTCGGATTCTTCGGAATCCTTCCTCCAATGCTCTATGCATGAACTATACTGCAACACATGAGCATCCTCATCGCCCTCTCCGGCGGCATTGATTCCTCGGTGGTCGCGCACCTCCTCAAAGAACAAGGCCATGAGGTGGTGGGCGTGCGCATGGCACTGTGGAGCGATCCTCTTGCCCCCGCCAAGGCGCAGCTGCTTCCAAACAAGTGCTGCGACGCACAGGCAGCGGCACGCACGGCAGCCGTCGCAAAGAAGCTGCAGATCCCCATCCACATCGTGGAGATGTCGAAGGAATTCAAGGAACTCGTAGTGGACCGGTTCCTGAAAGATTGCCGCAACGGGCTGACGCCAAACCCCTGCGTGTACTGCAACCGCCTGATCAAGTTCGGGAAGCTGATGGATATTGCCGATGGATTCGGCTGTGAGAAGGTGGCGACCGGCCACTATGCGCGAATAGTCACGGAAACGATGCCGAACGGATCCGTACGACACGCGCTTTTGGAAGCTGTGGATAAGGAGAAGGACCAAAGCTATTACCTCCACGGGCTCAACCAAAATCAACTGGGTCACGTACTGTTCCCGCTCGGTGAGATGGTGAAGGGCGACGTGTACGCGCTGGCGCAACGCTTCGGCATCCCTTTCGACCGAGCATTATACCGCGAGAGCCAGGACCTGTGCTTCTTCCCGGAGAAATCCCCTACCGAGTTCCTCCGGCGCCACGCGCCGGAAGCGATGCGGCTCGGGCAGATCATACGGAGGGACGGGATGGTTGTGGGGTCACATCAAGGTTTGCCGCTCTACACGGTTGGACAGCGGAGAGGATTGAAGATCGGCGGGCTCAAGATACCGCTCGAAGTGGTGGCGAAAGACGTTTCCGGCAACCGCTTAATCGTGGACGAGAAGGACAAGGAGAAGGCCGCTGATATTCCCGTGCGGGACATCACCTGGGTTTGCGGAAAGCCCGCGGAGAACGCCGATACCCCTTTCGACTGCCGCACCCGCTCCCTCTCCCCCAAACGCAAGGGGACGTTCCGCTTCACGGGAAGCTCGGGGACGTTCACGCTCGCGGAGCCCGCAGGGCCGCAATCGCCGGGACAGTATTTGGTTCTCTACAGCGGTGAGGAGGTTGTGGGAGGCGGAGTGATAGCGTGATGGATAGAGGATTCCGATGATGTCGAAGAGTCCGAGGAATTGACGTACTGCAAGCCATTGAGCTTCTGCCAGTGCTTCCTCGGTATCGTCGGAATTATCGGACTCTTCGGTTTATTCCTGTATACTCCTTTCCTTTTGCAGCTGCGCAATACCCGGATTTCTGCTATACTATCATGATTTCTCGGCTCTTCCGCCGCCACCGGGCTCATTACGACGCCAATGGGGACATTGTGCTCGATCCTGACATGCAGGAACTGCGGGCGGAGAATGGCCGCGGCACCGCTTGGAGGATCACGGAACCGCCTTCCCCGGAAGACATCCTCGACCCGACGGAGAACCGGGAAGCGCTTTCCCCATCGCCCGTGCACGGCCGTCTCGTCTCCGTGCGCAAGCACATCGCGGAAGACGTGCTGGAAGAGGGGCTCCGCCAGTACCGCGAGAGTTTGCGCGCCACCAAGCCCATGCTGGAGGAACTGGGATGGGAGACGTCCACGCTCCTGCAGAAGCTGTGGCATTTTATGCGGCAACCCGTGTGGGTCCCGGGGCGCAAACGCAGCAAGGAGATGACCAGGGGCACGCTCTTCCTGGTGGATACCGTCCGCTTCGGCGGCACGTTCGCCCTCATCTTCCTGGGATTGTTCGTCGCCCTCAACTACCAGAGCTTTTGGGAAATCACCTCCTCCAAGGTGCTGCCCTTCCTCACGGCCCCTTCCATTGACGCACAAGACCAGGCGCTCGCTTCCGCGCTCCAAGACCGCCTTAAGCTTTTGCCCGGGCTCGCAACCGCCGGCGGCGGCCTGGAAGGCAACATCCTCAGCTTTCTCCCCCCAATGGGCCCGCCCGAAAACCGCCTCATCATCCCGAAGCTGGACCTCAACATCCCCCTCGTGACGCCCTCCTACGAAGCGCTCCTCCGCGCGGATTGGCCGCAGGTGGAGAAGGACATACAGGATGCCCTGCAGGACGGGGTGGTCCATTATCCCGGCACGGCGAACCCCGGCCAGGCGGGGAACTTCTTCGTCACGGGCCACAGCTCCTACTACCCCTGGTCGCCCGGCGGCTTCAAGACCGTGTTCGCGCGCCTGCACAACCTGGAAGTGGGTGACGAGTACTGGGTGTACTTTGGCGGGGACAAGCACCGCTACATGATCAAAGGGAAGAAGGAAGTGAGCCCTGCGGATATCACCGTGCTGGACCAGCCCACCGACAAGCGCATCGCCACGCTGATGACCTGCACGCCCGTGGGTACCACGCTCCGGCGCCTCATCGTCACTGCGCAGGAAATTGACCCGACCACCGGGGAGATACTGGACGTTGGGGAACGGCCCTCGCAAGCCCCCTTGAAGTACAAGATGGAAGCCTTACCGATCTGAGGGAGAAGTTCTATACTTCTTCCGAGCAACAGTCCGGTCTTTCCTTTTTCCGATTGCCGCTGTGGTGGAATGGCAGACACGAGGGACTTAAAATCCCTTGCCTCGAAAGGGGCGTGCTGGTTCGAATCCAGCCGGCGGCACCAGAATAATTGACTGAGAACTCCCGTACTAAAATCCCGATTCTTTCTCCGAGGCCCTGCGTAGCTTGGTAGAGCGAAGCACGGACCGGCGGCACCATAATCTAATTGCAGCCAACAATTCACAAGTATAGAACGAATTTCACTGAGGCTTTGTGTTGCACTACAGAGCGGAATTGGGGCCAATATTACCACTCTTGACGGTTGTCGTTATGGTTATAACATACTCCTATGACAACTCGCTCTCTCCCCGAAGGAATGAAAGTAGATCCCTCCGATCCCGCATATTGTGCTTGGCGTGATCAAAGGGAAACGTTTACCACCACTATTCCAGGTGCAGAGACATTAAGCGGAGTTGAACTATTTTCACTTCTCCAGACAAGAGCTGAACTTGTACAGCCATTACTGGCATGTGGAGTATCACAACTTGGAAAAAGCAAGAATGGTGAGTTTATTGTCGGTATGATGCGCTTCATTCCGAGAGAGAGCATTCAGAAAGCATTACATGAGCTGGCAACAGGCATCGGAAAGAATATTCAAACCGTTCTTGTCGATGTCACCCTTTGACAAGCTCGCAGGGATTCAAGATCCTGCACGCGTCGCATGATCTTTATCCCGATCGTAACGTCCTCTACAATCCCTTCATGGTCCATGTATTCGCACAGAGCGCCAGGCATGCACTGCGGGGTATCGTTTTCGTGTGGAAGAGGGAGCGGAACTTCAAGATTTTGAGCGCGATGGCCGTGCTCCTCATCACCGCTTCCATTGTCCTCCGCTTCTCCTTCGCCGAGCTCATGGCGGTCCTCTTCACTTGCGCAGCGGTGCTGGTAGCCGAACTCATCAACACGATCGTGGAGGAGATACTGGACGTGATCGAACCCCACTACAGCGTGCACGTGGGAAGGCTGAAGGACGTGACGGCGGGGGTGGTGCTCCTCCTCAGTGTCTTCGCCGCAACCATCGGTGTCCTCACCGTTGTGCACCACTACGCTCCATTCCTGCAGGAATAGGGCGCCACTTTCCGTGAACACGCAACCCGCTTTCCGTAAGGCCGTTTTCGCGCCCTCGTCTATGGGAGTGTCCCTTCCCTCCCATTTCCGATGAACACGAAAAAGCTCCAGGTGGCATTCCTGCTCACCGCCATCCTTCTTCCCCTCTCGGTAAATTTCGTCCACGCCGCGGCGGATACGCCGACGGGTGCTGAAACTTCCCGCAGCAGACGGCGCGCGGCTCGCTTGGCGCAGCTTACGTCGTCTTCATCAATGAGCTCATCCACCGCCTCCGTGCCATTGTCTTCATCATCGACTTCATCTGTTTCATCGACTTCATCTGTTTCATCTGCTTCCTCAGTTTCCTCCTCACGAAGCTACATCCAATGCATGCAACAGTACGCGCGGGAGCGAGAGGACTTTATGTTGCTCTCACTCACGGGCTACGAACGCTACATGCGGCGCGCATTGGAAGCGCGGAAGAATGCCATCGTGAACGCCTGGAGCATGGAGGATCCTCTCCAGCGTGAGAACGCACTGCGGGGCGCTTGGCGGAACTTCGGCATGACCTGGCGCGTGGCCAATAACCAACTCAAGGACCTGCGCACCAAAGCATGGCGGACGTACCGCCTCAATCTGATCACGTGCGGTCCCCAAGCGGATGATGAGGAACGCGGCGGCTACGGCATGGATTCTCAATTCTGAGGATTCCGGCCTGTTCGTAGATATGGCTTTGTATATGGTTTTGTGTTATAATACTAAGTAACATGAACACACTCTCCCTGCGTCGTTTGTGGGTACGGACGGAGCCCATGCCGCAGTCCGCCTCCCTGCTGGGATGGGCGGCGCTCATGGGAATGATCCTCTCCTCTTCGACATACTATTCCCTGGCCAAGGAACTCACCGTGGTGCTCACGCCTCTCGCGCTCGTCCTCTTCAGCGAGGCGCTGACGGCCATCTTCGTCCTTCTCTCCTTCGGGCTCTTCCCCGCCATCAAGTCCCTCTCAGGTTTGAGCAAAGCGGAACTCCTGTCCCTGCTCGTGGTGGGTGTGCTGAGCAGCATCGTCGCCCCTGCGCTGCTCTTCGCGGGCTTGAGCATGACCAGCGCAGTCAACGCCACGCTCTTCGGGAACACGGAAATGCTTTTCCTCTTGCTCCTCTCCGTACTCTTCATGGGGGAACGCCTCCGCCTCTCCCATTCATTCTCCCTCCTCTTCATCGGAGCCGGCGTGTTATGCATCGCGTTACGCGGCTTCACGGAATCCGTTGTGCTGCGGCCCGGTGACATGCTCATCCTCCTTTCCAGCCTCATATGGGCGGGCAGCGGCCTCCTCTTCCGCAAGTTCCTCCACGACGTCCCCGTTTCCACCGTGGTGCTCACGCGCGCGGTGATCGCCGTGTGGGGGATTTCGCTCTCCTTCCTGTTTTCGCCGGCGGGCGCGGTGATCGCCCAGGCGCAGTCCCTCACCCCCGATTTGCTTGTCACCCTCCTCGCCTTCGCCTTCCTCTCCCGATTCCTCACCGTATTCTGCTTCTACCAATCGCTGGACCGGCTCCCCGTTTCCACCGTCTCCGTGTTCAACAACTTCGCGGTGATCGGTTCCATCGCCTTCGCCTTCTGGTACCTTGGCGAACCTCTGCAGACGCACCAAGCTGTGGGTGCCGCACTCATCCTCACGGGGACCATCCTCCTGGAGGCGCTCAACGGTTACCACCCCACGCACGAACACCGGATCTCGCACCTGGTGCAGAAGCACATGCATCGGGCGTAACGGGCGTCCTATTCCTTCCTCTTCCCATACACTTGTAACGCCAAGCTAAGGACTTTGGAGACTTCCGCACGCGTGATCTGCTTGTCGGGCCCGAAGTATCCGGTGGGGACTCCTTGCGCGTCTTTGTAACCCGAAATGATGCCGTCTTCCGCCGCGCGGTGGATGGCGTCCGTCGTGGCCATGCCGGGGAGGACGTCGAGGAAGACGGAGCCCGTTTGCGTTGTCCCCGCAGCACCCCCGCTCCCCGTCGCCACCACCATGGCCACGGAACCGGAAGACGGCTTGATGACGCCGAACGCTTCCAAAAGCGTGATCACCACTTCTCCGCGCAAGGCCGGACGCGTGACGTCCAGGGAAGCATCCGTGGAGAGCGAGAGCTTGCGGTCCTCCGCGCAGGCGATGTACGGCGCCGACCAGCGGTCCCTCGCCTGCTCGTTGAAGGTGGTCGTACTGCATGTCGCAGGGTCCACGCCCGCCGCCACCATCACCATCTTCGTCATCTCCTCGATGCTCACGGGGCGATGCGGCCCGAATTCCCCCAACGGCTTCCCGGTTGTATCCGTGTATCCCGTCACGATCCCCAAGCTCACCATGTCCCGCACGTAGGGGGCGAACCACAGGTTCCGCGGGACATCCTTGAGGTCATACGGCGCATTGCGCCAGTAGACCGTCACGAAATCGGAAAACTGCGACGCCTGCTGGGCCCCCGTTGCCGAGAGCGGGAACATTTCCGCCCCTTCCGCTTCCAGCGTTTCCCGCCCTTGCTCCTCTTCCTCCTGCCGGAGGATGGTGACGGCCTCCTGGAAGAACGGAAGGTCGTCCCGGAGGAGCGTTGCGCCGGAATCCGTGGCGCCTCCGGCAGCGAGGACGATGAAGGAGAGAAGCGGGAGTGTGAAGGGCATAAGCGTCCCTACCGTATCATGCGTTGGTTTTGCCGCAACGAAACCGACTTGCACGGAGAAGGATTCCAGATTTCGTGGTTCCTTTCCTCCTTGCCCTCTGCCGCCATCACCGCTACTCTCCGCCAGACATGACGGCGCCACAGACCAGCGGCCCCCCGCGGCCCATCCAGGGCAAGGGGGAGCATTTTCCTGAAGTCCGGTCGGTCCTCCTGCTGGGTTCCGGCGCCCTGAAGATCGGCGAGGCCGGGGAATTCGATTATTCCGGCAGCCAAGCCATCAAGGCCTTGAAGGAGGAGGGCAAGCGCGTGATCCTCATCAACCCCAATATCGCCACCAACCAGACCAGCTGGGGCTTGGCGGACGGCGTGTACTTCATCCCCGTCACTCCCCCCTTCGTGGAGGAGGTGATCAAGAAGGAGAAGCCCGACGCCATTGCCCTGAGTTTCGGCGGTCAGACCGCCCTCAACTGCGGCCTGCAGCTTGCGGATGACGGTGTCCTGGACCGCCATGGCATCCGCGTGCTGGGGACGCCGGTGGAGAGCATCCGCAAGACGGAAGACCGCGCACTCTTCAACCAGGAACTGCAGTCCATCGGCGTGTCGGTGCCGCGCTCTTTCGCCTGCACGACCGTGGCGGACTCCATGGACGCGGCACGGAGCATCGGCTTTCCCGTGATCGTACGCGGGGCATTCGCGCTGGGCGGCAAAGGGAGCGGAAGGGCGATGAACGAGACGGAGCTGAAGGACGTGCTCAAAGTGGCGTTCGTGGAATCGCCGCAGGTGCTGGTGGAGGAGGACCTCACCGGCTGGAAGGAGATCGAGTACGAGGTGGTGCGCGACGCGGCGGACAATTGCATCACCGTCTGCAACATGGAGAACGTGGATCCGCTCGGCATTCACACGGGGGAATCCATCGTCATCGCGCCCAGCCAGACGCTGGACAACACCGAGTACCAAATGCTGCGCAGCATCGCACTGCGGGTGATACGGCACATGAAGATCGTGGGCGAGTGCAACATCCAGTACGCACTCCATCCCCGGTCACGCGAATACCGCGTCATCGAAGTGAACGCCCGCCTCAGCCGCAGCTCCGCGCTTGCCTCCAAAGCCACCGGCTATCCCCTCGCCTTCATCGCCGCAAAGCTTGCGCTCGGCTACACGCTCCCGGAACTCCGCAACGCCATCACGCAAGTCACCTGCGCGGACTTCGAGCCCTCGCTCGACTACGTGGCCTTGAAGATGCCCCGCTGGGACCTGCAGAAGTTCCGTTTCGTTTCGGACCAGGTGACGAGCGAGATGAAATCCGTGGGGGAGGTGATGGCGCTGGGCAGGACCTTCGAGGAGACGCTCCAGAAGGCCATCCGCATGCTCAACATTGGGGAAGAAGGACTGTTCCCCGCCTCCATGGAATTCGACGACCTTGCCCGCGAGCTCAAACGGCCGACGCCCCGCCGCATCTTCGCCGTCGCCCAGGCCCTGCACGGCGAGTGGAGCGTGGAAGAAGTGAACGCCGCCACGGGCATCGACCTTTGGTTCCTCCGGCGCATCCAAGCCATAGCACAAACCTCCAAGGACCTCTTCAAGTCCAAGACCGCCCCCCTGGAAGACGACCTGCTGCACAAGGCGAAACTCATGGGCTTCTCCGACCGAGGCATCGGGCAGATCCGGGACCAAAGGACGCAGGAGATCCGCGACCAGAGGATACGTGCGAAGATCCTCCCCGTTGTGAAGCAGGTGGATACGCTCGGCGGGGAATTCCCTGCGCAGACGAATTACCTGTACATGACGTATAACGGGATGGAGGATGATATTCATTTCGGAGCTTACGGCCCTCAGCTTTCAGCGATCAGCGACGATCAGCAGCCAACGGAAAGCTCGAAGCTGAAAGCTGACCGCCCGGTGGCGATCGTATTGGGAGGAGGTCCGTATTCCATCGGTTCTTCCGTGGAGTTCGACTGGTGCTGCGTGCAGGCCGCCCACGAGCTGCAGCGGCAGGGTTACTCCGTCTCCATGATCAACAGCAACCCCGAAACGGTGAGCACGGACTACGACGAATGCGACGCGTTGTTCTTCGAAGAGCTGAGCGACGAGCGCGTGCGCGACATCGTGGAGCGGCTCAACCCCGAGGGCGTGGTGGTCTCCATGGGCGGCCAAATCCCCAACTCCCTTGCACGGAAATTGGCGTCGGCGGGCATTCCCCTCTTCGGCACTTCCGCCACGGATATCGACCGCGCGGAGGACCGGCACAAGTTCAGCTCCTTCCTCGACGAGATCAAGGTGGACCAGCCGGAGTGGAAGGAATTCGCGGACGTCGCGGTGGCGCAGGACTTCTGTGAAAAAGTGGGGTACCCCGTGATCGTGCGTCCCAGCTACGTGCTCTCCGGCGCCGCCATGGCCGTGGTCCACTCGGGCAAGGACCTGGAAGCGTTCCTGGAACAGGCGTCGCTCGTCTCCAAGGATTCCCCCGTGGTCATCTCCAAGTTCGAACAGGGCGCGAAGGAGATCGATTTCGACGGCGTTGCGCAGGAAGGAAAGCTGCTCCTCTACGCCTTCTCCGAGCACATCGAGAATGCCGGCGTGCATTCGGGCGACTCCACCATGGTGCTCCCCTCCCAGCGCGTGAACCTTGCCACGCTCCGCCAGCTCAAGGTGATCGCCAAGAAGATCGCCGCAGGCCTCCGCATCTCCGGCCCCTTCAACATCCAGTTCCTCGCCAAGAACAACCGCCTCAAAGTGATCGAGTGCAACGTGCGCGCCAGCCGCAGCTTCCCCTTCTGCAGCAAGGTGACCGGCCAGAACTTCGCGGTGCTCGCCACGCAGTCGCTCCTCCGCCGCGCCCCGCCGGACAAGCGGTACCAGACGGTGGACTTGGACCACGTGGCGGTGAAGGCGGCGCAATTCAGCTTCGGCAGGCTGAAGGGGGCGGATCCCCGCCTGGGCGTGGAGATGGCGAGCACGGGCGAGGTGGCCTGCTTCGGGCTCAACGCGGAACAGGCTCTCCTTACCGCCCTCGTAGCCGTGGGGTTCAAGCTGCCGAAGAAGAGCATCCTGCTCACCGTGGGCAAGCTGGAGGACAAGATGGACATCCTCCCCGCCGTCCAGGCGCTGCACGAGAAGGGCTACGTCTTCTTCGCCACGCTGCGCACGCATGAGTTCCTGCAGAGCCGCGGCATCCCCAGCGCCCTCCTCCACAAGGTCTCCGAACCGCGCAGCCCCAACATCCGCGAGTACCTGGAGCAGAAGCGGATCGACCTGGTGATCAACATCCCCACGCACTTTACCGTGGACGAGCAGACCGACGGCTACTATATCCGCCGTATCGCCACGGACCAGGGCGTCCCGCTCCTCACGAACGTCCAACTCGTCAAACGCGTGGTGGAGGCGTTGGTGCAGGAGGATATCACCAAGCTGCCGGTGATGCGGTGGCCGGATTTGCTGAAGGAAGGGGCGGGGAATTAGGTTGCCAAAACCCCCATTCTGCGTACAATTGATGGGCTTTCCCCCCTTACCCCCCTTTTGGATATGGTGCCTACAGACGATTTCATCAGCGACGATGACCAGGCGGTCGGCGGTTCCACAGGCTTCAGCGGGGACGACGATGACCAAACGTTGGTGACCAAAGAGGGGCTCAAGAAGCTCAAGGACGAATTGGAGGAGCTCAAGACCACGCGGCGCACGGAAGTGGCGCAGCGCCTCAAGGAGGCCATCTCCTACGGCGACCTTTCCGAGAACTCCGAGTATGAGGAAGCCAAGAACGAACAAGCCTTCGTGGAGGGGCGCATCCTGGAACTGGAGCAGAAGATCAAGAACGCCAAGATCATCAGCGAAAAGAAGCAGATCGGCCGCGGGAAGGAGATAGACATCGGTTCTACGGTGACGGTGGCGAACCTCACGGACGGCGACGAACCGGAGAGGTACACCATCGTGGGCTCCACCGAAGCCGACCCCCTGGAGCACAAGATCAGCAACGAATCCCCCATGGGCAAAGCCCTCATCGGAAGGCACAAGGGTGAGAACGTGGAGATCTCCTCGCCCTCGGGAATTCTGGAGTTCGAGATCTTGAATGTAGCTTGAACGCACGTATTGCGTCTTTATATGACGTATGACGTATCACGTCGTACGTATGCATTGGAGTATCCATACGCAATACGTAATACGCTATACTTGATACGCGTATGACAGACCAGCAACCTCCCCAAACCACCGGTCTCAAAATCCCTCCCGACGTCGCCGCCACGTATGGTCCGTTGGTCGCACTCATCAAGGCTTCCGAGAGCATGAACGACGAGGAACGGCAGTACTGGGTCAATATCCTGCCCGTGATGACGCCCGAGCAGGTGAAGAACCTGCAGGAGATACTGGAGAACGAGAAAGCGCAACTCGCCGCCATCGACAAGAAGTACGCGCAGGAGATGGGGAAGATCGAACAGGGGGAATCCCTGAAGAAGGCGGAGGACGAGCGACGCAAAATGAGGGAAACGCGCACCGCGGCGGAAACGTCCCACCGCGAAACGGAGGACAAGGCGACGGAAGATATCCTCCGGCAGATCGAGGGACAGGGGGGGAACTAGACGACGAGCTTTGCCGACCGCACGATGAATTGGTCGATGAGGGCCAAGAGTTCCTCGGGTGCTTCTTTGGTGGACTTGAACCCCCCCGTCTTGAGCGCCTTGTCCGTATCGGTCGCCCACACGAGCAAGGCCTGCAGGGAGGCCAGGGGAACGTCTTGCGCCAGCCGGAGCAGGTTGCGCGCGCTGGGGAACGGCACCTTGTAGACGGAGGCGATCTTCGCCGGATTACGCTCCCCCGCCTTCACCGCCGCGGTGACCGTGACGAGCGTGCGGAGCATCCAGAGGAGGATGCTCCAGAGGGAGAATGGGTCTTCCCCGTGCGCCAGCAGCCGCCGCGCGTACCGCAGCGCCTCATCCCCTTTCCCTTCCCCCAGAAGGTTCGTGAGCTTCCACACTTCCTGTTCTCCCGAAGAAACGGCCAACGCATCAACGTCTTCCTTTGTGACCGGGCGATCCCCCGCGTACGTCACGAGTTTGACGATCTCCTGCGCCAGCGCATCCTGATCTTCCCCCACAAACGTGACCAAATGCTCCGCGGCGCCTGGGGCGAACGACCCGTGGTGCGTTGCGGCGTAAGTTGCCATCCACTGGCCCAGGCGCTTTCCGTCCAGGACGGTGAACTCCTTCACTTGCGCCGCCTTGAGCAACGCTTTCACGGCGGAGAGGCGCTTATCGGGATGCGCATCCGCGATCACAAGAACGCAATCGGGGTGGATGGAGCCCAGGAGCAGCTCCACTTCTTCCTTGGTGAAGGAAGGCGTTCCCTCGATGATGAGGAGGCGCTTACCCGCTATGAAGGGAGCCACGCTCACTTCATCAAGGAGCGTGCGGTACTTGACATCCAGTGCTTGCAGTACGACGAGATTCTCCGGCCCATGCTTTTCCTCAAACTGTTTCTGCCATGCGCGCTTCTCCTCCCGGACAGCGAAGGCATTTCCGCCGGTGAAGTAGAATAAGGAAGCCGCCATGCCTCTACTGTAGCAAATGGGGCTGTGGCATGTGCTATATCTCTCCGAACTGATGATATATTCAATAAGACATATGCAGATAGGATGTCAACTTCTGGCACATTGAGAGAGAATGTAAATTAGGCTATACTAAGAGGAAATGTTCAACAAACTCCTCCCCTACGTCACAAGCCGCAACCTCAGCCTCGTCGCGCTCAGTCTCACGTGCGTGATGGGTTCCTTCCTCGTCGGTGTGCGCACCGTGGGAGAAGTGCAGGTCTTCGACCCTTCAAGCGTCCTCCGCGCAGGCCGCAGCGAAGCGCAGCAAGCCAGCGTCATCATGACCCCCTTGCTGGGCGATATCGACAGTAACGGAAAGGTGGATCTTGAGGACGCCATTGCGCTCCTGGAAGTGATCCGGGGCGACGCTCGCGTCCCTCCCGAAGCGCTCCTCACGGATCCCGACGGTGACCAGCAATTCACGTTGGACGACGTGCTGTGGATCCTCCGATTCCTTTCGAACCGCTGACCTATGGCAACCTTGAACCGCCGCCACTGGTACGCTCTTGGCGCAACACTCGCGGCCATTGTCCTCACCTTCTCCGCCCTCAATGCCACGCCCTCCTGGCGTGCGCAAACGGCGGAAGAGGAGGAAGGCGTAACGGCGGAAGAGGAGGCGATTGTTGCGGAGGAAGGGGCCGGTGACGTTCCAGCGGAAGGGACGGCGGAAGAGTCTTCCACCTCATCCGAAGGCGATACAGCCGATACCGGATCCACCGTATCGCTCTTCTTGCGTCCCCATTGCGAATTGGCGGACCAGGCGGAATGCCCCGCATTCACCGTGCGTGATCCCCTCACATTGGAAACGGAATCCCTCCGCGCAGGCGATATTCTGGATTTGGACATCGTGGTACGCAACGACCTGCTCGTTCCCCTCTCCCGGGTACGCTCATGGCTGCAGTACGATCCGGAAATCCTGCAAGGAATGGATATCCAGGCGAGCACTTCCCTCCCCATCCCCGCCCCCGGCGAGGAGGATTATGATGCGGAGCGGGGGTATGTGATGATCGATGTGGAAGCAGAATCGGAAGAGGGTTTGGCGGACGCGCTCATCCCCGTGGCGCAGGTGACGTTCACCGTGAAGGATGTTCCCGGTGGCGGCGAAACGATGCTCACGTTCCATGACCTGGAAGGCAACCCTCCCCACACCGCCGTTTACACGGCCGGATTGGAGGCAACCGAGGTGTTGGGAGATACCCTGGGTGTTCTGGCCGTGAGGATTGAAGAGAACACTGTCTCCTCCTCTTCCGCACCGGTTGAAGCGTCTTCCGCTACGGGGGAGGTTATTTCGGTCCCGGAAACAGTCGCCGAGGAAGTACCCGTGGGGGAGGAAACACACCCCGCACCGGCAGAGGAAACAGTTGCTCCCGAGCAGTTTGTCCTTCTCCAAGTACAGAACGTCCGTGTGACCACGGAAGGGACCACGCTCTACGTCGCTTGGGACGCCCTCCCTTCCCCCAACATAAGGGGATTCCACGTCTACTACGGGACACAGACGGGCCGTTACATTCAGCGGCGCACCGTCCGCCCCGACGAAACGGGTATCGCCATCCGTTCCCTCACGCAAGGGACCACCTATTACGCGGCAGTCCGCGGCTTCAACGAGGACAACGAGGAGACCGCCTTCAGCCAGGAGGCTGCGGTCACCATCGGCGACCCGACCACTTCCACGGCCCCCCTCCGCACCCTTACGGGCCTCACCGGCAATCCGCTTCAAGGGCAGGCGGCGTACGTCCCCGGCGATTCCGGGCTGGGCACAACCGCAACGCTCCTCCTCATCGCCTCCGCCGTTATGGGAACGCTCATAGCTTCCCGCAGACAGACACACCTCCGCGCCGCCCCCCATGCCTGACGTGCATCCGCACTGGCAGTCGACGGGGGACGATACGCCCATCCCCGTCCACACGCGTGACCACGCGTCGGGCAGCGTGCCCATCGGCACGGGTTCCGTTTCGCGACTTCCGGGAGCCTTCATCGGAATCATTCTCGTACTCACGGTCGGTATCCTTCTCTCACAAGGGGGAGAGGAACTGTGGCAAGACATCATTTCTCTTCCCGGACAAATCGGTTCCCTGGTCCAAGGGACGAATGGACGCTCGCCTTTCCTCGCGCAGGTGACGGGAGAGGTGAGTTCTTTGTCCTCCTCTTCGGAAGCGTCGTCCGTTGCATCCTCGGAGAAAGCGGTGGAAATGCCCACCGACGAAGCGCCGGTTGCCGAAGGGACGTTGCCTCAAGAGACTGCTGCCGAAGAACCGACCGCACTGCCCCGAAACCCTTACACGGTGACAAGCGGCATCACCCGCCCCCTCGACGCGTACGGTGCACCGATACAGAACACGGGGACATCGTTCAATACGCTCCTGCATTCGGGTGCACCTCCCTCCCAGCCCGCCAGCGGGCCCGAAACCTGGGTGGTCTTGGCATTGAGCGTGGCCGCCATGGTGTGGACCACGCGGCATACGCTGTTCGCCACTCAGGAATACGGGAACACCAGGGTTGCTTGAACAGCCCGATGATCTCTCCGCATCCAACGGATCACCGCATGGTCTGTATGGTCTGCCCCAACTCCGCGGCGGGCGCGCCGACGAAGATACGGCCTGCCGCATCCCTATAGATGATGTACCGCGTGCCCGAAGCCGTGAGTGCGCCTGGGATGCTCGGGTCCTCCGGCATTCCCACCAAATACGTCCCGGAGAGCATGCGCAGGTTCACTCCTCCAAGATTGCCGGCGCCGGTGGCCGTTGTGCAACTGGCTATGGCCGTATCGAACATGCAGATGGGCCTCCTGTTCGCGCTGCCGGACGGGATGTTCCCGGGCATTCCCCCCCTATTGTCGATGGCGTACTGGTAGACGGCATTGATGATCGTCTGGATATTCGCCTTCCTCTGTGTGTTCCTGGCTTGTGCCAGCTGTCTCTGCGGATTGATGGCCGCGATGACGATGGACGCGAGCAGTGCAATGATAGCCATCACGAGCAGCAACTCGACCAGGGTGAACCCTTTCCTCTTGCGAAACAGTAACCGCATACGGGAGCGCAGTATACCATTGGAACATCGTGACAAAACAAAAGCCCCTTCGACAGAAGGGGCTTTTGATGATGTGCGGATTTTACCGAGACGCCGTGATCGTCTCACTGTCATCCGTCGTCGCGGGGAACACAGTGATGCGGCTGGATGCATCCTTGTAGATCATGTAGCGCGTCCCTGACGCCGTGAGGGTGCTGGGCACGCTGGGATCCTTGGGGATACCCACGAGATACGTGCCGGAAAGCGAACGGAGGTTCACGCCGTTCAGGTTCCCCGCGCCGGTGGCCGTGGTGCAACTTGCAATGTTCGTATCGAACATACAAATGGGCTTTGCAGCCGCCGTGCTCGCGCCCGAGGGAATGTTCCCCGGCAGCACGCCGTTGTTGTCGATGGCGTACTGGTACACGGCATTCAGGATGGTATTGATGTCGCTGCGGCGCTGTGCATTGCGCGCCTTCCCCAACTGCTTTGTGGGGTTGATGGCGATGATCACAATGCTCGCCAGGATGGCGATGATGCCGATCACGAGCAGGAGCTCGATGAGGGTGAATCCTCGTCGGCTTGAGAGGAAGCTTTTCATAAGAAGGAAGATGGGGAAGGAATAGGACGTCGCGGCACAAAGACCCGCAACGGGACTCTTAGTGCGAAAGTGTACCGAAACGTCCTCTTCCGTAAACCGTCTAGGCTTGAATGTTTTATAAATCGTGATGATTCAAATGGTTTCAACGCTCTTCCGCATCACCTCATCCTCGATGTCACGGTACAACCGAGTGCTTGCAGTTCATTTTTCATCATTCGTCCAGCACCCATCCTCCAAGACGGAAGGTACACATGTATGGAACCCCGGCACGGTGAACTCCTCACCCATTGCAGTATGTCATGCGCTACGTCTCGTTCGCTCCTCTGATTTGCTTGTCCTTGTACAGAGACATAATCGACGATGATCGCTTGTTCGTGCGCGGTTGCTTGTGCGGTGATGGGCATGTCGGAAGTGTACGGTCGTACACCTTCCTTGTAAAGACCATTGCGTCACACATCATCACATCGCGCATCTCATTCTCGTCGGAGACGCATCCCAAGTGTGTCTTTACCACGTGAGGAAGAACCCCACGCCTGCTGTGGCAACGACAGCCGTCGTCACCCATCCCGCAATGCGGAGCGACTTGGGAATGACGAGGGAACCCATCACCTTTTCGTTTGAACTCATGTGCACGAGCGCCGCCATGAGCGGCACCGAGACGATGCCGTTGACCACGGCGGAAGCAATGAGGGCGTCGATGGGATTGATGCCGAAGAAGTTGAGGAGCAAGCCCATCACCGTCGCAGCGGTGAGCACGCCATAGAACCCCTTCGCCTTGTGGACATTCCGCTCCAATCCCACCGGCCATCGCATCGCTTCCCCCACGCCGAACGCGGCGGATGCGGCAAGCACCGGCACGGCCAGGAGCCCCGTCCCCACGATGCCCGCCGCGAAGAGGAAAGCGGCAGCGGAACCCGCCAACGGCCGGAGCGCCTGCGCGGCATCGGCCGCCGTCTCAATGGTCGTCAAACCGGAGGCATTGAGCGTCGCTGCCGTTGTGAGGATGATGAAGAACGCAATAATGTTGCTGAACGCCATGCCCACCACGGTATCCACCCGTAACTTCCACAGCTCTTGCTTTGCATTGAGCGGGAACCTGATCAGCGCGTGCAGGAAGCGGTGCGCACGTATCTCTTCCACTTCCTGCGACGACTGCCAGAAGAAAAGGTACGGGCTGATGGTGGTGCCCAGTATGGCGATGATCATGGCCAGTGATTCCTTGTTGAGGGAAAGGTTGGGGATGAGCGTGTAGAAGGCGACGTCTTTCCAAGGGATGTCGGTGACAAATGCCGTGATGACGTACGCGAAGAGCGCGAGCACCAGCCACTGCAGGATGGGGACGTACTTCTTGTAGGGGAGGAAGACCGCCAAGTACACGCACACGAGGGAGAAGAACACCACCGTTACCGCGGAGGGGACGCCGAGGAGCAGTTCCACCGCCTCCCCCATGGCGCCCAGGTCCGCCCCGATATTGATCGTATTGGCCATGAGCAAGAGGCCCACACTGAAGTGGAGGAGCCAGCGGGGATAGTACTGGCGGAGATTGGCCGCAATCCCCTTCCCCGTCACCCGGCCGATCCTGCCCGATATCTCCTGTATGACCACCATGAGCGGGAACATGAACAACGTTGTCCACAACATCCCGTACCCGAACTTCGCCCCCGCTTGCGCGTAGGTGGCGATGCCGCTGGGGTCATCGTCGGAGGCGCCAGTAATAACGCCGGGGCCGATGTGCTCCCGGAAGAACTTCTCTGTTTTCTCCAACCATGCCTTTCGGCGCTTCATGGTTGGGAAGCGTAGTGGCCTCCCCCTTCCCAAGGCAACAGTTTCCGCGCATGCGCCGCCCTCAATCCATCATCCTGCAATCCAAATTCTCCAAAGCCTTCTTCACCTTCTCAATCACGCCCTCGGGATTGCCTGTGAAGGATATCTCCAAACTGTTTCCCCCTCCCTCATGAACCTCAAGCACAACCCCCGTCATATTCTGCAGTGCTGCATGCAACCTCATGGAGGCAAGAGGACTCAACACGCTGAGCACCACCGGCACCACCGGCATTTCCGTACCTTCGTCGCCGACGTTTTCACAGTGTGACACGTGGCAGGAGAAGCGGACGCATCGATGGTACGCAATCCCACGCCCTACCGTCAATGACACCTTGTCAAAAGGGCGGTTTCGGGGATACTGAGGCCATGTCCCTGTACATCGGACTCACGGGCTACATGGGTTCCGGCAAGGGCGAGCTGATCAAGATGCTCGCCAAGAGCGGCTACGCCCCCCTCTCACTCTCGGATATGGTCCGCGCGGAAGCCACGAAGCGGAAACTCGCCCACACGCGCGGCAACTTGCAGGACGTGGGCAACGATTTGCGCTCAAAGCATGGACCCGGCGTGCTGGGAAAGATGATTTGCGAAACAATTGAAAGGGAAACGGCGCGGCCATTTGCCGTGAAAGCGCGAAATGGGCCTGCCCACCGTAGCTCCGAACGGAACGAAGAGCGGAGTGGGCCTGCCCACCGTAGCTCCGAACAGGGCGAGGAGCGAAGGTGGGTGATCGACGGCATACGCAACCCCGGCGAAGCGGATGAACTTCGCAAGCTTTCAGGCTTCCGCCTCATCGGCATCACGGCGCCTACGGACACGATCATCACGCGCCTGCAGAAGAGGAAGCGGGAAGGCGCCGCACTTACCAAGAAGCAGATAGTGGAGCGTCTCGAGAGGGAGAAGGGCGTGGGCGAACCGCCAGAAGGCCAGCAGGTGAAGAAGTGCCTGGACCGCGTGGATTACCTCATCATCAACGACGGGACGCTGAAGGACTTGGAGGCGAAGCTCCGGCATTTCCTGCGGCTCCTGAGCGGGGAGGACCGCCCCTCCTTCCACGAGGTGTTCATGGAGATCGCCTACGCATGGGCCAAGCGGGCCACGTGCCTGCGGAGGAAGGTGGGCTCCGTGATCGCCAAGGATAAGCAGCAGCTCACCGCGGGGTACAACGGCGCGCCGCGCGGTATCCCCCACTGCGCGGAAATGGGCGGGTGCCTGCGCGAGAAGCTCAAGATCCCCTCCGGCCAGCGCCACGAGATCTGCCGCGGCACGCATGCCGAGCAGAACGCCATCACACAAGCGGCCAAGTTCGGCATCAACATCGAGGGCGGCACCCTGTACTGCAACTGCTTCCCGTGCGTCATCTGCACCAAGATGATCCTCAACGCGGGGATCACCACGGTCGTCTACGATTCGGATTACGACGATGCCCTCTCCAAAGAGATCCTGGGACAGCAGAAACTGCTCAAGCTCGTTCGATATGAGGGGTGGAAGTACGGGGCGTGAGGACTTCAATGCATTGAACCGCATTCAGGTTTGCCGTACACTATGTGCAGTGACAAGCTGTTCTTTCCAGCATGCACTCGTGGGTCGGTCGGATAGTGGCAATTCCGCCGCGCTGTAGACGCGGTGCCTCACGGCTTCGGGGGTTCGAGTCCCTCCCGGCCCACCAGAATCCAATTATTTCCATAACTCATCCTGGATTGTGAAACAATCTACGGAAAGGATGAGAAGTTTTCTCTGACAACGCTTAGCGGAATATCTGCATAATCGTTGCTCAGAGCTTATTCTGCCTTCCAAGCTGGAACTTCGATCACGACGACATCGGATGCGAATTCAAAAGACGTTGTTTTCATAATGTTGCCGATATCTTCCTCGTTCCTTGAAAGAATGAATATTCGACGATTCGGAATATGTTCCGACTTCCGTAACCATCTATGGACCTTTTTCAAATAGGAGTCAGTATAATACGGTTTCTCCTCCGGATGCATCTTTTCCAACTGCTCCCTGTCATCGCGTATCTCAAATTCATCGAAGATAACCACCGCATCTTCCGGCAAGTCACCAATCTCCTCGTTCATATTCTTGTGGTACCGAACATCCATACCTGTATTCCTGAGGAAAGGGATGAGCGTCTTTGTTACAAAGTACGTTTTACCGGCGTCCCTCCTGCCGACCAACAGAACATTCTTCCCCTTTTCAAGCGCGGATACTATTTCAGTGACCATGGCTTCTCTGGTGAACTGCGGACGTTTCGGTGAGTACTGACGAATGACGCGCTCAATGAATGCTCGCTTGCCATTCGTGTACGTCTTGCGATCCTCAGAATACTTGCCGGCGAGTTCAGTTTTTAACAATGCATATTCATTCCGTAAAGATTCACTGCTTCTGAGTGCGGCGCGAAAAAGCATAAGATCATTCCATGTGGTACTGCATCTATGCATCAGATGGATATGGAACTCTCGGGCTTGCTCCCCGCATACCCACAGAACGCTGTCTTTCATCCCCTGCGGTTCACCTTCTTCATACCCCAGACTGTCCAGGTTCTTTCTCAACGCATCGAGTTCCACTGATGGCTCAATACCGAGCGCAATATCCAGAATGGGTTCCGCAGGTACGAACGGTATAGCCGTACTTCCAACATGCTCTATTGTCACGGGATGATCCCTCAACCCTTCCAATAAACGCGCCTGTTCTCTCGCAAAGATTTTATTCCATTGTGAGTGATTACTGACCGGCTGAACTATCTTCTTCGTGAAACCAAACATGCCAGTACTGTATCAGGATCATCATTCAAAGCCTCGTTCTTCCGCGCGGGATGCACTTTTCCGCTACTATTCAATCACAGATAGCCTTCCAAATCCGCAATGTTCTACCTCTACGCCCTCCTTTCCATGCTCGGGTATGCGCTGCAGAACGTGCTGCTGGCGCACTATGCGCGGAAAGTGGACGGTCTGAGCCTGGCGTTCTACCGGAACCTCTCCTTCTCCGTCACGCTCCTTCCCCTCCTCCTCGGCTCATCCCGTGCGGAGATCGCCGCGGTCGCCGCACACTGGCAACTGCTCCTGCTCGGAGGTCTCTCCGGCGGACTCTACCTGGGACTCTTCTACGCCTCGTACCGCCACCTCCCCGTGGGGATCGCGGGCGCTATCTCCCGCGCCCTGATGACCGTGCTCCTCGTCGCCATCGGCTGGGCGGTTTTGGGTGACGTGCTCTCTCCCGCGGCGCTTGCTCTCCTGGCGCTCATCATCATCGGCAGCGTGCTCCTGGCGGCCAAAGGGAATGTCCATGCGCACCTGGGCAACCGTGCGGGGTTCGGGATCCTGCTGGCCGTGGCATCCGCCCTCCCCCTCACCCTCACCAACGTGACACCGGCCGCGCTCAGCCGCATCGCCAACCCGCTTGTCGCGGGATATTTCTGGGAAATCTCCATTGCCGCGGGCGCCGGGTTCCTGCTCATATTGCGCCGGGTCTTCCTGCGGAAACCCATGGGCCGCATCAGCGGACGCACGTTCCTGGGCATCGCCGCCGCCGCCTCCCCCACCCTCGTCGGCACGGGATTCTTCATGCTGGCGACGCACGCCGGGCCCGTCGCCATCGTGACGGCCGTGGGCAGCGCTTCCCTGGTGGTGACCTCTCTCCTCGGCATGCGTTTGTACCGCGAACACCTCCGCTGGGTGCAGTGGGCGGCGATCCTCCTGGTGCTCGCGGGCGTGGCGGGCTTGAAGTTCGCGTGAGAACGACACCATCATCCGAACGTCATTCGTACCGCATCGCCTCGATGGGGTCCAGCACGGCGGCCTTCCGCGCCGGGTAGATGCCGAAGACGAGGCCGACGATCGCCGCCATGCCCACGGAGAGGACGATGGCGCTAAGGGGCAGGGAGTACGCGAAGCCATCCAGGAACTTCCCCGCGGCCGTGGCCATTACGAAGCCGATGCCCACCCCTCCCGCGAGGCCTATGAAGCCGCCGGAGACCGTGAGGAGCACGGATTCCACGAGGAACTGGAGGAGGATGTCGTTGCGACGGGCACCCACCGCCTTGCGCAAGCCTATCTCCGCCGTCCGCTCCGTGACGGTGACGAGCATGATGTTCATGATGCCGATGCCGCCGACGAGAAGGGAAATGCCGGCGATGAGCCCCAGGAAGAGCGTGATGCTCATGGTGACGGTGTTGAGCATCTGCGTCGCCTGCTCAAACGAACGCACGATGAAGTCATCTTTGTCGGGATCGTTCTCCGGGTTCTTGATCTTGTGCCGTTGGCGCAGGAGCATTTCGATGTCCAGCTTCGTAATCTCGTTGTCCCCGCGCGACTGGAGGGAAATGTAATCCACCGTGGAGGAATTCCCCGCAATGCTCCGCGCAACGGTGAGGGGCATGTACACGTATGCGTCCATCTGCTGGCCGATCACGGATCCCAGGCTCTCCAGCACCCCCACGACGGTGAGGGTGGCCGACCCCACGTTGATGCGCTTCCCCACGGGGTCCGTCTGGCCGAAGAGGTCCTCGGCGGCCTTCGGCCCCAGGACTACGACATTCTTTGCGCCGGAAACGTCGCTGTCCGTCAGCAGCCTTCCCGCGCTGATGCTCATGGACCAGTTGTTGAATGCCTCCTTCCGGGTGCCGAAGATGAAGGGCGCGATGTTCTCCCTCCCGTAGGTCACCCGCTCGCGGACAAAGATCACCGGCGCCGCATTCTGCACTGTGGAGAGCTTTTCGATGGCCTCAAAGTCCCCCGCCGTAATGGTATCCGTCGCCGCACCGATCTGTTCCAAGCCTTTGGGCTGCACTTCGAAAGTGTCGCCGCTGAAGCTCTCTACCTGGCTGAGGATGAACCGCTCGAAGCTGGAACCCACCGAGACCATGAGCACCACGGATCCGACCCCGATGATGATGCCGAGCGTGGTGAGGAGGGAGCGCATGAGGTTGCGCGTGAGTCCTCGGGTTGCCGTATGGATGGTGTCGGCTAGTCGCATGGGGATTGACGGTGGGGTATAGACGGTGTGCGGGATGGTGGTAGGCGGTGTGCGGGGGGGTGGTGGATGGCGGTGACATCGTATGGACGCCATGGCATGGCGTCCTTACTCGTACCGTAGTGCCGCTATGGGATCGAGCACCGCCGCCTTGCGCGCGGGATAGAGGCCGAAACCCAAACCGACGCCCATGGCCATGAGCATGGAGACCGCCATAGCGAGGGGGTTGAGGCCGAAATGGTAGGTGGAGAGGAATTTCTGCGCGATGAGGACTATGAAGAAGTCCAGAAGCACCCCCAGCAGCAGGCCGATGACCGCCCCGATGAATGTGACGACCACCGCTTCCACCAGGAACTGCAGCAGGATGTCGTTCCGCTGCGCCCCCAACGCCTTGCGCAGACCGATTTCCCGCGTCCGTTCCGTGACGGATACGAGCATGATGTTCATGATGCCGATGCCGCCCACCACGAGCGACACGCTGGCGACCATGGTGATGAAGACCGTGAGGGCGAGGGACACCGTCCCCAGGATGTCCTGCGCCTGCTCCGCCGTGCGCACGAGGAAGTCGTCATTCTTCTTCGGATCGGCGGGCGGCGAGACGATGCTGTGGCGTTTGCGCATCAAGTACTCCACATCCGCCACCCCGTTCGCAATGTCCTCCGTCGCCCGCAGCGTCACCATGTCCACGTAGTCGCGCTGCTCCACGGCCTTGGCCATGGAGAATGGAATGATGATGCGGGTGTCCTGATTTTGGAAGAACTGCGTTCCCACCGCCTTGAGCACGCCGATGACGGTGTACCGCCTCCCCCCGATCTCAATGCGCTTCCCCAGGGGATCCTGCCCCGGCATGAGGTCCTCCACGATGTCCGGCCCGATCACTGCGACGGGACGCACGCCGATCTCATCGGTCTCATCGTGAAAACGCCCGCTCGTCACTTCCACAGATTGATTGCTGACATAGTCCGGTGTGGTCCCCACCACGTTCGCCTCCACCTTCTCACGCCCGTACGTCGCGGGTTCCCCCAGCATGATCATGGGGGCGACGCTCGTCACGGATTCCAGCTGCCGCAGCGCTTCCACGTCGCGGATGGTGATGGCGTCGTAATCGGTGTTCATGGAGGACGTTCCCCCTTCCGGGCCTTTCGCCCCCGGCCAGAGCGCGATGACGGTGGGGCCCAGCGTGTTGATCTGGCCCAAGATCACACCTTCCATGCTCTTCCCCACGCCGGTCATGAGAACAACGGCCGCCACCCCGATGATGATGCCGAGCACCGTGAGGAGCGAGCGTGACTGGTGAACCCGCACGTCGTTGAATGCCATTCGAAGGGTGTCGCGGATGAGCATGATGGTGGTACGATTGGTGGGATGCGTAGGGGCGCCATGCCATGGCGCCCTTACTTCAAGGTAACGCCTTTTCCCGCAATGCGGCGCTTGAAATCACGGCGGTCCGCGGTGATTTCCCCGTCGTGGATCTGGATGATGCGCTGCGCATGTTCCGCCGTGGTCCCCTCGTGCGTGACGAGGATGATGGTGTGGCCGTCCCTGTGGAGGGTCTGCAGCGCCTCCATCACCTGGATGCCGGAGTGCGAGTCCAAGTTCCCGGTCGGCTCGTCGGCGAAGATCACTTCCGGTTCCGTCACCAGGGAACGGGCGATGGCCACGCGTTGCTTCTGCCCGCCGGAGAGCTGGTGGCTGAGATAATCCATGCGGTCCATGAGCCCCACCGTCTCGATGGCTTTCACGGCGCGCTCGGAGCGCTCGGAGACGGAAATGTGCGGATGGTAGAGGAGGGGGAGGGTGACGTTCTCCAGCACGGACGTGCGCGGGAGGAGGTTGAAGGACTGGAACACGAAGCTCACGCGCGTCGCGCGGATGCGCGCCAGCGTATCTTCATCCATCTGCTCCGTGGGTTCGCCCTGGAACAGGTACTGTCCCGCCGTGGGGCGGTCGAGGAAGCCCAGGATGTGCATGAGCGTGGATTTGCCGGAACCCGAAGGCCCCATAATGGCTACGAATTCCCCCTTCTCAATGGTCAAATTGATGTCGTGAAGGACGGGGGTCTCCACCTCGTCATTGAAGTACGATTTGTGGAGCTCGACCGTTTCGATGAGGGGATGGGCCGAACGTGAGTGGGCGGTGGTCATGGGTGGGCAGAATGATAACGAGTGAACTATTTCTCCAGGACGACAATCGTTTCCCCTCCGCTCAACCCCTTCGTCACCTCCACATCCCCCGATTGCCCCTCCATCCCCAGCGTCACCTCCTGCTCACGGATGCCGTTGTTCTTCCCGTTCTGGAGGATGCGCACCACCCTCTTACCCTCCTTCTCCAGGACCGCACGGCCGGGAACATACACGATATTCTTTCGTTCCCCCGTCACCACCGTCACATCGCCCGTCATGCCGATCTTGAATTCCTCATGGGGATAGATGAAATCCAACTTCACGCGGTACTTTGAAACGCCGTCCACGAGCGTGGGGGCGGTATCGAGCTCGCTCACGTGCACCTTGTATTCCGTGTCGGGGAACGCGTCGAGCGCAATGCTGCCCGACTGCGCTTGGATCAGCTTCGGCACGTCCACTTCCGAAACGAACATCTCCACGCGGAACGGTGAGTTGCCCAGAATGGTGACCGCCGGCCCGGTGACGGGCGTCGCTTCTCCTCCCTTCACGTTCACGTGGGAAATAGTCCCATCCACGGGCGCGCGAAGGATGGTATCCGCGTAATTCGCCTGGGACTGCGCCAAGGACGCCTGCGCCTGGCGCACGCGGGCGCGTGCCGCATCCAGGTCCGCCTTCCGGGTCCCGGCCCTCTTGAGGGCAAGGTCCGCTTCCTGCGCCTGCACGGCGGTCTGGTAGGTGAGGATGTCCGCCTTCGCGCGCTCCATGGTCCCCTCGCTCGTCGTGATGGTGGACTGTGCCGTGGAGATCCTGGTATCGAACCCGGCGGCCGCGGACTGCAGCCCCGTGTACGCGGTGGTGATGGCACTCACGGCGCTCTGCACCAACCCGCGCTGCGTGGAGAGGCTCGTGCGGTACTGTTCGCGGAGCGCCTGGGTGAAGTAACTCGTTTCCGGAAGCGAACCGATGAGAGTGAAGAGGAGATCAACGGTCTGGGCCGCTTGGCTCACGGCGCTCTGGCCCGATTGGAGGACCTTGAGGGCGTCGTGGTAATCGATGACGTTCGCCTGTTGGCGGACGCTCAGGAGGGCGGCGAGCGCATTCGTGCGGGCGGTGCGGACATCTATGTCCCCGCCGGGGCGCATCTTGATGATGGCGTCCTGCACGATGGTCTTGCCCAGGATATCATCCACCACCGCCAAGGCCGTTTCCCCCGCCACAAGCTGGGAAAGCAGCGCGGAACGCGCCGTTTCCACTTGCCCGCCGAGCGAGGTGGTTGCCTCCTGCTGGACGGTCTTCAGCTGGTCTTGCGCCTGCGTGAGGCTCTTCTTGGCGCTGTCCAACGTCGACTGCGCCACTTGCAGCGCCGCCCGCTTGTTGGCCACTTGCGCCTCCGCGATGGCGATGTCTTCCGGCCGCGTCCCCTCCTCCATCTTCCGCAAGTCCGCCACGGCGGACTGGAGGTTTGCGGATTGCATGGCCACCGCCGCCCCCAAGCTGCCGGCGCGCAGCTGTGCCAGCACCTGGCCGGCCGTGACGCGGTCCCCCTCTTTCACCTGCACGCTCTCCACGATCCCCGCGCCGGGGAACTTGAGTTCCAAATCGCGCTCGGAGGTGACCGTCCCCACCGCCTCCACGGTCTGCTGCAAGTCGCCCTTCTGCGCCATCGCCGTGACGTATTGCGCCTGCGCCGGCTTGAAGAGCCAGGAGAGGGGCAAGCCGAGGACGATGACGGCGACTGCCGTGATGATGACGGCCTTGCGGTGTTTGCGGAGCCAGTGAAGGGTGCGTCGCATGCGGGAGTGCTGCACCGTGTGGTCGGGATGGGTTGCGTGCTGAGGATGCGCGGCATGGGCCCCCTGTCCTGCCGGTGCGGCGTTGGGCGTGTGCGACGCCGCTGCGTGTTGGTGCTGTTTGGTCATGGGAAAGTGGGATTAGTGGATGGCCGCCAGACTGGCGCTAGTATGCAACTTCTTGAGGATGTTGGCGAGTTGCCGTTGCTCCTCCCGAGTGAGGAGGTGGAGGTGTTCCTTGAGGAGCGCCGTGCGTTTCGTCCTCTTCTCTCGCAACGTCACTTTGCCCTCTTTCGTGAGCGTCAAGCGCACGAGCTTGCGGTTCTTGGCATCATGGCTGCGGGAAACCAGTTTGCTGCGAACGAGGCGGTTGACGAACGATGTTGCGGAGGGTGATGCAACATGAAGGACATCCGCCAGTTCCTTCATGGTCATGCCGGGATGGTCCTCAATGAGAGCGAGGGCGTGGATTTGCAGGAAGTTGACAGTAATGCCTTCTTCTTGCAAGCAGATCATCATATGCCTGATGACCCTGGTGAGGCCGAACGAGTAGCGGATGATGGCATCGGACGGAGTTTCCATAGTTCTGCGAATTATTAGGGTATCTAATTATTGCGGAAGAGGGGAACGGACGCAAGAGGATCGCCCCACGATCCGTACCGTGCCGTCCAGAGCCCTCTCACGGGGCTTTCCTAAGTGTACGGAGCGCCGCGCGCACCGTTTCCTCCGCATCCCCCATGGGAATCCCCTCTCCCAAGAGCTTGGCATTGTTGAGGATGCAGTTGCTCCGCGCCGCCTTCGCCACATCGGGCAACTGCTCCAGCGTGAGCCGCTCGAACGCATGGGAAGGATCCACGATCTCCTTATACAGTTCCATGATACGGTAGGGGGAAATGCCGCTACCGTTGACCATGTTGTACGTTCCCGTCTTCCTCTCTGCGATCAGCCGTTGCGCCGCAGCCGTGAATTCCGGGATGAAGGTGATGGAATTCCGCACGTCCAGCACCCTCGTGTAGCCTTTGAGCTTCATGAGGAGATTGCGCGGGCTTTGGGTGGTATCGAAAGGCATGCGCAAGCGAAGGTTGAGGACGCCCCCGCGCCCCTTCCATCCCTCCCCGAACCGCATGAGCATCTGGTCGCTGACGTTCTTGGTCCAGGAGTAGAACGATCCCGCGAAGTTCGGCGGGTCCTCCTCCGTGTATCCCCCGCCGCCGTTCTCCCCCTCGTAGATGCAGCCGGACCCCAGGTGCACCCAGTAGATCCCCCTCTCGCCGCATTCCTCGAGAAGGGTGACCACGCCCGTCACGTTGCTGCGGAACGTCTCTTCCCGATGCGTTTCGCACCAATCCACGTTCGGTCGCCCCGTCTTGCCCGCGGCATTGATCACCACGTCCGGCTTCTCCTTGTCCAATAGCGTCGCCACGGCCGCTTGATCCGCAACGTCCACGGACGGCGTGATGGCGTCAGGATAGAGGGACAGGAATTGGGAGCCGAGATAGCCTTTGGAACCGAAGATTAGAACGTTCATGAGAGAGGGTATAAGTATGATGTATGACGTATTACGTATTGAGTATACACAGGAAAGCTACCCGATGCGGCAACGAGCCTTCCATCAGATCATACGCTATACTCAATACGTAATACTCAATACGCCCACAAAACCTCCTCTTCCTCCAGCCGTACATTTACGCCTATAATGAATCCCGATGCCCAGGGCTCGTCGCAAAGTGAAGCGGCAGGTGTTGAAAGCGGAGGGGATGGAACTGAAATCCACCACGCTCGCTGCCATCAGCGGGTTGGTGCAGATCGTACTCGGCATTCTCCTCTACCTCGCCCTCCAGGGCAGCGCCGGGACGGCGGGGGAAGTGATCCGGCACATCCTCACGTTCCTGTTCGGTGCCTGGGGCATCATCTTCCCCATCTTCCTCGTCGTTTCGGGGATGTTGCGTTGGGCGGCTCCCAACCGCCACGTGGAGTTCAAGCGTTCCATCGGGCTCCTGCTCTGCCTCCTCTCTTTCCTGGGGCTCATGCACATCGGCGCGCCCCTGGAGGAGATCGGTTCGCGGAGGGATGAATTGGCGGGTGCCATCGGCTTTACGGTGAGTCTGCCCTTCCTCACGTTCTTCAGCCGCGCCGTGGGCTATACGGCTTTGAGCGGCGCGTTCATCGCCGGCCTCATCATCACCTTCGAACCCGATCTCGCCGCGTTCTTCCTGTGGCTCAAGGACAAGTTCACGGGCCCCAAGCCGCTGCCGCGACGCCCGGCGGAGTACCTGCCGGGAGAGGAGGACGAACCGGAGGAAGAGCCGATGATGGAGCGGCGCAAGCGTCCGGCGGAGACGGAAGATGAGGAGGAGGATGATGACCTTGTGGAGAAGGAGTCCTCCGTGCAGGAACTAAATATCGTGCGCCCCGCCTTCGCCAAGGCGAACGTTTCCGGCAAGGGAGGCAAGGCGCTCAAGGATACGTTCAAGAAGAAACGGAACGACATGATCGAGATGAAGGACACGCGCTTCGAGGAATGGACCTTCCCCAGCTACGACCTGCTGGAAGACGCCATGAGCCAGCTCACCGTGAAGGACGAGGACCTCAAGAAGCAGGCGTTGCGCATCGAGGAGAAGCTGAAGGAGTTCGAAATCGACGTGACCATGAAGGACGCGCGCCCCGGCCCCACCGTCACGCAGTTCACGCTGCAACCCGCCGAAGGCGTGAGGCTCAGCCGCATCGCCGCGCTCAAGGACGACCTCGCGCTTGCGCTCGCCGCCCCCAGCCTGCGCATCGAAGCGCCCATCCCGGGCAAGTCGCTCGTGGGCATCGAGATGCCCAACATCACGCGGTCCACGGTGCACCTGCGCGAGATACTGGAAAGCCCCTCCTTCGTGCAGAACGATTCGTCGCTCACCCTCCCGCTCGGCAGGGATGTCTCCGGCGAGGCCGTGATCGCCAGCCTGGAAGACATGCCCCACCTCCTCATCGCCGGCGCCACGGGCTCGGGCAAATCGGTGTGCATGAACACCTTCCTCACCGCGCTCCTCTACCAGAACGCCCCGCACGAGCTCAAGTTCATCCTCGTGGACCCCAAGCGCGTGGAGCTCACCCCGTACGACGGCATCCCCCACCTCCTCACGCCCGTGATCACGGAGGCGGAACGCGCCTTGCAGGCACTGCGGTGGGCGGTGGCGGAACTGGGGCGGCGGCTGCACCGCTTCTCGGAACAGGGTGCGCGCAACATCGAGGAGTACAACCGCAAGCAGAAGGACGAGCAGGACATGCTCCCGCGCATCGTGGTGGTGATCGATGAGCTGGCGGACCTGATGATGCGGCAGTTCCGGCGCGACACGGAAACCATGATCGCGCGCATCGCGCAGATGGCCCGCGCCGTTGGCATGCACCTTGTCATCGCCACGCAGCGCCCTTCGGTGGACGTCATCACGGGCCTCATCAAGGCGAACATCCCCACGCGCATCGCCTTCCGCACCGTGAGCTCCGTGGACTCCCGGACCATCCTGGACGGCATCGGCGCGGAGGACCTTTTGGGCCAAGGCGACATGCTCTTCATGGACGCCCGCACGCCCAACCCCGTCCGCATCCAGGGCATCTACACGTCCACGAAGGAAATGGAACGCGTGGTGAACGCGGTGAAGATCGCGGGCGGGGGCAAGATTACGGAATCCATCGGGATCGGCGATGAGGAAGGGGAAGCCGCAAACAACGACGAAGGGGTCACGGCCACCACGGCGACCATCAACCTGGACGCGGATGACAACGGCGGGGACGACCTGTTCTTTGATGCGGTCCGCGTCGTTCAGGACTCGGGCAAGGCCTCCGCCTCGCTGCTCCAACGCCAGCTGAAGGTGGGGTACGCCCGCGCCGCCCGCCTGCTCGACATCATGGAGGAGAAGGGATTGATCGGACCGCCGGACGGCGCAAAGCCGCGGAAGCTGTACGTGGAGCGGTCGAACGTGGAGGGATGAGCGTAGCGACAGCTCTCGCCGTCCTCATTCGCACTTCTATCGCCGTTCCATCTTGCCAACGACCAGCCAAACCACCGCGGCAAGCAGGAGCGCAAACGCCGCCAGGAGCCACGCTTGCTCCGGCGTCACCGTCGCCACATCGCCGGGCAGGGATGCGTGGTGCGCGAGAACGATCATGGAAACACTGCTCATGGGGGGAGTGGGAATGGACTGCCCTTACCCTACAATCCCCTCTTCCATGGGGGAATATCACATAACATATTTAGATTGTTGGCAACTCATATTTCCGCTACCACAAGCCACAAAAGGCGTTCTGCCACCCCATAGAACGCCCCCCTCCCTCGTATCAAATTCAAGCATCTTCTCCCCCTGATTCTCTCCCTGTATTCTTGGAACCCTGTCTTCCTGTCTCCCATTCAATGGAACTCCTTCTGGGTACCAACAACCGCGGCAAGATGATCGAAATCGGCGAGGTTTTGCGCTCCCTCCCCGTAACAATCCTCACACCGGATGCCATCGGCATCGCGGGCGATCCCGCGGAAACGGGTGCGACGTTCGCGGAGAACGCGACGCAGAAGGCTCTCTACTATTTTGAGAAAGCAAAGCTGCCCACGCTCGCGGACGATTCTGGGATCGAGGTGGACGCGCTCCGAGGCGAACTGGGATTGCATACGCGCCGTTGGGGCGCCGGGCCTGCGGCGAGCGACGAGGAGTGGATACGATACTTCCTGGAACGCATGAAGCGCGAGGAGAACAAGCGCGCGCGGTTCATCTGCCACCTCGCACACGTGGATGCGGAGGGACAGGTACACCTCTTCGAAGGAACGTGCGAAGGGACGATCACCGATGACCTGGAGGCGGAGTATCTTCCCGGCCTTCCCATTTCCGCCTGCTTCAAGCCGGAAGGACACGCGAAGGTCTTCTCCGCGCTCGGCGTGGAAGAGAAGAACCGCGCCAGCCACAGGGGACGTGCGTCGCAGAAGTTCGCGGATTTTCTCCGTGCACGTCTGCAAGGACATCACGAACGGCGTTCCTGACAAGAGCGAGTGTGTAACCTCCGTCTCCCTTTCCCGTATTCTAGGGCATATGAAAAAAGCCCTCTTCGCCCTCCTCATCCTCCTCCCCACCCTCGCCTTCGCCGCGTCGCAAGGGAGGGTGGACCGTCTCCGACGCCGTTGCCTGGCGCGTCCCGCCACGCACCAATGGAACGCCCAAACACAACGCTGCGACCGCCTCATCGGCGGGCAGAAGGACGAGCACGGCTGCCTGATCCCCGCGGGCTATTCCTGGTGCGAGGCCAAGCAGAAGTGCCTCCGTACGTGGGAGGAAGCCTGCACGGCATCGTCCTCTTCTTCCGTCTCCGGCACCCCCGTACCTTGCGCCGGTTGCGACCGCGACGTGCACGGGTGCATCGGCTCCGCCGGCTACTCCTGGTGTCCCGTCAAACAGAAATGCCTGAGAGTATGGGAAGAAGCGTGCCAATAGGTGTTTTGAATGCCTTTATGGCCTCTAGCGAGGTCTTGTTCGATCCATGACTGGTGGTATCGTATATCCATGATCTCCTTGAGCCCGCCAAGCCATGATTCATTCGCCGTAGGGCCGACTGCCGTACCGGCCAAAACCGAATTTGTGGACGATGATCCCCTCTGCATCAAGGTCACAAGCGGGGATCTCAACATGCAATTTCTTGTGCAACTTGATAAGACTATCACCGATACCGCAGAACATGCCGAGATCGAAAAGGTCTTTCGTAATTTGATTGAAGTGCTCCTGCAGAACTATTCAACCCCTGATACGATTCTTCGTTTGTCACACCACACGCACGTACGAAGCGTTTCCGTATTGCTCGCATCGATGCCCCAGAAGAAGAACATGGAGGATGATGCCGAAGACACAGACAAGGAGAAGACCCACTGAGTGTTCACGAGTCGGGTACAGTGCGGTGTCATAATCTGCGCCCATCCAGCATCAATGTTGTGCCTGTCACCGGACGGCCTCTTGTACCATATCCCTATGGGAGAATTCCCCGCCTCTCCCCCCAACGGCACATCGCCCGAAAAGGCAACCTGGACCGACGTCATCGAAGGAAAGGGAACCGTGAAGACCGTCGTCGATGCGGAGCGCGTGACAGTGGAAATCCTCCAGGGGAGTTTTCCTTACATCTTCCACCTCACCAAAGGCAGGTGGGTTGATGCCACCGCGCATATCGCCATTACGGAAGAGATACACCGGCTGGCCGTAGAGCTTCTCCAAAATGGCCGCCACTATCATGATTACGAGACGACCCTCAACAGTACCTACTTTAATCGCATGTGGGCTCAAAAGTTTGAATGTCCCAACCATTGCCCCCTCTGCAGGCATGGAAGGGAACGTGGACGGGGAGACGAGCTGGCGTCCTGCAAGTCTACAAGGGAGAAAAATCCAGAGCGGTGATCTTCCCCCACACCGCCCGGATGAGCTCCTTCATCCGGTCCTTCTCTTCCTGCGTGATCACGAAGGGGCGGCTCACCGGGTGTTCCTCGCGCTCGCCGATGAACTCGAGAATGAACGCGCGCGGCGTGAGCGATGGGTACGCCAGTTCGAGCAGCACGGTGTAGAACTGCAGCTGGCGGAAGTAATCCCCTTCCCTGATTTGGTTCTCCGATTGCGGCCTGCCCGTCTTGTAGTCGATGACAACGCCCGCCGCCCCTTCGGGATGGTCGCGGTCGATGCGGTCGATGAGTCCTTTGAGGGGAATGCCTTCCCGCTGCGGTGCCGACGGATCCCCCATGCGCGCGGCGAAGGATTTCTCCACGTGGTCGATGACGGGCGCCGATCCCATGAGGCGTTGGTCGTAGTAGCGCGGCAGGGAACCTTCACCCAAGTGCAGGAGGAGCTTGAGTTGGTTGTCCTTGAGGAATTCGCGCTCGGTGAGGAAATTGCGGAAGTACCCCATGAATTCCTCCTTGCCGATGGGCGCGCCGCCCCGCATGCGCAAGCCCCACTGCTTGAGCGCCCAGTGCACCGCGTTGCCGTAGGCCAGCGCATAGTCGCTCAGCTGCGGCACCTGAAGGAGATCCACCCGCAGGAACTGAATGGGGTCTTCCAAGAAACGGTTGAGGGCGCTGGCGGAGAGCGCGTAGGTCTTGAGCCGCTCCGTGAGAAAGTCCTTCAGCTCCGCGTCCAGGTCGTGCCGGGGGGCGAGGAGCAGCGTCGCCGCGTGCTCGGGGTCGCTGATCCCCTGCTCCTCCTCCGGGAGCGGCCCCGCTTCCGCGAAGAACGCCGAGGGAGAAACCGCCTTGGCCTTCTCCCCCGCCGTAAGTTCTTTGGGGCAGCTGAGAATCAATTCGCGCTTCGCCCTTGTCATAGCCACATAAGCGACTCTCCTTTCATCCTGCCCGCGCTCGTACGCCTTCTGCTCCTTCTCCCAGCCGAACAGGAGGTCTTCCGGCAGGGAAACGGAGGGAGGATGACGGCGCTTGTCCCAGTGCCCTTCGCGGAAGTTCGTGAGGATGACGGTTGCGAACTCCGACCCCTTACTCTGGTGCGCCGTGAGGAGCTGGACGCCTTCCGTGACCAAATGCGGGATCTCGAACATCATGCGCAAGCCGTAGTCGGGATTGAGGTACAGCTCCAGGTCACCCAGGTACGTATCGAATGTCACGCCCGGCATTTCGATCATCCTCTGCCGCGCGCGCTCGAAGAACTCCTGGAGGGCGGCGAGGTCCAGGGGATGGATATCCCTCCCCGCCGCGAGGAGGCCTGCGTCGTGCAGGACGCGATCCACGGTCTCCATGATCGTGCGTGTGTGCCTCTTATTGTGCAAATCCAGAAGGAGGTCACGCACGGAAAGGAGACGTTCCTTCTCCCTCCATGGCACCGACGATGCGGGCGACGCCGCCTGGTCCAACGAAAGCAGGACGTCCGAAAGGCGTGCGGGCTTCCCATCCTTGGCAAACGGCGGTTCACGCCGGAGACGGAACACATGCGCCAGGTCGGCAGGATGGAGCCGAAAACAAGCGGCGCCCAGCGCATCGGCAAGCCTGCTGCTCGTCTCCGGCTCGTGGATGGCGCGCAGGATGGCGACGGCCTGCAGGATGAGGGGATGGTGCAGGAGGTCCGATTTGCCCGTGAGGCGTACGGGAATCCCCTTCCCCGTGAGCACGTCGTACAGGGGACGCAGCTCCTGGTTGGTCTGGACGATCACCGCGATATCGGCGGGCCGCAGACCCTCATCCAGCCTCTTCCGGACGATATCCATGACCATCCATGCTTCCGCCTTGTCGCTGGGGGGACGCAGGAGCACCGGCGGAGTCCCCTGCTCCCCCGAAGCCGCCTTCAGTTCCTTGCGGACGCCGGGGATGCGCCCCACGAGCCTCTCCGTGTTGTGGCCGATGAGACGTCCCGCCGCATCGAGGATGGACTGCGTGGCGCGGTAACTGGTCTCGAGCGTGATGACGGCGGCGGAGGGGAACCGTTCGCGGAAGGAGAGGATGTTCGTGAGGTTCGCTCCCTGGAAACGGTAGATGGCCTGGTCATCGTCCCCCACCACGAACAAGTTGGGGTTGTCCTCGGGCGAGACCGGCCGTGTGAGGAGATCAATGAGCTTCCACTGCGCGCCGTTCGTGTCCTGGAACTCGTCCACCAGGATGTAGTGGAAGCGCTCCTGGAGCCCCGCCAGGAGCCATTCCTCCCGCTGCAGCGCCTGGATGACGTACAGGATCATGTCGTCGTAGTCGTAGCGGCCGGTGTCCTGGAGCATCTGCCGGTAGCGCTCGAAGATCTCCGTGAACTCCTTGAACTTGCGCGCCGTGAGGAGGTTCTTCTCATGCGCCTTCGTCCCGTGCTTGCTCTTCTCCGCCATCGCCTGCTCGTACTCCGCCGCCACTCTGCGCAGCTCCTCCACCGTCTTCCCCTCGCGCTTGACCTCGCTGATCCTCCCGATGATCTCCTTCGTCCGGCCGTAGGGATACTTGGGGTTCAGCAGCGCGATGTCCGGCAAAAACCCGTCGATGATCTTGTTCACCTCCCGAAAGCGCTCGATGTCCGAGATCTGCTCCAGCGCGGACCATTCGTCGAAAAGCGCCGGATTCTCGCCGATGATGCTCTGGCAGAACCCATGGAGAGTGGAGACCGTCACGCCGTAGGCGTCGGGGCCGATGAGGAGCCGGAGCCTCTCCCGCATGGAGACCGCGCCGCTCACCGAGAACGTGAGGCAGAGGATGTTTGCGGGCTTGGCTTGCGTCTTGCGGAGGATGTTTGCCACGCGCAGCGCCAGCGTCTGCGTCTTCCCCGTCCCCGGCCCGGCGATGACCATCACCGGCCCCTCGATGGCCTCCACCGCCTGCCGCTGCTCCTTGTTGAGCTTATTGAACTCGCTCTCGAACACGGAGAGCGTGGCGGACACGTTCCCTGCCTTCGTCTTCCCGCGCCCCGGCGCGGCTTTGATGGGGAGAGCCGGCATACGGAGGGGATGCTAGCAGAACCGCCGCGAATGGCATCCCACTTCCCGTACAACCTTCTATTGGAGGTTCGTTGACGAACTTGATAGGATAGGGCTCCTTCATAAAGAAGGAGTTCCGCGTCTCGTGGAGAGCCCGGACATCACATCCGGCCGTGGGATCATGCCCCACCGCGGACTTTTGAGCCCCATCTTCGGATGGGGCTCTTTTTACTCTCGATACTCCTTCGCACAGTGGTCGCACTTCTCGATCTGCACGCCGTCCTTGATGATATCCACCAACTCCCCCTTGCCGCAGTGGGGGCAGGGGCGGCCCTGCGTGAAGGAATGCACTTGGCTGAAGCCGACGCGCTTGGGGATGCCGCCGAATTCGCGGATCGTGAGGGAGCGCGGATGGTCGCGCATCTTCTGCAGGACCTTGGCTTCGATTTGGCGTATGCGCTCGCGGGTGACGCCGAATTCCTTTCCCACTTCCTCCAGCGTGTGCCCGATGCCGTCCTTGAGCCCGAAGCGCATCTCGATGATCTTGCGCTCGCGCGGCGTGAGGAACTCCAGCATGGCGTGGACGTTCTCTTTGCGCAGCTGGCGGTTGGTCGCTTCGAACGGATTGATCGCTTCCTCGTCCTCGATAAAATCGCCGAGCTTGCTGTCCTCCTCCGACCCCACAGGTGACTCCAGCGAGATGATGTCCTGGCTGATCTTCTGGATGTGTGCCACCTTCTTGATGTCCATCTCCATCTCCACAGCCAGTTCCTCCAGCGTGGGCTCGCGGCCCAGCTCCTGGACAAGGCGGCGCTGCGTGTGGGTCAATTTGTTGATGGTCTCCACCATGTGCACGGGGATGCGGATGGTCCGCGCCTGGTCCGCAATGGCGCGCGTGATGGCCTGGCGGATCCACCACGTGGCGTACGTGGAGAACTTGAAGCCGCGCTCGGGATCGAATTTCTCCACGGCGCGGAAGAGGCCGATATTCCCCTCCTGGATGAGGTCCAGGAACGAGAGGCCGCGCCCGATGTACTTCTTGGCGATGGAGACCACGAGGCGCAGGTTGGCTTCCGCCAGCTGCTGCTTGGCCCCGGCATCGCCCTTGCGGATGCGCCGCGCGAGTTCCACTTCCTTCTTGGCGTCGATGAGCGGCACGCGCCCGATCTCGCTCAAGTACATGCGTACGGAGTCGTTCGAGATCTCCAGCAGGTCGATCTCCCTCTCCCGGCGGCGCTTCTTGCGCTCTTCCTCCGAGAGGTCCTTGTCGGAATCCACGGCGATCCCCGCCATGGCGATCATCTTCATGGCATCGTCCCCCATGTCCTCATCGATCACCTCGACCTTCTCATCCTTCTCGTCGGAAGCGTCGTCATCGTCCGAGGAATCGGCATCGTCCGGCGCATCCGCGATCTTCGTAAGGTCCTCCTCCGGTTTCTCCTCCGTTTCGGCCACACCCGTGGGCAGCTTGCCCTTCTTCTCCCAAATGAGCGCGTCCTTGACGTCGATCACCTGAATGCCGAGCTCCACGAGGAGCGTGTAAATCTCATCGAGCATGTCCACGTTGTCCTCTGCGTTGGGGACTGCGGCGATGATCTCCTGGTGGGTGACGTAGCGCTGCTCCCTTCCCTTCTTGATGAGGTGCTTCACTTTTTCGGGAAAACGCTTCAAATCATCATCTGTGGGCTGTGCGATGAACTTACGCGGATGAGATGCCATAGCGAAGACGGGTGCGGGAGGAAGAGTACCGTGCCGAAAGCCCGAAAAGGATAGTGAACAACTTCCTCTAAGGGAAGAGCACGGCAAAATGAACAATGTATACTACAATTCTTCGACGTATTTGTCGAGGTATTTCGGCGGAAAAAGGCATGTTTTGCTCATCCTACCGTCTTCCTAAGCCGAATGATCTGCATGTACTGGTTCTGGAGCAGCGCTTCCTCGGTAACGTTCTGCGCCGCGCGCGCGGCGATGAGGAGCCGTGCGATATCCTCCTGCTTCCGCTGGAGAAGCTCGCGGTTGGCACTGATGCAATTCTTGCGTATTTCGCGCACTGCCAACGATTCCGACCACTCGGCCAGCCCGTTCTCTTCGCAGAACAGGAGGAGGAGGGCCGCCCGTTCGCGGTGCTCGGGCGCCAGGGGCAGCATATCAAGCGATGTCTCGGAAAGGCTCTCCGCCTGCTTGAGGGCTTCGTAGAACGCGATGGTGAACGGCTCCTCCGGCGCAATGAGTTCCGCGAGGAGCGTGGCGCGCAGTTTGGGGTAGAGGAAGAGGAGTGCCAGCGACAGTTCCGTCTTGGAGAACGACAAGCCGTCCTTCTGCTGGGAGACCGCGGCGGCGGGGGCCGTGCGCGGCGTGCGTTGCAGGTCTTCCTCCAGCGCGGACTCCGTGGTGGAGAACACCGCCGCCGCCTTGGCCGTGTAATCCTTCCGCTCCACCGCGAAGGGCAGGGCTTGCAGCAGGCTGAGAAGCCGGCGGAGGGCTTCGCGCCGGATGACGGCATCACTGAGGTTCTGCGCGCCCAACTGCCGGAGGACGCGGTCCAGGTAGGAAATGCCTCCTTCGGTGAGCGCCGCCTTGAGCTTCTCTTGGCCTTCCTGGAGCAATTCACTGGCGTCCTTGCGCGGCAGGAGGATGGAACGGACATTGAGGGCTTCCGCGGAGAGGAGGAAGAACGCACGTTCGGCGGCATCCTGTCCGGCGCGGTCCGCATCCAGGCACAGGTTGACGGTGTCCACCGTCCGCTTGAGGACCTTTACATGCTGCTCCGTGAGCGCCGTACCGCTCGTTGCCACCACGTTCGTGACCCCTACGCGGTGGCAGGCGAGGAGATCGAAGTAGCCTTCCACCAGAATGACGCTGCGGGCGGCGCGCATGGCTTCCTTGGCATGGTGGAGCCCGAAGAGGACCGACGATTTGTGGTACAGCACGCCCTCGGAAGAATTGACGTACTTCGCGTCATCCTCGCCCAGCGTGCGTCCGCCGAACGCAATCACCTGCCCCTGCGCATCATGGATGGGAAACATGAGCCGGTTGCGGAAGCGGTCGTAGATACGCTCTTCCTTGAGTTCCTTCTGAATGCCCAATCCGGCCGCCAGGATTTCCTTGCGGGAGAACCCCTTCTTGAGGAGGTGCTCGTACGTGGCCGAGAACGAGTCGGGCGCGAAGCCCAGTTCGAACTGCTCCGCCTGCTCCGCGGGCACATCCCTCTTCCTCAGGTACTCCTGCACCGCCGGCGTCGCCTTCAACCGGTCACGGTAGAACTGCAGGGCTTCCCGGAGCACGTCACGGATCCTCTCCTTCTCGTCCTTCTTGAGGGAGGGCGCCGCATGCTCTTCCACCCGCACGCCCGTCCTCTCCCCCAGGTCCTTCAGCGCCTGGCGGAAATCCACGCCCTCGATGGCTTGGTAGAAACTGAAAATATCCCCGCCCGTCTGGCACGCGAAGCAGTAGGCGATCCCTTTGTCCGGCGAGACGAGGAGGCTGGGGTGCGCATCCTTGTGGAACGGGCACAGCGCCACGAAGTTCCTTCCTTTCTTCTTCAGTTGGCAGTACTGCCCCACGAGTTCTTCAATCGTGAGCCTCGCCTTGATGTCCTGGGTGACGTCCATGGGGATGGGAGTATACCGCTCTTTGGGAAGAGTGCTCCACAGAAGGTTGGGGGGCTGAGGTTGCCGAGGGGGCCGAGGTTGCCGAGGATTCCGAAGATTGCAGAACGCCCCCTGTGCGTTGTTCATCGGAATCGTCGGAATCCTCGGAATCTTCCCCTTTCACGACTCATTGCCTCCACCCTCTCCCGAGGGTACCATTACCAACCATGAGGCTCCGCAAAGCGGTCGGTCCCATGGTCCTGGCATTCCTCCTCGCGGGAAATGCCTCTGTTTTCGCGCAGAACGCCACCCAGCAATTCACCTCGGAGAAGTTCAATTACTCCTTCCAATACCCCGATTCGTACACGGCCTCCACGACGAGCGCCAGTTGGAGGGAAGAGGTCACCCTTCTGCGGAACGGTGAACTTGCCCTCGTCACCACCTTCGTCACCTTCGCTCCGGCGGATGCCCCCGTCACGGATTACAAGGACCTGTTGAAGACGAAGGGGACCGTCCTGTGCCAATACCTGTGCCTCATCGAACCGACGGAGGACGTGGTGGCCAACGGAATCCAGGGCGTCAAGTTCTCACTGCAGACAAGGCCTTCCTCGGGTTCGGCGCTGCTCGTGGATCCCTTCCCCGGCACGTCCCTCTACGCCTTCAACGTGCACCCCGGTTCCCCGGACCTCCTCATCCTTACACCGGTATCGGCGGATGCGACAGATGCGTTGAACGGCATTTTGGAGACCATATCCGTTCCAGCGCCCACCACTCCGCCGCCGGCCGGAACGGAGGAGGTTGTTGATCCCGCCACCCTGCCCCCGCCCGAGGGCGGTACGCAGGAGACGGCGCTCCCGGAAGAAGAGCAATTACTCTTCGGCCTCTTCAGTACCCAGCTCTCCACCACCCAGTACCTCGCGCTCGGCATCGCGGTGGTGTGCTGCGTCACCTTCATCATCCTGCGCATCCGTGATAAGAGGCTTGCCGCCAAAGCTTCTCCGGCGTTCTACCAGCAGAAATAAACGTCTCTGACATGGAGGGTGAAGGCAGCAGCCGGTTTCATGCCGCCACCATCCTCCCGATCGCCCAGGGAAGCGCCACGAGGAGGAGGGCATCCGATGTCGCGTGCGCCACGACGGCCGCTTCCAGCCCCCGTCTCCAGTAGATCCATCCGAAGACCGTCGCCGCCGCGCCGTTGAGCAGCAGCACCCGCGCTATCACCCGCCAGTCCAGCACCGCGATCTCCGCGGCGAAGGGGAGGTGCCCCACGCCGAAGATGAGGGCGGTGACCACGATGCTCGTCCACCGTCCGAACGCCGAGAGCCCTCCCTCCGTCCGTTTCTCCGCCCTATGGAGGACCCAAGCGACCGTGGACAGGACGAAGTAGCGCATGAGGATCTCCTCATCAATGCCGCCGTAGAGGACGGCCAGGCTGCGCTGCCAGACGGGGGTGACCCCGCGCGAAAGGCTGGCCCCGAACGCGTTGCCGAAGATGACGAAATCCAGGAGGACCGCAAGCGCCACCACCCCCGCCCCCAGAAAGACGCTGCCGGCCACCGTGAAGAGGAAGGAACGGAAGACTTCGCGGGATGTACGGAACGGTGCCGTTTGGGGATAGAGGGAAGAGGGCGAGGAGACCCCGCAGAGCCGTTCGACGTAGGGAGCCCCCAAGCCCACTCGTCGGGATACTTTCCGCCCGATCCAGATGGCCGCCGCAAGCACAAGGGCGGACATGAGTATTTGGATGGTGACGAGATTCTCCAGCGGGAGCGGCGGTTGTTCCAGGCTGGTGACGCCGATGGTGGAGAACGCGTACGGCACCACGGCAACGGCGCCCGCCATTCCGGGGAGGAAGAGGCACAGGAAGAACTTCGTGTTGGCGAACTTCATGGGGGAAAGTGTAGCACACCTCATGATTTCCATATCATCCACCGCGGCAACCGGTTCCGCAGGAGGCCGTCTTTCGCCAAGCCGAACCCCACGATCTTCCCGTCGAAATTGAGGAGGATGTCCCCGCGCAACTGCGGCGGGCACGAGACGTCCTTCCCGTCGAGCAGCACGGCCATCATCTCCTCCGTGATCATCATCACGCCCTTCGTGGCCAAGTGACCGCGCAGCGTTGCGATCTCATGGTCGATGCGCACGCGGCCTTGCCTTCCGGCCGTCGCTTGGTCTGCGTCCGGGCGAAGGCGGGTGTCTTCAAGACGGCGGCCGAACGGCATGCCCAGCGCGTAGTCCTGCACGGGAAGGTGGAAGGAGGAGACCTCCTCCGTGGAGAGGATGAGTTGCGTACCCCGCTGGAAGAGCTGTTCCCCCGGGAAGAGGAACGGCGTGCCGTACGCCTCTTCCAGTCCCTTCTCCAATTCCCTCTGCCGCGACCGTGGTACCGGGTCCTCCTGGAACCGCACAGCGGGCAGCCTTTCCCCCTTCCTCGTTGGCGCTTTCTTGTGCAGGAGCGCGCAGAAGAACCCTTCCGTATCGAATGTTTGGGGCCACAGACGCAGGGAAGGGAAGGGACCCACGCCGATATGCCGTTGGACGCGGTGGGAATCCTCGATGGCTTTCTCCAATCCGGATTTCGCGATCAACCCTGCATCCAGGGCTTCTACTTGTTCACTATATTTGTTCAGTATGTAGGCTATCACCCCTTCGTTCTCCTCCGGCGTGAGCGTACAGGTGGAGTAGACGATGCGGCCGCCCACTTTGGCGGCATGGATGGCCGCCTCGAGCATCTCCTTCTGGAGCCGCGCCATTTTGCCGGCATTTTCCTCGGAGCTGTAGAGAAGGGCGTCACTGTCCTTCCGCGCCGTGCCCTGCGCCGTGCAGGGAGCATCGCACAGCACGCGGTCGAACCTCTCCGTCATCTGCTTGCCGAACCACTGGCCCACCTTCTTCGTCACGATGTTGTTCGTAACGCCGCTGCGGTGGAGCGCGGCCTTGAGCGTCCACAACCGCTTTTCCTGGACGTCGTTCGCAATGAGCACGCCCTGCGCGGCCGCGCCCTTGGACCCCATCTTGGCCAATGCTTGCGTCGTCTTGCTCCCGGGGGCTGCGGCCATATCCAGCACCGCATGCCCCGGCTGCACGTCCAGGAGCTCAACAGGGAACATGCTGGCCGCTTCCTGCATGTACACATGCCCGAGGAGGTGGAGGAGATCCTTCCCCAAAGCCGAGTGCCGGTCTTCGCGATCGATGAAAAACCCTTCTTCGCACCACGGCACCGGCGCCACGGTCCATCCTTTCTTCGCCGCCCATTCCAGGAACTCCGGTACGGAGCACTTGAGCGTGTTCACGCGCATGGATTTGCGCAGGGGACGCTCGGAAGCCGCCTTGAGCGCTTCCACGTCCGTGAACGCCGCATAACGGTCGAAGGGGTGTGGCACCCGCAGAGTGTAGCGGAAACGATCATCCCGCAGAACCCGTCAAGCCGACAATCACACCACAAGATTCACCAACCTCCCCTTCACATACACCTCTTTCTTCAAAGGCCCCGTGAGGAATTTCTTCACATTCTCCTCTTCCTTGGCCTTTGCGAGGACTTCGGTTTCGGCCGTGTCGCGGGGGACCTCGATGTTCGCGCGCAGCTTGCC